>JADYZV010000031.1 GCA_020852965.1 Pirellulaceae bacterium | reverse complement strand
TGGGTCAATGGATCACCGGCCAAACAGGAACTGCCCGTTGCAAAGGCAAGCGGCGGTTGTTGCGGCACCAGTGGATGCTGCTAATCTCGTCCGCTGCCCAATACGCCGTTCACGCCGTTGTTCTTACAAGGAACTTAATTCATGGAATTCTTAAACCAACCGACGCGCAACCTGTTCTTCACTGGCAAAGGTGGCGTCGGAAAAACGTCGGTGGCCTGCGCGACCGCAGTGCGACTGGCCGATGCAGGCAAGAAGGTATTGCTGGTTTCCACGGACCCCGCATCCAACCTCGATGAAGTGCTGGGCGTCGCTCTCGAAAATCATCCAACGGCAATCCCGGCTGTGCCTAAGCTCTTCGCTATGAATCTCGACCCTGAAAAGTCGGCGGCCGAGTATCGTGAACGGATGGTTGGTCCCTATCGTGGCCTGCTACCTGAGGCTGCTGTGAAAAGTATGGAGGAGCAATTCTCCGGATCATGCACATTGGAGATCGCCGCCTTCGATGAATTCTCGCGATTGCTGGGCGATCCAACGGCAACCGCAGAGTTCGATCATGTTATCTTCGATACCGCACCGACCGGTCACACGCTCCGCTTGTTGACACTGCCATCGGCTTGGGACGGTTTCATGGAGGAGAATACCACAGGCACCAGTTGCCTTGGGCCACTGGCCGGTTTGCAGGACCAACAAAAGCTTTACAAAGAGTCGGTCCGGGCGCTCAGTGACTCGGCGATAACGACGCTCGTCTTAGTCGCTCGAGCCGAAGCTAGCGCACTGCGCGAAGCGGCTCGCACAAGCGGTGAGCTTGCAGAGCTCGGGGTGCTGAACCAACAGCTCGTGGTCAACGGCGTGTTCCAAGCTGTCGACACGAGCGACCCTTATGCCGTTGCACTTCAGCAGCGAGGGGCAGAAGCGCTCCAGGCGATGCCACAAGAACTGAAAGCCTTTCCGCAAACCGTAGTTCCATTGAGCCCCAGTGGAGTACTCGGCATCGACTCACTGCGCCGCTTGGGTTCGACGGAATTTGCTTCAGCCGACAACTCACCACACGACGACGCTGAACGAGTCGAAGGTCTAGCGATGCTCTCCGAACTTATCGATGATCTCGTTGCCCCTGGTCACGGTGTTATTCTTGCCATGGGCAAAGGTGGCGTGGGCAAGACGACGGTTGCGGCAGCCGTCGCAGTTGCCATTGCCGAGCGTGGCTACGAAGTGCATCTATCCACAACGGACCCGGCCGCTCATATCGCAGCATCGCTGAACGACGAACGTTTGCCGAACCTGTCGGTCAGTCGCATCGATCCGGAAGTGGAAACGGCCAAGTACTCAGCGGAGGTCTTAGGGCGAGCTGGCAAGAATCTCGACCAGCAAGGTAAGGCATTGCTAGAAGAGGATCTGCGGTCTCCATGTACTGAAGAGATCGCCGTTTTCAGAGCGTTTGCAGATGCGGTTGCCGCTGGCACCAACCAGTTTGTAGTGCTCGATACCGCGCCCACTGGGCACACGGTCTTGCTGCTCGATTCCGCTCTGGCCTATCACCGCGAAGTGACTCGGCAAGCCAGCGAAATGCCGGAAGCGGTCGAAAACTTACTGCCACGCTTGCGCGATCCTCTATTCACACGCGTATTGATCGTCACCTTGCCCGAAGCGACTCCAGTGCATGAAGCCGCTGCGCTGCAACGCGACTTGCGACGTGCCGAGATCGAGCCCTTCGCCTGGGTCATCAACCAAGTGCTTAGCCCACTGCCGCTCACCGATCCGCTGATGAAACTGCGTCAATCGTACGAGCAAAAGTACCTGCGCGAGGTTAAGCAGGTACAGGCCAGCCGAGTAGCAATCATCCCTTGGCAGATCGAACCACCGATCGGTCTGAACGAGTTGCGAAAGCTAACGCATCACGAATTGGAAACATCACCATCGTAGGGAGTCAATCATGGCCAAAGTCCAAGTGCTCGGTACCGGTTGCTCAAAGTGCGGAACCCTACTCAAGAATGCTCAAGCGGCCGCTAGCGAGCGGCAAGCGGGTGATACGGTCGAGAAGGTTGACGACATCATGCAGGTGCTCGAGTTCAATCCGTCAGCCCTGCCGGCGATCGCGATCAATGGCAAGCTCGTTAGTGCAGGAACACTACCATCGCCCGCTGAGATCAAACAACTTATTGAACAGTCACAAGAAACGGAGAGTCGATCATGAAGACCAAAACAATATTTAGCATTCTACTTTTGGGTTTCGTAGCCGTCAGTGTGGCGCTTGCAATCCGAAAGATTGGACCGCAGTCATCCTCTGCACAGCAGACGGTTGCTAACAACGACGCAGGCGTCACCGCGACTCCCGCCGGTCTGAACGCGAAACTTGCCGAGTCACAGTTCTCGGCTGTTTACTTTCACGCGGCGAACCGATGTGCAACTTGTCGCCAGATTGAAAAATTTGCTCACGAAGCACTAACGCCTGAAATCGAAGCTAGCAAACTCGCTTGGCAGACTGCAGATTTCACAGCTTCTGACAACGCATCTCTGGTCGATCAGTTCAAGGTTTATTCCTCGACCGTTGTCTTAGTTGAAGTTCAGGATGGCAAGGTCGTTCGTTGGAAGAACCTCGAAGAAGTGTGGAACCACATCAGCGAGCAGGCTGATTTCACTGCCTTCATCGATCGGGCTTGGTCCGAATTCAAAGCATCGTAAGCGGAGATCATCAGCCATGAGTGGCTATTGGATAGCAGCAGGTTCGGCATTTTGGTTGGGCATACTCACATCGATCAGCCCATGCCCGCTGGCGACTAACATCGCTGCCATATCGTACGTCAGTCGCAGTTTGGGGCAGTCGTGGAAGACCATTGCATCCAGCTTGCTCTACACGCTCGGACGCGTGCTGGCTTACAGCGTACTTGGGGCGTTGATCGTCGCCAGTCTGCTATCAGCTCCGGGGGTGGCGGTTGGTCTACAAAAGTATTTAAATCTGTTCCTTGGGCCGCTACTGATTGTTGTCGGCATGATTCTGCTGGGACTGATCGAATTGCCGATGAGTTCGGGGCAAGGAATCCAGTGGCTGCGACAGAGGTTTGAAAAGCTTGGCCTGGTCGGCTCCGGTCTACTGGGGCTGTTGTTTGCCCTCAGCTTTTGCCCCGTATCCGCAGCGCTCTTCTTCGGAAGCCTGATACCGTTGGCGGTGAAGAACGATTCGAGCCTGTTCCTCCCCGCGCTCTACGGCATTGGTACGGGAGTGCCCGTCTTGGTCTTTGCAATCTTGCTCGTCTTTGGCAAGCAATCGTTTTCCATCTTCTTTAATCGAGTCACCAGTGCAGAAGCTTGGCTGCGCCGCATCACGGGTGGCAGCATTTTGGCAGTCGGTATCTACATCACTGTCCAACAGATTTACTTAAGCTGAAGGAGAAGAACGGGGAGAAGAACGGGGACATAGAGAAGAACGGGGACATAGTGCATTGTTGGAGGGTATGTCTCGGGCGAGTCGAGTGGCAGGGTGAGGAGCGGTCCAGTCGAGCAACGCCAAGTAGTCTTCGCTCGACATGTTCAGAAAGCCATTGTCGCTACAACGATAGCCGCTGGAACTGGGACGCGCACCGAGCTCATCACGCAGCTCGTCAATGGTTATCGGTGCTAAGAAACAATCGGAATGTTTGTCGGGCGATTGCAGCGACTCGATTCGCCGCTGGGCGGAAGTGTAGTCGCTTTCTTCGAGCGTTTCAGCCAGCGTCGAGCGACTTCGCGACTGGTCCACGTTCCAACAATTTCTGGTTGCGACTTGAGGACCAAGTGGAAATGGGACGACATCAAGCTGAAGCAGAGTAGATCGATACCGAAGTCTTTTGCTTGGTGCTGGAGCAGTATTTCGATCCACTCCTTCCGATGGTCGTAGTTCTTGCCCGTCAGCGGATCGTCTCCTAGTAGAAAGCAACGCCGGACGACGCGGCTGATGACATGCACCATGCAGGATTCGTCGGGTGAAAAGACTTCACTACGGTTGGGTCGAGCCATGATAGGGTCTCCGAGAGAGGGCAGAGTGATCCCGCCCAGCATCCGCTAGCAAGCAAAGATCCAGGTGCGGGAGCGTCGAAGAAATTCCGACACTAATAGACGGAGATGAGCCCCAGTGTCTTACAAGAATTCGCCAGTTTTTCCAAAAAACTTTCCAGGCGGGGTCACAGTACCCTCGTCGAACCGATGTATTTGCTAGCTAGCGGCAGATTGTCATTCCCCTCACGGACGCAGTGTGTCCCCGTGAGACGCACGGACGCAGTGTGTCCCCGTGAGACGCAGTGTGTCCTCGTGAGACGTCATTTTTTATTTCACGACGGAAAGTGAAATAAAATCCCTGGCGAATGACTCATGCGATGTTGCGTCAAATCGATTAGAATAGTGCGATTGGCTATTACTTTGCAAGCTAGGAACACTCGAATGTCAACCATCGAAGCGTCACCGGATTGGGTTGAGTCGGTCAGTCGACTTTCATTTCCAGACCGAACCAATCGCCGTATGCAAAAACTTATGGACCGCAACAACGAGGGGAAGTTGTCGGAGACTGAGCGAGAAGAGCTCGAGTCGATGGTTGCGATGAGCGAGTCCATTGCATTAATTCGTGCTGAAGCGCTGCGGATGTTGGGGCGCAAGCCTTGATTGCGGCTAGCCAAGATCACCAGGTCCGCACTCGGGCACGTGATCGATGCGAGTATTGCATGATGCATCAATCGCTACAAGGTGCGACTTTTCACGTCGAGCATATTCTCCCAAAATCGCGCGGCGGAAAATCGGTGTTAGGGAACTTGGCTTTAGCTTGCCCCAGTTGCAACCTGCATAAATCCGACCGCATTGAAGCATGCGATCCCAAAACCAGTTCGGTCGTGCCGGTTTTCCATCCGCGCGACCAATGCTGGGCTGACCACTTTGAGGTCGACGGCCAAACGATTGTGGGAAAGTCTGCAATCGGTAGAGCAACGACCGAGTTGTTGCGGTTCAACCAAGAGCGTCGACTGGAAGTCCGAAGGGCCGAGGCACTATTTGGCCTCTTTCCACCTTAGAATACCTGACACGCACAGAAAGGCAAAGGAGACTTGGAGTTGTGCGATCGCGGACTCAAGTAAGCCAATGATACCGCCACACCTTGGCAATTCATGAACGCTCGTCTGGATACCGTTCATAGTCACCGCTGCTCTGCCCTGTAACAAGCGAACGAAACGGCTACTTATCGGACGTTGAACTAGGCACATCTCGGAAGTAGTCGCCGACGCTTTTAGAGTACTTTGTTTCTTGGAGGAGCGCATTGGCTCTTGCCTCATCCAGCAGATTATTTAAGTCACTGCTCAACACAGCTTCAAAAAATGCTTGATGCTCAAATAGGAGGGCTCCGTGCTCAGTTGCATGTTTGTGGACAAACGCCCGCAGTATCTCCTTTTGGCTCTCATCCAACCCAAGGCGTTGATTCATGAGTTCTACAAACCTGAGCTGCTGGTGGTTCTGAAACAGTTGCAAGCTCTCCTCATCGAGTTGACCAGTCAGCACTTTGTAGCCAATGCCATTCGCGGCGAAATAGCCTTGTTTAAGTTTCGCATTCACCGATTCTGTTGCAGAAAAAAAGTCTCGCATTACATCTTGAGGAATCCTCGGATTATCGTTTACTTGACGGGCTAGTTCCCTCGCTTCCTTTAGAACATGGGAGTCGTGTAGTAGCATCGCTGCACTCAGCTTTTCCAATTGACCTTCCGTTAATGCACAAACTGCGGCCATCTCTTCCAAGACTTGTGTCCGTCTAACTTCAAGATATGGCGGCAATTCTTCAATCGATGCGTATTTCTGGTAACGCCCCTTTGTAGCGAGTACGATTCCAGCGTGTTCTTGGTCAAACGCTAAATACTTGGACAAATCCTGTCGTTCTGACGACAGACCGTCATCGCTCTTCCAGAGAAAACGCTCGCCGTTGTTCTTTCGTCGGTTTATGAACCTAGTCCCATGGGGAATGTCGACAGAATCAATCGTGAAGAGTCTTGGATCGATGTCGACATTCGGCTCGAATTTTGTGTAGCAGAATGTGATTTGCATTTTCGAGTCATCATAAACGTTTGTATCGATACGCTTAGTTACAAAAAGCTCGTCATTGACTCGCTCCCAGAAAAGCTGCCTCCGCGCAACGGCCTGAGCGATTCCCGAATTGAAGATACGCATCTCGTTTGACCGGAATCCCAGTTTGGGGTCTAAATCTTTCTCTACTCGCGACAGTGATTTTGCAATCGGAAAGCCGATGGTCGTACTACCATCGGCCTGAACTCTAACATCGTCCAGGAGAAGCTCTTTCTTGGCACTCTTGTCTACGATGAAATCTACTTCCCCAGCGTTTCGCCAAAGATGGGCAGGGTCGTCGACGGCAACTCCACTCATACGATTTGCGTCTTCAAAACTATCATGTATCTCACCGCTGCAGCCCGTAGGGTTAATGCGTTCTGAAAAAGCGATTGAGTATGCGACTTCTCCATCGAAGATGACGAATACTTCATCGTATCTGGAGTCGTGGATGCCCTCGTCTAGTACCTTTCCGTCCTTATCAATAGACCGAAACTTGGTCAGTTGCTTAGCCATATTTATTCGCAAGTGGTACTTCCCGCGGTCGTAATAAACTTTAGCGTTCCCCGTGCTCAGTACGCTTGGTTCCTCCAAGCCTTCCATATCGCCGAATGTGTCAAACGTAGCCTCGCCAACTAGCGTTTGAAGGCACTGTTCGGTGTGTGCCATGCTTCGTTGGGCTGCCAAAAGTGGCTCCTGGGCAGCTGCGTGAGCAGATAATGTAAGGGAAAGCACAACCGTACAACAAAGGGAATTTGTTTTGGACATGACTTACTCGCGGCTAGGGAGTCTGCTGGGTGACGCCCTATCAGTTCAACATCTCGACGCCTGGTCAGCTGTTTTACTGAAGCTAGTCGACCAAGTTTCCAGCTGCCTGTTCTACAAGTGGTCTACTTTCCACGTCCCTTCATTTAATGCATGATAAAGGGAGTTATCAGTCATTAAGCATTCAGCGAGTTGCGCAATGCCATTTCGCAGGGTCTCCAAAGGGGCTCACTCCGCTCAGGGAGGAGGCGACTGCGCGTCGCTAGCGATAGGACAGGATCGATTCGAGCGTAGTGGCAGTGTCTGGCTGCTGGGCGACGGACTGCTGACTAATTCACCGGGACAACAACCAAGGAAGGTAATCAAGCTCCATTTTTTTCGCTGA
Organism: Pirellulaceae bacterium; assembly: GCA_020852965.1. Taxonomy (GTDB): domain Bacteria; phylum Planctomycetota; class Planctomycetia; order Pirellulales; family Pirellulaceae; genus Aureliella. The sequence goes on along the minus strand of JADYZV010000031.1, from coordinate 76,003 downwards.
TGCTGCTGGACTGCGGTTGCTTGGGCGTCAAGGACGCTCACGGCCAGTGTTGCACGCCCGGACAATACAGGGAGATGATGGAAAAACTGGATCGTCGACAAACGATGAAAGACGTTGAGCCGGAACGAGCGCGAGCATTGATCGAACTGACCGCTCAGTTGGCATCGGTCTCTGGCGGCGAGGAGCCTTCATTTATAATAGGAATGCGCAGCTCCGAGCTAAGAGAGCTCGAGGATATCGGTTGGGAAGAAAACGACCTGAGAGAACTCGATGGTGAAGTCGTAATTGACGCACCGTTCCATAGAGTCAAGTCATCAGTCAACCAAAGTTAGCGGTTTGAATTAAGCTCAACGTCCAGGGCTGTCGGGATCGTGCTCGATCAAGTAGACGCGATCACCAATGCCGGCTTCATAGCCGCCCGGCAAGGCATCAGCGATCGCTTCACGCCAATAGTTGATAAAAGTTGCATGAAAATCCGACCAGAAGGCGGGGGTTTCCAAGAACCGATCAAACCCAGGAAATGGACTTGGCATGGTGACAACTTTCGGTGCTTATGGCTTTGCACTAGTATGCGATCAGCGACTAGTACTCCGTCACAATTTAACGTTAGGGTTGAGTGGAGTGGACGAAGCCCGCGAGTCCCGTTTGAATCGTTAACCGTTTGGGACTCGTAATACGTTTGGGACTCGTAACCTCGTCCACTACGACCAACCCCCAAATTAAGAATGGTTGATGCACTAGGATGAATTTCCGTGAACGGTTACTTGCATTGTATCACTCGGCTCAGTTGGCGCGTTGGCGGCGCAGTTGTCCGCAGGCGGCGTCGATACCGTCCCCCTTGCGCTGGCGAAACATGATGTTGATTCCCCCCTCTAACAAGAAATTGCGGAAGTTGTGGATCGCCTCGGAGCTGGGAGTCGCGTAGGGTAGCCCGGCGACTTGATTGTAGGGAATCACGTTTAACATGCTCACTCGTCCGCGCAACAAGCGTACGAGCTCGAGGGCACACTGCTGAGTGTCGTTGATACCCGCCAACAATACGTACTCGAAGGTCAGACGCCGACCGGTGGCGGCGAAGTAGCGATCGGCCGCGCTGAGGATGTCGTCGATACCGATCTTGGCATTGACGGGCACCAGGCGATCGCGCAGCGTATTGTTGGGTGCATGCAGGCTGATGGCCAAGTGAAAGGGCGTAGCGTACTTTGCCAAGCGATCGATGGCTGCGGGTAGTCCCACCGTGCTGATCGTGATACGACGCGGACTGATACCGAGACCCTGCGGATCACGGGCCACTTCGAGCGCGGCCAGTACCGAATCCAAATTGGCTAGCGGCTCCCCCATGCCCATCATGACAATGTGACTCAGGCGTTCCTCCTCGGGGAGTAGACGCTGCAAGCGGAGCATCTGTTCGAGGATTTCGCCACGCGACAAATTGCGGTCGACGCCCTCGAGCCCGCTGGCGCAGAATACGCAGCCCATCGCACAGCCGACTTGGCTGCTGACGCAGATCGAACGCCGAGCTTCTTCACGCAGCAACACGCACTCGATGCGTCCGCCGTCAGCCAGTTCGAACAGCAACTTCTCTGTACCATCGTCGGCCTTCTGATGCGCGGCCACGCTAGCGGCCCACAAGCGAAAGCTACTGTCGAGCTCCTCGCGCAGCTTCTTCGGCAAATCGCTCATCCCATCGAACGACTCGGCGCGGCGCTGCATGACCCAGGCCCAGATTTGCCCATTGCGAAACGCGGGATACCCACGTTCGTCGAGCCAGTGACGCAATTCATCGGAGGTAAGGTCGAGCAGGTGGAGACGTTCGTCGTCGGAGGCGAATGGTGTTTTCATCTCACTATCTTCACTGCTCGGACGCTCCGGCGGAAGAGGCCAATTCACTAAAGTGTGGGCATTGGTGGATCGGCTGTGGCGGATACTTGGGCCACGGGGGGTGATGCACTCCATGCTGGCAGAGGAGAAAGGTCGAGCCAGTGCCGCTGGTCACCAGCCGCTGCTGCCCACAACGTAGGCACAAACTGCCGTGTAAAGCCTGGGGAAGTTGAACGGGAGTGGTCAGGGAAATTCTCTTCAGAAGAACGTAGGTAGGAAATCTGTTGGGCCGTTGGCCCGATGAGGTGTTGGTTTGTCTATCTACTACCCCGGCCTACCGCCGGGGCTAGATAGTCGGCCGAACCTTCGGTCCTAATTGCAACAACGTGGATGGTGGCCTACCGCCGGGGCTAGACGATCGGCCGAACCTTCGGTCCTATGTACAACAAGGTGGATCGTGCGAGGGACTCGTAACCTCGTCCACTACGGTTGCTTACCGCAAGGAATTTGGGTTGCGGGCGGCCAGGACTTTGCGTAGGGCTTGAGCTACATTCTCGTCGGTTTCTTGGGCTAGCAACCGGCGCAATTTGCTCTGCATGTCCAGGTCTTGGGACATGGAACTGAGTAGCGCGACCGCTTGCTGCTTGACTTCCGGTTCACCGTCTTCGGCCATCCACAACAGCCACTGACGCGGTTCCAAGTCACTTCGTGTGGCGATCGAATGCAGTAGTCGTATACGCTCCATCGGTGGGCTGGTGGCCAGTTCGGACGCGAGTGCTAGATGATCATCGGAGAATCCACGGGAGCGAAGTGCAAGAGCGGCGGCTTGAGCAACCCGCGGCTGCTGACTGGGCAAGAGCCGCACGAGCTGATCGATCTCAAGCTGTTGGATGTTTTCGATGTTTACATCCAGCTTCATACGACGCATTTCCGCCAGCGGTTGACTGTCTACGCTCGCGGGTCCGTGAACGAGTGACGGTTGTGGCGTGGGCTCGGCATCATCGCTCATTGAGAACGAGGTGGGTACGTCGTCAGAGAGCGATGCCGATGCACTCTGTCTACTGTCATCTGGCTCAGCGCGCTGCCGAGTGGCTGCTGTGAGGAATTGTACTTTGGCCGTCGGAGCGCTGGTCGAACTATGGACAACCTCCCGCGGAGCGATAGGGGCCACGAGCCCATCATCGCGCAACGTAAACTCACCTTGGCTCGAACTTTTCAGCGGTGGCGGGGGTCTCAGGGCGTTGATCTCCTGTCCAAGCTGCTCTAGGTCGGCTCCGCTGACGACAGTCGGATTTGACGCAGCCGGCGCGCTGGCCAGAGCAACCGCCGGCGATTTGCCGATGCGCTGAAATACCGTTTCGCAGGCGGTCATGACGGGCCCCAGTTGCGGATCGTCCAATTCGAGACATAAGCTGAAGATGCGCGAGGCAAGACTGCTCGCCAATACCAAGTTGTCTGGAGGAGTGCTCTCAGGGAGATCGCACAGGCGTTGTGCCAGCGTGCGCATACGAGCTGCGGCAATCGAGCCTTCTAACTGTGACCAACCGGTAATCTGCGCATCTAAGGTGCGGTAGGCGGTGCGGGCGATCTGCGTATTGGGGTGCTGTAGACCTCGCGCTATTTCGAGCGTCGCGGCCGAGTCGAGCATCAACAAGCCTTCGAGCGCTAGGAAAGCATCGCTTGGGGATTGCGCCGTCGCCAGTTGATCGCTGAGACGGCGTGCTAAATAGTATCGACTCCCCCACCACACTCCGTAGCCGGCCGCGAGGCCAACCAAACACCACATAAACCAGCCTAGCGGAAAGCTAGTAGCCGGTGCACGGGCTGGTTCGGCTCGGAAATTGAGGTCGAGTCGCTCCAAGGATCTACTGCTCGGGTGGAAGGAAGGAGGATGACATATTAGGGTAGCTAGTCGAGCTAAAGAGCCCGTACCGTAGTGGACGAGGCCCGCGAGTCCGTTTGTTGTAGTGGACGAGGCCCGCGAGTCCGTTGATACCGTTTGCGCTAGGGACTCGTCACCACGTCCACTACAAATCGTGGTCTCAACTACTGCCACCGTCGGGCAACAAGTCTTCTTGCAAAATTCGGCGATTAATTCAAGGGCAACTTGAGAAAAAGTTCCTGGATCGCCTTGGCAAATTGGTCTTAGGAAATCAGCCGTACTTAGCCGAAAACAGGGGGAGATACATGGTGAGATCACCATGGTTCCTTACTGCCGAGGTGATCTAGGTGAAGTGGACAGGCTTCTCAACGCGATTCGCTCTGACGCTGTGCCTGCTGGTCTGCTCCGGTGCTAGCATAGTTGCTAGTCCGCTAGGCCGCTGCATGGCGGCCGAACAGGCGGAGCCCGAAGGGGTGTCGACTCGCGAAGCACGTTACCAAGCGGCTCGCGGAGTGCCACTGCAAAGGCTAAACCCGAATATCAGCCAGGAAGTGCGGGCAGTGCTGGACAATCCTAGCTACTTCCGCCGCATGCCGTCTCAACAAATCGCCTGCGATCCTGAAATGTTCACCTTTTTGGTGCGTCGACCGGAAGTGATGGTCAATATATGGGAAGTGATGGGGATCACCAAAGTCACCGCCAAGCGAACCAGCCCGGTCAGCTTTTTGGCTGACGACGGAGTGGGAACTGCTTGCAAATGCGATTTGGTCTACTCCGAAAATAACTTGCACATCTACTTGGGATATGGCACCTACGAAGGCACGATGGCACCGCGCAAAGTAACGGGGCGATGCGTCTGCCTGCTGCGCACCGAAGATCGTAGCGGTGCTGCGGGAGAGCCGAACATCGTTGGTACGATGGACGTGTTCTTGAAAGTCGATAACTTTGGCGCGGATCTGCTCACTCGCTCCATTGGTCCCTTTGTCGGTAAGACTGCCGATTACAACTTTGTCGAGACGTCGAAGTTCATTTCACAGATCTCGCAAGTCTGCCAGACGAATCCTTCCGCAGCACAAGCACTGGCAATGCGACTCGACCGCCTCGACGATGCCACGCGACGCGAGTTCGCCGAGATCGTCACGCGTATCGCTTCGACCAGCGCCGACCGATACGTCGCAGAAACGCTTGTGGGGAGTAACGAGCGCAGCGCGGTGACGGTCTTGAGTCAAGCCGGCCTCGGCGAGCACATCGCGAACCCGCCAGAGTCTGTGGCAGTCCGCCACGAGTCGACTGTGGTAGTAGCAGAAACTTCATGGGGTCCAGCCGCCGAGTCCCACGCCACGCCCGCCGCGATTGCACCGCGCAAATCGAATATTTTCATGCGCCGTTAGCCATCGATTGCTGCGGATCGCCAGACCGCGGGATTCCACAAGACGGGAATGCGTCGACGGTTTTCTTACTTGGCGTCTCTACCTGAGCAAGTTGAGTAGATCGTCATCCAGGACTGGCAGAGCCGATCGCTGACCACACTTAGCAGCGGCCGCGAATAGTGGTAAAAGCTGTCGGTGAAGTTCGACGATGTCTCGACGTCGATCGGCAATTTGACTCACCTCCCAACGATCCTCGGGTTTGACGAACAGTTGGTCGTTGCCGGTGTCACCGTGAGAACCAGCTTCTAAGTTCTCTAGAATGGCGCTCCAGGCTGGAGTGCGCAGCCAATTGCCCTGCTTACCGGAGAGCATGGCCATTCGTAGTTCATGGAGCCAGCGGTCGGGGGACTGCGCGGCGCCCAGCGCGAGTGCGTTCTGTCCCCAAACCGCGCTTGGCAATTCGAGCTCGAGCAGTCCTGCCAGGGTAGCGGCGATGTCAGGTAACTGAAACAATTCCGGACGCCGCAAACCAATCGCCAACGGCTGAGCGGGAACGATGATCGTCGCTGTATGCAGTTCGGACCCGACCAACTGCTGGTGTCCCCACCCCAGGCGGCCATGTTCGCCTAGCGGCACTCCCCCCAGCGTGGTGACCAGCCATGACCACGCGGTCGCGTCGGGTCGCTGAGCGACGGTGTCTCGAAGAACAGAGAGTCCTTCGTCGAGCACGGCTGCTTGGGCCGCAGCGACTTGTCCCCAGCCGACGACGAAATCTGGGTCGGTCTCTGCATCGATTGCGATCGACGGCAACTCAATGCAGTCGGGTGGATTTGGATCTTCGGGATCAGCAAACTGTGCGCGCATGTCTAACGGTGCGTCCCAAGGATGGCGCAGTCCTCGGCTATGAATCCAGACCAAGCCGGGTGGTCCGCTGGCCAATTCGGCAGCCGCAGTCGCCAGGAGTTCCATCACCGCACACTGCGAGGAGTCCTCGGCGGGGCCTTGGGCCAAGTCCTCGATTGCTTCGTGCCGAGGGCCACCGGCGGGAAGCAGGATGGACGGGCTGGTCGATCGAGGCTCGATCAACGTTATCTGCGGACAACCCAGTTGCTCGGCCAGCTCGGCCACTTGGGGCGAGTCAGTCAGCAAGCGAGCCATGCCTGAAGCGCTGCTACGCCCCCCCCAACGCGCTGCGAAGCCTTGCCACAAATTCCAGGGGAGGGGGCCAGTTTGTAGCGAGTGGGCAGCCGTCCATAGGCTACGCAGTTGCTCAGGCAATTGCTGAGAATCGAGAAAGCACTGGTCGAGCAAAACCCCTTGCGAGGCCATCTGATCGAGGGCAGGAGTGATGGCTGAGCTTGAGCCGTAGGCACCGACCAAGTTGGTTCCGAGCCCTTCGATGACTACCACGACCGCGCTAGCTGGGTGTGTTTGTTGTTGCAACTGTTACTACCCGCACATGCGGTCCATTCGTTTGGGCTTACCTCTACAAAACTGTTAGCCAGAGTTTAGCGGTGATGTAGGTTTACGTGAACGAGTCTCTTCCGATTTCCCGTATTTTGAATCCTGCGATGGCTGCCAACTCGATACTTAGCGACGCCCAACTAGTCGTCAACAACGCCCCCTTTGTGCTTGGACCCTCGGGAAGCCTACCTGCTCTGGCCACGCTCCCCCCCACGCCCACATCGATAGCTGCCGCTGTTACCAGCCGCAGCCAGCCGCAGCCGCTTGGGGTAGACAAATGCAATGTTTGGGGAACCGATTTCGCGCGCCTGAATATGCAGCAGACGCTGGATTTGGCGGAACAAATTATCCGGCGCGGACATCCCGAGTATTTCGTCACCGCCAATTTAAACTATTTGATGCTCACCGAGCAGTTTCCACGACTGGTCGAAGTCAACGCGCGCAGCGCAGCGGTGATCGCCGACGGACAACCCATCGTGAGCCGTTCCAGGGCGACGGACAAGCCGCTTCCATGCCGCGTGGCTGGATCGGACATGATTGTCGAGTTGGCGCGGCTGTCGGCCGACAAGGGCTTTCGCATGTTCTTTTTGGGAGCCGCTCCAGGGGTCGCTCAGGCGGCCGCCGCTGAGCTGACTCGCCAATTCCCCGCTTTGCAAGTGGCCGGCTGTTGTTCGCCGCCGTTTCGCCAACTCACCGCCGCCGAACGTAGCGAACTGCTGACGACGATTCGTACCTCGCGCACCGACATTCTGCTGGTCGCCTTCGGTCAACCCAAAGGGGAGCTGTGGATCCACGACAACCTGTCCGAACTCCACGTACCGCTGAGTATTCAGCTCGGTGCTTCGTTTGATTTTTTGGCAGGGACAGCCAGACGTGCACCGGCGGTGTGGCAATGGTTGGGCGCCGAATGGCTCTACCGCGCGCTGTCCGATCCGCGACGACTCGGGCCACGCTACGCCCGCAACCTACTGTTTTTCGGAAAACTTAAGATTGCAGATTGGTTTGAGCGGAAGTCGGTAGCCAAACGCCACTGACCGGCGGAGCGGTCAGCGACTAATTGACAATGGAAACTTGAAAACGACTTAAACTTTTTTGAATGCGTGGCTATGAAAATTGCGATTGTCGAACAAGACGAATTGCTTTCCGACCTGGTGTCATTTCGGCTCGAGCTGCTGGGACATGACGTGGCCGTTTGGAGCACAGCGCAGAACATGCTGGCCAAACTGGATGAAGCCAACCTGGACGTTCTGATCGTCGATACCCATCAAGCGGACATGCAGGGCTGGGAAGCCATTCAAAAAGTCAGGCACACCTACTCCGGCGAACAACTGCCCATCCTAGCCTTTTCGATCGACACCGATTTGGGTCTGGTCGAACAGGCCTACAAGGCGGGGGCCAACGACTACTTGATCATCCCCTTCGACCCTGCCGTTTTGCAGAGCAAGATCGAAGCCTTGCTCATGTTACGGCACCGTCTGGTCGGTGCAAAATAAGGATTTGGGTTGAGTGTCGTGGACGGGGCTACGAGCCCCTGAGCATCGTTCAGATGCGAACTAGCAAAGATTGTTTAACCCGGATAATTCATGAGTCTGCGAGAAAACGAAGTAAACGATGATAGCGAATAGGTTTACGTCACACGAGCAAAAAACAGTCTGCTATGCAATCGTAACCCGCAGCGTCAGCAAGGACGTTTGACGCAACTGCAAGTGGGTTGCGAAAAACCAAAGTAATTCATGCTTTTAATTTTCGACTCTGACTCAAACGTCCTTGCTGACGCTGCGGGTTATGAATAATCCGGGTTTAACGCCTAGCCGGAGTGCCGGTAAATCAAGAGAGATCACTGCTCTGAAGTAAAGTTGCAGCAAAGCAATAGGAAGAAAAAGACATCATGGTTGCCCGACTCGGCGATATCCTAATTGACGAAGGAATCTTATCGGACGCGGAATTGTCGAAAGGCATGCGCGACAAGCCACGACATATTATGCTGGGGGATTGGCTGATTCAAAGTGGCCACATCACGCGTCCTCAGCTTGGACAAGCGCTGTCTCGTCAATTCGAAGTTCCCTACGAAGAGATCGATGTCAGCGCAATCAACCCGCAAGTGATTCGCCTGCTTCCAGAGAAACTTGTGCGCGCTCGGAAAATCCTGCCATTGGCTATCGTCAAACGCTCGTTGCGCTTGGCCATGTTGGCCCCCGACGATATCGAGACCATTGCCGAAGTCGAGTTGATGACCGGCTATTCGGTGGAGCCGGTGATCGCTCAAGAGGCTGAACTGATGCAGGCCATCGATCGCGGCTACGACGGACGCAGTATAGCCAGGCAAACGATCGTCGACATGAAGCTAGAAGAGCTCTCGAAGCTCGACTTGACCGAAGACATCATCGACGCGGATTTGGTAGAGGATGAAGAAGCACCCGTAGTGCGACTCGTACACGGCATCCTCGAAGGAGCTCACGACGCGGGGGCCAGTGACATTCACTTGGAACCGCATCAGCCCGAGATGCGCGTTCGTTATCGCGTCGACGGCGAACTGCAGCAGATCATGACCATCCCGGTACATATCGAGCCCGCGGTCGTTGCGAGAATCAAGGTCATGGCGGAGATGAACACCACCGAGACGCGCCGCGCACAGGACGGTCATATTTCGCTTACGGAAAATGCCAAGCGAATCAACTTCCGCGTGAGTAGCATTCCTACCGTGGGTGGAGAAAAGCTGGTATTGCGACTGCTCGATGAAGGTTCGAAAACTTTTTCGCTCGAACAGCTCGGTATTTCCGCGCATGACATGGCCCGCTTGCAGACGATTATCGACCGACCGCACGGGATGTTCATCGTGACGGGGCCGACCGGATCGGGTAAGACCACCACACTCTACGCGGTGCTCAGCCTGCTCAACGCCGTACAGCGCAATATTGTCACGGTGGAGGATCCTGTCGAATACCGCCTGCCTGGGATCAATCAAATCCAAAACAACAATGAATTTGGATTGGGTTTTGCCAATGCGTTGAAGTACATCATGCGGCAAGACCCCGATGTCATCATGGTGGGGGAAATCCGCGATCAAGAAACAGCCACGGTGGCCGTCCAAGCCGCTTTGACCGGTCACTTGCTGATTAGCACGCTGCATACCAACGATGCGCCCAGCGCGGTCACGCGGTTGAACGATTTGGGGATCGACCACTTCAAACTGGCCGGTGCCATGGTCGGTAGCATCGCCCAGCGACTGTTGCGCAAGCTCTGCCCGCATTGCAAGGTGGCAGGTCAGCCCAACGCGGAATTGGTCGCCCGACTGCGCATCAGCCAAGAGGACTTGGCCAACCATACCTATTACCGCGCCGTCGGCTGCAAGAAGTGCCTCAACACCGGCTACTCGGGTCGAATACCAATATTTGAAATCATGAGCGTCAGCGGTCAAGTCATGTCAGCCGTCGAACGTGGCCAGCCCGTTTCGAAGATCCGCGAGCTGGCGATCGAAGAGGGGATGACCGAATTATTGCAAGGTGGTTTGCATCAAGCCCGCCTGGGGGTCACGACCTTGGACGAAGTCTACTTTAAAACCATGAGCTAGGTCCACACGCTATGTCCACAATAAGATCCAAGAGCGTCTCCGAGAGTTTTGGGAGCAAGTTGCTGCGCGAGCTGACAGCCGATCGCAGCAAGCCGGACAAGGTCCGCATGTCATCGCGTGACCTGGCCAGCATGCTCAATATGCTGTGCACATTGATCGACAACGGCATGCCTTTGCAGAAAGTACTTGGGGCACTATCGAGCGACCCTTCGTTGAAGAAACATCGCAAGCTGCTCAAGCGATTGCACGGACGGCTCGTCGAAGGGAGCAGTTTGCATGGAGCCCTGTCCCTCTTTCCCAATGCATTCCCTGCCAATGTGGTTCAGCAAATCAAACTCGGCGAATCCTCGGGCAATCTAAGTTCGACCCTGCGACGCATTATCGAGCAGCTCGAAAGTTGGCTGGCGCTGCGCAATAGCTTGCTGCAAAAACTGTCCTACCCTGCGATGGTCACCCTGGCCGGTAGCGGATTGATGCTGTTCATGCTCACTACCGTCGTACCACAGTTCGAAAAGATCTATGCGGAGTCGCAAGTATCGCTTCCCTGGGTGACCAGCGTCGTAACCGGCTTGAGCCGCACGCTGGGACGACATTTCTATCTGCCACTGCTGCCGATTTTGGCGGCTGTCGGAGTCTGGCTAAGCGTTCGTTCGAGCGTCAAAGCGCGGCTGACATTCCACCGCATCCTAACGAGTCTACCATTAATTGGTGCATTCTCACGCGACATCGCCATTCTGCAATTCCTGCGTAGCGTGCACGCTCTGTGCGCGGCAGGCTTTGTCCCCATCGACGCTATCTCCCAAGCCTGCTCGACCGTTGGCAATCGCTACGTGCGTCAGCAGCTAGAGCAATTGTCGGCCGCCCTGGTTCACGGCACCAAACTGAGCGTGGCCATGAACCAGCTAGAACATTTGATTCCGAGCTCCGTGCGACAGCTTATCATGGTTGGCGAGCACTCGGGCAACATTACCAAAGCCTGCGATGGGTGCTGCCAGTTCATGCAGAATCAATTGATGCGTCGTACCAGCGGGGCCCTGGGAATGATCGAACCGATCTTGACCGTCAGCCTAGCCACCTGTATCGGCTGGATCGTCTTGGCCATGTACATGCCCATGTTCAAAATGTTCGACGTGCTCGACTATTGAGTCCGGCTGCTAACGGGCTGTTGATCAGCTCACTACAAAACTGATTCACCAGCGAGATGAGCTCGCGGGGGTCTACGAAGCACGAAAGACGGGGGCAGGATAGCGGCTTCGTAGTCGCAGGAAGAAGCGGAGACGTTTGCCGGTAATTGCTGTTATCCGAACTGAATTGCCGAGTTTATGACTTGGCTTAGGGTGAACCACAGCGTATACTACCGTCAGCCCTGCAAGGTTTGTGTGGAATGGTCGTATCCGTCGATTTAAAAAACCGACGTGTAAGTAGACGATGCGACGGACCGCTAAATCCTGCGGAGCCATTGGGTTAGAGTAAGCGAGTAACGCTGGTCAACTGAGTTGATGCAACAGCGTTCTTTAGCCTGGCAGGTGTACTTGGGGAGTTGGATTCTCCGCCTACCTGCGTAACCACGATCGGTCCCATGCCGATAGATTCTGCTGCCAACCAGCGGTCGAGTGACCCTGCTGGAAAGCCGCTCGCACCGTGGTGGGTGCATACGGGTTTTGTGACTTTCTTGTTTGTCCAAAATCTACCCAGCGGCCCGAGCGCGTTCATTTTTAATTGGAAACGCTCTGGATTTACGGCATTTCGCCTGACATTCTCCCCACGCAAGCGAGGCGAGAAGCGCCAGACTCGATCCGATTTCAGCCATATTTTTGGCTTGCTCAACGACCTGTTTCATTGGCCAGCAGATAGCCGGTTACAGCTCGCGACAGCATGCCGGCGGTCTGTACTTGCGTAACACACGCGTTGCGGGCTAGCCAACATAAGCGACACAACCACTACTAAAAGTTTCGGGCAAATTAAGCCCGCCCACGATTCACGGTTTACAACGATTTTAAGGAAACATCACTTGAAGACTTTTGAAGAACTCGATTTACTTCCCGCCGTACAGCGTGCGCTCAGCGAAGAACGCTATACGACCCCCACGCCGATTCAAGCTCAAACGATTCCCGCTGCGATGGACGGACGCGACGTGCTGGGCTGCGCTCAAACTGGAACTGGCAAGACGGCTGCCTTCGCGCTCCCCATCCTCAACCGTCTAGCGGAAAAATCACGCAAGGCCCCCCCGAATCAACCCCTGGTGCTGGTGCTAGCACCGACCCGCGAGCTAGCCATTCAGATCGAAGAAAGCTTTACTACCTATGGACGCCACCTTCGACTGCGCAGCGTGCTGGTTTACGGCGGGGTCAGCCAGGGCAATCAGGTGCGCGCACTCAATCGCGGGGCGCACATCTTGGTCGCTACCCCTGGACGACTGCTCGACTTGATGGACCAAGGCCACATCGAACTCGATCGACTGGAGGTCTTTGTGCTCGACGAGGCAGATCGGATGCTCGACATGGGCTTTATGCCTGCCTTGAAACGCATTATCAGTCAGTTGCCTGAGCAGCGGCAATCGCTGTTCTTCTCAGCGACGATGCCACCCAAGATCATGGAGTTGGCTCAGCAGTTGCTTCGCGATCCCGTCAATGTCAATGTGACGCCTAAGCAATCGAGCGTCGAGCGTATCGCACAACAGTTGTTCTTCGTCGAAAAGGCAAGCAAACTATCGTTGCTTCAGAAGATCCTGGGAACCCCCGAGGCGGACCGCGCGATCGTGTTCGCTAAGACCAAGCGCGGTGCCAACATGCTGGCCGAACGCCTGTCACGGGGTGGCCTGCGAGCCGCCGTCATTCACGGCAATAAATCCCAGAGCGCACGGCAACGCGCGCTCGATGCCTTCAAAAGCCGTGAAGTACAGGTGCTCGTCGCTACCGATATCGCCGCGCGCGGTATTGATATCGACGGGATTACTCATGTGGTCAACTACGACATGCCCGTCGATGCCGAGAGCTATGTGCATCGCATTGGGCGAACCGGTCGAGCCGGTGCGGATGGAATCGCCCTCTCGTTCTGTTCGGCGGCAGAGATGGGAGAACTGCGTGAGATCGAACTACTGATCGGTAAGAAGATCCCACTGGCACCTGGGCAAGTCGCTCCTCGACCTGCACCACCAGAGCGCCGCAGACGTGGTTCGCCCGGCCAAGCGTCTGGGCAATCGACGAACCAGGGCAGTTCGCGTTCCCATGCTCGCAGCCAGAATAGCGCACGCAGTTCAAGCCCTCGCAGTGGCCAAGCCGCGTCGCAGCGCTCGGGCTCGAATAGATCAAGCCGCACTAGCGCGCACGATCGCGAAGGGCGAGAGCAGCGCTCCAGTGATTCACAAAAGCCGTCCCCACTCCCGCGAAAACCAGCCGCGATGGCGACCAGCGGTGCGACGCCCAGTTCATTTGCAAGTTCTCTCAATGATTCCACATCCGCCCAGCCGCGCGCCAAACGGCCACTACAACGCAAGGTGCGCCGGCTGTCGAGTAGCTCGCCTCGCTCTCGGTAGAATTCACTGGACTGAGCCGAGTTCTATAAGCCATTGGGGGCGTTGGCTCCCAATCGGTCGATCCATCTACTTAATCACATCCTCTGACGGAGCTTTACCATCGCCAAAAATCAAAATACCTTTGCCAAACGCCAGCGTGAAATGGAAAAACGATTCAAGGCTCAAGAGAAGCGAGCTAAGCGCGAAGAACGCAAGAATGCCCCCGAGCCGGTTGCAGAAGCGGTGGTGGTAGATGACGATTCGAACGACGACGATCCGAACGATGACGACGTGGCAAAAGACTGAGCGGCTCGTTGATGCTCACCAAGTCCACTCTATTCTGGATTGCCTCTCTGTGAACTTTGTGTCTCTGTGTTTCAACAGCGAAACGAGCCGCATCCTCGTTGCTCGGTTCACTAGATAGGCAATTTAAACACAGAGGGGCCTAGTGGCGCTGAGCGAATAGTGTCGAAATTTATGCGAGCGTGCTACTATGTGGGCCAATCACAGCGGGGGACCGCCGTGCTACTCTAAAATGTCTCAGGGTAGATGACGATTTCAATGCGCCGGTTTTCGGCGCGGCCAGCAGGGGATTGATTGTCGGCCAATGGATGGTTGGGACCATGCGCAACGACGAATAGCTGCTGCATGGGAATTCCATTGCGACGCACCAATTGGTCCATGACAGCTTGAGCTTGGCCACCCGCCAATTGATAGGGAGTTCCAAATGAGCCACCGTAGGGCTGCGAAGCATCGGTATGGCCCTCGACACCAACGCGCTGCCGAGAGTATTGCCGAATGAGCGCGTTGGCAATTTGATCGAGCACCGTCGCACCGGCCGGATTGAGCTGAGCCGTTCCTGGAGCAAACAATTGATCGGCGGAAATTCGAATGCGAATCAAATCACCCTCGGGAACGACTTCCGCCCCAGCGACTTGAAGGCCGACGGCCGAGTTGGCGACGGAGTTGTTGGCCGTTAAACGCGCACCGCCTCGCATGCTCATCGAGGCTTGCATGCCTTGTGCCTGGCTGGCAATCTGCTGGGACGCAGCCAGCAATTGTTTGTTCTGTGCAGTGGCATCTTGCAGTTGTTTCGCTAACAAGTCGCCGCGCTCGCGAAAGGCTTGTTGTTGCTGTTGAGCTTGAGCCAGTTGAGTGGTGAGCTGCCGATTATTGTCGTCGAGCTGTTGCACTCGCCGCTGATATTCCATCAGTTGAGGGGTGGTTTGCTGGCCAGCAAATACCGATGCTGGGCCAGCCAGTGGAGTTTGGCCTGCCGCATAGCCGGGCATCGCTCCCGCTGCCGGCATTTGACCGGCTGCCCCCGGCCACGTTTGGCCACTGGGCAGATACGGATTGCGATTGCAACCTCCGCTGCTCCCCAACAACCCACCTGCGCACGCAACGACGAGCACCACTAGCAGGCGCGCACGCTGGCGAGCTGAGTCGAGGCTGTTGAGGGCTGTGGGCGTTGGCTTCACGGCTGAGACATTTTTTAGCTAAAGCAAGCAATGGAAACGTGGAAGCAGACATTCTGCGCCGAGCGTAGCCTGTCACCGGTAGCGATGGCAAGACCAATTGGTTCGATTCGCTATCGAAGCGAGCCAACTTGGCGGCACGTTGGTTCCCATCTTTGGTTAATCCGGGATTAACCCGAATTAGGCAGTGGAGCAAAAAGCCCGCACCGGTGGACCCATAAACTGGCAGAGAGTAGGCAAGCCGCAGAATCCCACCAATCCGAAGTTTCGTGTTAGGTCCACTCAGCCGCAAATTTCGAATACAAGCTACGCAAACTGAAGAGCATCGCAATCCTGACTTTCCCGCGAAACTCGATTTCTTACATTCAATTCAGTTAATCGTGACCTAGATTATTGCAGGCTATGGTATTTGCTGTCTGCGGACCATCGAAATGATCAAGTTCAATAGAAACCCACAATCGAACGCAAAGATGTTCGTCGAGTCATCTGATCCAAATCAGTTGCGGGCTCAGCGTGTATGGCGATTTGTAACGGTCATATGGTTGACTTGGCTACTCTTTGCCGGGCTTCTTTTTTATCGTGGTTATGAGACTGCCACGCAAATCTGTCTTATCGAATCGGTCGTCATATTCGTACTAATTGTAGCCTGTAGAAGACTCAACGATTTCCGCAGCATTATGAATATGCACCTAGCGGTGAGCGCAGTGGGACTGCTGGCGGTCTCTCTAAGCGACGAAGCGATGGCCGGAACGATGTTGTTCTACCCAGTTGCCATTTTGGTATCGTCTCAACTCTTCGGAGTGCGCGCAGCGCTGGCATGGTTCATCATCAGTTTGCTTGCGTTTTTGGCTTTCTCACTCAACTCGCACGGCTTTTACGATTTGATGAGCACTTCCAAGCTGGACGAATTGTTGCTCGTGACCGGAGTGGCTGGTTGCATCTACTTTTGTTGTCAACAAGGCGAGGAGTACTATCGCCAACGTACCACATCTCTAATCAAGCTTAGCGAGAATCTGAAAGTAGAGAGCGATCGATTGATGGAATTGGCGAATACGGACTCCTTGACTGGATTGGCCAATCGATTCCGATTTCATCTAAGTTTGAAGGAAGCCGTTGAGGCCGCACAAGCTAAATCTCGCGGGTTTGCGCTGTTCATGATCGACATGGATGGCTTCAAGGAGATCAACGACACTCTTGGGCATCTAGTAGGCGATCAGACCCTGGTCGAGATCGGAACTCGACTCCAAGCCGAATTTGGCCAATGCGCTACAGTGGCACGCTTAGGTGGCGATGAATTCTGCATCATCTATCCAAACGTTCGAGAAGAGAGTGAGGCGGATCTGATTGCTAAGAGCGTCTGCACCGTTCTCACCCAGCGCTACCACCTCACAGACGATAATTTTCAATTGGGTACAAGCGTTGGATATTCGCTCTTCCCGGCGCATGCGACGTCGGACATGGAACTATTGGCATTTGCGGATACTGCAATGTTCCATGCCAAAGAAAACCAACTTGGTTTCTCCATCTATCAACGCGAGATGACCGACCGCTTGGTCGAGTACCGAACGGTACAGGAAAAGCTCTCGCGAGCATTGGAGAAGGATGAGTTCTTTCTGGTCTATCAGCCACAAGTCGATTTGGAAAGTGGTGAAGTCTTTGGAGTTGAGGCCCTGTTGCGATGGCGGCACAACGCCGAGGTCATCCCTCCATTTCGTTTCATTCATATCCTCGAAAAGAACCGTGAAATCGTTCCCGTCAGCAAATGGATCATTCGCGAAGCATGTCGGCAACTGGCCGCTTGGAATAGCGAGGGCTACGATATCGAAATATCGATCAACGTCAGTGCCGTTCAATTCGCAGACCCCGATTTTTGCGATAGCATCGCCGAGCCCATTCGAGAGTTTGACGTAGACGCTTCGAAACTTGATTTTGAAATAACCGAGGGATTGCTTATAGAGGATGTCAAATCGACCACATTTAAGCTCCGTCAACTCAAGATGCTCGGAGCCAGCATTAGCGTGGACGATTTCGGCACCGGCTATTCTTCGCTCGCGTACCTTCGACAGTTTCCGATCGACAGACTCAAAATCGACAGGGCATTTATCAAAGATATCCCTGAAACAGACGATGGTGTCATCGCCTCAAGTATTATCGTGCTAGCCAAGTCTCTCGATCTAAAGGTTATCGCTGAGGGAGTAGAGACCGAGGATCATCTTCGGTTTCTGAAATCGCATGATTGCGGTCAGTACCAAGGATATTACCTCAGCCCGCCGGTCTCACCAGAGGAAGTCCGCCAATTCTTTCCTGCCCCGCGTCTGCAGCTTGCTACCATTTCAGCCTAGTGCACTGTCCACGTTTCAATTGAAGGTAGTGGACGTTTCAATTGAAGGTAGTGGACGAGGTTACGAGTCCGTTTAAGTCGCCGACCGTTTGGGACTCGCGGGCCACGTCCACTACGACCAACCCTAGAATCAAAAATGGTTGAAGCGCTAGTTGACTCGCTGGTCCAGCACCGCTAGTACGACCGATTCCTATTCTAATGCGGTAATCCGATCTCCCCATTGGCAGGACGCTATCTTAACTTGCCGCTGCGACTAGAGAAGCCGCTAAAGAGGACTTGACTGTGAACGATTTGCTGACAGTTACCACACTCGTGCAACTTTAAGTAGTCGTGAAATCTCCGTCGAATATGCGCCGCCTTTGCATGTCGGTGCTTTACATTGCTTTGAATAGGTGGCTCGTTAGTTCCAGTTCGCAGCACCTGCGAGCGAGGTAAGCCGATTCGGCAGCCCCACTGATTTCAAAGGAATAGGGTGAAAATCGATGATTTGTGGAACACTGAGGCGGGTAGTCGAGCAAATTTCCAACGTAACGCGATACCCAGAAGAGCTGCTGACGGTCGACGCGGATCTGGAGAATGATCTGGGAATCGATTCCGTTAAGAACCTGGAGATTGTGCTGGCGCTTGGCGAAGAGTTTTCACTTGACCTAACTGCGGAAGTCCGTGACCCGTCCATTCGTACGATCGGCCAAGTGGTGAATTGGATTGACAGCCTTTTGAATCGCAGCCCGATGGAGGAGGAAGTCAGCGCGAACTTCACCCGCTACGACTCACCGCCTGACGGCAGCCAGATGTTTAGCGAAACCTTGAGCACGAGCCAGAGTCCATTGGTGCCACCGCACTTCCTGAGCGATAGTCCAAGCAACGACAGTCGGGCTCGCTCCCGCTCCGGCTCCAGCAGGCCCCTCGAAGGACGCGTCGCTCTAGTGACCGGTTCTGGTCGTGGCGTTGGCCGCAACATCGTTCGACTACTCTCATCGCGTGGTGCTCACGTGATTGTCAACTCGTTTCACTCCCGAGAGCTGGGAGAACAAACGGCTGCAGAGATTCGAGCTCAGGGTGGCGAGGCGACTCACATTTGGGGGTCCATTGCTAATCCGGTTCACGTAGACCGCATTTTCAATCAGATCGTAGAGCAGTTTGGGGAGCTCGACATCCTGGTGTGCAATGCGTCGGACGGGCGCATTGGACCGTTTATGGAACTGACTGCCGAAGATTGGGAGCGCGCCTTTCGTACCAACGTAACAGGGCATCATCAATGCGCTATGAGGGCGTCTCATCTCATGCGATCAGGTAGAAGTTCGATTGTAACGCTGTCCGCAGTGGGAGCTACGCGTTATATCAGCGGCTTGGGGAGCCAGGGAGTTGTCAAAGCTGCCGTTGAAAGCATGACACGCTACCTTGCTTGTGAACTCGGACAGTTCGGAATTCGCGTCAATTGCGTAGCTGGAGGGCCGGTCTACGGCGACTTGCTCTCGAAATTCTCTGCTGCGGAGGTGACGCAGCGGCACTGGGAATCGTTTACACCCGATGGCAAGCTCTGCAGCCCGATGGACCTCGCCAATGCAATCGGCTTCCTCGTAAGTGACGAGGCGAGTGGCATCAACGGTTCGGTGTGGATGGTCGACCATGGCTTTTCAGCGGTTGCGGACGGGCGTTCCAGTCGTGCCCATGCGCGACGCGTTTTGCAGCCAACAACGGTTTAATGTACCCATTGGTGGATAACGTTTTAGGAGCACACGATGGCGTATTTTGTAACTGAGTACACGATCCATTTTGACGATACGATGGCCTATGGAAGTCATCATTTCCTGACTTCCTTCAAACTTCAATGCGCATCGCGAGAATCGTTTCTATTCGGGGAGCGGATCTTCGACGTTCCCGGCGTTCGGGAAGCCCTTGATAGCGTCCACCTACTGACCGTCGACGCCTACGCCCGCAATCTCAGCCCCGCCAAGCTAGGTGATCGTCTGGCCATTCTTCTTTCCCTCGAGGAATGGGGACAAGCCAGCGCTAGATTTTGCTATCGTGTGCTGGGGCAGCAAGGGCAGGCGGTTTGTGCTGGATTCCAGACATTGGTTTGTGCCAGTACCAACACCCAAACGCCGATCCCCATGCCTGTACCCCTACAGCAGGCAATGCATGCCATGCGAGATATTGCAGAGCCCCTTGCGCAAGAGTCATTTCGCGATCGCATTCTTGCTGGTGGTAGCCGAACCGAAATGCTGTTCGGAGAAATGGAGCGAGAAACGTGCCGCCAATTTCTTTCACAACGCTACCCACATCCTCAACTGGTTGCTCTTGCTGATCGGCCTATAGAGGTGGTCAACACGCATCAAGCCAAAACGCTCCAAGCCGACGATGCGGAGCCGTCAGTTACCCCAATCCCAAAGTCTGAGGCGTGGGTCTTCGGCGGCCAAGCTACGTTGGACGCCCAGCTTTTCTGCGAACGAATCAGAGCCTACGCTGACTCCAGCTCCGCGGCTCAAAAAGAACTTAACAAGTGCCGGGAGATAACCGCAACGCTGCTTGGCGGAGATGCAGACAGACTTTTCAGCGGCTCGGAACAACAGTGCAAGAGCGCTGCGAAATCGACGCCGGCTTTTGGCCAAGTAGCAATCCACCTGCAGAATGTATTGGGAGCGAATCTTTGGCGAGCGCAAGGTCACGCTCCGAAAATCTTGCTGGGGCATAGCTTCGGTGAGATCGCCGCGTTTGGAGTAGGCGGTTGTTTTGACTTGGCGACTGGTGTTCGCATCGTATGTACGCGCATGCAGGCTGTGGATGAATTAGCACCGGCCAACGCCGGGCTACTGATTGTATCCTGTGATCGAAACACGGTAGCAATCGAAGCGGATTTACTTGGCTTGGATCAGGTGGTTTTCGCTGGGCGCAATCACAATTCCCAACTGGTCATGTCGGGGCCAACCGAACAGCTTAGCCGGCTGAAGGGGCACCTACAATCCATGCAGATCGGCGCTACGAGCATCGACAGCCCGACGTCGTTCCACCATCCTCAACTGCGCGCTGTTGCATCCAAGTGGCTGAAAGAGTTGCGCTGTCTTCAACTGCGTGCCCCTTCGCTTGCCGTCTACTCTCCCATCAGTCAGCGTCTGATCAACGCAACCGATGATATCCCCGAGCTGCTTGCAAGTCAGTTAACCCTGCCATTCGATCTACAAAGTGCCATCACCGAATTGCGCAGGGTAGGCGTTACCAGCTTCGTTGACTGCGGATCTTCGGGGGTGCTAGCGCGATTGATTTCCAAAGCCGGAGGGGAAAACGTCGACGTCCAATGCGTGGGGTCGCAACGACTAACGTCACAATCACAAACCACCCCGACGGCCGCTGAACTCGCGCACGCGACCACATCGGATATACCCGAGATTGGTAGGTATCCGGATAAAGCCCCCATCGATTCGGCCACTCCCAAGGCCGCGGTCTCGCAAATCGCCATCGTTGGGCAAGGTTGCATTCTGCCGGGCGGAGTGAGCTCGCCGGAAGACTTGTTTTCGGCTATCACCGAACAGCGGATTGGGATCGTTGACCAGCGGGAATTTGATTCCTTTTGGTCCGACGATTTCTATTCGGCTGAGCTTACGCCAGATCGATCGAATTCGCACTTATTTGGTCGCATACGCGACGGCGATATTTCGGTTCCCAATGGAGTGGACCCGGACACTTTTCACAGATTCACTCGAACACAGAAATTGCTGTGCATAGCCTTGGCGCCCTGTATTGCGTCGCTTCAGGGAGCGGAACGAGTAACGTGTCTGCTTGGGTCGACGGCGGATGGTTTCGAGGATCAGGACGAGGTCGCATCGCTGTTGCATGCTGGCATCGATCCGTGCGACCCCGAGGTGGATAGGAAAATGCACACGGCTCGTTCGGCATTTCACAGTCCACATAGCGCGGTGCAGGAGGTTTTAGATCGGATCGTCGGCCCCGGCCTAAAGGTCACGCTGGTCGACGCCGCCTGCGCTTCCTCATTGTATAGCCTAGCCCTGGGCATGCAGGCGCTGGAATCCAACCAAGCAGACGCTGTGATTGCAGGGGGCTTCTTCTGCCCTGGACCGGGAAATAGTTGCCTTTTCTCCCAGTTTCGCGGGACCACATCCACGGGCTGCCGCCCGTTTGACGCTCATGCCGATGGCGTAGTCTTTTCCGAAGGTGCTGCACTGGTGACACTTCGACGAGTCGAGGACGCCGAACGATTCGAATTGCCCGTCAGCGCTGTGATTGCCGGCGCAGGGCTTTCCAGCGACGGCAGAAGCCCCTCGGCGAACGTCCCACAATCGAAGGGCCAATTGCTTTCCCTAGAACGCTGCTACGCCAACTATGGAATCGACCCAGCCTCCATTGTAGCGATCGAAGCACATGGCACGTCGACCCCCGTGGGAGACGCCACCGAGCTGGTAACGTTGCGAAGCTTCTTCGCTGCGAAACAGGCTGACCCAATCCCGATACATAGCCTCAAGGGATTGCTGGGGCATGCAGGATGGGCGGCAGGAACGGCCTCCGTGATTGCGGTCTGCGAGTACCTGCGAAACGGACTGTTTCCCTCACAGGCCACGTTTCGCCAGCCGTCAAACGCGTTACTCGATTCAAGCGGAACGCTCACGGTTTCGACAAAACCGATCGCGTTGCCGCCGCGCAAGGCACGAATTGCCATCGATGGATTTGGCTTCGGCGGAGCCAATGCGCACGTGGTGCTCGAGCGCTACGACGCTCATAGATCGAAATCCAAACCTGTCAAACCGTCGTTTCCGGAAATCGTTGGCGATGAAGGCGAACTAGTATTCGTTGCCTACCATGCCGAACGCCCGAGAGGTTCGGCTCGTTTTGAGCGCGACCAGGTTAAGCCTCCCAAGAAGTTCATCATCCTTCCTCAGCTAGCGGATGATATGGACATCAGCCAGAATTTGGCGGTCATCGTTTCCGAACAAGTGTTGCAACAAGTCCCGCAGTTTGATGAGGCGATGCGACGAGAAACCAGTCTATTGCTGGCCATGAGCGGCAAGACAGAACGTGCTGTCGAAGCGACATTTCGAATCATGACCGAGAGAATGCGCCGAGTTCTCCAAGGTAACGAGCACCTGTTGGATCGCCTGGATGCAGCCCATAGCAAAGCGCGCCCCTCAGGTGCCTATACGCTGCAGTGCATGATGCCCAATGTGGCTGCCGGTCGCGCGGCATTGCTGCTGAACTTGAATGGTCCGAACTTTGTCGTGGACGCGGGTGCGGATTCGCTCGAGGCAGCATTTACCGCGGCTGCACTGCTACTGGGAAGCGGAGACAAAGCGGGAACCAAGATGGTAATTGTCGCAGCCATCGATACTCAGACCAGCCACCTGGTCGACAATGCCATCGATCACGTCGATCCCATCGACCACCACGGCTGCGAATTCGCCGCCGCCTATGCAGTAACCACACGTGGCTATGCTCAAGCCTGCGGGCTTCGCGTCATTTGCGGCGTGGATGAAGTCTTTCGTCCCAATGAAGTTGCGCTCGCATCCAGTCGAGTGGTCATGAGGCCCTACGAGCAATTCCAAGCCCTGCAAGA
Source organism: Pirellulaceae bacterium (assembly GCA_020852965.1). Lineage (GTDB taxonomy): Bacteria > Planctomycetota > Planctomycetia > Pirellulales > Pirellulaceae > Aureliella. The sequence goes on along the minus strand of JADYZV010000031.1, from coordinate 52,999 downwards.
CGCGTTGGATAAGAAGTCTAACACGACCTCTTTGACTTCGGCAAAAGACGAGGTAGCGAAGCCGCCAATGACTGCTGGCCCTTCCCGCCCACAGCGCTCGATGACATCCGGCTTATCGTCGGCCTCGCCGCGCAGCGCTGCGGACGGAGGCGATTGCGAGATCCAAGTTCCGGTCTGGGTCGAAAAGCCGGTCGCCGGCCCACCTAGCGGGACCCAGCCTGCCAAGCACATGTTGATAGTCGTTAAGGCGGGCTTCGCTCGTCTGGCGGAACTTCGTTCAGCGCTGCCAGAGATTGCTGAGCAATCGACCATAGCCCTGGTCGGTGACTCGACCCTAAATATAGTGTCCGCAAGTGGCCAGTCCAAGCAAATTGCCATCGATAGGCTCGATGAACAATCGCTGGCCTCTGCCGTAGAGAAACTCTGCCATTCAGCCGTCGATGTTATCACGGTAATGGACGAAGCGATTTCGTGGGACCTCCAAGAAACGCTCGCCGAAGTCGCGCGTGACAACCGCCTTTGCGAGTTGCTGTTCCTAATTGCGAAACAGGAAATTGCGCGTCTCAAGTCGGGCGGTGTTGAAATGTGGGGAGTGCTCCTGGGTGCCTGGAACGGGCAGACGCATCCTTGCTCAGGTCCTATCGCTGGCCTACTGAAATCAATTTCTCGCGAATTTCCAGCCACTCGAAACGGCACTATTTGCACCCAAGGTCTTGATCTTGCCACCGCCCTGCGACGTCTCAATGCGGAGCGGTTGCAGGCCGATCGCGAGCCGGAATTGGTGTTCGGACCAGAATTCCGGCTCGTGCGCAGACTGCGACCTGCACCAGTCGATTTAGCTGCGCCTCCACAAGTGAAGTTGAATGCTAACTCCATTGTAGTCGCGGTCGGTGGGGCGAAAGGAGTAACGGCGGTAATGCTGGATTCCCTGCTATGCGACGCTCAATGTACGGCTATCGCCATTGGACGCAGCCCGCTCGAAGCTGGCCCTGAAAACTTCGACTCTGCGGAAGTTGAGCAAGCATATTACGCTCGCTTTATGCGGGAGAATGCAAAGCGCAGTGCAATTGAGATGAGGAAGAATTTTGATGCATCCCGCGGACGGTGGGAGGCATATCAGACCATCCAACAACTCGCTTCACGCGGTGGCCGCGTAGAGTATATGGTCGCCGACGTGACCGACACAGAACAGCTTGCCACCACCGTTGAAAACATTGTTTCACGTTTTGGGAAAATTGATCTGCTGCTGTACGGGGCCGGGGTGCAGAAATCGAAGCGCTTGGAAGACCGCAGTTTGGCTGACTTCCGCGAAGTGTTTTCCACCAAAGTGCTAGGACTACAGAACTTCGTAGGCGCCTACTATTCGCAAACCGGACAAAGGCTAGCCTCACACATCCTGACATCCGCCTACAGCATTTTTGGGAACGACGGGCAACACGACTATGGCGCCGCCAACGAAACGCTCGATCGACTGTGCAGCTTGACAGAAGCCGCTGGAGGGACAGGCTGGACAAGTATGGCTTGGCTCGCCTGGGATGGTATTGGTATGACGCGAGGAACTGAATATCAAGCATTGGCGAAAAAGCGACGGCTCTCGGGAGTGATTCCAGAGCTTGGCCAGCGGCTATTCCGCGAAGTATGCTCGGGGCATACGCGATCGGCGATCCATGTGCCAATTTCCGAAGCAGAGCACGTCGAGTACGGTGTCCGAACCATTCCGTATTCACCCAGCATGACCTCGGGGCGAGCGATTGAAGTGAATATCAGGCTATCGAACATCCCTTGCCTACCCAATCATAAGGTTCGCAACGTTCCAACCTTGCCCGGTGCGTGGATACTCGACCTGCTGGTTGGGGCGGGTAGGAAGTTGGCACCAATTGCTGCTGAGGATTCGATTGTCATCGTCGAAGATCTGACGTTCTCCAAGTTTGTGCGCCTTTCCAATAATCAAGAGTCGAATGTGCGCGTTGTCGCTCAAGAGTGCGGCAACTCGGTCGCCGTGTGGATGATTTCGGATGTGCTACACCCCTCTGGAGTTACACTCGCAAGGGACCGCATCTGCGCGTCGGCAATACTCTCTTGGGAGATTGGCCAAGTCTCCTCTACACCCATCGAGTTTGGCGTTCAAGCTAATTCCACGAGAGGCCAAGCTGTGCGAGATCCCTATTGCGATCCAAGCAAACCGGTAGTGCTGAGTGGGCCATTCGACTGCTTGAGTGACATCGAACTGAGCGTAAACGGTCGTTCTGCCAAGGTGAAATCGAGTCCTGTGCAAACTTTCCATGAGAACATTCCCGCGTTGCTGCTGGATGCAGCTTGGCGCGTCGGAGCCATGTACACCCCTTCGCGCGCCAGCGAAGTTTTCGTACCCATCAGAATCGGGCGGATGTCCTTACCTCTCAGGTCAAGCCCCTTTTCGACGTCGTCGTCAGTATGGGAAATCCGCTCGACCACGCCTAGATCCGAAAATCGAGACGTGCGGTGGGACCGAACGGATGTTTTCGATCAAAACGGCCGATTGCAATTGGTCATCGAGAATGCGTTGGCGACATGTATTGCCTAAGTTAGTCAGCATGCTTCGAGCCACGCTATAGCAGCATTGCAACAGCTTGTGGGTGCTCCATTTTACTTTATCAAGATATCTTCTCGAACTCTGATAATCAAACGCCCACAAATACCTGGACCCAATGCACGAAACACTATTCCCTCGTCGATAGTCATTCGGGGAGCGCAACATCTTCCATATGAATTTTCCGCTGGAAGTAGAGCCGAGGGAACGATATGAATAAGTTGTCATTTGCCAGTCGGCTCGGGCCAGCATGGGTTTCATTGGGGTTGCTCATTTCTTGGGGAAGCCCAGCCCTGGCAGATGGAATTCTACGCGATGGAATAGGAGCTATTTCAACAGGCCGGGGCGGAACCAATCTCGGTTTCGCAGACAATGGAAATGTTATCCTCGATAATCCTGGCGCATTGGTAAACGTTCCCGGCAATGGGCTTGCCGAATTGGGAACCGATATCTTTTTTCCCGATTTGACCTACAGCGATCCCGACAATCCGCGAGTCAGCGCGTCCAATAACCCGTTCCCCATGGGACAACTTTCCGTTATCCGCAGGTCGTCGGACGGAATATACGCCTGGGGGCTGGGGGCATTCTCACAGGCAGGTGTATCGAGCCAATATGAGCTGAATGGCCCTGCTCCTTTCGTAGGTCCTCAGAATTACAAATCGTTCGCTGCCCTCATGCGCGTCCTGCCCAGCCTCTCTGTGTCGCTTACCCCGCGTTTATCCGTGGGAGCAACACTGGGAGTTGCCATCAGCCATACCGAACTCGAAGGTCCATACTTTACCCAGTATCCGTCACCCTTCCGAGGTACACCCACCCTCTTGGACCTGCAGGGAACGGGGGCGGGTTTGAGCTGGTCGGTCGGAAGCCAATATCTGCTGACACCCGATACTGTACTGGGAGCTTCCTTTCAAGCCGAGACGCACATCAAGTCAGATGGCTCCGCTCGCCTGCTGATACCAGGCATGGGTGAGTCATCCTTTGATCTGGATATTGAGACGCAGTGGCCGAGTATTCTCGGCTTGGGAATCTCGCATAAACTACAACCACAAACGACCGTATCCACGGACGTGCTGTGGACACAGTGGTCCAAGGCGAAACGGGACTACAACATGCTGCTCAGCAATCCATCGAATCCTGTATTCAAGGCCGTCTTGGGTAACTCGTTCCCCGAACAATTCCCAATGCGTTGGCACGATAGTGTCGCAGTACGCCTAGGATTACAGCATCAGCTCAATGAACGTCACATCTTGCGAACTGGCTATGTGTATCACCCAAACGTGATCCCAGATGCAACGCTTACGCCATTTATTCAGGCAGTAGTCGAGCATTCACTCTCATGCGGCTATGGTTGGCGAACGAGCAACTATGGCGCTGATCTTGGCTATCAATACATGTTCGGTTCAGATCGGCAGGTGGGTACGAGTAGTTTTGTCGGTGGCGACTTCGACAACTCTACCACCTCCGCATCGGCGCATTGGTTGCTCGGCAGCCTGGTTCGATACTTCTAGCGTTTATCGCACCAAGCGGTATCCGGTAAGCGTTCCCTGCTGGTTCGATGGGGGAGCCGCCTGGGTATATAGCGGAGGTGCAGGCCCCGCTGCTTGAGCCATTCCCGGTCCGGGAGCTAAATTGCGAATCGTCAGACCCGCTGGATCGGGCGGAGTAAATGTGGATGGATCTTTGGTAGTCCCTTGATTGATCATGTAGTATTCGATGTCCACCGTGAATGCCAGCATAGGTCCATCGTCGGGTTGCAGTTGAATTTTGACCTTATGCGGCCAGCTCCAATCGAGCTCCGCATTGTATTCGTGCTCGCTTTGCTGGGCGATCGCTACCAATTTCCCGACGTCGTTGTACAACAGCGTTTGTTCGATCGTTGCCGAACCGGGGCTGAGTACTAGCACACGACGATAGGGACCGCGCGGTGATGTCGGAATGGGGGGGGGAATGAAGGTTTCGATTTCGAGCTTGCCATCCGGACGCAGCGTGGGGCCGTTGTGTTGCATGGACGGATCGAGCTCAACGACTCCCAATGCTTCGCGCAGCCATAGCGGCGATACGGGAAGCCGGCTCCGTGGCCCGGCTTGATTTTCAAAATCATTGTGCTTGGCATAATACAGCGTGGGGGGGCCACCCATCTGTTGCTGCAACCAAAACATGTCCGCATTGCTGCCCGCGGCAAAGGCTAAGCCAAGAAGACGCGTCCCTGGGTAGGCTTGCAAACTGAAGTTGTGTGGGCGCTCCCAAGCCAAACTGCCGGCCAGCTTGGCCGACATCTCGGGGCTGGTGATCGTAATCGAATTGGATTCGAGTTGCTGGACCGCCAGACTACGATTAATGCGTTCTGTCAATTCCTCCAGTGACGGCGTCGCGTTAAAAACCACTGGCGGGGCAAAGTCAGGTACCATGCGTTTGCGCGCACAAGTCGCTCCACCGGATACGAACAAAATTGAAACAATCGACAAGCAGCCCCAAGCTGCCGCATGACGTGGCATCCAACCAGTGCTGGCTCTGCACGATTGGCTACTGATTTCGGTCGTTGTGCGTGGGTTTGTAATGAATTGACTCCCGGCCAAACGTTTTATCACGGATACTTCTGAGTTCATTGATCGGTGAACAGCAGCGTTTGCAACTCGGCCTGCAGTGTTTGTATTGACTCTGTCGTTGGAGCAGCTACTGGCACATTCAACTCACGCCCATCGACCGAGCTAACCAGCTTCCAAAGCTGTTCTGGCGCAGCCTCCATTGGGGCATCACCGTGTTGCGAGCCATTCGCATCGCTCATCGAGCTGGACTCGCGCGATTCCATCTCGGCTTGTGAAAAGTTCTGCTCCTCCTGCAACACGCGGCGGCGTACCAGCAGCAGAGCTAGCAAATAGGCCAGCTCCGACTTGTTCGGACGCTCCAGCAAATCGCAGAGCGTATCGAGCAGTACTGCGTTGGGGGCCGGGCGCAGTTTGCGTGCCGCCGCCGATGGCATCTTATTTCGCCACCAACCTATGGCCGCTTCGTTGGGGCCTTGCCAGTCACTGGCCGCAACGTCAACTCGGGCTACCTCATCCCCTTCGGCCACGATCATGGAGAAGTAGCACTCGCCCGGTTCTAAACTTCGGCCGCTAATCGCACAGCGCCGCGTAGATTTTGAAATGGAGTAGTCCTGCATCGCTGCCCGCTCAGGTCGGTTGATAAAAGTAGCCATGCTGCCGGCTGTGACTTAAAGGGAATAGCTGTCACCAGTGTTCTCGGCAAGGCCAATCTCTCGGAAGCACGCTAGTCACCAACGTCGAACGTAGCATGTTGGTCCCCCAAACATGACTCTCGGTGGGGGACCACCGAGCCACGTTTGCCTGGTTTCTGCCGCAATCGATATGGCGTCGATGGGCTCGGCCTGCAAGAATCGAAGGCGGTTAGTCTTTCAATTATGAACATTGGAGTCTCCGGCTCATGGCACGCAGAAACTACCGCAGCGACTCGGACCCCGAATATGCGACATACGCAGCATCCAGACCACGTGAAAAACGGCGTGGAAGACGGAAGTACTTTTTGGGCTTCGCTGTCTTGGCGGCCATGTTGCTGGTGGTGCTATTACCTACGATCGTTGCGCGCCGTTCAATCCTAGTGCCGCTGATCGCACGTTTTGCGGGTATTGCTCCACTGAGAGTTGAATTGGATGGAGTGCAAGCTGGTTGGTTCACTCCGATCACTGCGACCGGACTGCAACTTTTCGACGGCGATGGTCGATTGCTCGTCAAAATTGCGCAGGTCGAGACCGAGAAGGGGATCTGGTCGTGGATTCGCACTTCGAGCGACTTGGGAACGATTCGTGTCAGCGGTGTGGAAGCCGCCATCTCGGCTGCAGACGGAACCACCAACCTGGAACAGGCTCTCCAGCCAATCCTCGATCAATATGCCACCGACACGCCCACCGACGTAGAGGCTAGTAGCGCGCCCCTACCGACGGGCACCATTGAAGTGCTTGATTCCAAGTTTCTGCTAATGCAACACAACCGTCCTGAGCAGTGGGTTGTCGCCATGCCGAGGTTGCACGTAGTGTTGCCAACGGCCGGCCAAGTCATCGGGCCGATCGAGATGCAAGCGACTGTAGCTGACATATCGGGGACCGTCGCAGATAGCCGAGGAACGATTGCGGCTAATGTTCAACAAGCCGCGGGAAGTCAGACGTTTGAACTTAGGGCCAAGCTGGATTCGTTGCCCGTTGATTTTTGGCATGTGGTCCACGCGCGCCTGCCCGACGTTCCTATCGATGAACTGCGTGGCCGTATCAGCGCTACGCTGTCGGGCAGCGTGATGGATGCGGAACGCTGGAGCTTCGATGTGCAGCAAATCGAATCGAGAGGACTGCAAATCGTGGCCCCCGAGTTGGTTGGGACCAACCCCGCACACCTCGAGTTCATCTCCGCTTCAGGACGTGCAGCACTATCCGATGCGCTTTTGAAAGTTGAGGGGGCGCAGTTGAGCTGCGATTTCGCGCAAGCCAGCGCGGCGGCGACCATCCCTTGGCCGATCGAGGTACCGACCATGCAGAATCCGTTCCTCATTGGAAGCGTCATCGACGCGCGCGGTTCCATTGACTTGCCCAAACTTGCCCAAGCGGCCCAGACACTATTGCCGCTGCGCAATGACACGCGTTTAATGGCCGGCCAGGCTCAGTTTGCGATCACGCAACAGCTCGATCCCCAAGGCAGTCCGAGCAGCCGCGCGAGCTTGGAGCTGAGTGGGCTGCAAGCGGTTGCCTCGGGGCAGCAGATTAGCTGGAACGACCCATTGAAGGTCGACCTCACCGCCAATCGTGGTGCGGCAGGTCTACAGGTCGGTGTCATCGCTTCGGCCGAATTTTGCAATTTGACCGCCGGGGGAACGATCGAAGCGGGGCAATTGGCTGGCAATGTCGATTTAGATCTGTTGCAGAAACGTGCCAGCGAGTACATCGAACTTCCCGTCAGCACGATGACCGGCAATGCCAATCTCAATGCCACTTGGCAGATGACCAGCGAAAACAGCTTGCAGGCTTCCGGTACCCTCAAGACCTCTCCTATGGTCATTGCCTCTACCAGTGGAGGACAGATTCAAGAACCCGCATGGGATGGACAATTTAGTGCGACCGCCCAACTGGCCGGCGGAGCGCCCCAATGGATCGAACGCGCCCAGTTGACGCTCAAATCGCGTGACGAACAACTCACCATCGATCTGCAAGAGCCGTTGTCATTGGTGGAAGCCAACGCGGGCCAGCCCCCCCTACCACCGGCCGCTTTTACCTTCAATCTGGTAGGAGACTTGGCGAACTGGAAACGTCGCGCCTCGATGTGGTTGAGCGAACCACCCGACGTCAAGGTCGCTGGCAATATCAGTGTCGCTGTCGGCGGACGCATCGATCTGTCGCATGTCGAGGTGCTCGAAGCCAACTGGCGGAGTCAACCGCTTGAATTCTCGAGTCCACAATTCAGCCTGGCGGAACCCCAGATGGTGGGAAGCTTCAAAGGACGTGTCGACACCAACGATCTATTGAAGTTAGAGGTCGAGAAATTGGAAATCCAGGCGACTTCGTTTTCGCTCGGCGCACGCGACTCGGCCAACCCTGATGGAAGTGGTAGTCGTGTGGGGCAAGCGATGTTCTTGGTGGACCTCGACCGCATCCTGCAGAATGTGCAAGCGGCGAGCAGCACGCCTGTCGCGGTGCTACCACCCGGTGCGAATGCTCCTCCTCCCGCCACGCAGTACAGCGCTAGTGGTCATTTAAAGGGACAGTTGGCTTGGCAGTTCTCATCACAGGCTGCCGCGTTTAACATCAACGCAACCGGTGAAAGTATTGTTCTGCTTAGCAAAGCTCCAACGGCTACCACCCCCGTACCACTCTGGGAAGAGCAGAAGCTAAACGCGACCATCGCAGGCACTTGGATTGCAGCCTCCGGTGACGCCAATATTGAGAATCTGCAAATCCAATTGCCATGGATGAACTTTGCTGGCAATGTGGCCTATCGCCCGACGGGCACGCAGCAATCGATCGCCATGAAGGGACAAGCGATTTACGACTCGGTCGCGTTGTCGACCAAACTTGCTCCGATGACGGGCGACCAGGTGCAACTGGTCGGACAACAAACGGTTCCCATCGATGTGACTTGGACCAGTTCCATCGACCCCAACGCCTCGTCGCTCGCAGGGCTGAAGGCGGTCACGCGACTTGGCTGGGAGCAAGCGCGCGTGGCAGGTATCCAGCTTGGCAAGGCCGATGTACCTGTGACGATCGACGCGGGGCGATTGGCCACTGCGGCCGAGTTCGCGGTCAGTGGTGGCAAGCTGCGTTGGGACGTGACGAGTGACTTGACCGCTACCGATTTGGTCATTGTGCAAAAGCCCATGACCGTGCTCGAGAATGTCGAGATAACTCCTGAAATGTGCCAAGGCTGGTTGAAGTTCGTCGCCCCTTTGCTAGCTGAAGCTACCAGCATCGACGGAAAAATGAGTTTGAGGCTCGATGATGCGCGTCTGACTCCGGCCGATCCAAAGCGCCAAACCGTGGCCGGGCAACTGATCATGCACAACGTTACCGTTGGTCCCGGTCCGTTGTCGAACCAAGTCATCTCGCTGGTCAAGCAAGTCGATGCCATTCGCAAGAAAGATTTCACCCAGGCTGTTAGTGCGCAGTCGGTATGGATGAACATGCCGGAGCAACAGATCGATTTCAAAATGGCCGATGGTCGCGTCACGCACCGCAATGTGAATGTGAAAGTGGGAGACGCTAACATTTCCACCTCGGGCTCCGTCACGGTCGATGGACAGCTCGATATGCTGGCCACCATGCCCATCCCCGACGATTGGATCGAAAAGAGTCCTTTGCTGGCTGGCATGCGTGGACAATCGCTAAACTTTCCAGTACGTGGGACCATCAAGCAGCCGCAAATGGACGCCGATGGCTTGCGGCAGTTTAGCCGCCAAGCGGTGCAAGGGGCAGCCACGGGGTTAATCCAACAACAGTTGTCTAAGGGACTCGGTAAACTCTTCGGTCAACCACCCCCGCTTGCCACTCCAGCCACTCCTCCCATCGCGCCCAAGTAGCAGGGGCAATACCCAGCAACCTGAAAATCCTGGTTGCATTGGCAACGGCACACGGTGCATGCCTGCTACTTCGAACCAATTGTAGTGGCACGTCTTTTGCTTGCGTTCAGATAGCGACTAGTCGCTACCTGCTGCCTAGCGGTCTGTCCACATTTAGATTTAGGGTAGTGGGCGAGGTTACGAGTCCGTTTGATTCGGCATATGCCAGGGACTCGTAATACGTTGGGGACTCATAACCTCGTCCACTACGACCAACCCTAAAATTAAAAATGGTTGAAGCACTCGATATTTCTTCACAATTCCCTAACGAGTCGAAGCATTGGCGATTTGGAAAAGTTTAAAAAGAGCCTGGGGGCGATTCATAGAAGACGAATGTATGACACTGGCCGCTTCGTTGGCCTACTATACATTGTTCGCTATGCCGCCACTTCTATTTCTATTGGTGACGGTCGTTTCGTCAGGTATGTCGCTAGCCTTTGAAGAGTCTCGAGCTCAGGAGCAAGCCCAACAATTCGTGCAGCAGCAAGCGGCTAATTTGATTGGCAATCAGGCTGCTGCCGCAGAAGTGGCCAGCATTCTGGAAAACACAAAACAACAAGCTGGCACATGGTGGAAATCAATCCTGAGCCTAGCGGGCGTAGTGATCGGGGCAACCGGTTTGGTGGCAGCCCTCCAATCGGCCCTAAATCGCGTATGGCGAGTCAAACCGGCCGCTGGCCCACTGGCTCGACAATTCATTTTGAAGCGTTTGTTTTCTCTCGCGATGATTCTTGGTTTCGGCTTCCTCTTATTGGTTTCGTTTGTCGTTAGTACCATATTGACGCTATTGAGTCAGTATGCTGCAAGCACGGCTGGTCTAGGCGAATTGGCACCGTTCTGGATCAATCAAGTGGTGAGTTTTGCCATGACCTGGGCCTTCTTTACCTTCGTGTTGCGGTTTATGCCAGATGCGATCGTCCCATGGCGCGATGCTGCGGCAGGAGGATTGTTGACAGTTATTATTTTCACCACCGGCCGGCTCGCACTGTTTGTGTACCTGAGTGCCTCCAACCCAGCCGAACAGCTCGGTTCCGCCGCCGCCTCGCTCGTCGTTATCCTTCTATGGGTCTACTACTCTTCGATTAGCATTCTGTTCGGTGCCGAGTTTACGAGCAGTCTTTCGACCCGCGCGGCCACTCCTGAGCCTGGCGCAGAGCGCGTTGAGAATTAGACACCAGCGAGCTTGCTCGTTGGTGAATCCGTTTTGATCCTAGCATGCGAGTGAGCGCACGCACCCTCTCCCGCCGCGATCGCGGCGGGAAACGGCACAGTTTACTACGCACCGTCTATTGCCAAAACTTCGCTCCCCTGCCAGACAAGCTGGCAGGGGAGCTGCCGCGCGACTTGCTACGCACCGATCTAAGTGCAAAACTTCGCTACCTGCCAGGCAAGCTGGCAGGGGAGCTGGCAGGCAAGCCTAATGGCAAGCCAGCCGATTGCCGCGTTGGTGTATGCGTGCGATTCAAGCGGCTGCTATCGGTAGCCGAAGGGGGCTCGGCGGGCAAAAAGAAGTCTTTGTCGTCGTCAGGAGTCTCCTGGGGTGTCTGCCGCTGCGGCGGTTTGGGCGCATCGGATGAGCCTGTCCCTCGCGGTGGATCCGCATTGGGAACTGACATCGACTCGTCATTCTCGGTGGCGTCCTCGGTCCGATTGGATATTGGATTCGGAAACGGTGCCAACCAATGCACAAATCGATTCGCGTAATTCTCGGTCGTGGGATGGCATTGCACCCCGCGCTGACGATCGCAGCAGGGGCACGAGCGAGCTTGCTTCCAAAAGGCTAACTCTTCAAACAGCGTGCGTTCTCCTACCACAATGCGGTCGCCTGGCTGCAGTTGATAGTTCGTACTGACATCACCGAGCTGAGTGATCTGCCGGAAGCAGATTCGCTGCACGACACGACGGTCGCACGGATTGGTTGGACGCACCATCATGATATCGCATGGTGAAGCTTTGGACGTCAACCCACCCGCTTTCAAAATCGCGTCGAGTACGGTTTCATGTCCGTCGAGCGCATAGGTGCCGGGTGATCCCACCGCACCCAACACGTAGACCTGGGATGCGTTGGCTTCGATCAACTGCACATTCACCGCTTCTCGCTCACCAGCGATGACTGCTATTTGATCGGCTACCGCTACTTCGATCGCTTCGACAGTCATACCCGCCACCCGGATGCGCCCAAAACGCCCCAAATCGACTGAACCGTCGACTTTCACCTCTTGATCACCTACGGCATGGAACTTCGAATCGAGCTCTATTGGTTCGATCAACAAGCGATCGCCCGGCTCCACAAAATAGTCGGGAACCGTTTGTTTGGAGAATTCATGGTTCAGGCCACCTGGCATCGGACTCTGCGCCGCATATTTCTTGGCCGTCGATAGAATTGGCAACTGCGATGGCCATAAAGTCAACCCAAGCGTGCTACAACCTCCGCACCAGGCGCAACACATGACTATCAGTAATTTGAGAGCGGCAATATGTTGAAAGGGTATATTTGACATGATTGGCAGTCGCGCAGAGTGAACCATTGTTTCAAATGCGTCATTGACGGTACGAACGGCAGATAGCATACAGATCGGTTGCCTATTACGATCAAACTAAGCCTCATTACCGGCTAAGGTAGTTCCTCTACGATCGCTAGAGTTTGCCAACGGCGCAGTAGCTGCTTTGACAAAAGTTGCTATAGGCCCACTATTAAGTCAAGCGTCAGCCTTCGACGCGTGGTCCCCATTTTTTGTATTGTGGATTCAATTGCGTGGTATGCGTCGAGTTTACCTACTAGCCAGCTTGTTACTGCTGCCGCTGCTCGTTCAGCGTTCAGCCCTCGGGCAAGAAACGCTGGAAGCTGGTGCGTGGCCTGCCGGTGTGGTCGCTCGCGACACACTCCCTACCGAGCGAGCCTACAACTACAATTTTAACGAAGTTGACGTAAGTAAGCTTGAAGGATGGCTGAAGTGGTTTGGATATGAGTTGCCGGCAAAGTTTTCTGGCAATGTCTCTGGCTGGATTTGGGCTCAACGTAGCGCTAGCGGTTGGTTTGACGTGGCCAATTATCGCTTGGAAGGTGAGGTCGAATCGCCCCAGTTGCTCATCGAGTCGTGGACTCTGGAGCAAGCTCGCTTACGATTTGGTTATGCCGAAGGTGTATGGTATGTAGGACGCCTCTCGGGAAGTGTTGCGAAGAAGGGTAGCGATAAGTCGATCGGCCAGGCGAGCTTGGTCGCCCAATTGCCGCTTGCCACACCGCAAACTTTCAAAATCGACGGAAGCTTTTCTCAAGTCCAAATGCAACCGCTTTTGAACGCTTTCGATCTCGATATCGCAATCACCAATCTCTCGGGCAAGCTAACCCTAAGAGGCGATGTCCCATTGGGAGCGGTCGACGACATCGCCTCTTGGAACTTGCATGGCGAGCTAGATATCGCCGGTATCGAGTTGACCGACGTAGCGGATTTTCCTCAGCTAAACCTTACCTGCCCAGTAGAGCTCGACGCTGGCCGCTGGAGTATCGCTGGAGCGCAATGTGTGATTGCAGAGCAATCGCTACGAATCGACGCGCAGGGTGAAATCGCACGAGGCGAATCGGGTACGCTACGCGATGCCCGACTACCCTATGCCGCCTCCTTCACTTCCGAACGCGTCGATTTGGCAATGCTGCGTTCGTCGTTCCGAAACTTGCCAATAGACGGCCAAGCAATCGAGGGGATCGCGTCGCTCTCGGGACAAGTCTCCGGCAGCGGTGCTCAGGGATTCGAGGAGGTCAATGCTGCACTTCGCAGTCGGCAGATAGTGGTCGCAGGCGAAACGCTCGACGATGTCGAGCTATTGGCCGGACTGCAAATCACCGACGGAGCTCCGCTGGGACTCTCGATCAACCTTAAATCGGCTCGTTTGGCTGATGGATTAGTGAATGGACAAATTGCATGGAACCACTTGGCTAGAATCGGACAAGAGTTACCATCACGCGCGGACTTAAACATCATCCACATGGATCTAAGTCGTCTTCAATCCACGGCAATTCCTGTCTCTACACGTGGCCTTTTCAGTGGTACTGCTGACGGGCAACTGCGCTTGCAGCTTGATAGACAACAGAAGCCACTCGATTGGAGCGGCCAGTTGCGGCTGCGCATACGTGAGCTCACGGTGGCCGGCAGCGCGGTCGGCGATGTCTACTTGTCCGGTTCGAAAGCACACGCAGAGCGCCAACTTCAATTTCAATTGCGCGACGCTCAAAGCACCTTTTCGCTGCACGCGACAGGCGAATTGGAGCGGCCCGCCGATGAGACTAGTTTGGCAGTGCAGTTGTCGAGCTATTGCGTAACGGGTGAGCTAAATGACTATCGGACACGGCTGGCATTGGCTGAACCATTGGGGCCGAAATTCGCGTCGGTCCCCATCGCTGCCAGCGGTCGGTTTAAGTTCGCAGCGAGGATTCAAAGTGTGCTCGATAAGCCAAAAGACTTTTGGCCCACGTCGGGGAGCGTGGCGTTTGACCGTCTGAGTGGTTCGCTGGCAGACCACACATTCACTTTGGAAGACGGCCTACTCAACATCCGGCCCGATGCCTTTCGACTCGAGCGTTTTCGCTTGGTCAGCCATCAAGACCGAAGTGAAGGTCAAGCTGAATCTAAGGGGCGGAGATCTACGGGACAAGAACGCGTGGTCGGCTCGGCACTGATTCGACGCAACGCACAGGGAGAGCACTTGTTGAATCTGCGCGTGTCAGAGCTTGACGTAGCTCCTTATGTCACTGCCTTTGCTCCTCGATATTTGCAGGGATTGTCGGGACGAGTGCAAGGTGAAGCGCGTTTTCAGAAATCGGCGGCCACTTCTTCGTGGGTTACCAATTGGACAGGCCAGCTCGATGGACAAGTGCGCGAGCTGAGGTTTGGCGAAGTCCCACTAGCTGAACTTGATTTCAACGGAAATTTCAGGCCGGAGCAGCTCTCTCTTCAACTCGATGGAGGTCTATTGGGAGGCGATTTGGATGCAAAGCTGGAACTCCCGTCGGGGCAATTGGAATCGTTGCTAAATGGCCCTGGCATGAGGCGGTCCGCGTCGACTGCCACTGTCAATTCCAACGGTGCTAAGATTGAATTGAATGGCACACTGCAAGCCATCCAGCTGGATCGACTGATGTCATTGTTCTTTGGCCCACGCATGGGAGCTCGGTATGCTGGGGTTGCGAATTTGAAGTTGAACGCAACCTCTGGTCTTGGCGCAACACCGACCATCGAGGCGATGGTTGACATTCCCAGTTTCTACTTTGAGCGGCGTTCCTTAGCGCAACATCTAGAGGGGGTTGTGGTTTTTGAGGAGGGTGACCTGCAGATCAAGCAACTCTCAGGTGGTATCGCCGGTGGGCGGATCGAAATTGTAGGTAGTTTGCAGACAAGTGAGTCTGGTAGACTAGCTGGAGACTTGCGCTTCGGGGCCGCGCAACTACAGGTTCCGGCAATGGCGGCTTGGGTCGCGCCAGACAAAGCGGATCAGTTTGAAGGTCGCTTCAGCTATACGGGACGAGCACTCATAGGGGATGAGATCTCACTAAGCGGAGCGGCACGATTGCGGGATGCCTTCGTGATGAAGCTGCCCATTCAGGACTTGCGTAGTCAGCTTCATATCCTATTCTCTCGCAATGGCCGTTTCCATGAACTCTTCGCGCGTGGCATACGCGGTAAAGCTTTGGGTGGCGTGCTCGCTGGCGAAGCACACTTGCACGGCGATTCTCGCTACGAATTGTCCAGTACGGTTGAAATCGGCAACGGTAGAATAGATCAACTTAGCCGAGCACTGGGCTTCGAACACATCATCGGCACCGGAACTTTCGACGCTCAAGCCAGCCTTCGATCAGACGACGTATCAAAACTCAGCGCACTATCTGGCCCCTTGCAGATCGACTTCCAAGACAGTGATGCGCAGAGCGTGCCGATCCTCTCCGATATTGGCCGGCTGTTACCCGTGTTTCAATTGGGGTCGACCGACATTAATTCAGGTCGTTTGAATGCGATCATTGGCCAAGGCCAATTGAATATCGAGGGCGTAGCGCTGAGCAGCGATGCCTTTTCGCTCATCGGCGATGGTAGCGCAAGTTTGACAAGCGGAGGTTTAGATATCAATGCACTGGTCAGCACGGGCGACAGCATCGAACAGCAAATCGCGCAGCGTGCCAGTCGAAAACTGATGATGGTTGTCCTACCGCAGTTAGCTCTGCTCGGTGAACTCAATGACTTGATCCGCAATCGAACCGTCTATCTTCATATTGGCGGATCGCCTAGTCGCCCCATCATTCAACCGCAAGTCGGTCCGACGCTGGGACGAGCGGTATTGCAAAATGTAAGTCGTCGATTGATTTCTGCCGCTGCGGCGGCAGCCGCAACGCAGAAAAACTAGTGCTTCCACCATTTTTGATTTTAAGGTCGGTCGTAGTGGACGAGCTTACGAGTCCCAAACGGTCAACGATGCAAACGGAACGCGGACCTCGTCCACTACCCGCAATATTAAATGTGGTCGAAGCACTAGCTCAACTATTTCTTTGAGAACCGGGTTTGACGTCGATATGGTCCACGTCGAACAGTTCAGTGGCCGATAGCTCAGAAAGCTGATGCATGCCGAGTTTCGCCAATAGGTAAAATCCCGCGCTTAGAGCAACATGTCCCATCCCAGGCCACACTGCGACCAACCAGGGGTCTCTAAGCTTAATCGAACTCGACATTGCAAACTCCCCTCGTAGAAACACTGTTCGGTCATGCGACAATTTCAAGTGCGCCATTTCCAGAGCGCCGGAGTAGGTGCTGAACGACTGCTCCCGTAAGCGGTCCTGTGCACTGTCCGAAAGACGCGTGCGACTAGCCCACCAGTTTCGTTACAGGAACATCTGCTATGACATCTGCAATCGGCGTACCAACCATAGCCTCAACTTCGCAGGTTATCAGCTTTAAAAAACTTGCACCAAACTTCCTACAGACATTGTACGTTGCTCGTCGACAGATTGGTTGGTCCGCTAGTTGCATTGGATGTAAGTTGCGTTAGATTGCAGATAACGAAACGGAGGAGACGCGATGACTGGCATGAAGAAATCTTTGAGAGCTCCGCAATCGCTGTGGTGGCTAGCTGTTGGTGTACTTGCTATCGTCATCGTGCTGCTCATCGCTCGGCGTCTGTACGGCTAATTTCAATCAAGGAGTTCACCATGAAGATTCTCTTGGCGACCGACGGTTCCAAACATGCGACAGAGGCGGCGGAGTTGTTGGCACGTCTGCCACACAAGGAACCGCTCGAACTCACGGTCTTGTTCGTAAGCTACGCATGGGAGGCCTATGGGTCGCAGGAAGTCGTCGAGTGGATGGAGCGGAGTCTAGCTGCGGAACGTGCGCGAGCGAGCAAGGTCTTTGAGCACATTCAAGAGATGTTCTCAGGTGCCGATGTGGGCGTCGAGTGCGTGTTTCTCAAAGGACAGGTTGGCAAGACAATCATCGAGCAAGCGAAGTCGAGAAACATCGAATTGGTGGTTTTGGGCGCGGTCGGCCATTCGACACTCGATCGCCTACTGCTGGGGAGCACCAGCGATTTTGTAGCCACGCACGCGCATTGTTCGGTATTGATCGTGCGACCGATGGAGCTGAGCCAACATGGCCCTCGCATTTGCTGGGCATTCGACGACTCCCAAGCGGCTCACCGCGCAGCTCAACAACTCGCGAAGTTCCTATGGAGCCGTCAAACGCAAATCGACGTCGTTCAAGTCGCAGCTCGCCCCGAGCTATATGCTGAGATTCCTATTGTAGTCGACATCGAGGAGATCAAGCAGCAACTGTTACCGAAGGTCCAAGCCGCCTCAAACGAGCTACACCAAATTTCCGAGCGCGTGACGCCGCATGTCATTGACGCCCTGACGCCGGGGAGCGGTTTAGTCAAATTTGCCCAACAGCACGACACCGATCTGGTTCTGATGGGTGACACAGGGCGTGGATTGCTCAGCCGGTTTCTATTGGGCAGCGTCTCTCGGTACGTCCTCCGCCACGCTGGGTGCTCGGTTTGGATTACCCGAGAAGTAGCTACGGTCGAGTAACATCGTCTGTCAAGACGACGCGCCTCTGTGGCGCAATTTCGGTACCAGTCTATTGGGGTCATGGAGATACACAATCATGGCGAAAGCGTCGTCATGTTACACCTTGAGTCGAGAGTTGGCATCGATAGCCAATCGATCCGTTCCTGCCTCGGCAAGACGGTCACTGCACGGCTTCGTAAAAACAGGGAGATCAGTTCATGAAGTCGACCAGCGACCGATTTGCAAAACAGCGAAAACGCATGCTCATGCAACTCCGGAAAAGCGGCATTCGCGACCCTGTGGTCTTGGACGCATTTTCGGCTGTGCCGCGCGAGGCATTCGTGTCGATCGAATTGAAAGATCGCGCCTACGATGACACGCCATTACCGATTGGAAGCCAGCAAACGATATCTCAGCCCTACATCGTCGCGTTGATGACGGAGGCATTGCAGCTCAAGCCAACCGATCGTGTGCTCGAAGTCGGTACAGGGTCGGGTTACGCTGCCGCAATCCTGGCTGAAATCGCAGACGAAGTCGTCACCGTCGAACGTTTTCAATCGCTTGCCGACAGTGCCCAGACGCGGCTGCACAAATTGGGCTACAACAACGTCAACGTCATCCGTGGCGACGGTACCCAAGGATGGCTCAGAGAGGCTCCGTACGATGCGATCATCGTCGCTGCTGGTGGTCCGGAATTACCGCAACCGTTGGTTGACCAACTGAAAATCGGCGGGCGTTTGGTAATGCCTGTGGGGGACCAACGCGAGATGCAAATCTTGATCCGCGCAACGAAGCATGCCGACGGTGAAATCAAGCAGGAGAAACTCGCCTGTGTACGGTTCGTGCCGTTGGTAGGACTGTCCGGATGGAAAGATGAAGTTTGATTTTCTATGACGGAATAGTATTGGCATGGGGACCAACGAACTTGACCTCCCAATTGATTTCGAAGCGCCCAGTAAAGGACTCGTCGCCGCCCAACCCCCTTGTCCGTAATTTGATGGCAAACTGCGTACGAAACTCCAATCAGCCCGAGATGTGAACGCTTATCGGACCGCTGAAGGTAGGCAAGTACTTCGCCCGACGGACGTTCGTCTTTCATTCAAAAGTGGCCAAATTAGTGTCCGTAACTGCACGGGTGCGCACTGGAGCACAATCCCATCGGGACTGGCGGATAAATTGGCGAGTGGCTTCGAGCCCTGTCCGAAATATTGTTCTAACGCAGCAACTGCTGTTAATTATTCGAGCATGACGTTCACGTGATCGGCGTGTTGGACTGCAGCATGGTCGGTCGAGTCGATGACTCGCTGCGCGAGGATTTAGAGCAAGTGCTGATCGCGGCCGCGGGTCAAGGCTCCGCAACAATTGCTGAAGTGACGATCCGACTCGGCGATGTCCCGCCCGATTCTGACGAACAGGTTTTACTTGAGTCTATCGAAGACTTTTGGGCTGACTACATGGGGCAATCACTCGACGAATTTGACATCAGCGGATGCTTGTCAGGGATCATTCAAGTCATCCGCGATCATCAAATTGTGTTGCCATCCAAGATCAGCATGTTGTTAAAAGTGTTGGAGATGTTGGAAGGTACGTCACGGCAATTGAACCCTAAGTTTAGTCTGGCGGAACGGATCGAACCCTATGCCAGAATCGAGAGTGCTAACCTGCGAACTAGTCACATAATGCCGCCGGAAATCATCTTTCGCTCAAGTATCCTCTTGGCACATTTGCAAGAATGCCAACTAGCGGCTGCGACGACGAACCACAGTACAATACCTGCGCGGCCGCGCTTCGCGGTTAAGTAGACCAGTTTACTTCGACCTCTTCGATGATCCAAACAGACTCAACAAAGCCGGCAAGAATATCAAATCACAGAACAGGGCGGCGGCGATGGTGATGGCACCCATCGTGGCAAAGATACGGTGATCGCGCGAGTCGCTGAGAGTGACAATGGAAAAGCCAGCTACCAATACGGCTGTAGTCATAATCAGCGCCGTCCCGACTCCAGTGAACGCGCGGCGTATGGCTTCTTCATCGTTATCGCAATGCACTCGCTCCTCGCGAAAACGCGTCAGAAAGTGAATTGTATCGTCGACTGCAATTCCCAAGCAGACGGTGAAATTGCAGACCATGACAATTTCCAAATTGTAGCCAGCAAACACTAGATAGGCTGCCGTAAGCGCCAGAGGAAACAAATTGGGGATGATGGAAATCAACCCCAGGCGTACGGAGCGATAGACGACCGTCAAAATCACCAAGATGATTACGGCAGCGGAACCGAGGCTGCTGGCTAAATCGACTACGATTTGATATAGATTGCGCCAACGCCAGACCGCCCTTCCATCCAATTTCAATGTAAAGTTGGGGTGCTCGACTTCAATCGCTCGCAATTGCTCCGCGATACGTTCAAAGACGGGACCATAGGTGGCGATGCCTAGATCTTGCACACGAAACGAAATGTTGGCTTGTCGTCGGTCGGGCTTAAAAAATGCTCGTTTGAGTTGTGGCGGGAGCAATTCCATAAGACTCATGCGCTCCTCCGGCGGACCACTGCCTGGCTGAGCGTCGATCAAATTTCGCATCGACAGTGGATGTCCTATCAATGGCTCGCTGTGTAACGCATCGTCGACTTGCATGATCACTTTCAGTATCTCTGGCGACGTTGGATCGACATCTTCGTTCCACTGGATATCGACCGAGGAGAATTCCAGGCCACCAAAGGCTTTATCTACGTGCAACATCGCCTGTGTCGATTCGGCTTGAAGCGGTAATCCGTCGGTCTCGCGTTGATCGGGCTTGAGCGTTAGCCCAACGGACATGAGGGCTATCGTGCTAACGACGGAGACTGCGGCTATGGGGACGCGATAACGCAACACCCACGAAATCACACCGCCAATCCGTTCCAAATGACGATCGATCAAACCGTGTTGATGACCAACATGCACCGCGTTGCCCAACCAGGACGAACTAGCAAGTGGTATCACGGTCACGACGGCAAGGAAACTCAGCACGACACCAATCGTGCTGCACCAACCAAATTCCTGGACCCACTGGCTGTTCGCCATCATCAGCGATCCGAAGCCGACCGCCGTGGTGAGCGACGTCAAAAAACAAGCCACGCCGACTTGCTTTAGTCCCTCTTCGGCAGCCGCGTTGCGCGACATCCCCGCCGCTCGCAGCTTTCGGATTTGCACCATCAAGTGAACACCATCGGTGAGCCCCACCAGGCTCACGAGTACGGGCAGAATGACGTCGACCAGTGGATTGTTGTAATCAAAAAAGCGGATGATACCGGTGGTCCAAAAAACACCTAGCGCCGGCGCCAACGCCACAATAATCACAGCCCGCAGGCCACGAAACAAAATCAGCGTCATGATGAAGATCACACCATAGCCGATCAATTGATATTTCCACTGATTGGCTTCGTGCGACGCTATGGCAGACAGGACCGCCGGTATGCGTCCGGTAACGCGAAATCGAAAGTCACCATCGGGAAACTCGCGGACCGCCTCTTCCGCCGCCTGCCGCAACTCGCTGGTGGCGGCTGCATCGGTAAACAGGTAGAAGTCATCAAAGGTAATGAGCATCAACGTCGTGCGGCCATCGTCGCTGAGCAATTGTCCAGCCACCAACGGATGCTTCATCGCTTTTTCGCGCGCCGCTTCAAATCTTGCCTCGGAAGCGGTCGATTTCGGAAGAAGCGGTTCGCTCAGCCCGAAGATGTTGAGCATCGGAATGCGATCCATCCACAAGATGCGCCGCACCTGCGGCAGCTCCTCGATCCTCTCCGCAACTCTCCGCAATGCCTCCGTGCCTCGCGGCGTGAAGATGTCCGGAGATTCGATCACCAGCACCGCGTCGGACGCGGAGAGATTGATCGGCTGCACCTTCGACGTGGGCTCAGAGGCGCTATCTGTTTTCGAAGTGCCGGCCGTATACCTATCGGAACTGGTGTCGTTGGCAACCTGGCGGAACCAGTACGTGACTAGTCGTGGGTCAAAGTGTCCAAGCAGAGCGAATGCTGATAGGGTCAGCAGCAAGCACCAAACCAATCCGCGGTGGCGGACGCTCCAAGCAGCGAGTCGAGTTGAGAGAGGAGACATTCAGGCAGGTTTAGTGAGAGAATAGCTTTTCGGCAGTTTGGCGAACTTCAGCGGCGGATGCAACCTGGTCATCGTCCGCGTCCCAAAGATCAAAGTGCAAGCGGCGCACGACAATGTCCGCTTCCGACTTGTGAATCTGCCCGTCTCCATTGCGGTCGAGTTCGGCGAACACCAATTGGATGTAGCCTTCGATGTCCGCTTTGCGCTTCGCCGCGCGTTGCTGCTCCGTTAGGTCAATACCTTGCGCACCTTGAGTGCTGGCGCGGCGCGACGATTCGTGGGCTTGGCGTGGTCTGGCCACTTCAAAGAAGGCAACGGCCATCTCCTCCCATGACTGATCCCCCCAGGTGACGATTTGAGTCGGGTCGGGATTGAAGGGATTGTGGGTCGAATTATCGAAAACTGCTTCAAACTGCAAACCCGACTCGAAGGCATCCAGAGGCAGTGGCTGCTGCAATTGATAGGTATGCTGCCAATTGAAATCATAGTTTGGAACATGTAGCAGCATTTCACTTTCCCCAACGGCACCGAATAGGCGAAACGATTTGCCACGAAAGTGCATGTGCGGCGTGATGGCCAATAGTTCGGCACCAGCGGGAAGCCATCGCGTGCTGGCTCGAACGGAATAGTTTTCGACGCCAGGAGGTATCTCAAACTCCTGGTCAATGGCCATCAACGTGAACACCTCCTGCTTGACTTGGCTGGCGTCGCAGGTGAGCAAGCCCACGCGTGTCACATCCGACTGCTCGACCCCATTGGGAGTGTAGTGCATTTGAAAGACAAGCTTCGAGCCGGCAGGAATCTTGCGAGCGTACCCGCTCGGCAATTCATGCACGCGCTGCCCAGGAACATATGCAGTTAACCAGCCGATACCTGAAAACTCAGAGTCATCGGGGGGGCGCACGAAAACGATCGCATGATGCACCACGGAACGCTTGCCAGGAATGACTTGAGCGGCCGTTACCCAAGTGTCCTCGGTTAGTCCAGGATCAGCCACGAAGTATTGATACTCGACCACGCCATCCTTGGGGACCACAAAGGGACGCGCACGCATGCCGATCTCCAAGTCGGGCGTACGGGGCATGTTCCAACCATCCGTGAATTCGAGAGGGGCAGGCAGGTCGGCATCATCACCCCGCTGCAGGCCACCATCGATCCAATCACGCAAGATCTGCTTGTCCTCTTCCGGCATGTTACGCGCATTGGCAAACGAACCGAATTGCGGGTCGGCGTGCCATGGAGGCATCCTCCCCTGCTCAACGGTTTCCATCATCGTCTCAGCCCAGCCCACGACTTCTTCATAGCGATCCATAGCAAAGGGTCCAATCTCGCCCGACCGATGGCATTCAACGCAGTGCTGTTGTAGCACCCGGGCTACCTGGTTGGTATAAGTTGTCGAGTTGGCGACTTGGTCAATCGTCTCCACGTGAGGCACTCGGCCGATAATACACCCCAAGGCGTTGGTAGCCGGAATCGAAATCGGCTTGCCCGACAGTAGCTCTTCGATGGCAATACGCAGGTCCTGACGACTGGCAGCAGCCCGCGCAACGCCCGGAGCAAGTTGATCGTCGATGCGGCCGTGATAACGCAGTTTGAGCTGAGCGTCGAGCAAGAACACTTCGGGCGTCCGCTGAGCACCGTAGCGATCAGCCACTTGATTCTGATCATCGCGGACGATTGGGAAATTGATGTGTAGTTGGCTGACGTAGCTAGCGATATCTTCCTGCGAATCTTGACGATTGCTCATCACACCTACGATGCGCACACCACGCGGCGAAAACTCCGAATGCAGCGCATTGAGCTGAGCGGCGTAGCCCCGTGCCATCGGGCACTCGGTCCCTAAAAAACAGACGGCCGTGGCTGACGTTCCGACGTTATCCCCGGAAGCCTGGACCGTGATCGACTCACCGTCGTCGCCAGGAAGGGTAAACGACAAGTTTTGGGCTTGGCAAATGGCAACAGGCATAGCAGCGAGCCAAATAGCAGCCGCCAACCCAAGATTAGTGAGTTCTTTTCGTCGAATAGTCCACACGCGATAAATGCCTTTGCAAAAATTGGTCTGTGCAAAATCAGCGACTGTCCACTCAGTATAGGCTACCGCCAAGGATCAGCACATATCGAGCACTCTTGCCCCCGCGTGCTCATTGAGTCTGAGTTTCATTTTCTCGCCCAGCGCCATTAAATGCTCAATATCTCAGCTTGGCTTTTTCGACGCAACGTGCAAATTGGCCTCGCGGACTGGATGATCGTCGTTGGCCCAGAAGCCAAAGCGTTGTTCGCCGAGCTGAAACTCGGCGTTGGGCGGAATTTCGACTTCCTTGATACGGAACCAGACACCATTGCGTGAGCGATTGTCGCGAATCGTCCAAGTGCCGTCGGGCTCGCGCTGGAGCTTGGCGTGAAGCGGCTCCAAATAGGGATCGCTGGCAAAGCTCGACAGGCCACACGGCTGGCCATGGGGAAGCTGGCTGCCAATCAATGCAGTCGGCCCGTCAATCCACCATTGCTCTCCCGACCGTGTAGTGACGTGCATCAGCCCCGCCCGCTGGTCCTGCAATGTAAAGCGATAGCGTTCCTGTCCCAAGAAGACCTCGTCCTGGTGACGCAACACCGCAAAGTCGACTTGGACAAACGTGCCGTTGGTGCTGCCGAGGTCGACCAAATACCAATAGTACTGATCGCCGCGCTTGCGACGTTGAATCTCCGCGTGGCGACCGGACATCCAGAAATCGTGCGGAACGATCAGGTCACCGTCGACGCGACCAATTCGAAAGCGATCGGCCATCACGGGATAGGGAGTGTAGGTTTGCTGGCCGTCGTGAAAGAGCTTGACGACACCCATCGGGGCCCGGACCGAAGGGCGATAGCAGGGCACCGCCGGCTCTGCGGGATTCGTCGAATCGGTCTCCGTCGAGGAAATTGTCGAAGTATCGGATTCGAGCGGGTCCTCCAACATCATCGTTGATTTAATGGGAACTTCTCCGCTGGGCTCCTTCAAGGTGATGCGCAGTTGATCGGTCGAATCGCTTGGATCGTCTTCGAACGGCAGGTCGACCGTGCGGACGTCGTCGGAGATCGCCGTCGCGCTTGGCGGGCTCTCTGGATCGGTTAGTCCCTGGCCGCTTTCGTGCCCAGCACGCGAGCGGGCGGTTTCGAGCTGATTGAGTCGCGTCAATTGCTCTAATAGTGGCCCATGCAGATTGGGGTGGTCGCGCAGAATCTGCTCGTCCGTAACGATCTCTCCAGCGCGACGGCGTTGACTTACCTCGACCGCAATCTTGCAGGCTTGGGCTTCAGATTCTAGTTTCGTATTATGCACGGTCGATCAACTCTCGTGGCGGTCGTATACCAGCAATTCCCCAGCCCGTAACGTGGGTCGAAGGTCCCTGCCAATTCACTCGCCTTGCGTCGTGGAAATTCTTTTTTCAACAGCCAAGAAACGCCGCCTGGAAACAATGAGACGCACAGAAACAACTCGGGCGAACCACCAGTTTACTCCGCGCCGCAGTGAAATGTACTGGTTTCTAGCTTAGACAAAATGGGACAATCGGACCATCGCCTCACGGATTTTCTCTCGGGCGCGTTGTCGCAATCCTCGCACGGCAGCCGGGGTAGTCTCGAGCCGAGCGGCGGTCTGGTCGACTGTCAATTGGTCAAAATAGAGTAGTTCTAGCACCTGCTTGTATCTGGGGTCGAGGTTGGCCAAGGCGATATGAAAGGCTTGGGACATCTCCTGACCGCAGGCGACGACGCTGGCCCGTGGATCGGTGGCAACCGCCAACGAACTAATCAACTGCGATACGCTATCACGGTTACGTGCCGACGTGTAATCCGTCATGGCCGCTTCGCGCGATCGAGACTGTTTGCGCATTGCATCTTTGGCCGTGTTCTGCGTGATCGTCTTGAGCCAATAGAAAAGGCTAGGCTCCCCACCCTGCGGCGTAAACTCGTCAAAGCCACGCAGTACATGGACAAAGGTGTCTTGAATCACTTCATCTACCGAAATCCGCTCGCGAATCGACGCGGGGATTGCCCGATAGGCCACATCGCGTAGCCAATCGTACCGCAGCAGCAACAGCTCCTCAAGCGCATCGCGATCCTTGCCAAGGGCGCGCTCGATCGTCGACCGCAGCAGGTTATCGGGTGGCGTCATGGGGGGCGGCTCCCCGAAAGGACTGGTGGCGAGTTCTGTTTAGTGTAGCTTTTTCAACTTCCCCTGTAAAGCATTTTCTCTCCCAACAAGGTCGAGTCTTGCTAGGGTTGGTTCTTGGTTCTTGGTTCTTGGTTCTTGGTTCTTGGTTCTTGGTGGTTGCCAGCGAGACCAGCCGCAGAGCAGGATCGATTCACAATTCGAATAATTAAAACTCGAGCAGGCTGAAGACCGAGTGGGGGGCGAGTTTCTTCTCGCCTTCGAGGGCTTTCAAGTGAATTACGAAAGCGAAACCGACGATCTCGACCGAAAAATTGCTTAACAACTGGTTGCAGGCCTCGACGGTGCCGCCGGTGGCTAGCAGGTCATCGATCACGAGCACGCGTTGGCCGGCTTGCAGAGCGTCGGAGTGAATCTCGAGCGTGTCTCTGCCGTATTCGAGGTCATAGGCATGGCTATGAGTCGAGAAGGGGAGCTTGCCGGGCTTGCGTACCGGCACGAAGGCGGCTTGCAATCTCAGGGCAAGCGGAGCACCAAAGATGAAACCGCGCGCCTCCGCGGCGACAATACTATCGATGCGCTGATGGCGATATTGTTCGGCAAAGCGACTGATGGCCGCGTCGAAAGCAAGCGGAGACGTAAGCAGCGGCGTGATGTCCTTGAACAAGATCCCGGGCTTGGGGAAATCGGGGATGTCGCGAATGTAATCGTTTAAGTTGACTTGGCTCATGTATCGTGCTCGGCGGGGAAGTTGGAGTAGGGATTTCTAGCAGGTTAGCAAATAGCCAGCAATCGGAGTAGGTCCAGCGGAGTTTGGCGCGGTGTCCGCCAGCAGCGACTGATGCTGAATCCGGAGTTTGCTCAGTTTATCCCACTTAATCGGGGCTGGAGAGCGTTTACGAGTTGACCGGAGGTGGGGCAAGAAGCTACCCTTTAGGCTAGTGCCGCACGACGAATGCAGCTCTCTGTAGCCTTGTGATGCAGAGCCAATATTAATGCAGATTTACGTACATGGCTTTGGTACTTTTTAAAAGCCGAGCTCGGCCCGCCTATTGGCGCGATAATCCTATTCTCGCCATGACCGAATTGCTCATGAACGTTGCTCAACTCCGCTTAAGCCAGTCAGTCCTATGAACGTTGAAGAACATGAGCAATTGCGGGCTGACATTTGGGATCATATTTTCGCCTCAGGGCCGCAGTCGGTACAGCAATTGGCTGACCAAATGCAGCTCAGCCAGCAGCAGGTGGTAGGATTAGTAGATCATGCGTGGTTTTCCGTTCACGAAGAACTGATCGGCATTGCCACGGATGGTGAGTAGGTTGCCGTAGAGCGACAGGCGTTAGCTCGCCAATTCGTTCGCGGACGGTATTCGAGCGTCGGGGCGTCTAGCCATCGGCTAGCGTCGAGACGCCTGGCCCATTTGAAAGTTGGAAGATGTCAGTTCAAGAAAAAGTTCGCTGGAAAAACTGGGCCGATCGCTTGCGTCAAGAGATGATGACTGGCTTGGAACCTCAAGTAACACGCTCGGTACAGTCGATCGCCACGGAGACGGCCACCACCAAAGCCGAGAGCACCTTGCACAGCGTGCGATTCTGGAAGGCCTGCCAGGCGGGTAAGTCCCCCAACGATGCCTTGATCACCGCCGGTTTTGAAATCGACTTCGAGCCGACCGAAGAGCGTAGCGTGCAAAACGTTACCCTTCGACTCAACCAGACGTGGATGTCGATCCTCCAGCGGGTGCTGGATCGCAAGAAATAGTTTCACGCTGGAAGCAGGTCTGGCCCAAGGCACCACTTCGATGTCTCACTCGCTTTCCAGGTGAGCTTTTCCGTAAGTAGCGGCCGAGTGGGCCAACTCACACCCGCGAGCCGATAAGGGCTTAGATTTCTACAGGGCTAGCTTTGTTGCGGCTGGTCTGATATGATTAGCAACGGTTCCAATCAATTCAGGATTTGACGCGCCTCTTCTTTTCGCTTCCGCGACTAGCCGCGGCACCTCGGCTGGGGTTGATTTTACAGCACGACGTTCCCAATCGTGCAATTCTACTCAGGAGAAGCTATATGGCGCAAGGTACGATTAAGAAGCTGGTTTCCGATAAGGGTTTTGGCTTTATCAAGACAGATCGCGGTGAATTGTTCTTCCACCACTCGGCCGTCCAAGGGACTCAGTTCGAGTCGCTACGCGAAGGACAAGAAGTCGAATTCAGTGAAGGTCGCGGCCCCAAGGGCCCGCGCGCGGAAGCTGTGACGCTCGTCGGTGGCGCAGGCGACGAATAATTCGTCCCGCACTTGGTTTATTCGGTTCGATACAAGCGATGGGAATGTTTTTCGAAGCTGTTTCGCGTCGGTTCCAACACTCGGCTTTTCGCGCAGTAGTGCATCTACGCGCCGGAGGGGGTATCATGGTCCAAAATCGAAAGTCTACCGGCCAAAAAACCAAGAGCTCGGCATCGCTAGCCGGCTCGAAGAAGGGTGCTCCGGGAGCAGCTCCGATTGAAGGTGTTCCCGCTACGGTTTCGGTGGCCGGCAGTCCGCTGCAACTTTCGGCGGGCGAAGTAAACATCCTGGCGGTCTTTCGGAAATATCTGATGACACCTGGGCGGATGCTGTGCCTAAATAATACAGATATTGGCTCGATGAAGCGGTCGCTCGACCGTCTCACCGCTGCCGGATTGCTGATCCCCGAGGACTTCAAAGGGAGCTACTCACTAACGCGTTCCGGTTTCAATGCAATGAACGAGTTAAATTGAGAGTCGCTCGCTGTGTAGGCTCGCGTTGGAATGAGTTGATATTGAGTTAGAAGACGTCAAGGTATCGAGGACCACGTACAGCCGTGGCCTCAACTGACGCAAATGAGAGACGAGTGCCCCTATCGTTAAAAAGGGTGCGCTCTTGAAAAATGTTGGCAGTAATGACTTGGTCCCGGTGTGCTGCCAATTTTGATTTTGATAATGACGGGACGGTTCTGGAGTTTTGGTAATGGGTAAGAAACTGTACTGCGGTAACCTCAGCTACAACGTGCGCTCCGCACAGCTCGAGCAGTTGTTCTCGCAATTCGGCAGTGTTGTCAGCGCGCAAGTGATCGAAGATCGCGAAACGGGCCGCAGCAAGGGATTCGGATTTGTCGAGATGTCTTCCGATCAAGAAGCCAATGCGGCTATTGACGGTTTAAATGGACAAGATCATGACGGTCGCAGTCTTCAGGTCAATGAAGCCCGTCCACGCGAAGAGCGTTCGGGTGGCGGCGGTGGCTACGGTGGCGGCGGCGGCGGACGTGGTGGTCGCGGTGGCGGTGGCGGTGGCGGCGGAGGTCGCGATCGCTGGTAGTCAGCTCGCTGATAATCGGTGATGGTTGATTTTAGTATGCAACAACAGGTCGGAATTAATTCCTGGCCTGTTGTTTTTTTTGCATTTCGCGCGACGGTGGTTCTCAATCGAGTTGTTCGCTGCACGGGATTCCCGAACAATTTACCGCATCGTCACCACGGGTTTGCGGCCTAAGAAATTGCCGAGGCGCTGACACTTGTCGCCTGACTAGACGCCCCGCAAGTGCTACACTAGTGCTTCAACTATTTAACGTTTCGTCTTTCTTACAGGACCGTCATTTTTAGCATGACTGCATCGCAATCGGGCACCGACACGGCAGCCAAGAAACAAGCCATTCGCCAAGCCGCTCATGACAATCGACGCGCACAAGCCAACAAAGATGAGGTTAGTGCGGCCATCACCGATCGCTTCATGGCACTCCCCGAATACCACAGTGCGCAGACGGTGATGTTCTATGCCGACGTGCGCGACGAAGTCCGCACGCGGCAAGCGCTTCCCGCCGCCATTGCCAGCGGCAAACGCATTGTGATTCCCTACTGCGTGGAGGGTGAGTTGGAGTTGTTCTATCTGGAGTCGATGGAGGAGCTCGATGTGGGCATGTACAAAATCCTCGAACCGCGCAAGGAACTGCGCGATGTCGCCTCCAAACGCTTGCAGCCCACCGACTTGGATTTGGTCATGGTTCCCGGCGTTGCCTTTGATCGCCAAGGAGGACGTACCGGACACGGCAAGGGCTACTACGACAAATTGCTCGAACACGCACGACCCGACGCTCCCCTCATTGCACTCGCTTTCGAATCGCAGATGTTCCCAGAAATTCCCTGCGAGCCGCACGATATCTACATGGACAAAGTCGTAACCGAAAGCTCCACCTACATCGGTCGCGGTCGCTAACAGCCAATTCATCATAGTCCGCCAGGCAACGAGTCCGTTTGGTACGGTGTACGTCAGCGACACGTAACCTCGCCCAAAACAAACCAAGCACCAAGCACCAAGCACCAAGAACTTTTCTCCCATGCCCCAAGATCGTGACACATTGGTCGAAGATACGTATGCGGAAGGTTTTCGCAGTATTTATGCTGAATTCCTGGTCACGGCCCGCGATCGCACTTGGCTCGACCATTGTTGCCATGCGGTTACCGGCCATGCCAGCAGTACCATCCTGTGCGATTCCGAGGCGGGTGTTTCGCGAGTACTGGATGGAGTGACCGCAGGCCAAAAGACGCCGGACGGGAGAATGGGAGCGATCATTCAAGTACACGTACCGCGTTTCCGTAAAGATCGGCTGGTGCACTTGGAACGAGTGCTACTGGCTAGGATCAGCCAGAATGTGCTAACCTGCCCGACAGCTCGCTGCTTCAATCGAATCGATAGCCCTGAGTACTTCAAGCTCGGCCGCAAGGTTGCCTTCTTTGGCGACGGCCATCAGTTTCGCGACGTGCGCTACGGAACCAAGGGTTGGGTCGTGCCGACTATGGGTGGCGAGTTCTATTTGACGCGGCGGTTTGGCTTTAGCGACGGAGTCATGGGGGGCAACCTTTGGTTTATGGCGACTAGCGAAGCTGCCTCGATTGACGCAGCCGAGCGTGCGGCGGCGGCAGTCAATCAAGTCGACGACTGCGTTCTGACCTTTCCCGGTGGAGTGGCCGCCAGCGCGTCCAAAGCGGGTAGTCGCTACAGTTTTATGATCGCCAGCACCTTTGCCGAATACTGCCCAACGCTTAAAGACAAGCTCGGCGCACAGTCTCGGGTTCCCGAGGGGGTTGCATCGATCATGGAGATCGTCATCAATGGTAGTAGCCTCGACGCCGTAGCCCAGGCCACCTACACGGCTATCGACGCCGCCCTGTCAGCGCCCGGTTTGGTGCGGATTACAGCCGGTAATTATGGCGGGCGGCTTGGCAAGAGTTTTATCTATCTGCGCCCCGAGAGACAGGGAGCTCAATGACGGATGGCTATCGAATCAATTTGTACCGGCTGTGGAAAAACTCTTTCTGTTGCTGACGAGAATGCTGGCAAGCGAGCTCGTTGTCCTGCTTGCGGGCAGGTTTATACGATCCCATCCAAGGGCGATACTCCGTCAAGCGGCATTGGCTATCCATCGACCTACACTGCGGACGAGGGCGTTCCGCCCGAAGCAGTCCAGTATTGGATGCGTGCCGTCGATGGCTCGGAATACGGTCCCGTCGACCAAGCAACGCTCGATCGTTGGTTTCACGAAGGACGCGTTGGACCTGGATACCAGTTGCGGCAAAGCCAATATGGCAATTGGCAACCCGCCGACATCTTCCGCCCCGCCATGCCGCATGGTTCCGGAAATCCATTCGCCGAGACAACGTACCATGGCAATCCCTATCAAGCGAGCGATCCGACGACTAGCCGCCCCTATTATCCAAAGGGAGATCAAGGTGTCATCATCCTGATCATGGGGGTACTCGGGTTCTTCTGTTGTCCGATATTTGGACTTGTCGCATGGATCATGGGGCACAGCGCCTTGAACGCCATTCAGGCTGGCTTGGCTGACCCTAGCACAAAGGGGCTCGTTCAAGTCGGCTATTATTTGGGGATAGCAGGAGTGATTTTGGGCGTGCTATGCTTTGGACTCCAGCTCCTTGGGGCGCTGGCAGGGATGGTTGGTTAGCAGAAAGGCAAGCCACAAAAATGTCATATCGCTTTGGAGCCCACATGTCGATCGCCGGTGGTTTGCACTTGGCGGCCGAGCGAGCGCAAGCAGCCGGATGTGATTGCCTTCAAGTGTTCACCAAGAATGCCAATCAGTGGCAGTGCAAGCCGCTAAGTGACCGTGATTGCGCGCAGTTCATCCAATCCATCGACGACAACCAGCTCGCCGAACCCATAGCGCACAGTTCCTATTTGCTCAACTGCGCATCCCCCGACGACGAGCTATGGGAGAAGTCGCTCGACGCCTTGGTAGTCGAATGGCAGCGCTGCGAGCAACTGCACATTGCCGGATTGGTCATGCACCCCGGTGCTCACACCACCAGCACTCCCGAAGAAGGCCTCGAGCGCATAGCCCGAGCCGTGCAGACAGCCATCGAGCGCGTCCAGCCCAAGTGTTGCCGGCTGTTGCTCGAGAACACCGCCGGTCAGGGGAGTTGTTTGGGATGGCAGATCGAACAACTTAGCTGGCTATTGGCTGAGATTGACAGCCCCCAGGTTGGTATCTGCTGGGACACCTGTCACGCATTGGCTGCCGGCTACGACTTCCGCACCGCCAAGGGACTCAAGGAGCTGACTCAGCAGCTCGATCAATATGCGGTGCTTGATCGCATTGCCGCCATTCACGTCAACGATAGCAAGAAGGACTGTGGCAGTCGCGTCGACCGCCACGAACACATTGGACTCGGCCACATTGGCGAAGGTGCCTTCCGTCGTTTTTTACGATCGTCGTCATTTAAGGGCTTGCCCATGTATTTAGAGACTCCCAAGGAGACCGACCCCGAGAGTGGTCTGGAGTGGGATGTCAAGAATCTAGCCACCTTGCGCCGCTTAGCCGGTCTGCGTCCCCACGCATCTTCGCGATGACTCCCCACTTCGCATTAAGCATCAAATTGTCCGTCACTTAGCCTCAACCGGCGTTGCCTAGCCAGGAACAGCAGTTAGAATCTAGTTCACGGTTGTGGAGTCCCCAGTCGAATGCTTTGTTTGGAGCGTTGGACACTTTGCGATTGATAAGTTCGGGCTGTAGCGCAGCCTGGCTAGCGCGCTACCTTGGGGTGGTAGAGGTCGTGGGTTCAAATCCCGCCAGCCCGACTTGATGGGACAGATAGCCCTTTGGCGAGTACGTCAAAGGGCTTTCTCATTGATACGCAAAGACTTGCGTCGTTTAACTCAAGGTTCAAACAGACGATTTCGAGGATCTTTCGCTTTTCGGCGTAATCCGCCGTAAGCCATTTCTCACTAAGGCTTTGCGAGAGTTCAAACACTTTCATCACCAGATCGGCGATCTCGTGATGCGAGCGGTCTGCTACCTCGATGTCGAGCTTCAATTCTGACTCGCGGTCACGTAGCTCCTGCTTCTTTGCGGCGAAGGTATCTGCGTCGATCTCATCGAGGATTCGCAAGTTAAGTAGCCTATCCTGCTGCTCCAGCACCTTGGTCAACTGTCGCTGAAGATCCTCACGTTGGCTCTTTGACTGCTCTTGGCTATCACGGGTTTGCGACCTAAGCACCATCGCAAACCATTCGCGGTGGGCATCATCATCGATGCGGATCGCCGCGAACACTCGCAGCACCTGCTCATCGATTTCTGCCTCCCGAAGACGAACATTCGGGTGGCCTTCAGTGCGGTACTTTGAGCAGCGGTAATAAACGTGGATGTTCTCCCCCGCCTTGGTCTTCTTGCGAACTTGCTCCCCGGTAATGAAGTGCCCACAGTGCCCGCAAGTAATGAGCCCACCGGCGTAGGTCAGTTCGTAAGCGTGATAGACCTTTTCGCCAAGCAGCTTTTGCACTCGGCTCCAGGTCGCACGATCGATAATCGGTTCCTGCTTTCCCGCGTACCAATTCCCGCAGTATGGCACTTCACCGATATAGGAACGGTCTCTCAAGATGGTATGAAGCTTACTTCGCGGGAACTTTCGTGCCGACTTCCGGTACTCAAACCCTTCCCTACTCAACGCTTCCACCAACGTATCCAGCGTATGGTTTTCGTAGGCAAAAAGTTGGAATAATCGCCTGATCTTTGGTGCCGCCTCAGGATCGATTTGCACAACGCTGCGGCCATTTACACGCACATTCAGGTAGCCATAGGGAGCTTTCCCAGCAAACCAGCCTTCCTGCACTCGTCTGGAAATGCCTTCGCGGACATCCACTGACTGTTGCTCGGTGTAGAAGCTTGCCATGTTTGCAAGCGTCCGACGCATCATTCGCCCCGCTGGGCTACTTTCTGTTGGCTGCGATACGGAGATGAACGGCAAGCCGTACTCGGATTCTAAGCGTTCAAGCTCGACGTAATCAAAGAGGTTTCTAGCCGCCCGGTCTAACTTGTAAAACAAGAGCCCATCGAGTTTGGCAGCGTTTTTCTTGGCGTATCGCACCAGCTCGCGAAACGCCTTTCGCTCATCGGATTTACTTGCTGTCTCGGCAATGCGAAACAGCTCGACGATTTGGCCGCCTTCCCGCAAGGCATACGCCTTGAGAGCATCCTCTTGGATCTCCAATGAGAAGCCTTCTCGCTCTTGTTCGCGACTGCTCACGCGTGCGAGTGCGACAAAGCGTTTCATGGTTGGAAAGCCACGCAAGTGCGAGTTCGGTCACTCCCCTGTCGACCGCGTCAACAAGTCAAAGAGACGACCAACATTTAAAATGATGTACGTTGCGTCTTCCACGGTCAACGGATCTGAATACTGCGGCTGCCAAACTTCTATCGTTTTTTCGATTAGTTCCTTGGTCACCCATGCCGGAATGTCTTCCGGCTGGGTTTGTGCGAGGCCTTTCGAGTTTTCGCTATCCTCACGGGCAAGCACGGATTCACCAAGTTCGAGCAGACAGTCTATACAGAAATAGTTGGAGGCAGGTGCAGAGTGATTGCGCCTGCCTCACGCTAACGGGTTATGCAGCTCTACTTAATCCTCGATCAAACCACCGTGGATAAAAATCCAGCTATGGGCCAGATCAACCACCTTTGCCAGCACCGGCAAATCATCGCGACCAAAGTGGCTTGATTCCTTCCAGACGTCGCCATTGCGGTACAAGCGGCTGACTGTCACGTTGTGCCGCTCACCAGAGCGAGTTTGATTCTTCCAGATTGCGGCTTTGATAAGTCCAAAGCGAATCTCATGCACAGGCTGCTTCGCCATGCTCGCCCCCTTTCTCTTTCTCAGCCTCTTCTTCGTTGGCAACGTCTTTGATGAAGTTGCTGTAGATCGTCCAACCACTTGCTGGAGTTCTGCCAAAGAGTTCGAGGTAGGGGCCAGGGCTTACCCGCTCGATGATTTTTCTCACCCGCTCTGCAGGGCAGCCATCAGGTGCACGCTCAACGCGCATGAAGCTATTCATCGTGCGCTCCATCAGCGGCAGCTCACCGCGAACACCGAGGAGCAAGAATTCGTGCGCCTCGACCCAGTACTCGCCTTGTTTTCCCAAGCCGCTCAAGCACAGCAAGCAGGCTTTGAAAACAAAGCCCCAGGCTTCCATCACCTGTTTTGCCGCAAAGAGCGTTTCGTTTGTCGCCCACAGATGAATATGAGCAGCGTCTTCAACGAGGTTCTTAATAGGCATTTCCTTCATGGAATTCAGAAAATGCTCCAGTCCAGTAGTTTCGCTGCCTTCCGCTGCGGTATCTGAGACCCAAGGCAGATCGGCGTAGACACAGGCGAATCTCCTACCCTCCTCGCAGAGCGTGTCTAGGGAATCCACCTGCTTAAAATCAATCACCGGCTCAGGCTGGGCCTTTGCCTTGGCGCGGTTTCGTTCCTTCGCTCGAATCTCTCTGGCAATCCGCACCAGACCAGCAGTGGTAACTTCTCCCTGTTCCTGCCTGGTTTCTGAAACGTAGCGCTCGAAACTTTTCTCAGGTACCGCAGCAGTTAACTGCCAACGCGAGGACTGATCTTTGGTAACGCCGATCTCATCCAAAGTTACCCGCTCATCGGCGGTTGCTTTCCTGCGGTCACCACCGTGGAGTTTGAGCTTGGCAAGGAGTTGCCCAGCGCGGCGCTCCGCGCGGAGTTTTACTTCCGCGGCATAGTTCTGAATCTCAAGCCCCATGCCGGCAGCCTGGGCGTATTTTCTGGCCGCCTCGGCTTTATCACGGATTCCCTTGATCTCATCCAAACTACGGGCCTCTGCGATCGCGCGATGCGCTTGGCTCAACAGCGCCAGGGAGCTGCTTGAATCCGTCGCATCGGCAGGAATGGAAAGGCCTGTCGCTCCTTCATTGTCATTCGGCTCACTAGGGCCAGATTCAATATCATCCACAGCCCCAGGTTCTTTAGGGCTATCAAGTACCAACTCCCCCGCCACGACTTGCGGCGCTTCTTCGTGTTCGTTTTTCGAAAACCAACTTGCCATCACATACCTCCAGGAAAAATCCAAGCAACGAGCTAACGGAGTTAAACGTGATAGCAAGGTACTAGCTTGTGCCTAAATCCCCATGAATTAAGCACGGCAAGTGGCACCTCACTTAATGAGTGAGAATCGCTCAGAGTTTGGAAAGTCCGAGAGGATTGCAGTGAAGCTCGGATGACACCTTGAGTTGAGAGTTTGGTTACGCACCAAACACCGTGAGCTAGGGACTTACGCTCTTTTTCAGTTTCTGCTAAATGCCAAAGAAACCAACCGGAGTTAGAGACGATGTCGTATTTCAGCAAGTCAGCGATTCAAACATTGGCATTGCCCACCCTTGTAAGGTCTTGTCTCTCAACCTGGGTTTTTGCCGTAACACTGTTGGCGAATCAATCAAGTGTCAGTGCTGATGATGAAACTACTCCAAAAGCATTCGATTACGAGGCTTCTGTGCTCTATCCGCAGTTTAGCGATGAGCAAGTCGACAACCGGATCGAATGGGCAGAGAACGACATGGTGGAGCTAAACAAGAAAGGTAGCGACATCACCGACGCTGAGGTCGAGCTGCTGCGTTGGCTGCGACTGTCAGCGAAGGCGTTTCGCGTCATCAAAGTTGAGCGGGCAATAGCTGCTGAGCAGCGCAAAAAGGCGATAGAAGCCTGCCCCAGTCTTGCAACTCAGTAGGCCTGTCGGGGGCGGTGCTCGCGTCCTTTTTTCACTGTTTTCATCGCTATCAGAATCGGGCGTTGCCCTACGGGCCGGGCTGCTCCAGGCTGCGCTTGCGCTCCGGTCCTTTTCAAGGACTGCTTCGCACCCTACACATCCCTAACGCGGGTGACTGTTCAAGCTAAGGCGACTGGGCTCAACCGTAGCGGCAGCGCCCTCCCCCCATTGCTCGCCTAGACGGCTCGCCCACCGTGTTTGGACGCATCCGGCACTGTCCTCGTTCTCCGCCCCGCCTCCGTCACAGGCTTTAAGAGCAGTCAAGGTCCGCTAGCGCTCTCCACCTAGACTGCTCTTAAAATCCTGTCCCCTCCACCACCGCCCACCGGCGGAGCCCGATGCCAGCACCGGCATTGCGTTTACTTTTTCTCCTGTTTTTACCTGCGATGCGAAGTCGTCCCCGCCGGGCCTTATCAACTTCGCATCGCAGGCAAAAAACACGCCGCCGATGCGGCTAGGCGGAACCCGAATGCTTCGAGAGAAAAACAGAGGCATTCACCACACGGAGAATACACAACATGAAAACCGGACGAGAAATGGAGAACATTTTGGGCGAACTATTGCGGCAGTCAGAAGCGAAGCGGGATTTTCTCACCCCCGCTAATCAACTGCGGTTTAGCGCCCAAGGAGACGCACCCACATTAACCCTAGAGCTTGGTAGCGATAGCGAGGAGTTTACCTTACTTCCCAGCGGGCACCAGCAACTTGCAGAGCGGTTGGAGATTCCGAAGCCGTACTACGATCGGATGCGGCAGGAAGCACCGAACTTGCTCGAAGAAAACATAGCCACTTGGTTAATTCGCAGTGAAAAGCAATTCCTAGTCAGAACGCTTGATAACCGCGCAAGGGCGATACTTTCCGATCGGTATCGGGTGTTAGATAACGACGAGCTTGCAAATGTCGCCTTGCCGATTCTGATGGATCACGGCTTCCAAGTTATCAGCGCTGAGATCACCCCGCGCAAGTTCTACCTGAAAGCGGTAACGCCAAAGATTCAGGCGGAAGTTACCCCCGGCGATGTGGTCCAAGCGGGAATAGTTCTAAGTAACTCCGAGATCGGACTAGGAACGCTCAAGATCGAGCCGCTTCTATACTTTCTCGTTTGCTCCAATGGCACCATTGTTCCTGATGCGAGCTTGCGCCGTCAGCACGTAGGACGGCACATCGGCGAACTTGAAAACGCTCAAGCGTACTACTCAGAAGATACCCAGCGAGCGGATGACCACGCATTTTGGCTGAAAGTCCGCGATATGCTCAGAGCCACACTGAAGCAACCGCGGTTTGATGCCTACCTTAATCGCTTGCAAGACGCGGCAGCGGAACCAATCAAAGCGGACCCGTTCAAAGTTGTTGAGGTCACCACAAAGCGGTTTCGACTCAACGAGCTGGAGTCAAACACGGTTCTTAAAAACCTGCTTGCCGGGCACAACGGAAAAGCAGAGCTGAGCCGCTACGGTCTGATGCAGGCGATTACTCGATCGAGTCAAGAGCACGAAGACTACGACCGAGCAACCGAACTTGAGCAGCTAGGCGGCCAGATTCTGACTCTCTCCAACGCAAATTGGAAGCAAATCTCAGAAGGCATTCACGCCTAAGAAGAGTTATCCGGAGTGGCCGGACAATTGGCCACTTCGGATTTTAATTGCAGGTAGAAACATTAGCGCTAGGGCGGGCTGAAACGTAAGTGCCCATGGTTTGTTGGCTTCGAGAAGCCGCCAAGAACCACTGCCAACAAGGACGTGTACTGGATCATTCTCTGGGCGCTGACGTGGCGAGCAAGGTCACGCCAGTCCTGCAAGGCCTGTCATGCCCATGCATTTCGCCACTGCTTCCGCCGAACGCTCCAGCTCACGTTTACTAGGTGTCTTATGTTTTCACCTCCAAGTGACCTTCACACAGATGCGAAAGGCCACTTGGAGGCGAAAACATGTCGCCTTCGGCTGGTGCGAGAAACGTAAAGGGCCAGCATTCAAAGAATTGCAGGCTCACAAACTCGGGGAAAACCATCATGCAGACCAGAGAACCCATGGCACATCATCACGGCATTTACCCGCTCGGTGAAATCTATGTTACCCGCGGCGTGGAACTCAGTTTGTCCGATGCCGACATCGGCAAACTTCTAAATCGTCATGCCGCTTGCGATTGGGGCGAATGCGGTGAGGAAGACATTCACCGCAACCTAGACGCAATTCAAAACGGCTATCGAGTGTTTTCTAGCTACACCGTCTGCGGTGGTGAAACCGTGCAGATAGTCACCGAAGCCGACCGCAGCGCAACCACGGTGCAGCTTGCTGGGGAGTTTTAGCCATGCAGCTTTACTCTGAAACGGTTAGAGCACCGCCAGGAAAAGGCAGTGACAATGCACCGCTTTTTATCCACCGCAACGAACACAAGAAAGGGACCATGCGACCTAGAAACGAGAAGCCCGATAGAATCCTACTAACAGACATCACCAAAGCACTTGCTACCGCGCAGGTGAAATCTTCGCAGCAGTCACAACGACCAAAAAATCGACCCGCGCACACCATCGAGCATGGCCTTGTAGTTACCCGCATCTGGGCAAATACTAGCCCAATGGGAGAGCGTTATTGGAGTGTCGATCAAAGGCGACACCGTGCATCAACCAAAGGCGAGGCAGATTGCAAATCGTTTCACTCGCAGCACCTCAGTGATGCAATCTGTGGGCTAGTTGAAGCAAGGCAGTGGATCAGAAAAACAGAACGCCGATTGCGCTGGAAGCGATTCTGGTTTTAGTCGCTTGCAATTGGTCACCTAACTGCCACCGCGAAGTGGCAGCACACGATTAGTTTTCAATGGACTGTCAATTCCCTAGTGACGCCTGCGCGTTTCGCGCGCCGCTGGACGCGGCTTTTGGCCTGAACGGCCATGCGCGTGATCGGCCTAGGGGCCGATGCACGCTGAGCGGTCTGTACGACCGCTTGCAGCTCGCTTTGGGAGCGAGCTGCTGCCCACTCCCGGCTAGGGCCGGGTGCGGGCAAAAAAGGCCTCCGCTGTACGCTCCGGCCTCTGCCAGGCTGAACGCCTGGCAGAGCGCGTCGCCTGCGGCGACGCGTACTTTATGGTGAGGGAAATCAGTGGCACCACGGGTCTGGGGGCCAAGTGCCGTTTGAGGTGCCGCAAGCAGTTTCCCTAACCCACAAGCCAGTAAGGAGTTAGCGCCGGTAAATTCTTGCAAGGTGTTAGCTCAGAGTATCTATCGACACCTTGGTCGAGTAACTACTATGGAGTAGTCGTTTTTCCCGGTAGTAGTTCACGTTTTATAAGCTCATTTCAATTGCAGTTAACCGAGCGCGATACGGAAATCGTTCAAGCACTATGCTGCAAGGTTCGAGCGATCAGCTTAGAGCAACTTGGGACGCATTTTTGGGCGACGACGAAAGCTAAAACCGAGGCTGCCCGTCGTCGCATGGCGGTGCTTGTCGATGCCGGGTTTCTCGTCTCACAGCAGGTAATCGCCTCGACGCTTGATAGTCTCGATGCGGCTACTCTCTGTTGGGCACCAGGCGACCCGACACCGGATGCTGGAGCTGTCGCCTGGAAGCTACAAAGCCGTTGGAAGGAGCCTGCGCGGGCTTGCCGCTGCTTTGTCGCAACGGCAAAAGCAGCCAAGCATTTTGGTGGCCGCGCAAGTGGACGGCTAAAGCGAGAGCTTCAGGCGAGCCACGACTTGGGAGTTACAGAAATGTATCTCCAGATGCGCCACAGCCGACCAGAGCAAGCAAGACTCTGGATCGGCGAAGACCTACTTGCCCCCTACAGAAAACACGAAAAGCTGCCTGATGCGGTGCTTGCAGACTCACCTAGTGCGACTCCGTCACTCGTACTTGAATTCGGCGGTGCCTATAACAAAGACCGTGTGCTCGCCTTTCATCAAGATTGCGAGTCGCGATCACTGCCGTACGAACTCTGGTGATACATGGCAAAAGCCGCAAAGACCGATGCCAACATCGGCGATAGAGACTCTGACATTCTAGAGCACATTGCTCGCTATCGTTTGACCACGCGCGATGTACTTCATCGATTGTTCTTCAGCGACTCTGAGCCAAATGCCGTAACCAAAGTCACCTCTCGGCTGGTTAAGCACCGCTTTCTCAATCGATTCGATTTGCCGCTGGGACGCAGCTATTTCGTGTTTGGCCCCAATGCGATGCGCATCTTTAATGTCGCGGGTAACAAATCCAAGGCAATGGGGCCGCAATCGTTGGCAGAGAACCTGGGCATGCTCTATTTCTGCTGCGCGCAGGAGGAGCTACACGAGCGACTATTAGTCCGAGAGATGTTTGAAAACTTCGGCAGAATTACGGGTAAGAAACTCAAGCTGGCAAGCTTCTACATCGATCAAACGACCGGCACACCAACACTGTCTCAAATGCGGGTTGACTTGGGAGGTCCGGCAGCCCATGTGATTCGCAAATGCCGAGCCTATTTGGAAACCGCTGCGAGTAATCAAATCTTCTCAGAACTCATCACCCATCAGCGATTCATGATAACGCTGATTACTTCCACCAAGTCAAAAGCGCAGGATCTAGAGGATACGCTTCTGCGTCACACCTGGCCGGTTCGATTCCGAGTTGAAGTCGTGCCAGAGCTTGGGACACTGCTTATAAATCGCGACAGCACCCGACTGATGCCCAAGTCGCAAGAAGAGGCTTCCCTGCCAGTCGACTCTTTGCCTTCCACTGAAAACGGCGAAGAGGAATAGATGGTAAACGACCGGCATGTTCCGACGCAGCGGGAGAATCTGCGACAATCAATCGAGAATCCGATTCAGCATGAGCGGCTTGGCTCCACGGAAGGCATTCAAACGGAGTTTCTTGCCCGCGATGCAAGTAAACGCGATAGGTGGCGGCTGATCCGTCGAACGGTGTTCATTGCCGTGGTGTTTTGCCTGATTCGCAGCGTGCCTGAGTATTTTCTACCGCTCGGAATC
This sequence comes from Pirellulaceae bacterium, assembly GCA_020852965.1. GTDB lineage: Bacteria > Planctomycetota > Planctomycetia > Pirellulales > Pirellulaceae > Aureliella. The sequence goes on along the minus strand of JADYZV010000031.1, from coordinate 10,990 downwards.
GCAATCGATGTTTGGGGAATACTGGCCTTTGTCGGCGTCTGCATCATCGTGGTAACGCTTATTGGCTGGCCCAGGAAGACTTGGCATTGGGCGGTGTATCTCGTTGTACTTCCGCTGCTGTTGCCAGCTACGCTGATAGTGCGCTCGATGATGGTAATGCTGGTGATGGCAAGCCTCTTAACGGCAATTGTCTCTGACCGTTTTGCGACGCAGTCGCTACTTATTGGCACTTCCGCCCCATTTGAACGGCAGCGAGCAAAGAGGATTCGCAAGAACTGGGCAAGTAGGTTCTATGGCCTAAAAACGTCGCGAGGAATCGAGTTTTACTTTCTCGGGTTTCTCGCACTCGTTGGCATGCCGTGGATCTATGTCTCATTTATTCCAGACCCGCCGATTGGGATAATCATGCTGCGAGTCTGGGCCATGATTGCGACTATTGGCGTGCTGCTCGCAGTACCAGTCGCAATTGAGCTGATTGCAGCGCTTTTGTACGCGCGAAAGCTATTGGGATTTACTCAGGCGCTTACCGCATTTCGCAGGTCGCTACGCGACTGGTTCTGCTACAACCTCCAAGATCGCAGTGCCCCTGGATTGTTCCAATCTCCTGCAGGAAGCACACAAGCCAGGAACTGGATGTTTATCGGCCTGATCTCGCTTTGGGCATCGACGCTTAATCCGCTATTTAGCCAACAGATCGGCCTTCGAGAAATGCTTCGCTATGCGGCGGCTTCCAAGAAGGCCGAAGAGAAAAAAGAAGCAAGCCAACCGCTGCCCGAGAAAAAGCCAATTACCTTTGGCTCAAACCCCTCTTCGACTCCTAAGCCTGCTGTGGAGGAGCAGAAACCGGAATTCCAGTTGCAGCCATATCAACAACGGACGCTGGAGCGGATGCCGGAATCGCAGCGAGCTGCATACCTGGCAACGCTAAAAGAGCAGTTTGAAAAATCGCAGGAGCTTGTAAGCAAACCAGAACCGGCGCAGCGGCGAGGGAATTCGATCACCAGCGCAATTGGTGGCTTTTTGATGCTTATCGATCTTCCCCAACCGGATCAGTTCACCACTCGCGCCGAGAACATGCGCTGGGGAGCCATGTTCGTACTTGCTGGCTACTATTTTGTCACTCGCGAATTGGTGCTTATCGCCTTCTCCTTTGGACTCCCACTGGCGTTTTTCTACGCAAACACTGTTCGCATAACGGCAAGCCTTCGTCAGCAACTCGAATCGCATCCAGACTCGCTACTCTCATTCGGAAACTGGGAGCAGCTTGTAAGTGAGATGTCGACTCAGGGAAACGACACTGAAAAGGAAAGCCTCTTACTTGGGGCAAACGCTAGTGATAACTCCCCGGTAATGGTTCCAATCAAGGTTTTTACCGAGCACGCGCACATCCTTGGGGATTCTGGCTCGGGAAAAACTGCGCTCGGAATTTCGATCTTACTGAATCAGATTATTCGCCAGCCCGATTGCTCGGTCGTGGTGCTTGATATGAAAGGCGACGACACGGCGTTATTTGCCGGTAGCCAGATTGATGCAGCAGTAGCAGGAAAACGCTTTCGCTGGTTCACGAATGAGCTCAACCGAAGCACTTACGCGTTTAATCCGTTCAATCAAGAGTACTTCAGCGCCCTGTCCCTGTACCAAAAGACTGACATCATCACCGCTGCTCTGGGGCTACAGTACGGCACGGATTATGGCCGAGGTTTTTATTCAGATGCAAACGCCGAGTACCTCTACCGAACTCTGACGGAGTATCCGGAGATTAAGAGCTTCGCTGAGTTAGCGCGGTTGCTCCCGCGCGTTGATGGAATAAGCAAAGAGGTCAAGAAAAACGCCTCGCACTTGATCTCAGTCACACAACGTCTGGCGGCCACTGAAGCTCTCAATATCGAAGCCGGTAGCAAAAACCATCCCCCGCAGGTGACAAGCGACGCCTTGGAGTTTTCTGACGTGTTTCGCACACCGCAGGTAGTCTACATGCACCTGCCGTCTTCACTTGGAACTACCTCGTCGGCGGAGATCGCCCGTATCGCACTGTATTCGCTCTTGGGCTCGGCCCGATGTACGCCGGAGAAAAGCCGCAAGCAGGTGTTTGTCTTCGTCGATGAGTTCCAGCGAATTATCGCCAATAACCTGGAACTGATCATGCAGACTGCTCGAAGCATGCGAATTGGGTTGATTCTTGCCAACCAGTCTATGCTCGACCTGAAACGAGCTGGCGTAGATCTCACGCCAGCAGTTCGAACCAATACGCGATTCAAGCAAGTCTTTGCCTGTTCCAATGCTCAGGACTTGCAAGAAATTGTCGAATCATCCGGCGAGTTACTGGAGCATCAACGAAGCTTCCAGTTAAACGCTGGCGGTGTTGGGTTTATGGCCGGAGCCATTGCTAGGCTCACCCACGCTGAAACAGTATCCCCTCGACTAAGAATCAATGACTTGCTTCTTGCAACCGATGCGCCAGAGCAGAGCATTGTGCAGGTTCGCCGCGGAGCTGGATACGCTCAGTTTGGCGGAATGCCCTTTATCATGCGGTCTACCTATCACATCTCGCAACAGGAGTACGAGGCGCGAAAGTCCTCCCCCTGGCCTGACCAGGTTCCAGGGGCAATCATTTCACGCGAACTCCCCCGTCATAGTGCTTTGGCAGAGTATCCAGCAGTAGCGCCACTTACTCCACGCAAGAACACCAAACAACGAAAAGCAAAGGCACAACCTGCCCCCGATAAACCACCTGGGCAGCCGTCAGCAAGCGGCGTCGAAGGCTTAGAAAAGCTTTTCGCCGAGCAGGAGCGTCGACGACAACAGCCGAAGACTCCACCAAAGAAACCACCAGAGTAAACTACCATTCTTCCATTCAGTTTCCCGAGGTTCGCATGAGCCAGAGCAGTACCGATCCACAAAACGACGATTCTCAGCTTAGCTTCCGCCGCATTCTGGCCATCGGCTGCTTTATCTGCATTGGGCTTTTTGCTGCCTACACCTACTACAGGGCAAAAACGCTTTCGGTTGAGAAAGATAGCCAGCTTGCAGAGCAAACGGAGCTTAACACCCAGCTCCTTGCGCAAATGGCAAACCTGGAGTCTGCCATGGCCGACATGAAGACGGCTAAAGTCTATGAACAACAAGAGCAGGCGGTCTCAGCGAACCACGCTTTAGGCGTTCTCGAGCGCGGTGAAGTCATTCGGCAAAACATCACACAGCTTGGTGAGGCAAGAACTGTGCTCGCCACGCGATTAAATGGCCTTCTAGAATCTGAAGAAGGAAAACGAATTGCCTCCAGCATCGAGCTAATCGAGCAGGCGATGGCAGCACTCGCCGTTACCCTTCCGCCCGAAACGCAAGCCGAGACGCTTTCCGCACGACTCTCCGGGCTGATGCAGGCCCCGCAGCAGGCAATTCAACAACAGATCAGCGGCTACACGCCTGGTGAGTCGCTTCTTGGAGCGCTTAGCCAGATTGAGAGCGAAATCATCCAGTCTCGCACGCTTATCGATCGAGTTTCTAGTGAACTCAATGTGCTGGCTCGCAGTGCAGAGTCGCTGCCAATCAATACCCAGCAATCGCTTGGCGATGCGATCGGGGCTTTGGAAGAGATCAAAGAGCAACAGCGAAGTGAAATTGTGGCGAAAGCCAAAGAAGATGCCAAACTTGAGGCTGCAAAGTTACTTGCCGCCCAGGAGGCTGAGAACGAGCGATTACTTGCGGCAGCTAAAGCAGAGGCAGCCAAGCTAGCCGGTGAGAAAATGGCAGAGCAGATCGTTGCGGATGCCAAAGCTGAAAAGCAGCGACAGGATGCGGCACTGCGCGAAAAGGAAGCTGCGCTTGCGAAAGCCAAACTCGAAACGGAGTTTAATCGCGACTTGCCGCAGATACGAAACTATCTCACTGCGTTTATCTCCGACGGCTATGAGCTTCGCGGTAACAACAGTGGCAAGGGGCCAGTGTCGCTGAGTGCGCTGCGTGGCACCAGGATGTTCCAGCCAGGTAGACCAGGGCTTGAGTCGATCATCTACTTCGCCAATAACGCCAACGACAGACCGCGTGGGCCAATCGAGCGCGAAACAGGCGGTGACTATGGCTGGAAGATCGCGGATAAGGACACGCTCAACACCGTACAGTCGTATTTATCCAAGTACGGAGAAATTATGGTCGAAAAAGGGATGCTCGCCCCGTGAATCCCGTCGGTTGAGACGGTACACTAGAGCTTACACTCCCCCGCGCCGAGAGTATAAACATAAGGTTGCCTGACCCAATTCCGCCGGGCAGTGAAACATAAGGCGGTTTTTTTATGCGCTGGCTCGTAGCAAGTTCGCTATCTGCGAGCTTGAAGCAAATTCTAAAACAAGTGTTCCACGGAAAGTGTCGCCGTAGCCGCGAGAAATGGCTTGATCCGCTATTTCCCCGAAGCGAAGAGCGCGGCAAGCTCGTTTGCAAAATTCTTTAGGTCGAATTGATCACTGTAAAGCGGGTGCTCCATTAGCCGCAATCGACCAATACCATCAGCGGGCAAAAAGTCATGGTGTATGATGCGAGCAGCTTCCTGTACGTGCTGATGATTTGCAAATTCACTGGCCAGCTGGCGCACGTTGGCATCCTCGTCCTTTGTTAGCAGGCCGACGATTCGGTAAATATCAATCGCGTGGTGTTGACCAAGGTTCTTGTTCGCATCCGCTTGTCGATCGCGAAAGGCAAAGAGCTTCATCAGCAGATAGCTAAACGCTTGTGGAATGAGCACTTCGCACTGGTGTTCATTTCCCGAAGACAATCTCCCTCGAAGCGGAATTCGCAGAGGATCTCGTTCTACGGCAACGGCTTCTTCTAACTTGCTGGCATGCAGATTCACGCTTGGTCGCGGTTTCACCCGACGAGGATCTCGCGGTACCTTGCTACCGAACTCGCCGAGGGGACTTGCGAGCAAGTCGATTTTCACCCTTCCAACTTCCATCAATCGCTCAAACTGAGTGAATTTGGCCGTCTCCACCACTTCAAACCCCAAAGAGTCTAGCGCCTCTCGGATCTTCTGCATGCTTGGTGAGTCAGTAACTATTTCAGCGCGTAGGATAAGATCAATGTCTTCAGTGGTTCGCGCCAGTGGTAGCCTATCTAGGCTAAAAAAGGTCTGAATGCTTGGATCATCCTGGATATGACGCTGCTTCAAATACAAACCATAACCACCGCCGATGATCAGTTTCTGGACGGGACTAATCGCGAGATCAAGATCCAGTAGCGTTGTAAGTAGAGGGTCATTGCTCATTCCGTTCTGCTGCCCGTCTGATTAGTCCAGTTTGTTAAGTATCCGTGTCTTGATTTGATCTGCGACCTCAATCTCCCGCTTGTCCCCAGCAGAACACTCCAAGTACGATTGAATCGGCGAGGCGTAGGGAACACCAGCTACCAATCGACGATCGAAAAAGACAGTGGGTTCAATCGTTTCGTATAGGATAAGATCGGCAAATCGAGAGCCTTTTTCAACGCTATCCCCGAACTGTTTTAAGAGCAAATCGAGATTTCTTGTGTACACCTCTACAACCTCTTCCCTTCCCATCACGGCGTACTGACTGATCGATGATTTTCCAGTCAGGACAAAAGACGGGTCGCTTGTTTGTTTATCGCCCAGGCCTGCGGTCAACTTAGCCACACGGCTTAGGTTCTTCTCGTTGTTCTTAAATGACAGTGAAACTTGTTTTCTGATCTTGGGAGCAGCGTAACTTTTGGCCAGTGATTCGAGCAGCTTTTCTGGTTGCAGCAGGCGAATTGCGTTTCCAGATCGATCGATGATTACATCGGATTCTAAACGCTTTAGTGCCTTTGAGATGGTCGACAAGACAACTTTCCCGCCGCGTTCGTTCATCTTTTCTTCAATGTCTTTTAGCGACTCGAATTGTCGCTGACAGAGAAATACTCTGGCGACCTGTGAAGTCGCCCCTCGGTAGGCAAACTTTGTCGGAGTAGAATCGGGAAACTGGTTCTTTGCGCCGGTACGGTATACAAAGGCTTTTCCCGGAATGATAACCACGCCGTTACCACAGAGATCAATTCCGCTTAGTTGTCGCTGTTGCAGTTCCTGCAACTGAGTTTCGCGCAGGTATGGGACGACAAGCATTGGTAACTTTTGTTCTCGCTCAGCAATGCTTGCGATCTGTGCAAGACCCTGCTCGAAGACCTTTGGAATGCTCCGTGACTTGAACTCAGCTGCGAAGTCGAAGCTCTCGCCCTCTAACTCTACCGCTAGAATGGCGTCGATTTCCGCATTTCTGCCAAGTGACCGATCCGCCTCCGCTAGGCAGATCTTTAGCGGTGGGAACTCGTATCCCTCGATAAATCGCTGTCGTATTTCCGCTTCGGTAAGCATTCTGGCCTCTCATTCCCCCTAAAAGCATGGTCGTATTTTCCAGTTTTTCGATGCTTTCCGGCACCGGAAAGTATCTGATTTTTGGAAAACACGCTCTATTTTCCAATTATGGCACATTTTCTGGCGCCGGAAAACGGCTCTTTTCTGGAAAATCGCAAAGAGCAGCCCATGGGAACGCCCGCCAAGCTCACAGGCGGCAACCTGGCTTGCGTTTGCAGGGAGCGGCTTAAGCCCTGGCAAGTTCGACGCACACTACCTTGCGGATCTCAACAGTCTGTTGCCCGTGACATGGTACAGAACTCGATTGGACGGTGCGTGCTGAATTCTCTGGAACCCAATCGAGTTCAGAACCATGTCACTCGCCAGTAGTAGCGGCTCAGCCGGTCGGTCATCGGCAGGCAAGCTGCAATCACCGACACGGCTTCGCCACTCTAATTCACAATGTGACAAGCCCGTCGGGAATCCGACAACAAAGCCACTTGCCTGCAATTGAATAGGTGAGTCGCCCTCAAGCAGGCTCCGTCGACTTTCACCGTGCGGGGCCAAGGGCCTGAAGGCCTCAGCGGGCGAGCCCCGACGGATGAAAGACGACGAAGCCACTGCGTTAGTAAGCGGCGAAAAATATTGGTGTGCAGTATGTAGGTTGCGGGTTAGTCGCTTAGTCAACGAACGCAACTGTTGAAGTTGCCGTTAAGCTTCTGTACGATTGCCGGTGTAGTTCACCAATCGGGGTAGATGAATTGTACGGCTACATGACTGAGCAGGGACTCTCACTCATGGGGCCGGTGGTCCAAGTACAGGTTTTCATCTACTGACGCGAAGTCTGAGACTCGCTCTCTTGTTTCACTACGTGGTTGGGCGCTGGACGAACTCGCAAGGGTTTGCCCACAGCCTAACCACCGTGGGAAGGCACAATTTCATTGTCGCCTAGAAGCAGGAGTGACTGCCATGGCCACGCTCACCAGAGCACATCAGGAGCTGTTTCGTAGAACACCTGATGAGTGCTTCGATTCGTTCGATGCGCTGTATCGTCGCTGCAAATCCGACCGTGAACAATCCGAAGATCGCTGGGTTCGCTCAGAGAACCTGGTGCTCACGCATGACCTGACCCTTTGCCTTGAGGATGCAACCGATCTTCGACTCAACGACTGGTCTTTCTCTCAACTCTGCCGCATGGCCGGGGTGAGTCGAGACACGATCAATCGCTTGAGCCCGAAAACGGCAAGCAGGGCGTTTGAAGAAACACTGCCTGCCGCAGAAAAGCCGCTGCAGTTCCTCACGCGCGAAGATGAAGTGCGCTCAATCCACGGCGTAGCCTATACACGTCTTTGGAATATCGAGTTACTCGATCTGGTTCGCGAGTTCGGCTCGGATTTTTCGCCTCCACAACGCGCAATGGATGGGCAGAGTACTGGCCTCTACTGCGGTGAGCAGGACATGTTCGCCTTCATGATTGACCCCACTGGCTGGGCGGAGATCGACGGCGAAGCGTTTGCGCCAGGCTTCTTTCTCTGGAACTCCGAAGTCGGCAGGCGCTCACTTGGCATTCAGACTTTCTGGTTCCAGCGAATTTGCCAGAACCATATTGTCTGGGATGCGACTGAAATCGTGGAGTTCACGCGCAAACACACGGCAAACGTGCGTAGCGGCCTTGGAGAGATCCGACGGATCATCGAGCAGCTGGTTGCCAAACGCGATGCTCGGCGCGACGGGTTTGTCGATGTGATGCGAAAAGCCATGCACGCTACTCTGGGCAGCGACGCTGATGAAGTCAGCAAGCAGCTTGCCAAGCACGGCCTCCCCCGCGGCCTAATCAAAGAAGCGCTGGAATCCGCTGAGCAACACGGCGCTTTCACTATCTTCTCAATCGTTGATGCGTTGACGCGGCTTTCTCAGCGGGTGGTACTCGCAGGTGACCGCGTGGAACTTGATGCCAAGATTGGTCAACTGCTTTCGCTAGCTGTTGCTGCCTAATTGGCTTGTGTCTGTTTCATTTCTCGTTCGGTAAAGGAGCGTCTTGATGGCTACAAAAGCCAAGTCCAAACCTGTTCACGAAGTGCGTCTAGGTCGAGTGAAGGCAGCTATCTGGGAGAACGACACCCAGAACGGCACAAGGCACAACGTAACGGTTTCCAGACTCTACAAGGACGGAGAACAGTGGAAGGATTCTAACTCGTTTGGAAGGGATGACCTTCCATTGGTTGCGAAAGTCGTCGATCAAGCGCACAGCTGGATCTTCGAACACGCAACAGGCTCGTCAAGCGAGCCGGGCGAATAACCAAGGATTCGCCTTCCTTACGTCGACTGAATTGAGAGATTCAGATACCGAAGGTTTTCTGTGGTTCACTTGGACTGCTGGAGGCCTCAAACCACAAATGCCGTAGTAGTTGCTCGGTATATCATGCACAGCTATTGGCTTGACTAACTATTGGCCGACTGGAAATCTCAACATTGACGCGATGCAGCCTGTCCGCGGGAGCCATTTACAATTTGCTAGACAAGGTTACATGCTGCAATCACGCACGCATCTCGCGAATACATTGAGGCTCGCACTGGTAAACGGCGATATGAAAGTATCTACTCTGATTAAATGGGCCTGTCTCGTTCTGTTCGTTCCAATGATAGCGCTCGCCGACGAGAAACCTTCGAGTGTTGCCGACGAAGACATCAACACAGTTTGGGAGCGACTCCCAAAGTTAGATGATGACGAAATCGCGTTTCGACATAGCGAGGTGCTCAAGGCAATGAATCAGTTCACCAAAGACACCACCGGTCGGCGATTGACAGAAACTGAGGAGCAACTGGGTTTTTGGTTGATCCAAGCAGAGAAAGCATACCGTGCAATCGCTGGGGAGCGAAAGCTCTGCGTAGCCAAGATCGAAGCTCTACAGGACCTAAAAGGAGACAAATAAACAATTCCCAGACTTCAAAAGCAGTGAGAACTAAAGGATTCACCAAACAACGCTAGTTCGCTGGAGAGAAGAGAGAGGCCGATTCCGAAGGTTGCTGTGGTTCAATTGGACTGCTGGAGGACGTCAGCCTCCTAGCGGAGCGTTCCGTCAGACAAATCCTTCTCGGGTTCACCCTCAACTACGATCCCCCTACTCGAATTGCCTATCCTCTCCACATGATCGTCGTCGACTTGAAGATTAACTGTGTATCCGTAGGTAGAACTGAAACGCAGCATGTCGGATTGCAAATTGTCAATCGCTCCGAATAACGCCACTTCATTTGTTTCAATGGAAGCCCTTGCATGTCGATCCATCGCATTCTGGAATTCAACCAATTCCTCTGGTGACATCGAAGTCAGAAACGACTGGTCGTGACCGAGAATCGAAAGATCTTGCCTCTCGACCGATAACACTGTGGGATCAGGCAATCTCACGCTGACGCTTTTCTCCCATGCATCAATGTCCAATTGAAAACGCTTCGACAGGTCGAATCCGATCTTGGCGATATACACTCCTTGAATTGTCATCTTGCTGTTAACAGGCCACACGCTTTTGCTTGAGAAGCCCTGTACGATCATTGGGAATTGCAAGGTTGCATGTTCGTTTACCTTCTGACTACCAAGTATGTATGCTCTAAATTCTCCAGGACTGACCACGCCAAGCAGCTGCTTTATCCCGTATTCAACGAGTGATTTTTCATAGATTCGCTGCAATCCAAGAACGCTAAGAACAACTAGCGCCACCAAGAAACATCTTCGAATCCATTTAAACATGCTTCTAGCCAATTGCCCCATAAGCGCCGCGGTATTTGTGCGAAACGTTTCCCGCAGTGAATAACATGATTAGCGTGAAGTAGTCATGCAGGACTCCTTTCCGCCCGGCAAAAGCTCTGACCAGTTAATGCTCGACAAAGGACGTTATGGTGCATTAATACTCAAGAAGCAAAAACTCACCGGATCGGCAATTGCCGACATGCCTTGTGGTTGAATGAAATCCTGCATTGTGCAGCAATTGCCAGATTAGCCATTGAAGCTCACTAATGCTCAACAGACCGAACTACTGGCCGATGAAACCATTGGCGCAGCGGCGCTGCCGGAATTGGCGGCGGTCGATCCCGGCTTGCCCGCGTTGCTCGGCCAGCATGGGCCAGCGGCGCAGTTTGCGTGGGAAGAGTTCATATTCGCCAAGATCCGCAATCGCCACACTCGCCTAGCTTACGAGCGGGCTGTTAAGCAGTTCATGAGACATTGTGAAGCGCTCGGACGCGAGTTGACACAAATCTCACCCAGGGACGTCGCGAGCTACTTGGACCAGCTCGACTATGCGACGACGACCAAGAAGCTTCACTTGGCTGGCCTGAGGCATTTCTTCGACGCACTGGTAACCCGACACGTGATTGTCCTGAATCCGGCACTTTCGGTTCGCGGCGACCGGCTGGAAGTTATCGAGGGTAAGACGCCGGAAATAACCGTTCAACAGACTCGACAGCTATTTCGAAGCATCGACACCACGACAGTGGTCGGCCTACGAGACCGCGCAATTCTCGGTATTCTGAAATACATGTGACCGAGACTGAAAAGACTGCCAATTTCAGCGGGGGAGACACTGCCAGGCGCGTAGGGAGGAATTCCTACTTCAGTTCTTACTTTTCTTGCTACTTGACCAAAAAATGAAATCTAATTTGTCT
>JADYZV010000030.1 GCA_020852965.1 Pirellulaceae bacterium | reverse complement strand
ATCCTGTGCTACACCGAAGATCCGATCGTCAGCTCGGACATCATCGGCGATCCGCACAGCTCGATCTTCGCTGCCCCCTTCACGCAAGTGCTCGGCGGGACCGGCAAACTAGCCAAAGTGGTTAGTTGGTATGACAACGAGTGGGGCTACAGTTGCCGCACCGCCGATCTGTGCGCACTTCTGACCAAGTTCCTATAGGGCCGTCGTCGGGAACCTTGTCAAACTTAGTTATCTAGGGTAACAAAGCAAAGCAACCCAGCTATGCTGTGCGCATAGCTGGGTTTTTTCGTGCGCGGGCCGGGAATATCGTCTACAATACGCAACGCCGTGATAGCCGTGGATCGCACCACCGGTCCATGCTTCTTGAAACACAGCCTAGTGCTCTGTCCATATTAGCTTTTTGAGTTGGTCGTAGTGGGCGAGGTTACGAGTCCCCTATGGATAACGATTCAATGCGACTCGCGGGCCTCGTCCACTACCCCGAAATTTAAATGCGGTTGAAGCACTAGCACGAAACTGTGCCAACCCAAAGTAGAGAGATAGCTGACATGTCTAAACCACAACGTGGTGGCGAGCCACTGGTGCTGTCGGGAAACGGGCTGGGGGATCTGGCGTTCGACTGGGCCGGTGATCGCTACCACCACGCTTGGCATTTTGCCAGCTCCAATGGGAAGGTCTCGGTGATGTCGGTCGAATCGGGGAGCGAAGTGCCTTGGCCTGCCAGCCCTCCGCTGCAACAAATCCACCGGCAATCGTTTGCCGACGGGCGCGAGGTGGTATTTGGTGTTGGCATGGCTGGACGCGGACATTGGTCGGCCAGCTTTACCTTGATCCCCGATCTGAAGTGTTGGATTGTCGAACTGGCCTGCCGCGCCTCGGTCGCCCCCGAAACTCTACTGAACAGCTATCGCTTGCAGGGGACGTGGCAAATCGATGGCACCTGTGCCGCGCGTTGTGACCAAGCGACTCAACCGCTTCGATTGGAAGCCGCTGGTCCGAGCACCTCAACACGGCTCAGTGACAATCTGCTAACCTTCAGCCCCCAACAACTCACTTCGGCCGCAGCCACCCAGCAATGGGCCTTTAAGCTGATGGTCGATGCGTGAGGTGCAATCGAGTGGTGTTTCATCCGTGCTCCGGCTTTGCCATCCGTGCTAGCTCCTGCCAGGGGGCACGAAAAAACTATCGAATTCTACTCTTGCAGTATCGCAGCGGCGTAGCCGAGTAGATCATCGCGCTGCTTGCAGATGTCGAGCATCGGTTCGTACTCGCCCAAACGCTGGCTGAGTTGCAATAGTGTGGGAGCGATGCCGATGATCCGCGCCCCCACTGGGATGCGTTTGGCATAGGCCTGTAGAGCTTCAGCATGGCGTCCGCAGCGCGACAACAAGTCGATCAGCACTTCCATAGCTACGGTCCCGTATTGCTGTTGATCAACCGCATCGGCTTTGCGAGTGAAGTAGCGAATACCCGAGTCGACTTGTTCTCCCAGCAGAGCTTGGTAGAAAGCGACCGAGGCGGGATAGAGATCGAGAAATGGTTCCTCACCTGGGTACTGGTATTGCGGGTGAAGGCGGCGACCGTAGTGGGCCAGATCGAGCGCCAAACGAAGCGGTTCGGCGTCATCGAGCACGCGCGCAAAGCGAACCGTCGAACCGATGTGGCTGGTATCCAGGTGGTAGGACCCGTCGCGGAGCAAGTCGCTACGCGACTGGAGCAATTCGTCAATCGTGGCCTCCGTCGGTTCACTGCCCTCGCGTTTGGCGATATCGCGACGAAGGTTCTCCGACAGTTCACGATGCACGTGCTCGACCAATAGGCGAGCTGCGATTTGTTGATCGGCACGCGGTCGCGCGGCTAACGTCGATTCGAACATGGTGATGCTATTGCAGGTGCCGAGCCGCTCGAGAACCAGCCGAAATCCGCGTGCGATGTCGACCCCTTCGTGCAGCAGCACTTCCAACAACTGGTCGACATTCTCATCCGTCGCTTCGACGCCTGCCAGCGCGGCGGCGGCTACCTCGCGATCGCCGACAGGGCGCAAGTACATCCAGCCCTCGCGAATCTTTCCTTGCCGCATGAATAATTCTCCGACGGTGCGACAGGCTTCAATTAAGCCGCGTTCGAGCTCGAGCTCCGTCGCTTCGTCAAATTTTTCTTGCCGATCGGCCTGCGCAGCGGGTAGCCCCAGTCGCAAACGCATGCGCATCTTGAGCGCTTCGAACAATTCGTGGTACAGACCCTGCTGCTGCAAATGCTCGATCAACTGCTCGACCCCCTGCTGGCGATCTCCGGCCAAAACCGCTTTTTCGAGCTGGCCATAGATGGGTTGCAGGGCAGTGGAGGCTTGGCTGGCTGGCTGTTCAGGGTTCATGCGGCAGATTTCGCTGGGCGGGGACTAGGTGGAATCGAGAAAACGTGGACAATTTAGGCGATTATAGCATTCATGAATTTTCACCATAAGACGACCTATTATGACCGATGAATCGTCGGCTGCGGGGCAGGGCACTCCCCCTTCGGCTAAGGGCCCCTCGCTCAAGGGCTTGCACATAGCCGCACTCGAAAGCCGCCGCGCCAGCGATATGGAACGGTTGATCGCCAAGTATGGCGGGACGCCGCACGTCAGTCCTTCCATGCGCGAGGTGGCGGTCAGCGAGCAACGTGAGGCAATCGATTTTGCCTATCGAGTCATCACCGGTGAGATCAACATCGTCATTTTTCTGACGGGAGTTGGATTCGAGCATTTGCTCAGGGCCATCGAGCGATCGGTCGACAAGCAGCGCTTTCTCAACGCCTTGTCAGACATCACCACGGTGGTGCGTGGTCCCAAGCCGGCTGCGGCGCTGCGCTGCGCAGGGATAACGGCTACCGTGAAAGTTCCCGAGCCGAATACGTGGCGCGAGCTCTTGGCGGCGCTCGACGCGCATGTGCCGATCACCAATCAGAAGGTCGGCTTGCAGGAATACGGCAAATCAAACAGCAGCCTCATCGCAGGGCTGGAAGCGCGCGGCGCAGAAGTCATCCCAGTCCGCGTTTACAATTGGGATCTGCCAACCAACATCGCACCGCTGGAAGCCAACATACGTAGCTTGATCGCTGGCCAGATCGATGCACTCCTGTTTACCAGCGCCCATCAGGCGGCCAATCTATTGCGACTGAGTGGCGAACTGGGGTTGGAGCAAGAACTGCGAGCTGCGCTGCGGCATGTCATCGTGGCTTCGATTGGTCCCACCACTAGTGAGATGTTGCGACAAAACGATTTGCCGGTCGACTTGGAGCCCGAGCATCCGAAGATGGGGCACTTGGTCTTGGAAACGGCCCAGCGTGCGCAGAGCCTGCTGGTCGGTCGTAGCGCGAGAGCGCGGATCGTGGAACACAGCGGTTGCCTGCCGCTGGACATTCATGCGGCCTGGTACGACGGCCCCTTCATGCGTGCCTGTCGTCGCGAAGCGTCATCGGTAACACCGGTATGGCTGATGCGTCAAGCGGGCCGGTATATGGCCGAATACCGCGCAGTGCGCGAGAAGATCGGCTTTCTCGATCTGTGCAAAGACTCGGCACTATGCGCCGAGGTGATGGTTACCGCAGTGAAAAAACTCGGCGTCGATGCAGCCATCATCTTTTCCGACCTGCTCCCGATCCTCGAACCGATGGGGATGGATTTGGAGTTTGCCAAGGGGGATGGGCCAGTCATACACAATCCACTGCGCGAGGCCAAAGACGTCGATCGTGTACTGGAATTGGAATCGATGGAGACGCTCGACTTCGTGATGGAGACAGTGCGACTGACACGACAAGAAATGGCGGCTGAGATTCCGGTGATCGGCTTCAGCGGTGCCCCCTTCACGCTGGTTAGCTATATGATCGAGGGTGGCGGGAGCCGCAATTATCATCACACCAAAGGCTTGATGTATCGTGACAACGGGGCCTGGAGCGAATTGATGGGCAAGATGTCGCGGACGATCGCCCGCTACTTGAATGCACAAATCGCCGCTGGCGCTCAGTGCGTACAGATTTTTGATTCGTGGGCCGGTTGCTTGTCCGTTCAGGATTACACGCGTTACGTCCAGCCCTACGTCAAGCAGATTATCGACTCCATCGTGCCCGATGTACCCGTCATCAATTTCGCCACCGGCAATCCAGCGCTGCTGCCCTTGCTGCGCGGCGATAATCGTACGGTGGTCGGCATCGACTGGCGCATTCCCCTGGATGCGGCTTGGGAGCAGGTGGGCTACAACCGGGCCGTGCAAGGGAATTTGGACCCGATTGCTCTACTGGCAGAGCCGGAAACGTTGCGCGAGATGACGGCCGATGTCTTGCAGCGGGCGGCTGGACGCGCCGGGCATATTTTCAACCTGGGACATGGCATTCTGCCGCAAACCCCCGTGGACCACGCCATCGCGCTGGTCGACATGGTGCACGAGCTGAGTCAGCGTTAGGCTTCCATGCGCTGACGTAACTGCCGTCGCAATGTAGCCTCGGCCGCTAGGCCGTAGAAGACTACCGTCTGGCGACGGGTGTAGCTACGGAATATTGAGACAACGACTAGCTGCGCAGGTCAACGGTTGGCGTGTGCCTCCCTTGGTTGAACAACAGACTTCGCAGCTTGCGCAGTTCGGCCTGCACCTTCTCGGAGCTGAGAAGAGTGGTCTGCGTTGGATCGATTTGCCACAGATCGGCATTGAGTAGCACTTGGTTGGGATCACTCATTTGCTGATGCTCCGACAATTCGCACAACAGTTGGCGTTGGCGACGCGACAGTTGATTTTCGCGGCACAGTTCAAGGAACAAGCGTCCGCTATCGTTGGTCGCACGGCGCGAATGTTGCTTGAGATAAGTGAGGGCCACCACGGCAATGGCAATGGTGGCAAAGGCGAGGGCGATCACCAGCCCTGGCCGCGAACCGCTAACGACCTCGGGCTCCTCCAGGATGGGGGCCATCGCGTTGACGCGTACTTGCGCTATCAAGAGGAACGTGGGTAGAGAAAATAGGGACATAGGTTGGCGATTCCTGCACAGGGTTGCACTGAGTGTTGGTGGTATTCTGCTTGAAGCTACCGTCTTTACTGCTTGGTGACTTTCGCTTTCGTGCGCTTCATGCGCCGCACCGCTCGATTGGCCGCGTCCTGAATGTCCGTGTTGGCATCCGCCAGGAGCTCGGGGATCAACTGCTCGAGCGCCTCGTGGCCCAACGCTCCCAGCAAGTCGATCGTGCGTACGCGAACCTCCAGTCGAGGATCGTCCAAGAGTGGCATCAAGGTTTGGCTGACCAGATCGGCGCAATCCAACAATTGCGTCGCCTGCAGAGCGGCCAAACGCCGGCGGGGTGCCGGACTCTGCAGCTCGCGAGTCAATCGTTCGGTCACATTGGGCTCAACCAGCACGACAATCTTGGCCATGGCCTTGGCCATCTGCGTGGGCCAATGTCGGACTTGATCGAGCAGATTGTCGACGGTGAAATCTTGGAGGAATTCACGCGCGGCCTTGGCCAGGACTTGGGATGGGCTGGCAAGCCATGTGGCGATGTGCTGCGTGAGGATCCCCAAACTGTATTCATTATCGTCCGTTTCGAACTCAGCAGCTTGGATGGCTGGTACGAGTGTTTCCAATTCAGGGCGACGGCACAACCGCAGCATTTCTGCCGCTGTTTGGCGAGCGTCACGAGTACCGAGCTTCGACAGTCGCAGTGCACCGCGCAGCACTTGTCTCAAGTCATCCGAGGAGGCTGCGACCATGAGCCACAAGCGATACTCGAGTTCAACATTCATCTGAGACATTTCCGCTTCGATCGCTTTGAGCGATGCCAGGGGCGGGAGTTGCCGCAAACGCTTGAGCCTCGCTTGCCAAGTGTGACTATCGCTCAGCTTGGCAATCTCGATCGCCATCGCTGTGTCGCGCCGCTCAACCAAGATCTTGATGACATTTTTGGGAGTGGTAGCGCGTGCCACGTATCCGGCCAGCAGTTGAACGACCGCAGGTCGATCGCATTCGCGCAAGCGGCTCATCACCGCTCGGTAGGCAGACTGACGCGGATCGCGAATCAGACTTCGCAGCCCAGCATCGTCCCAGTGGACTACGGAGAGCCATGCGTCCACTAGGCTTTGGCTCCCATGCTGATGGAACAGAGCCAATTGATCGCTCACGCAACTGAGTATGCGCCCGCGAACGGTTGGCACATCTTTGCCCAAGCGTGCTTGGGCCCCCCATCGGACGCACATGAGGGTCAAGCACTCCGTCGCTTGGGCACACAGTGCATGTGACGTGTCGACGACAAGCTCCAGAATCTCTTCCAACGCGTCGTGCAGGTCGAGCGTTGCGATAGCAGCTAGCGCCATCTTCTTCTCGGACAGACTTCCACCCGTCAGCAGCCTTTTTGTCAGCTCGCCAAACTGAGTGCGTTTGCTACGTAGCAAACTCGTGTCTTTCTCGTCGTAATTCTTCCAGTTCAAGACGATCTCGCGCCGAGCGGGTTCCTCGTTGCGCGCTAGCAAAGATTGCAAACATAAATGCCGCAGCTCAGCGTTGGCCGAGCTGAGACCCGTGGCAAGCGTGGTTACCGCAGCGAGGTTTTTCGATTTTTGCAGTGTTTCCCACGTGGTCGAACGGGGAATGGTCAAAGCGTTGGGCATCGGCAGACTCTTCTGATGGGCGAAGCTATGCGTTTTAGGCAGTAAAATATGCCCCATCTTTTCGCCTGTGCGCAGAAAATTGCCCCCATTTACCTCAATTGTTACGGTAGCTCGCAGGCGACTAACCACACAGCCGACGCAGCCGCTACAAACCGAGCGGATCTTTTTTCAAAAATTTGTAAACAATTCTGTAATTAAAACCGGGGAACTCCGTCTATATAGGGTCAGGACTTACCTACTGTGAATCTTGCTCGAACTAAGCGAGAAGTATCGCTTTTTCGAAACATTCTTGCTGAAGGGGCGCAGAGGGTGACCCAAGGTGTCACTGGGCTGCCGTAAAAAGAATTAGACAACGGCGATTTGGTAAGTGCGATTTGGCAGTTGCCGAGTTGCCGAGTTTGTATCAATCTGAGAAACCATGTCTCAGATTGGATACATACCTGCCGCTACGAATCGATTGCTAGCTTCTCACAATACAAAATTGTTGTGGTAGTTACTCAACCGAGCGGTTGTAAAAAACGTAGTATCCATTCATTCGACAGAAAACCAACGCCCATCGAAAAACTGGCACACGCCTTGCACATCGGTAAAACTATGGTGCGTGTTGAACAAAACTGACGCGAATGGAGTCCTTAATTCCAAGACCGGTTTCAAAGCAACGAATTCTCCGACTGGAGCAGGGCATTTGAAATCAACACACGAAGTCGGCACACGAAATTTCTGTTTAGAGAGTTTTCAAGGAGGACACTGAGATGTTAGTGCTAAGTCGCAAAGAGGGTGAGAAACTGGTAATCGGTGACAACATCACGTTGGTTGTCTCTAAGATTTCCGGGAATCGCGTGACACTGGGGATCGAAGCTCCAGTGGATGTCAAGATTTTTCGTGGTGAGCTGGCCGAGTCGGCATCCGCCAGCGGCGGAGCACGTGTTGTGCCCATGCGCCGCGCCGCTACGCTGACAATCGATATCGATCAATTGGGCGAGCCGGAGTTGGAAAAGCAAGCCATGTAGCCAAGCACACTTTCCGTTGTGGTGGATGGGCTACTTGCGGATCGGTTAGTTTTGTGCCGATACGGTCACTTCCTGTCCGATGGCTCGCTCCCAAATAAATCGCGATGGAGCTGCTCAATCAGCGCGGCTGCTTGCGAAGCCGACAAGTTCGGTTCGAGTGCGGCTGCGTAGTGAATCGTAACCGTTCGCGCTGCGACCGATGCCGTGTTTTGCAATGGTTGCCAGCGGCGGCAACGCCTATCACTTCGTCGATGAAACCCCGGAAAGCCAACTCCTGCTGGGAAGCCTGCTGCGGTTAACGTTTCGATCATGGCGAATTGAAAATCGCTCAATAGCCCTCCCTGGTAAAAGCTAGTGTTGGGCAGATGATCGACATAGGGACAACTTACGCCCGGCAGTCTCTGTAAACTGTCCGCCAACTGTGTAAAGTACAGGCGACACTGCTCGTTGATAGCATTCAGCCATGGAAGCTGAGCGGCCACAACGACCGCTTGCAGTTCACTCAGCGCGTAGGGTCCGCTGCCAGCACCCGCGCATACACGCGCCCGCTGCGCGAAAGTTGCATCGGCAGTGAGTAACGCCCCACCTCGACCGCTCGATAGCACCTTGCCGCCGCCAAAGCTTAAAATGCTAGCATGGCTTAACGAGCCTACGGGTTTTCCATCCTGGCTAGCGCCAACCGCTTGGCATGCGTCCTCGATCAAAATCAGGGCGTGCTGTTCGCACCAAACGCGCAATGCGAGCATATCCTGCAGTTGCCCATGCAGGTGGGACACTACCATGGCTTTAAGCGCCGGTGCCGGGGAATCCTCCCAGGCCTGCGTTAGCCGTTCGGCGCTGATGCACCAACCATCAGGCTCGACATCGACCAAAAGCGGCTTGGCCCCGACACGTTCAATCGCCCAAAAGTTGCCGGGGTAGTCGTAGGCAGACAACAACACCTCATCTCCCGGTCCGACACCAGCCGCACGCAAAGCTACTTCGAGCGCGGCGGTGCCGCTACTACAGAGCAATACATCGCTGGCAAGGAATCGCTGCGCCAACTCGACCGAAAGCCGCTCACAGTGGCTGCCAGAGTAACGCCGATAGCCGTCATCCGCTACAGCTTGTGCGACTGCGTCATGAACGGACGCGTTAATTTGGTTTTTCAACATGTTTCGCGAGTGTGTCCGAGGATTCTGCGCACGCTACCCACTAGAAAAAGACAATCGCCGCTGACCGCTCCACGACTATATTGCTGTTCCAGCGGACGCGGCTTCCAGTGTAATCTGTGAGCGGGTCCACAGTTGATTGGCTGCAATCGCATGAATTTAACAGGGAAGTGACATGGACGAAACTACCGCATCGATAGCTGCTAACCATGCGACTGGCGCGCCATCACCGGTTATTAGCCACACGCTGGAGTCCTTTTCCGATCTAATGAACGGACAAGTTTCAGTAGGAACGAGCGCACTCGTCCTAAAGGTGATCGTACCCGCCGCTGTGGCCCTATTGCTGCTAATCGTCGCCTACTTCGCCGCCCGTTTGATCGCTCGCTGGGTTGCGGCAGTCGTCTGCCAGCGCATCGACCAGACGTTGGGGCAATTTGCTGGCAGGCTGACTTTTTACTCATTGATGATCATGGTCGGTCTAACCGTCTTGCAAACTGCCAATGTGGACGTGACCAGTTTTGCCGCAGTGATTGCCGCAGCCGGCTTTGCAATTGGCCTTGCCTTCCAAGGCACGCTTGGCAATTTTGCTTCAGGGATTCTCCTGCTTGTTTTTCGCCCTTTCAAAGTGGGTGACATGATCAACGCGGCTGGCGTGATGGGCAAGGTCAACGAGATCGATCTGTTCACCACTACGCTCGACACTACCGACAATCGCCGGCTGATCATTCCCAACAGTTCCATTGCGGGAGCGACGATCGAGAATATCAGCTACCACAAGCACCGTCGCGTGGACGTGCCGGTAAGCGTTGCCTATGCAGCCAGCTTGGATGAGACGCGACGCGTGCTGACGCTGTGTGCCGAATCGTTAGGAGACAAGTTGATTGCCGGGGAAGGGCGCGGATACCAAGTTCTGCTGGTGAACCTCGGCGCACATTCGGTTGAATGGATGGTGCGAGCGTGGGTGGCGACTCCCAACTTTTTTGTTGTAAAAGAGGCGCTTACAACCCAGATCAAACAGCAGTTCGATCTGAATGGACTGGAGATTCCATTTCCGCAGATGCAATTGCATGTGACGGACAACGACCGCGGTACCATTTCGGCATCCAATCCCAATGCGCCCATTCAAGAGACCCAGCAACCTACCGTGCTCCCCACGCCCAAGCTCGGCAGTTTAACCGAACAGCATCCGGAGCGCGCACCGCGCATGCGCCCTCGCGCCCGTGGTGAAAGAGTCTAGCCCAATCAATGGCACGATTGCCCAGAGCAATGTCGCGGTGAGCTACTTCGATGTACTGTAGCAGGCTCGTAACGACTACCGCGAGTTACGGCATGGGTCGCGCATACGGATCGACCCGCAATAGTCTTCCAGCCTGTTCGAGTCAACGACTGTACCTACTGCGTTTTGAAACAAAACCTCTACAACTGGTATTTCCCACACCCAAACAAAGGGGAATTCGCTGGGGGATGGCTCGAAAACCGTCGCCCAAGCCAATCGCGATGGCGTAGAATAATGGGAATAGGTCAACCTTAGCAGCTTATCCACAACTCGTTCCACTAAGCATTGCCGATATGCCCGCCTCTCGTGATGACAGTCCTCAACCGGACGACTCGCCGTCGGCCCGTCAGGCGAATTACGACGACGCGACGCGCTTTGTATCGGAGGGTGACGCAGCAGACGAAGGGAGAGTTGAGCGTGAGGACGAATTCGATTTGACGGAGCACGTGGTGGCCAGCGATGTGGGGGCGATCGCTGTGCTGGGTGAGTATCTGCTGCTAGAACAAATCGGTGTGGGTGGGATGGGTCGCGTGTATCGCGCGGAACACCGTACGATGAACCGTCAGGTTGCACTGAAAATCTTGTCGCGTGATATCGCGTCTCATCCTGGCTTGTTAGAGCAGTTCTTTTCCGAAGTGCGCGCGGTCGCAAAATTGATGCACCCCAACATCGTCGCGGCCTTCGATGCGGGATCGATTGGCGATAAACACTACTTGGTGATGGAGCTGGTCCAAGGGGAGGTGTTGTCCGAAAGGCTTCATCGCGTCGGGCCGTTGACTAGTGGCGAAGCGGCGGCTGTCGTCGAGCAAGCGGCAGCCGCCTTGGGCTATGCGCATCGCCTGGGGGTCGTTCATCGCGACATCAAGCCGAGCAATTTGATGCTGACTGCCGATGGCACGCTGAAAATTCTCGACTTCGGACTGGCGCGGCTGGGAAATGCTCCGCTGGCCATAGCCACTCGCAAGATCTTTATGGGGACCCCTGAATACATGTCCCCCGAGCAGATCGAGAATGCCGAGCAGGTTGATGGACGCAGTGATCTATACTCGTTGGGGGCCACACTATTCTATCTGCTGACAGGCCGCCCGATGTTCCGTGGCGAGAAGATGCAAGTCGCCGTGGCGCAGTTGCGTCAAAAGCCCGAACCGTTGTACGTCGTTCGTGGCGATGTCGATTTGCGACTCGATTCCATTTTTCAGAAGCTGGTTGCTAAAGCACCCGCTGATCGCTATCCGTCCGCCGAAGCGTTGTTGGACGAGATCACGGCGCTCAACTTGACTTCGATACCCCCTCGATCCGGCTTGTTTCATCGCGGTGGTGCCCGCTTGACTGCGGATCAGCCGACAAGTGATGTGCTGGGGCAATCGACACTGGCAAAAAAGTCTCAGGTGGTAGCCATCGATCTGGGTATGTTGGTTTCAACCGTGGCATACTTCGATCCCAACCTTGGACCGCAGATCATTCCGCAGGGAGATGGCAATACGCATCACTTGCGGAATATGCTGTGGAGTGAAAGCTCGGAAATCAAGATTGGTGCTGAGGCTCAAGCCCTCCGGCAGCACCACCCCGAGCAAGTAATCCACAGTCTGCAACGTTGGATTGGTATGAAGCAAGTCCATTGGACGATGGCTGGCAAGCAACCGCCCCCCGAAGTATTGCTGGCAGTCCTGTTGCGGCAGTTGATGTCCAGCGCGGTCAAAATCACCGAAGCCAGCCAACATGCAATTGTGACGGTGCCGAGTTGCTATGACCAAATGCACCGACGCGCCATCCGCAACGCCTGCCACATCGCGGGAATCAAGCTGGTGCAGTTGTTGGACAAACCGCTAGCCGCTGCGTTGGCCTGGCTCGATGTAAATTCGCGGCTTTCGACGATTCCGGGAACTCAAGCAGCGGTCAATTCGAAACTATTGTTCGTCCATCTCGGCGGGACGGGTTTGGAAGCCAGCGTCTTGCATGCCTGTGGTTTGGAAGTCAAGCAGTTGGGGGTTTGTGGAAGCTGGAAGCTCGGAAGTTTGCGTTGGCAAAATCGCTTGACCGAGCACTTTGTCGGACGTCTGAAAGTAATCACAGGACGCTCGGTCAAAGACGATCTGCCTGCCTCAACGCGTTTGCAACGCACCGTGGAATTGGCCCTGGATCGTCTCACTCGCAGCTCCCGTGTCGAAGTTCGCTTCGAATGGGAAGGGGCCTCCATCGAACAAACGATTACACAAGAAGGGTTAGTAACGATCGCCCCCGAGCTGACTCAGTTAATCCAAGAGACGATCCATCAAGCTTGCACGGCGGCCAAGACCGACATCGGCGAGATCGATCACATTTTGTTGGCCGGATCGTTGATGAAGATGGGGCCCATTCAGCAATTGGTGAAACGCTGCGTGCCGCATCGTGCTGCGGTAACGGAACTGGAGAAGGCCGACTTCGCCCGTGGTGGAGCCATTCAGTCGCAGCACTTCAGCTCGCTCAGCATGGACAAGAATCTGCTCCCACGCGGTATCGGTTGCATGGCCTACGACGTGGCCCTGTTGGCCGCAGATCCTGTAACTGGCAAGGCGGTCCCTCGCGTATTGCTGGAGCGTTCGACAGTGACCCCCACTTCGCTGGCGCGCACGCTAAGGCCTAGCTCGCTGGCTGGTGGCAATCCAACCAACTCCTTTCCACCCCTTCAGATCATTGAAAGCAGCAGCCTCGGCAGTACGCACTGGCTGGCGCTTGGCAAAGTCCAACCAGACGAGTTGTTTCCCGAACGTCGGCCTGGTGAACCACTGCAACTGCGCATCGAAGTAGACGACAGCGGTATCTTGGAAACGAGCCTAGCCTGGAATGAGGGAAAGCGACAAGTTCGCTTGCCACACACCTCGGACCCCACACTCAGCGACGTCGAAATAACCCACTGGCAGAATTGGTTAGAAACGACGATGTTGGTTGCCAATCTAGGTTAGGGGCAAAGGGGGGCAGGAGCAATTGCCGCCAGCGGCCCTTCGGGTGCTTTGCACAATTGACTCCTAACCCCTTTACTCCAATTTTTTAATGTGGACAGAGCGCTGGTTGATTAAACTAGCTTCCATGGTGCGCGGTAGGGACGCGATAGTTTGGCGTTGGCCTGACTATCGTCGACGAACTGTTCGGCCTGGGCATCCCAGGTTAACTTGCGACCGAGCTCGATCGAGATATTGGCCAAGTGACATAGGCTGGCCGTACGATGGCCCGTTTCAATATCGCTGATCGGCAATTGTCGCGACCTAACAGCCTCCAAGAAATTCTTGTCGTGATTGTCGCTGACAGCCACCGAGTCGACTTGGATCGATTGTAGGGTTGGCAAAAGATCGAGCGGATCGCTGGTTAGCTTCTCGCGATCGACAATCAAGCGGCCTTGGTCATATACAAAGGTTAGCCCGAGTGGAATGTCGTCTTGCAATTGCCCCACGATGACATCGGTACCATTGGCAAAGTGGAGAGTCGCGCGGCACTCCGTGCTGACGTCAAACAGTCCATTGCCCTCGAATTTCCCGGTGCCTTCGATCGAGACGGGACCACTCTGATCGGCATCGAGTGCCCATTGGGCAATGTCCAAATGATGCGCGCCCCAATTGGTCATCTGCCCACCCGAGTAATCGCGGAAGTAGCGAAAGTTGTAATGAACATGTCCCGCGTTGTAGGGACGCTCGGGAGCTGGTCCCAACCAAAAATTATAGTCCAATTCGGCGGGTGGGGCCGAGTTGGCTTGTTTGGTTCCGCGGTAGCGAACGTTGGGAATACCGACCAGGATTTGTTTTGGACGACCGAGTTTCCCCGAGCGGGCGATCTCGACGGCTTTGCGAAAGTTCGCGTCGGAACGTTGTTGCGTGCCCGTCTGTACGATGCGCGCGTTATCTCGCGCCGCTTGGACCATACTTCTTCCTTCGGCGATCGTCAGCGACAATGGCTTCTCGCAGAACACGTCTTTGCCTGCCTGCACGGCGTCGATGGTTGTCTTGGCATGCCAGTGGTCGGGGGTTGCTACGACGATGACATCGATATCCTTTCGATCGAGCAAGCGGCGATAGTCGCTAACGGCATCCACTTTGCGCCCCGCTTTTTGGCACTGCTCGACCGCTTCCATCAAATGGGTTCTGTCGACATCACACACCGCGATGGCGTGCTGCATGTAGTCGCCCAGCTTGGACAGTCCGCGACCTCCTGTACCGATATGCCCCGTGTTGATGCGCTCATTGGCTCCGAAGGCCGAACGAGGGACAAAGTACGGCGCCGTGCCCAAACTGACTGCCAAACCGGTTGCTGACTTGAGAAAGTT
>JADYZV010000029.1 GCA_020852965.1 Pirellulaceae bacterium | reverse complement strand
CTCCGCAAAAAAACTTGCGACGAGCTGCGCCAGCCCCACGTCCCGATATAAAACCACTCCCTCAAACACCCAAGTTGGCAGTCTCCGCTCCGCTGAAAATGGCAGTCTTTTCAGTCTCGGTCACAAATATCAACCCAGTAATGTTGTCGCCGCCGAGTAACCCATTTCCGGATGCGCCAACAACAGTGTCCAGCTTGCCTTGCGACCATTTGTGGACGGTGCAGTCGGTCGTGCCCCCGCCAATGTCGATCACGCCAATCAGATCGCCTTGGCTAACGTGATGCTGGGTTTCTTCGAGCAGACGATAGGCAGCCGCATTCGGTTCCGGAATGAAGGCATCGATTTCGAATCCCGCCAGCCTACCCGCTTCCCGGATACCATCCGTTTGATGCACTCCCCACGAGGCTGGATGGGTAACCCCAATTACCAAGTGCTCACGCGGCTTGGAACCGTCGAGGTGCTGTTGGATATCTGGGTACGATTTGCGTATTACCTTCAACAGTTCGCGCAGAACTTCTGCGCTGAGCTCGATCGCTGAGTGACCACCGTATGCTGGGTTATTCGCGTCGTCATACATTCGACGCTTGAAGTGCGTGTACAAGAATTCTGGGTGTTTGTAGGCTGCGCGGACCCCTTTCTGCCCGACGGTTGGTGACTCTCCATCTGCCCAGTACACCACACTCGCCAATTGTGGACCTTCGCCGGGAAAGCTGGCTTCCGTAATCCGACCATTGGCCTTGATAGAGACAGCGCTAAATGTAGTACCTAAGTCAATTCCCAGTGCTATTTTCACATTCATAACGTTTTTGCCTTTCGTTGCTTGAATCAGTTTTTTATGGCTGCATACATCGCCCCAAGGCGCTGGCATGCAGGCGCTAATTTTTCTTGAAATGGCAGCAAGTCAGCTGCTGAGCTTTTTGCGTCCGCGCTTTTTGGGACCGGTAGACTCGCCGTTTAAGAAATTGGTCGACAACGTAATCTCGTCATCAGATTCACCGTCGCTATCAGCGTAAGAATCTGCCAACAGTTCATTGGCGAAGGTGACGCCGACGGTGCCACGTCTATCAGCGATGCGTTCCAAGTCTGCCTCGAGTAGGGCAGCAGCCTTGGTTGCACCCGCGTCGCGATGCAGCTTGATCTTCGACTCAACCTCAGCTTGTAACGCCGCCAAATCGATAGCTCTATGAGCTTCGAAACGCCGAAACAAGCCTTCGACTACCAGGCCGGCGAGCCTGTTGTAGATGGCGTTCAAGAAATTCGTAAAATGCACGAAACGATCCTCCTAAAAAGTGGATCGCTCGACGAATGAACGCGAACGCAGTAGAATTGGCCAAACGGAAGTTCGTCCGACTCTGCGAAAGCTCTTCGTCGAGCAATCCGGGTTGAGATGAAACAAAGGGCTCGTCAGCGACCACTAATCGCTGTCGGGCTTTTTTTGTTTCAAGAAAAACTGACTGGACACTTAGTTTCTCGAAAACTGCAACGGTCCGAAAACGATTCCTGACTCCGCGCGAAAACGCGCGAGCGGTATAAGATCTGGCGGATTGGAATCGTGAATTCATTACGAACCATTGCCTTAAAGGCATAAAAAAACGACGTCAAATGCACCCTCAAGCGAGGGAACACGTGACGTCGTTTGTTACGTAATGAATTGTTTTGGTAGCCAACCAAACCGAGATCGCTCCCGGCGCATTGGAATAATAGCGGATAACAACTCGTCAGGCAAATTCGAGCGAGCTGACGCTCAACTGGAGCCGCTTTCTTGACCTATTGCGGATTAGTAATTCAATTGTGCGAGCGTATCTGCGGGCTGAATCGATTAACTGTTGCTCGTCGTTCGGAGTCGGCATCTGACTCTGCTTCTCCGGTCGCGCCCGCCTTTTCCTCGCGGCCAAATTGCCCATCATAGGATTCCAGCAAAACTTTCTTTGGTTGAGGTAGTTGCCAAAAATCCCCAAAAGAATGGCCTCGCTGCGCGAGATCAGCAACGCTATTGTAGTCCTAGCACGAGATGATTTTAGGTTAAAATCATCTCGATGACGCGGACCACACCTTCGTAAAATTCCCAGCAGATTCCTGCTTGGAACTTTCACTTCGGCCCCCCACCAGCGGCCTCGATTCTGATTTCCGCGTTCGCGGAAAATGACTCTCCGCCTTAGGGCTGAACGAGAACCTCCCAGCAAGCAAACGCCTGCGAATCAATTCGCATTCGTTACACGTTGCCTTCGGTTCCAATCTCAACTTCGTTTGGTTCATTTAGGGTGAACGCAAACGAATCGCGTGCTCGTGCACGCTCTTTGCGGCTCAACTGCTGGGGCAGTTGGAGCCTTGCCGCATGACGTTCTTTTCGGTGAATTCGCCTTGGGACGAATGCCACCTTCAATCACTATGCGGCTGCTCGTGACTCCTTGGGGAGCCAGCTCGCATTACGCTCACTGGGCCGTTCGCAACCTTTCGCTGGTGAATGATTATTCTCTTCGGACCAAGCCAAATCGATGAAGCACCGGCCGAACAAGGCCTCAGATGAAATGATTTTTCATCTGAGTGTCCCAAATTCCATTAAACAACGTCTACACAATGACTTAGCTAGTTCGGGGACAACCTTGGATTGTCCCCGTAGTCCGCGAAAGGTGTACACGAACCGGGAGCAAAAGGGGAAATTGATTGAAACCCGTGCATTGCCACGATATCATTCAATTCAGCTTTATTACCGACTAGGTGTTTGACGATGCACTTCGATTCACCACAACTTGCGCGAGATTTTATCGCCTCCTCATGGGAGACGTTAAATAGACTGCGCATTGAAAAGAAGTGGTCGGAGGCCGAGGCATTATCTGGAGAGAGTCTTAGCCTAACGCGCCAATTGTATGATTCCGACAAATCAGTTCTCAATACGCGACTCCTTGCGAGTGCGATTTGTGGAAGGGCTGATCTTAGGTATGCGCGCGGCGATTTCAGAAAAGCGCAATCGACCTTCGCAGAGGCAAATAGACTCCGTGAATGCACACTTGATTCGGCTTCGGACGAAGGTTTCTTACTTTGTCTGGCGTATGGGTATAGGCTGCAAGCAGACTGTTTGCTTAACCTGGAAAGACAACAAGAAGCCGTGGCGCTATTTAAGAAAGCTGCGGATGTCTATGAACGCACAAACTCTGATATCGCTCGCTATCATCACGCTGTTTGCGTACATCACCTGTGTTGCTGTTACTACGCATTGGGGGCGGTTGAGGACGCCTTCCAGTACGGTAAACTTGCAGAAGAACTTTATTGTGCGTCGCTAGTGGCTGGAGTAATCGAAGCGGAAGACGGTCACTCGGAGTTCAGGAATTCCGTTGAATCGGTAATTCAGGATTTTCGGAATGTGGCTGAGGCAAAGTCATTCCTGCGAGAACGAATTCAGCATTATACGAACCTTCCGACAAGGCCAGTTTTCAACACTATTAAACTGTGGTTAAACGAGCAGCTGCTCGATCGATTGTTTCAATCAGGTAGTCACAACGAACGAGCCAATGTGTTGAAAGAGATTCTAGACTGCACACTAAAGAGCAGGCCCTCCTCATTCGAGCGTGCCGAATGCGAAAAGCGCTATTCATGCCAACTGGCTCTTAGCGGGAAGTACTCGCTTGCTCGCGTCCACAATCTGCTCGCGAAGAAATACTTTGAGAAACACTTGCGACATTCGGGCGGTGACGATAGCGCAATTTATATTGAGATACTAGAGGAACAGGAGTGCTTCAAAGAACTGGCAGGAAAGTTCCCCGAACCTTCTGTGCGCAAGTGTTGTGCCGCAAGACTTGTCGACATGATTTCGTTAGTCCTATTTGGTTTAGCTTGGAAAAACCACAGAAGGTCTAAGATTGTTACTCGGCTCTACGTCCAATTTGCCTTGGCAAATTTGTTGTTTTTTTTCGAGCCTCATGGTTCAGAAGCCGTAGCGCAAGTTGGTACGTTTTTTATTGCCGTGCTACTTGGCGCACCTCCACCTTGGACTAGTAGATTTCTGAAAAGGCTGGCTGACGGCTTCGAGTCAAAGTTTTTAAGCAAGCTCGCGCGAAAGTTGAAATTGCGACTGCCCGCGTCTCTTGCCAATACGGTGCTTGTTGAGAGTAAGGGCGACTTGCAATTCCGAGTTTGGGCGGTTGGCTTCGCCTTTCCAATCGGGATGCTGGTGCAGACAGCGGACGATCTCGCTGGCCGGGATTTGGCCATATGGGTTTTCGTTTTTGTATCGCCGCGGCCCACCATCAGGGACCGTGAGCTACGCCGATGTATGTCCGCAATTAATCTTTCGATGCCACATTCTGCAAATCGGCAACTCTTTTCACTTCTTGCCCGCGGCACACACCCGCTTGGACTTGGGACTTGCTAGCCCAAGGCTGAGCATCGGAGTGATTCTAGGCGTTCGGATCTTCCCACTAATGTGGAATAATTCATTGCCTACTTCTAGCCGTCGCTGAGTCCAAGCGTCAGCATTTGATCGTACTAGCGCAATCAAAGCTGGCAAAAAGGGCCACTCCCAAGTCCAGATTCCAGAATCCCCCCGAAGGATTCTGGAATCCTGTCTATGTGGACAAAGTGGAAATCAACGCGTGACGTTGCGTCACGTGATGAATTGAATTGTAGCCAACAATCGCGCCACCAAACTCCGCATAGGCAGGTCTCCGGAACCCTTCCTGTTACCAAAACCCATCTCCGATGTGGCAGATGGGGCCGCCAACTTCTAACCTAAGCTTGCAAAACCTTCGATTAGACCAATGGAAATGCAGGTTGCAGTTCCTTTGCCAGTAGAACTTCACCAGAAACACGTTCGAAATCATATCTTGGCAGACTCGTGGTGAGCCGCAAGTCCCATAAGGACATGCCGTTGCGTACCTCAACATGAACGCATCACTTGCAATTATGAACAGCGATGGCGATGTGCAACTGTAGCAAGTGAGTTCTACGGAATCACTCTGCAGAAACCAAAGTAACAGACCCATCTGCGCATGATGATATTGCCATAGGTATTCTTCAGAGATCAAATGCTATGGCAATTGGGGTGTGCGGCCTGAGCGCGCCAATGTCACAAGACAGACAATCGCAGCCTTGCAATTGACGGATTGTTTCAGCTGGTCATTTATAGTAACCAGACTCGCTTCCGATGCTTGAGAGGGCTGCTCTTAATTGCCGTAAACAATTGGCGGTAAGTGAAGATTCCGGCAAAGAGATCCTCAGTAAACCAGTTGGATAGACCGTAGCAGCAACTCCTTGAGCTAGAAGACTGCGTCGTATGCTGCCTGATTCGGGAACGCGGCAGCTATTCTTAAGTTCGAAAAGTATGATGCGACTGGACATTTCAGCCTCAGGTGACAATGCTCGCCAGCCTACCTCTCCCACAAGATTGATGATTGATGCAGTGTCAATTTGCTTGTCGGTTGATTTCCTGCAGCCACGCGATAAAGCATCCCGGGTCGCGGCGTTGGCTGCGATCAAGGGCGCAACTTGGACCGTCTCGCCGAAGTGGCTATCACGTCCGGTCGTTAGCTCCTCGACAAACGTCAGCAGCGGATCGTCGATAAGCCCGGCAGCGGTCCAACCTTGCAATGATTTCGTAATGTAATGCCTACTGCCGGGATTGCCATAAAACCCCAGACCCATGGTGTGGTACGCCCGCAACCACTTGTGCGTGCCTGCGATCAGCAGATCGCAGTAATTACGGTCGAGTCGTAATGGAACATGTCCAATCGACTGAGCTCCATCGACCACAACAAATCGAAGCTCGGCACATCCCTTGATCCGATCGACGATCCTCTCAATCGGCAGCCGCACCCCTAGATTGTCGACCAGTGGCAGAAACAAGCCGTCGCACTTGCGATGCCGATACTCGAAAACGAACAGCTCAATTAACTCGTCGACCGAAATCGATTCACGTAGTAGCTTCCGCCGAACTGGGATCTGTGTGAATCTGCAATCGCCGTTTCCGAATTCTCGTTGCAAAATGTTTTTGTAAGCTGGCCAAATCGTGTCCGTGATTAATACATTGCGGCATGGACCAGATAGCAATCTAGCTGCGAATTTCACAAGAACCGCTGAGCGAGACGAAAGCAAAACTTCGCTCTCCCGATCCGCTCCGGCCAAGTGCCGCAATTCGTCCCTGAATTGGCAGACGCCATTCCAATGCTTTAGTCCGGAATAGCGTTTTTGAAATGCCGTGGGCCAATGCGTGAATCCGCATTTAAGAAACGCTGAACAGTACAGCGTACAACCGTGCTCAGCGGCGAAGCGAGCAAAATCGATTGACGCGTCACAGGCAAGTCGCGACATCTGGCCCATTCGCGCCGTATCAAGATACAGCGTACTCTGCACGGCCGTCTACTCCATAAGAATAGATCGTAGGCGGATCAATGCTTCTGATCCAGTAGTTCCCGATAAGAAATTGCATAAACCGCTAGTCGATTCCAAATTGCCTCGGCTCGCAGGACCTTGTCAAAGTCGAAACTTAATTGGAAACGAAGAGTTCTCCCTGCCGGATCCGCGATTTGGATGCCTACCGCGCGGCTTCCATAGATGCCAAAATCCGCCAGCAAATCAGCCTCGTCGCGAATCTTAGATTCCCGTACAAGGCGTATCCAGATGCCGTGACGGTGCTGCTCTTCCAACCATGCGTGAATCGGTTCGACCGGGAAGACTGATAAATCTGGCCACAGATGATCCGCAATTATTGCCGTCCGCTCGATACTTATTTCGCGGTTGTCGTGCAATTCCAGGTTTAGACGCGTGCTCTGTTGACCGGGGCCATCCTGCCAATAGTGTGCGGATTCGACATAGGACACGCTGCGGTAAAGGTGCAGGCCAGGGCTTCGAAGCAATTCTTCATAAACAATTCGCCAAGCCTCGGTCGACGAAAACTCGATCGTATCGTTGGCTAGACGTTGGCACTGGTCAGCGACGCCTTGCAATTTCTGCAGAGCCAATCGCCGGAAAATTGGGTCTTGCTTGGCCGCGATTTGCTTCAGTGACTCCGCGATTTCATCGTGAATTCTTGAAACTTCGCGATCCTTTGCTAGTTCAAGCAAAGTCTCCAAGGTTTTGGGCGGTGGTTGCGCCTCGTCCATTTTATTAGCAACCTGCAGAGTGAGAACGAGCAACACGACAATTAGGACGGTTGCCAACGCGATTTGCAATGCGAGCGAGACGGACCACCAAAAGACGGCCACGCAGCCCAACAGGATCACCGCGATTGGTAGCAGCTTTCGATTATTGACTGTTTTCATACATAGGAGCAAACTGCAATTCTTGCAATAATCGGCGAAAGCGCCGGTAGAGCACCAAGTCTTAAGCCATCGGGCAAAGGAAACGACTTAGTCCAGAATACTACCACCATCTTTGGCATTGCTGGCGAGGATGGACAATGCAGCCATTCGATCGCCAATTTGTAACGCCCGTTCGATATGCGGCAATACGTCCGATTCTAGAATAGCCCAGAATGGTACGAAGCCCGCGCTGAGCAACTGGCCAACGCGGCCCATTCCATCCTCAATCCAAAGCGATTGCAAGCCTGTTTCGCTATATGTTCCAACAAATGACCTTAGCATCTCCAAGCTGTACCATGTTCGAGCATGCAAAGTAAAGTATCTTGACGCTCAAAACTTAGCCGAGATGCACATTGTTGTCGATTCGCAGCTGCACCTCATCGACGGCCTGGGTAAGTGCCTCAAGTATTTCGTGGTAGTTCTTCCCCTTGCGACAGGTCACCGTCACGCGAATTCCATTTTCTGCGATGAATACCTGGGTCAGTGTGGGTGACTTGCGTTTCGGCTTGCCGCGCCGCTGATTGACCAGGCTGGCAGCTTCTCGGGAGGTAACAGCCTCGGTCGTTGCTGATGCGGCAATTTGATCCCGGACTTGGTCATCCTTTAACTTGCTCAACTCATAGGCGGCGGTCTTGCGAAGTTCGCCGGCCTCAATTTGACGCTGCATTTCAATCGGCAGATCCAGTAGGGCCAGACCTCGGCTGACACGCGAGGGCGACAGACTTAGAAATTCGGCCACCTGCTTGCCGTTCCAACCATTGAGTTCCATGAGCGCAGCAAATGCACGCGCTTCCTCCATGGGCTTGAGATCCTCGCGCAGCAGATTCTCGACAAGTTGCTGTTCGAGTATCTCGGACTGGGTAATCTCATTTTCGTGAAAGTGACATTGGATGGTCGCCAGGCCAGCCGCTTGCGTCGCGCGAAATCGCCGTTCGCCCGCGATGATGATCCACTTGTTGTGGCTGGCGTCCCAGCGAACACGGATCGGTTGCAATTGCCCTTTCAAGCGGATGCTTGTAGCCAGCCGCTGAATCTCTTCCGTGTCAAATCGGATGCGAGGCTGATTGGGGTCAACCATGACGTGCTCGAGTTGTACTTCACCAAAGCTGCGCAGTGGCAATCGGCCAATATCCTTGGGCGAAGGTATCGGACTGAACTGCGGCAACACGCTGATGGTCGAACTCGGGTTCCGTCGGCCCATGGATTCTTCCAGGTTTGGGGCCAGCTCTGCAATTCTTCTTTTGGTGTTAGCCATATCTACGCGACCTTCAAGGACACTGTTTTCTCATTGATGCGGTCGAGAATCTCACGACTCAACTGTCGAGTCAACTTGGCGGCCAGTGACCCAGGCATATCGAATTCCACGGGAGAGCGTCCTGCCAACGAGACCTTAAAAGCCGATGCTTCGGGGACTACGGTCTCAAGCACATTACCCCGGTAGATTTCGCGCACACGCTGCTCGTAGGCTCGATGAATCAGCAGCCGTCGATCGCTGCGAGTAATCAGGTGCCCCAATCGCCGCAGGTTTGGGTTCAGTTTTCTCGCCTGTTCAATCGTCTGATGGACCGCGCGCAGCCCCTGAGTTCCAAAATCTTCGGGTGGAACTGGAATCACCACGAAATCCGCGGCAACCAGAGCGGTCCAGCTGCAGCGGTAAAGATTTGGAGGGCAGTCGATCAAAACGATGTCAAACTCGATCGCTTCCCGCAGGAATTCCCGCACCGCAAACTGCAGCATTCCTGTTTCCTCGGGCTCCGGTGTATTGAATCTTGCCAAATGCTGGTTGGCGATCACCATCGAGATGTTTTCGAATCTGGTTCCCACGACCAATTGATCGACCGTCGTGAAAAAGGCGTTGTCGTGAAACAGGCGAGCAGTTGTGTTAATGGCCTCAACGTTCTCCACGGCGGTCGAGCCAAAAAACCCTTGGCTCAATGAGCCTTGGGGATCCAGGTCCATTAGCAGCACACGCTTGCCGGCTTCGACCATGGCACCGGCCAAGTGAAAGCAGGTGGAGCTCTTGCCACACCCTCCCTTCTGGTTAATCATGCAAATGGTAATCGGCATCCGGCGCTTCCTTGTGAGGTGTCTTGCGACGATTGCATGCTGCAATTCCGTCCAAGTCGTTGAAAACTCTCTGCATACAGTGGCATGTGGCGACAAAGGTCGTCAACGATTATTGCGGCCAGACGGTAGCCTTCAGAAAACGGTTTCCGGTCTCATTTGCTTCTGCTACAGCTTGATTGGCAATGAAGCATCGCGTAGCTGCATCTAGTTTGAAGCGACGCCAAATGAAACCGGTTTGAACACTAAATGAGACCGAGAACCTGCGCCAAATGAAACCGGGTTCGACGTCATCTGAGACCGAATCGAGCGTTGAATGAGACCGGTTTGGATTGATAAGCTGCCGAGATCATTGGATTTCTGGACGCACTACTATGTACTGTACGTACCATAAACAACCGTGGGTGGTATGAAGGAAGAAGAAGGCAAGCGGCGGAAGCCACCTGAGACATTTCCAGAACGCCTGAAGAACCTCGCCCACGGGCGGGACGAGATGAATCTTTGCGAGCTGCCGTTCGCGCTGCTATCGGAACGCAACGGGAGTCGCAACTTCCTCAAGTTTGAGATCGAAGACTTCGACCGCGAAAAGAAACAGACGGTCTCCCGCACGTTGACAGTAAAGGGCGATCCGGAGTTCGGCCTGCCGACGGCCAAGGACGAGGAAATCTACCTGGGATTGATGAAGTACACCAGCGACTACAACGGCTTCGCTGATGCCAAGGTGGTGCTACAGCGATCCGCTTTGTTTGATCTCATGGGCTGGCCGAAGTCGGATTGGGCCTATGGGCGCTTGACACTCGGGATGCAGCGACTCGTAGGAGTCCGACTCAGCTACGAGAACTTCTGGCGGGACAACCGCGAGAAACAGTTTCGAGACCAGGGTG
The DNA here is from genome assembly GCA_020852965.1 of Pirellulaceae bacterium. Lineage (GTDB taxonomy): Bacteria > Planctomycetota > Planctomycetia > Pirellulales > Pirellulaceae > Aureliella. Next base: position 62,196 of record JADYZV010000029.1, on the reverse strand, counting down.
CCTTTGGCATATTGGACTCGTACCATTTTCGCGATGCGCGACAGGCCGGTGGAAGCTACCAAGAGCAAATGTCGTTATTCCGCTGGAGTCAGGTGCTTTTCCAGAGTTTCGATTGCGGTTATCTAAAACGGATCGACTATGGCTTGGCACGTGAATTGAGCACAACTGCTCGGCGCCTGTATCGCTACCTCGATAAGCACTTTCATCCGCCGCATCATCGAACCGTGACAATCGACTTGGCCCGGCTGGCCTATCAACATATAGGAGTGAGTCCAGGCATCGAACTCGACAAAGTCCGTAAACGCTATCTGGCTCCGGCTGCGGAAGAATTAGAAGCCGCTGGCTACCTAAAGCGTTTATCGGAAGACCAGCGCTTTACCAAAGTCCGTCGCGGGATTTGGTCGGCCACTTTCGTATACGGCGGCGAAAAGCCGACGGGCATTACTGGGGAATCCAAGTCGGACCGTACTGGCAAGCGGTTGCAGGCATTGGCGCGGCGTGGCGTCTCAACAGCTCTGGCTGTTCGCCTGATTGATAGCATCCAAGACGACATTCTGGTTCGGGCCGTGCGGGCCATGGACGAACAAAGGCAACGCGGAGTTAGCATTCGCTGCGCTGACAAATGGCTGACTAAAGCCCTGCAAGATGGCTACCAACCGTCACCCGAGTTTACCGCCGCCAAGTTGCGTCCAGACCGACAGATTTTCCGGCGCAAGTAGATCCGACTCAACTTTCGTGGCCCGAGTTGCCTGAAACGCGAGCTTGGTTCATTGCACGATAAAGCTGGACGGTCGCGCGGACATCGAACAGCGCCTCGTGAGCGGACTCCGGTGAAAATGGAATTCCGAAGTATTGGCAGAGGGTTGGCAGCTTGAAATCGTCCGGTGGAGTCAGGGATTTTACTTCGTGAAACAACCAGATGGCCCGCTGCATCGTGCATAACATCCGCCTTGAGGCTGGTAGAAAACGTCCGACTCGATTGAACCAACTGCTGAGAAACTCGCTATCGAAGGCGGCGTTGTGGGCGACCATCTGAGCGACTTGGAACACGCGCCCGCTGCGGCTTGATTGATCACTGTGCCATGTCGGCTGAGAAAATCCGCAAACTCCTCGGCAGCATCATCCGCGCAGATCGCCCGGCGATTCCACGCGGCCGTATCGTAGCGCGAACCGCAGAGCACCTTTTTATCTGCCATATGGCGGCAAAACCGCAGTCGAGCCTCGAACGTTTCCAGCTCATTTAGATCAGCATCCACGGCAATTGCCGCGATCTCGAAGATCGGTCGCCAGGGCTCGGCACCTCCGGTTTCGAGATCCACGAATACCAATCTTTCATCGGGCAGGTGGCTATTCATTTGCGACTGAATACCACGGAAACCGCACTAATTCAATCATTGCAAATTCGTGTCAAAAGCATTGCAAAAGCGTGACATTCTGAGTGGTACTGATATTTCTCTTGGTTCAGGCGAGAGACTCTTCTCGCCGGTCGTCAAGCTCATGCGAAACGCGTTCGTCTGAATTGCAGCATGTCATAAAGCTGCGGATAAGGGCGAAGAGCTGATGTCTCCTGACGGGGACGGCGGGCTCAGGAAACTCGGTCTCATCAACCGGGATATAAGAGCTGGAAGTTTGCCAACTTCCCAGTGGCTTTATTCAAACCACTGCGCTGGCCCTTCGAGCTGAGTGCCTGGAGACAGGCTTGCTCAGCTCAATGGAGGCTCGTCGGAGTAATCCCGATGTGAGTGTTTCATTTGTATTGAAGCACCATCGCATCGAAGTAATCCCGGCGTTCTATCCAATGGTTTTATATTGACTGGTTATGAAATACGGGCGACGCGGACATACCTTGCTCCGAGTGGAGCGAGGCCGTGTCAGCGAAGTGATTCAGTTTTGAATTGCTTCCCTGTCGAATGTATCGGCAGGCAAAGCGGGTGGTTCATGCGGTGCATGAAGAATCCCGCCCGTGGGGTTCGGGCTTGCTTCGGCGAGCGCGTTCAACGCGGCTGGCGTGGGGAGCTGCCGTCTGGTGACAGGCGGCACCGAAGTACGACTACTTCGGCGATTATCGGCAAATCCGGTAACGGTGAAAAGCTCAACCATGAAAGGCCCAACCGAATAGGTAAGGGAGGGCTTGCCAGTAAGACTTTGAAGAGACGGTGCTGAACTGTGAAACGCCGCGTGGGAACGATACCCCGATCTTCTGTTTTCGTAGGGGGAAATCTCGTTTCGACGAGGAAAGTATGGCTGGCCGGAAGGCGGTACATACCCATGCGGACCGAGCGGTAACGCGCTCTAGCGACGTGACTTCAGAGTTGAAGGCTGACAATAACGCGGGAACCTCTGCGGCCTCCGGGTTTGGCAACTCGGTGCCCTGGCTAGTCACCAGGGTGTAAGTAGCGCCATCAAAAGCGTGAAAAGCCGTAGAGGGGGAGTGTGGCTTGAGTAGAACTGGTGCGGAAGCGCCAACGGTGTTTCGAGCGAAGGTTCGAACAGGATCGTCTGTATGTCGAAAGGCTTTGGGCGATTCTGCGTGGCAAGGCAGTCACGACCCGTCTGCGTCTATTCGGGAGTGATGACCCGAACAGCAGGAACGAAAGAGTCGAGGGGCTTTGCGATGCTTGTGCATCCGATACCCCGTCAGGAGATTGTACTGTGGGGCAGTGTGTATTCGGCACATTGTGTTGATGCGTCTTTTTGCAGACGCGCACACTGATTCCCACGTCCTTGGCTGGCAGCGAGGCGGCTAGAGGTGGCTGCTCGGAAGAGCGGCTTCCTCTGGCGGCGGACTGACGACGTACACCCGAGTTGCGTACTGCAGCTGGTGGAATGTTCGGCTGAGGTTCTTTTTTGTGGGCACTATGGATTGGTCGAATGCACTGAGGAAAACAGTGCATACACGACATTCGCAAAGTGCCCACATGTGGCTGAGCGCGCCTGCTGGTCGCTTGCGCACGACATTTGTGTTGTCGGCGCACGCAGATCAGCTCGCTTGCTCAGTGCTGCATATGGGGATTTTTCACGGACGGAAACGGCTTGGGGTTGGCCGCAACAACCCCAATTTTTGCTCGACTTGAATTCTGCTTCCTGCTCGGAAATGGCAGTGAAGCGGTCGCGGAATGAGGCCTTATGTTTGTCTTCTACTATGGAACGGCTTTGTGCTTGTTTACCCAGTATCCACAACAAACGCTCACCATCGCCGGTTTCTATTTCACACTACTGATCCTGCGGCCGCACTAGATGAGAGCTAGTACATCAACTTCAGCCATCACCGCAAATCGGCACGTGGCCTCATCGCCCGAGGGGTTAGTCCAACAAGTGGCCGTCTGCTACCTCCGTCATGGTTATTGGTATTACGTGACCGGCCGCATTCCCGACGGAAAGGATGCAAATGCAATCGATCGAAAACTCATCGCCAAGTACCAGATCGATCTGACCGAACGCCAGCGTGCCTATCGCAAGCAGCGTGGCCTAGCCAATATGCGGTACATCCGCTTTGGCCGTTGGTTCTTGCTGCTGGCCACCGATGGCCACCATCAATTCAAGCAAGACGAGAAATCCCAAATACGCGATTGCCGCCGTCATCCCATCAAGTTTGAAGGCTACAGCATCAGCTACCGCCGCAGCGGCCTAACACCCCAAGGTGGCGGCGCACCCAAGTGGCACGCCTGCGTCCGCATCGACAACACCACCTACCGCGAACTCAAGGCTTTTTTTCTCGCCCGCGCCATTCATCGATCCGTCGAAAACCTATCCTCCGACTTCGCCCGCGTCCCATTCTCCCGCTACGCCCCAATCCGCCGCCAACTCCTCACCATCCTCCGCGCCGTCAACAAAGCGCGAGAACGCAGCAGCTACGAGAGAGTCCCCACGTCCGCCCTCAACTTGCGCCGGAAAATAACGAAGCCATTTGACAACTGAGTGGACCTCGCCAAAAGGGCGAGACTAATCCAAGGCATCAACACATTCGCTTGAAAACCGGGGTTCGAATGTAAAACGGGCGCGAGTATACCTTTGCACAAAACGCCCCTTTGGTTTATATCGGTGCGCTGGAAGGCGCGTCGGTCCGAAGTAGTTTCGGGCCAGGAACCCAACTGTACCAGGACGGTTCGTCGACGATTCGTCCTGCGCGAGTACTAAAGGTGCGTTGCGTGCATCGGACGATGAAGCGACGTGTCCGGCCGGTTCAGGGTGTGCTAGACCTTAGCTAAAAGTCAATGTACTTTTCAAGTTCGTGTTTCAGATCGGAGCCACCAAAAACCTCTTGGGTCGGGAACTCCCACCTAGGTCGAACTTTGAAGTTTTTGATTGTTCTTCTCGGTCTGCTCCAGAAGTAGAGGTTCTTCCATATCAGGTGTTGACGGCATTTCGACGATTTGTCTGTCAAATGTTTCTCAAGAAGTCCGCCATGAATCAATGCTTCTGCGGGCAGCTTAACCGACTGAGCATGAATCTCGTCGAGCTGATCCGATAGGCTATTCGCGTCGTCTACGTAACTTAGCAGTTCAGCCTGTCGCATGAATTTGCAGTAACGTCGAATGTGCCAGACCGTCAAATCAAGGAACAGAAGCTCTCGTCCATAGTGTGACGTTCCTCGCGTAAAATATCTGTTATTTGCTGTTTTGCTAACAAACTCGATGAATTCAACTACGTTGGGCGGAAAATCGAAGGACATATCCGGAATCGACCTTAGCTTCTGCAGCGCTTTCTCGAGGTCATGGCTGATCCTCTTCACCTTCACGCGGTTGAATACAAGGATAGCTTTGAGGTATTTCTCAATTGCTTGTTCTGCAAACCAGAGTGCTTGACGGTTGAGCTCGTACCGGTAATTCAATCTAGCGCTGATGTAGTCCTCATCCGCGATATCCCGAAACGATCTTATCACGAAGTCGTTGACGTAGAGTTCCAAGTAGTCTTTTCGTGACGGTGTTTTCATGACTCTTCCAAAGTAACGGGGGGCATGAGATGTCCCTATGCACTTTTGGGACACTTTGTTCAGCTACAGGTTCGTTATTGTTACGTGTGATTTTGCATGGTACTTCCCGCGACCGCCACAGGCTCCAATCCGAGATTTCAGAACCTGCCCAAGATAGACGCGTATCTACATTGGAACAGCCCGCAAGACAAAATGATGCTTGCTCCTCGACAACATCGAAAAGCGTGACCTGTGTACTCAACCGAGGCGATGCAAGGCTCATAGAAGTGAAACTCCAACGCGACTTGGCTATTCCGCCAATTCGCAGCGGTTGCATCTTCCCCAGCATCCAGGCGGCACGAAAATCGGGCCGCTAACTCGCTTCGGTCACCCGTACCGGAGCACCGTCCAGATCCGATTTGCTCCCAATTGGCGAATGCCCGGCTTCGAACAACAAGAGTTCTTTTTCAATATATTTAGTTGGAAAGAGAAGCTGCCCGAGGACCGGGCAGCCGTTGGATATTGGCGATCGACTATTCATAACTGACGTTTGGAAAACACTTCACTGAACGGTCGCAAAAACTTCCGCTCTTCCGACCAATCGGTAATGGCAAAAACAACTTCTGAAAATACTCCCGAAAAGGGGCCCTCGAGCGCCTCCCGAAAATCTTTGGCTGTTCGCATTGGATCATTGGCAAATGCGCCGCAGCCCCAAGCGCCCAGCACTAATTTGGTGTAACGCTTGGAACTAGCAATTTGTAGGACGCGATGAATTCGCTCCCGTAAGAGGTCGCCCGATTGTGGCTGCCCAACGGTCGGGGCATACGGTGCAGCGCAGGTAATGAAATCTGCCAATACTGGTGTGTCAAACGTCACTACGTTGTCGGCTCGAAAAATCGGCACTTGAGGAGATAGGATGGCCCACGCTGTGGCGTCCGGTTGTTCGCGATAGGAATGATACAAGTACATGGCGTCGCCAACTAGTGTCCAGTAAAGCGACGACACCCGGCATATCGCTTCTTCCTGCGCTCTTGCGCCTCCCAGAAAGCCGCCTCCTGGATTGACGCCGTTTGCAAAGTTTAGTGCCAGAGTGCGATCGCCCTTATCCACTAACCGTAGCAAGGCCGAGACGGTCGTTTCGTTGGAAATTTGAACGGTCGTTGCTTTGAACTCAGACCGAGGCGCCGATGGCAAGTCCTGCCAGGGCGGAATCGACCTCTTTGCTAAACACGCATCGACAACTTGTCGTTTCCAGTCGACGTCTTCGCCCCGCGCATTCGTGTAGTATCCGGCTTCGATTGCATTGACGACGATCCGCGATTGATAAAGAGCCATATCACGCGAGATATTCAGCTCGGTTCGCCGCAAACTGGCCAATTCACTGGAATCGACACAGGGTAAGAAATGGAGTTCACTCACTTGAAGTTTCCTCGAGCGTACTTTGAAAATGAACGATCAACTGCACCCGCAGATGGCGAGCTAACGGGAGACAGGACAAAGGTGGCGTTTGAGCTATCCCGCAATGCGTTCGATAGCCTCAATCTCGTCCGGCTGTAATTGCATGTCGAATACGTCCAAGTCCGACTGGATATGCTGTGCGTCCGTCGTACCGGTCAAAGGGATCATCCCGACATCGATTGCAAAGCGGAAAATGAGCTGTGCTGGTGAGCAGTCGTGCCGCTGCGCGAGCGTCGCCAACTGCTGGCTGGCCAACGCGACGCGGTTGGCTGTCAACAGCGAGAATCCCTGATAGACAATACCGTTGGTTTTGCAAAACGTGCGGACAGCACGATCCCATCCGCTCACGGCGAAGCACCGATTTTGCACGAAATGCGGTTTGACCTTGGCGTCCTTGCACAGGATCTCAAGTTGATCCAGGGAAACATTGCTCACCCCGAGCAGCCGCGCGCGACCGCTTTCATGGATCTTCTCCATTGCCTGCCAAGCCGCCCAGTCTTCTGCGCCGAGTCCCGCGGCACGACTAGGGCCATGCAGGATGTACGAGTCGATTCGATCGACTCCCAAGTGTTCTAACGAACTAGCAAACGACTCCTCAACTTGAGTCTGGATCGGCGATGCCGGATTGTAAGGCAGCCGATGATCCTGTCCCCGTTGGAAGGTATATTTGGTCTGCAAGAATAAGTCGTTGCGAGCAATCTGGCCACCAGCCAAAGCCGCTGAGATTGCGCGTCCGACTGCCACCTCATCGTAGTGTTTGCGCTGATTGGCTGTGTCTATACCGCGAAAACCCTGAGCGATGGCTAGTTCGGTAAGCTCCTGAGTCGCAGCTTCTTTCCAAGCTGTGCCGTAAAGAAACGCGGGAACTTTGGCACCCTCAATGGTCCTAACTTGTTCCATGGTGTTTCTTTCGCCCATAGCCCGCTGAGTTGGATATCTTCAATTCTTGGCTCGGTTGGGATAGCAAACTCGGTTATTACTAGCCCCATGGTACGCCTAGGTGATTAGTTCGCGCAGACTCTGGTTTGGCCTGCGGAAACTGACAATATGCACGTTGAGATCCCAATTGCGGAAGAGCTCCTGAGAGCGGCGGATGGCGGAGATAATCCACCCTTCTTGGTTCCCGAACGCTCCACCACCCAGCAAGGTGAGATAAAGAGACTTATTACCTGTCCGAGCCGCATTGATCGCAGCCGCGCAAAACGTTGCCTCGTACGCGGCGTCCAAAATCAATTGTGCAAACGGGCGCCAGAGTTCGGACGAATGGCGAGTGTAAGCCACCGGCATCGCCGAGCAATAGACTTGCGTGACAACATGCGTGCACTCTTTAAGCGTGACTTGAACATCCGAATGCACTCCGACCTTCAGCTTCGTCCGCAATTCATCCAAGTCCCCTTTGGACATATTACCCAACCGCGAGTGAATTTCCTCTAGCCCCTCGCGCGTTGGTACTGCGTAACCGTTCCGAATTTCCCACAGCCGGTTGTTGTTGTTTCCCAGAGCCCTGCCAATTTCCGCTAAACAGTCAATCTGCCGCTCCGCTGTTTGGCCACGTTGCCCGTCCAGTTCAACGAAGTAGTTTCGGTAGACCGTACCCGCGCCACAAGCGATCGCACAAGCCGGCCCTTGCGTCGGATCGTTCTCGTAAATCCCAATTCCGTGCTCTGGTCTAACACTTGGCGAAACCATCTCCAGCAAATTAAACTGCGAGGCCACTTGAAACAAAGCGCCTGCATTTGCGACATCCATATGCAGCGCCCTCGCATCTCCAACTAACTCAGCCACCTGCAACTTGCCGTCAAATCGCACCGCCGCAGCAACTCGTTCGCGCAACTCCTGCAGCGAAACAACCTCCAAACGACCGCATTCATACGACTCGCTATTGATCTTTGAACGAACTCGCGTCTCATCCAACTGCAATTTCTTGCGAACTTCATCCGGCGTGCGTTCACTAAAGCCCAGCAGCTCCTCAAACCAATCACTCATCAAATCCGTTCCACTGAAAAAACATCACGGAACGGCCCAAGGAAACGTCGCTCGGGAGACCAATCGGTAATCGCGACGACAACTTCTCCGAACGTGCCCTCAAACTCGCCCTCGAGCGCGTTGCGAAAGTCGCTGGCCGTGCGCTGAGGATCGTTTCCGAATGCTCCGCACCCCCAAGCCCCGAGAATCAGTTCGGTGTAACCATACGCTCGAGCGATTGATAACACGCGCACAATTCGCTTCTGTAGCATATCGCCTGATTGCGGATGCCCAACGGAAGGGGCGTAGGGAGCTGCGCAAGTAATGAAGCTCAGCAGCCAAGGCGCATCCAGCTCCATCCCTCGATCGTCCCGAAACACCGGCACATTCGGCGAAAGTATCGCCCAGTCGCTGGCCTCCGCCCACAGCTCGTGCTTGCGATGGAATTCGTACATCGGATCATCGACAAGCGTTGCATATAGACCGCTCGATCGACACAATGCCTCTTCCTGAGCCGTCGCGCCTCGCAAGAACCCGCCGCCCGTTTCCGTACCATTCCCAAAGTTCAACGCCAACGGCCGTTTCCCCTCATCCACCAACCGTCGCGACGCACCCAGCGTAGTCTCGTTGGTAACTTGCACAATCGCCTCTGCAAAATGCGAAGTTTCACAAGTCGGCAATTCCGATTCCGGCGCGATGCTCACCTTCGCCACACAAGCAGCCCGCACTGCGTCACTCCAATCGACCTTGCCATTGTCGGTGAGATAGTACCCCAGCTCAATCGCTTCCACAGCCGACCTACCAAGCGACTCAGCCAACTCCGGTCGCAACGCCAACTCACTTCGCCTTTGTGCGGCTAGCTCGTCAGAGTCTAAGCATGGAAGTATTCGAAGTTGGAACATTACGTCAAACGCCCTGCCGGTACGCCCGTAGAAACCACATTTGGCCCAATTTAGGGACAGATCAGTTTAGCATTCGCTGTCCTCATCAACTTGGGAATTGGCTAAAATGCTGGCTCGTTATCTGTGTGCAATTCGCCGTGTAAGCTACTTCATCACATGTCCACCTCTCCGTTCCTTGAAATCCCAATTGAACAATGGACTGCGGCGAATGCGTTGACGTTTGCGGTTTTGGATGGATTTCCGGTTAGCCCCGGGCATACCCTGGTCATTACAAAGCGACTGGTTGCAACTTGGTTTGAGGCATCAGCGGAAGAACAAGCCGCAGTGATGGCGTTGGTCAATGAGGTGAAAGCTAACCTCGATGCGACGCTCGCCCCGAAACCGACAGGCTACAACGTTGGTTTCAACTCTGGCGAATCGGCCGGACAGACGGTGATGCATTTGCACGTGCACGTCATCCCTCGCTACTCAGGTGATATGGACGATCCGCGAGGCGGCGTGCGGCATGTGATTCCCGAGAAGGGCAATTATCTCCGATCGTCCCAAACACGAGACTCGCAGCAGTCGAATCCAGCATCCGCCAATAGCACGCTGCGACTGAGTACGGGACATCCCAATTCACGACTTTGGGATCAACTTTCGGCGCGGATGGCGGGTGCGAAGACAATCGACATCCTGGTTTCTTTCGTTCAATTGTCCGGATTGGACGTGATTAAAGAGCGGCTGTTTGAGGCGCTAAGCAGCGAAGCTGCGATTCGCATTCTCGTCAGTGATTATCTCAATATTTCCGATCCGCAAGCACTGCGCCGGTTGCTGGGATGGAGTGAAGCGAATGACGCGGAGGAGCAACATACGGGGCAATTGGCTATAAAGCTGATCGAGCTGGCCAAGCTAGCATCGAAACCCGCATCGTTTCACCCCAAGTCCTGGCGGATCGTCGACGAGCACGGTGGCTTCATCGCCGTCGGCAGTAGCAATCTCTCTCGCCCCGCACTTGAAACAGGCATCGAGTGGAATTTGCTTTCAAGCAGCCGCGAAACCTTCGGAGCGCACGCTGAATTCGCCGAAGAGTTCAACAACCTGTGGAACGTGGCCTCTGTGTTGACCAGCTCGTTGATAGAGAACTACGCCGAACAAACTCGCAAGTTCCGCGCCGAACACTTTGAACCGGAGAGCCTCGATAGTCGCGTGATCCCGCAGCCGCGACCGTGGCAAATTACAGCACTCGAATCGCTCCACAACATTCGGCTCGCTGGCTATCAACGCGCGCTGGTTGCCGTGGCAACCGGCATGGGTAAGACCTGGCTCTCCGCATTCGACGCGCGACAAGTTGGTCAAAGTCTCAATAAACGGCCTCGCGTCTTGGTCATCGCCCATCGCTCCCACATCCTTGCCCAAGCCGAAGCGGCGTTGTCAGTGATCTTGGACGCCGAGTTTGGCGAAGGACGCACCGCATGGTACATCGGCGATCGTAGCGAATTGGATGGCGATATCGTGATCGCGTCGATTCAAAAACTCTCGCGACCAGAGGGGCTCGAGCGACTCGCGGAAGAGCAGTTCGACTACGCCATCATCGACGAAGTCCACCACGCCCACGCACCGACCTACCGGCGTGTGCTCGCGCAAATCGACAGCCACTTTACGCTTGGCTTGACTGCTACGCCGGAGCGAACCGATGGAGTGGATGTAGCTAGCATCTTCGACAACAACCTCGCGCATCATGCGACAATCGGCGACGGCATCGCCGAAGATTCGCTGGTTCCGTTTCATTACGTCGGTATCAAGGACACCGTCGATTTTCGCCAGGTACCGTGGCGCAATGGGCGATTCGATCTGGCGGAACTCGAGCGGCGTGTCGAGCGGAGCGATCGTATGGAGCGATTGTGGCATGCGATGCTGGATCATCCTGCCGAGCGAACCATTGTGTTCTGCTGTTCCAGGCGTCATGCGTTGTTCGCTCGTGATTGGCTGAGATCCAGGGGCGTTTCCTCGGCTGCGGTTTTCTCAGGCTCTGGTGGCGATAGCTACGGTGAGTCGTTGGATTCGCTGCGATCCGGCAAACTGCAAACCATGTGTGTCGTTGACATGTTCAACGAAGGACTCGACATTCCCGCAGTCGATCGAGTCATCATGCTGAGACCGACGGAATCCAAAGTCGTCTTTCTGCAGCAGCTCGGCCGCGGGTTGCGTGCAAGCGAAGGCAAAACGCGCTTGCTGGTAATCGACTTCGTCGGCAATCACCGTATCTTTGCACAGCGGATCATTCACTTGCTCTCGCTCCAATCGAAGGAAGCCAGCTGGAATGATCTCAAGTCGTGGCTGGACGGCGAACCACCGGAGCTGCCGGAAGGCTGCTTGTTGGATGTCGAGCTCGAAGCTCGCGATGTGTTAAGGGAGTTTCTTCCCAAGGGCGCGCAAGCCGGGATCGAAGCGTATCGAGCTATGCGAGACGAGCTCGGACGGCGGCCGGCTGCGTCTGAGTTGTTGGTTCGAGGCATACTACCCAAAACGCTCAGCAAGAAAGAAGGAAGTTGGTTTGCCTTTGTCGCCAGCGAAGGCGATTTGTCCGATGGTGAGCAACAAGCCCTGGACTTGTTTCAACCCTGGCTCAGGACACTCGAAACGACCAGCCTCAACAGGTCATATAAGATGGTTGTGCTGCGAGTGTTGCTCGACCAAGGCCAATTGTTTGCACCCGTTGACTTACACACATTCGCTCAGCAATGCCGGTCGTTTATGCGCAATCATCCCGTGCTCCGCCGCGATCTGGAAGGCGACGGTCACGCAGTCGACCATCATGCGGCGGACCAAAAGAAATGGACCGAGTGGTGGATCAAGTGGCCCATCGATCGTTGGCTTGACACACAGAACGGCCAGAAGTGGTTTAAGCGAATTGTCGACGACTTTCAATTGACCATTGATTGCACTGAAGCACTTCGACCCACGCTAGAAAGTCTGACAGAGGAGCTGGTTGACTGGCGCCTGGCCGCGTATTCCAAAACGCGTCGCCTGGTGGAAACAGAGATTGGCGAAGTCGCCTTCGAAGCCAAAGTTTCCCACGCCGGCGGCCGCCCCATTTTATTCCTGCCAGACAAGACCACCAATCCTGACCGCCCGGTTGGTCCCGTCAACGTACAATTACCCGATGGAACAACTTGGGAATTCAAGTTTGTGAAGGTTGCCTGCAACGTTGCCAAACCACTTGGCGGAACGAAGAACGAACTTGGGCAGTTATTGAAGACATGGTTCGGTCCGAACGCCGGCTTGCCTGGAACCGACTTCAAAGTTCACTTCTCGACTCAGCAAGGCCAATGGCACGCGCAACCTTCGATCCTTCGTGAAAGTTCTCAGCCTGAAGCCAATCCAACCGCTGGCTCCGAAACACGTGAACTGCAAAGTGAAAAGAACGCTCTAGCCCAGATCGAAATCGAAGTTGCCCGCTCCGCAAAATACAAGACACATGTACCCGTCTACGATCTCGTTGCCGCCGCCGGTGAATGGGGTGATGAAGGCGTTCCTGAAGAAATTGGCTGGATCAAAGTACCCGATCGCAAACTTGCCCCCGGCATGTTTGCCGCCAAAGTCGTTGGTCGATCAATGGAACCCAAGATCCCAAGCGGCAGCTGGTGTCTCTTTGCGCCCTGTCCGCAAGGTTCCCGCCAAGGCCGATTGCTCCTCGTTCAAGTGAACACGCACACCGATCCAGAAGACGGCGGCCGCTACACCATCAAACGATACCACTCCGTCAAAACCATCAACGACTCAAGCTGGGAACACAATCAAATAGAACTCCAACCACTCAATCCGGAGTTTCGGCCAATTCAACTTGCTGCCGAAGATACGAACGACATCAGGATTATTGGTGAGTTTGTCGCCAAGCTCAACAACAAGGATCATGATGCGATTTGAAAACGACCGTGTACTTTTTTTGCTACCGACCTGGTCAGACGTTGTCAGGGGAGGACTTAGAAAGAATCAACCCTTACGAGACTTTCATGGCTCGCGTAATAAAATGCCATAAAACGCAAAATTCTGGCCCGGTCCAATACATCTTGCTTGGTATCGAGGCTACAAGTCTACATGTTCTGTGCTTGATGAGCTTGCTGATACGCATGGCTACACAGCGATCTGTCGCGTCATCGTCCTTAGCAATCGAGTTGGAACCGAATGCTGTAGTTTCCAGGTGATGCTTATGGGGCGACTGCCGGTATGACTTACATAGCTGCATGGGCCGAGAAAGTGGTAAGGAGCCGATAGCCCTGATGGCAGGGTCTTGGTTTCGCGCACGAACAGCAACGGTGTGTAGCCCAACTCTGAATGTCGGATGTATCGTTGGCCCGTGGGTGACTGTTCGGACGTGTTGCTCTGAGATTGCCAGTGGAAGATATCGTGTGAGATAAGGTAGTCCTCGTACATGGTTGTGGGCGAGTACTCGTCTTCGGATTTTTGCAGGGTCACGAAGAACACGTCGAGCTTTCGATCTTTCAAGTGCAAGACGCCTTCGCGCTGGCTCGGCCGATTGTTGAATCTCCAGTGGCCGAGCGCGACCAGGATTTCGTCACGCGTGTAGGCTGCATGAATCTCGAGGGGAGAGTAAACTGACGATGTTGACGATGCGATCAATGGCGAATGCTTTAGCCGGTAGTCCAATACGGTGATGAGGTCGTTAATCACAAAGGGATTGGTTCGCAATCGTTGCTCAGCGACTTCCAGCGACATTTCTGAATGCTGGGTTCCCCAAAGTGTGGTGTGCAACATTTCAATAAGCGCCGGCATACTGATTGACCCAGCTGGCTCAGACGACGCCAGGTACTCCTTTAGCACACCAATCTGCTGTGGACAATTGATGTGGCTCAGTCGACAAATCCCCTTGGCGAGTTGCGACTCATCAGGAGAATCCACTTGCTCTCCAATTCCAGCATCTGCCAGCAACCGCGACCATAAGCCTCGCTTCAGCAATTCGTCCAGGGTTGTGTCAAAATAGTCGATGGCATCCTCGATTGTCGGCGTTCCGCCAAGGTACTGCTTCAGATCACGCAGCGACGCTAACATACGTGGACGGACCAAACGAATCGATTCGCGTACGTTGTCGAGCACTCGTTGCTGGGCGACTCGCTCGAGTTTGATCACGCAACCGCTGGGCAAGTGCGGAAACTCGGCTGCGATTTCGTAGTCAAGCTTTGCGGTTGGTTTTCCGCTCAATGCGCGAAAGCGACTCGCAAAGCGAAACTCTTTGCGTTGTGCCCCGATGAAGTCGAGTACCGTTAAGCAATCTTTATCGGGATGCAACCGAAGGCCACGGCCAAGTTGCTGTAGGAACACCGTCAGGCTTTCCGTTGGTCGCAGAAACAGCACCGTATCGACTTCGGGAATGTCAACACCTTCGTTGTAGAGATCAACCACGAAAATGAAGTTCACAGAGCGGTCCCGCAGTTTCTGCTGGGCCGTGTTTCGCTCTTCATCCGTCGACTGCGCCGAAAGTGAGATTGAAGTCACTCCGTTCTCACCAAAGAACCTCGCCATGAATTCGGCGTGGGCCACACTGACGCAAAACGCTAAGCCGCGAACATCGGTAGGGTCCAAAACCGTATCGTAAAGCTTTTCGAGAATTAGCTTCGCTCGGATATCGTTGCCTGTGTAAAGCCGATCCAAATCATCGACGCGGTATCCACCACGCTGCCAAGCGAGACCATTGAGGTCAACCGAATCTGCGACACCGAAGTACTGAAACGGGCACAGTAGTCGACGATTGATCGCGTCGGGAAGTCGGATCTCGGCGCTGGCTCGCCCACCAAACCAACTCAGCACATCAAGTTGATCGGAGCGTTCAGGAGTCGCGGTCAGCCCCAGTAAGATCGTTGGCTGAGCATGTCCGAGAAGCGATTGATAACTCGGCGCGGCAGCATGGTGGAACTCGTCCACGACGACGTATTCAAATCGATCAGCCGCTTCATCAATCAGATTGCGCGAGTTGTAGCTTTGGATCGAGCAAAACAAATGGTTGCGTTGTCCAGGATCGTTACCATCAACGAGCAACTCACCGAAGTTCTGGTCCCTTACGACGCAACGAAACGACATTAACGCTTGGTTGAGAATCTCCTTGCGGTGGGCAATAAACAGCAACCGAGGTTTGCGCCCGAGTTGCCGAGCAACTCTGGCATAGTCAAAGGCGGCGATCATCGTCTTGCCGGTACCGGTTGCTGCGACCACAAGATGGCGATACTTATTCTGGACCTCGCGTTCGGCTGCGATGATATCGAGAATTTCTTCTTGAAACGGGAACGGACGCAAATCGAAATTGAGCCCCGAGCCTGAATCCGATGCAACATGGCGTTCCGTCTGGATTGCCTGACGCAGTCTCGGGACAGCGTGCTCGTCGAAAGACTGGAACTCATCATCTTGCCAATAAGTCTCGAAAGTACCCGTCACCTTTTCCCAGAGATAAGGCAGTTCGTACTGGCTGATCTTGGTGGTCCACTCGAGTCCCTCAGTCAGCGCCGCATTCGAGAGGTTCGCAGAGCCCACATAGGCGTTACTGAAACCCGTATTCCGGCGAAAGAGATATGCCTTCGCATGCAGCCGCGTTCGTTTGGTGTCATAACTGACGCGAACTTCTGTTCTGGGCAACTCACGCAGTGCTTCAACTGCTTTGGGGTCAGTCGCTCCCATGTAGCTTGTGGTAATGACGCGAATCACTGGCTCTGCGCCACCTGCTTGTTCAGCTAATTCACGAAGGTTGTCCAACAAGACTCGCAGCCCGCTCCACTTGATGAACGAACAGAGGATATCAACACCATCGCAAGTCGCGATCTCTTTTCGGAGCTGGCTTCCTAGACTGGCATCCAATCGCGTCCCAGTGAACAGTGACGAACGCGACAATGGGCTGTCGGGCCGATCTTTGGAGGGAACGTTCGCTGATCGATGGACCGCCAGCAAGCGTTGCAGCGGCGTGGCGATGCTCAAGCCATCAGCTTCTCCATCTTGCAATGCATCAGCAAGCGTGACCATGATTCGTTCCACCAGTTGTCGCTGCTTCTCAGCCGCATCCGAGCCGCGATGCAGGGCCAAACTTGCCGCGATCAATCTTTCTAGGTACTGAGCGAGAGCCGAATGCGACTCTTCCGCATCCACGGGACTTAGAGCGAATAGCCTCGGGTCGCCAAGCTCAGCGAGCTGCGATTCAATAGCTTTCGTGAGAATTTCTTCGTAAAGACCTGGATGCACGACAACAGGTGACTTTGCTAGGCGAGGATAGAATCGGACTAAGAATCGACTTCGCTATTCTACCCGCTGTGACATCTTTGCGGTGTTCCAAGGCTAAGTCACTATTCCTGGTCTCGTCCCGTCAAGAGAAACTCAAGACGATCAGCCTCGACGGCAATAGTTCGCATATAAAACTGGAACTCCTCGCTAGTAAGGCCATGTGTCGGTATGCGGCATTCGGCAATCAAACGATTCTTCTTATCAATTCGAAACCCGACCAAACTTGCACTTCGATTCCTTTTCCAAATTTCCAGTGGAAGCTCGGGCAACGAACTGACGACAGATTGCTTCACGACGAACGCACTCAGTACAAGTTCATTCGCCTGTTTGCTGACCTCCACACAGTGTTTTCGGCCGTCTTGGAGCGTCACACCAACTGATGATCCATCGACACTAAAATCCTCTGCACTAGCCATCGTGCGCCAATCAGCTGTCATGACCAGCCTCCTTGCGCAGATCGTCTCGAAACGCTTCCAGCGATTCGTCTCGTCCGGGCAGCAGTCTCTGTTCGAGTATGTCCGCGTTAAGTACAACTCGCTCGATAAGTCCTGAAATCCGTAGTCGATTCACCTCGTCATCACCGCTGAAAAGCACCTCACCTTCCACCGTCAAGTCATAGCTGCGTTCATCTTTACTAACGATTGCTCCAACCTTCATTGGGCTCGCAGATACTGCTTCCAATACAGCCTCCATTTCTTCGTCTGGGTCGACCCGTCCCACCGGGCTAAGACATCGAACAATTGGAAACCGGTCGACTGAGTCGAGTATTAGGGTGAATGGCTGTATTCGATGATTTAATTTCGCGGTCCCAGTTAGCACACATTCGTTTGCTTCTCGTTCCCATTGAATAGTTAAGCCGTGAAGCTCACCGGATGAAAGCTTTCTAAATCGATTTTGAATTTCCGAGTAATGATCCGGCACAGTTGGGAGCGATTCTCGCGTGCCAATTACGTGCGCGGGTAAAACTGGGAAGGCTGTTTTTAATCGACCACGAATCTGCTCGGGAGGCTTCCTCGATTTGGCAAATTCGTGGCTCGCGTTAATGGTTCTTTGTTCTGTCGTGGATACAGTTAGCCCTTCGTGCATCAAACGTAAAAACATGTTCATCCGGTCCAGGACGCGATGAACTTGAAGCACCTCGACCGTATCTTCCAGATGCGGAAAAAACACTTGAAGCTTATCGTTTCCCTCCAGCCCCTCCTCGTTCAGGCTTGAAAGACGGCGATCCGAATGAGACCTGACACGATCAATTCGACCAATCCGTTGTTCCATTGACGATGGAGTCCAAGATATCCCGTAGTGATGAATCGATGAACAGAAAGTGTGAAGGTCTTCGCCTTCCTGAAGCAGGTCAGTTGAAAACAGAACCAAGGGATAACCTGGCATTCGGAACTGACGGACCAAGGTTTCATTGACTTTGCCAGACATTCCACCCACGGGCTGTTGTCGGCCAAGCATGCTGCCAAACTCCTTTGTAGCTTCATCAACATGCTTGTCCCGAATATTGGGCGCATTGACGTCAATAATCAAATCGAAGTTTGCGGCAACATCAGCCAGCTCATCAAATGCCCGCCAACCTCGCGTTTTTCTATCCGTCGCTCGTTGATGCTCAAGCAAGTCGAGGTACTGGGTGATTTGATCGTTGTTTGAATCCGACTCGTCCTCTAAGCCTCGTTGTTGCGATCGCTGGTCGAGGGTTTGCAGGCGAGACGCGATCAAGACATACATATCGATAAAGGAATGGCCCAATCGAGCAACCGATGCAAGTAAGCTGGCTCTCCATTCACGACTCCGAAACCGTGTTGTGCGGCATTTGCCTTCTGACTCTGGCCACAAGTCAGCGCGAAGTTCGGGTCTCTCGCGCAGCTTTGTAAAAAAAGTTTCGACGGCTAGCAAACACGAAACATCAGAAGTCTCGATCGCTGGGATCGCATGGGCCTGACGTTCGAAACGCTCATGCCACACGACACGAGCATCTTCCTGGAATTCGCACTTCTTGTCCTTCAATAGCTCAATGGCGGCTGCTTGGACTGCTTCAATACGGTCGGCTCTGGTTTGTCTCTTGGCCGCACTGAGAAACTTCACGGATTCTTTTCGAAGTTCCGTCAATAGTCCTCCCTCATTCAAGCCAAGCACTTCTGCAAGCGCGCTCTCGACCATCGCGGGCTTGCATCGAAGCACGTCAGCCACATAGTTGTCCGAGAAGAAAGTTGCCAAGGTTGTTCCGCTCTGAATAAATCGCCGCTGGATATTTGCGCCGCTTACGACATCCGCAGGACCTTCGCCACGAAAGAACCAAGCGAAGAACGTATCTAAGCCACCGCCATCTGATTCCTTGCCGCCCCCGGGAACAACCTCGCCGGACAAGTCAAGTTGCTTGTTTCCAGCCGCGAGCCGCTGCTGACGATACGCATCGAACAATGACGCTAGCCGATCCTGCATGCGCTGCGGCATTTCGGACCGCAGTCGATTCATCAGCCATTCATCGTATCGATCATCCAGTTTGCGTTTAAGTTCTTTTACGGATGCAACTCGGCGAACAAACACAAGGGCTTTCTCACCAGTCTCCCAACACTGCGAAAGTGAACTAACTAACGCGTCCATTTTTGGATGCGGCAATTCAGATTGAAACTGGTTCCTATACGATCGAGCCAAGCGATTGATATCACCTACATCGATGCCTTCCTTCTCGATCGCGTTTTCTGTTTGGTCCGAATCGTCAAAGTTAGCCGACTCGTCATCGTCGCGCTTCAGCTTTGCCGTTTCTAGAAAGCTCTCGAAGGACGCTAACATCCCAATTTGGAACGACGAATTGAATCGCTCGTGTCCCAGCAACTCGGTAACCTTCTTCTGAACGAGTGCGACCACAAGACGTTGTTTTGGATCTTCGACTCTGATCGGTTCGTCGTGAGAGGCGACACCACCGCGTCTCCACTCGCGTCGGTATTCATTCTTGGTCAATTCGTTTGCACCGATTCGAACCGATGTAACTCGACGAATCAAAAACTCGGCTGCGATCGCCTTTCGCTCGTCATCGGTAATCTTCTTGTCCAAGAGCTGCTTGTAAGGAGCCGCTTTACCAAAGACATCCAATTGGTTCCAAAGCTGTTGGTAGGTTTCCTCCACTGGAGTCGCGGATAAAAACAGAACGCGGGCAGCTCTAGGCCTAAAGCCGGGGAAAAGCTTGAAGTCAGGCTCAACACTCGGATGCCCCATAGCCAGAGCTAACAAACGATTACGAGATGAGACATGATCACCAAAGCCATGCTTTAGATTGTGAGCCTCATCGACAATGACAAGGTCGAACGTCGGCAGAACGCAACAAAGCGCCTTCGCGAAGTTGTCTTTGAAGGATTCCTTGCTACGAAGATCGAAAATCTCGTTGCGAAGCCAAGGAACACTACGTCGAAAAGCGTCACGGATCTTTTCGCCACGCTCACGATCAACGGAATTCTTGCCGGTGATGGCAAAGCTGAAACTCGTCATCTTGGCGAAGAAGTCACGATTGGGGTCCGCAGTAACCTCGTGAACCAGGTCATGCAAATTGCTGCAGGATACCAACGGACGCGCTGGCGAACCGTGCAGTGACTTCACTCGCATGTCGCAGACACGGACGTTGTTAGCGACAAAGTTACGCTGTTCCTTCATCCATTTCGATTGAATATTGCCGCGCGGTGCGAGGATGAGAACGCGAAAACTTGGACTGAAGTGGCGAAACAAAGCTAAGGCCCCTAACGCCACATACGTCTTGCCCATGCCGACTTCATCAGCCAAGTAAGCGACGCCATTCGACTGGAGCATATTGTGAATTGCGACGGCTCCTTCTAGTTGTTCATCCCCACGCGCTGAACCGATCCTACTACCGAAGTCGAGTAACTGAGAAGCCAATTTTGTATCAAGCATCAGCCACCTCCGCCGGTGTGGCCCGCTTCAAAAACCACTTGTCAAACCAAGTCAAGAAATCGCCAAATCCATGTTCATTTTCTTTCAACAATCGCTTGCGGACTGATGCTAAGTCGGCAAGCCGCGCGTTCAGTTTCTTAGTGTAGTCCATTTGTTCACGCCAGTAATCTGGATAGTCCTTGGCAATTTCGATGCACAATTGTTTGCAGCACATCAAAATTACATATCCATCGACGGCGTCGAGTGTCTCTCGCTGGGCTGCAACACGCTCAAGCAACGTGCCGAGGGAATCATATTTCTTGCCAAACAGGCGATAGCTGGCTTGCTTGGGCTGGCCGTCGTCAAGTGACTTTCGGACAGAACGCTCCAAGCAGCCGAACGCATGAAAGAAGCCCGCAAAACGATCGAAAAGAGTATCGTTGTCCAGTGCGATTTTTGCTCGAACCACCAGATCAGTGCCAGTTCCGATTCCGGCCAAATCCGTTGCACGCGAATCGATGAATGCCGCACGTTGCTCAGCACTCAGCAGCGACCAATAGCGCAGGATGTCTGCCGTCGAGAGCTGCAGCAGCAATGATGGCTTATGCGACATCCCTTCCTCCTGAATGAGGACATATGCTGGTTTCTCTCCTTCGCAATGAACTTCTACCAAGGTAGTGTTGTCAAGTATGCTTGCGATCGCAGTTGCAATCTCGCTTGATAACTCAATCCACTCTCGACATGCGAGAGGACCGATATCGCCAAGCGGGACGTTTCGATCAGAAATACGAAGTACAGATGAATTTGCTTTGTGGTCCCAAAAAGCCGACGCGGTTTCAGTGTCCCAGTTATACCGGATGTTCAAAGGTGAACTCCCGGAGTCTGATCCATCATCTTCGCCGCGAACGGCAAACTCAGTCGGCGTTTTCAATTCCGGACTCATCCAGAATTCGGGACGGCGTGGTGTGGGGACTTCGACTAAGAACCCACTTTCAATGTTTCCGTCCTTCTGGTGAGCGCTGCGGGTTAGGTTGGGCGAGCCAAGAAAGCAGATCTCGCGTTTCGGACTTTGCGTGAAAAAGCGATAGAGCTTGGCGTGCACAAACCGCTCTCCGTATTCTTCACGCGATCCGCGACGCATGATGTCCTTTGGCAGCCTCCCCCAACCTGCCTTGGGTAAATCGGTAACCGACTCGAACAATTCCTTTCGCACCAGTGCTTCACCCGAGGCACTTCGCGGCAAGAATACACGCACGTCCTTCGGTTCGAATAACCGGATCAACTCTTCCAACGGATCGCACTGATCAGCATCATCGAAATAGGGCGAGATAATTTCCAGGTAGCCGCCTTTCAGTTGACTGCCAATGTGGCGTTTAAGAAACTCCGGCAAACTCTCGCCACCTCGGTAGAAGTGCGACTGCAACTCCCCGGCGATCGACTTTTGTTTTCGTTGCTCGCTGGCCCGCAAGAAAGTAAGGATGTCGTCAATCGCTGTGTGAGTCGTTCCGCCAGGGCTTCTGCGCTTTATTGATTGCAAGAACTTTGTTAGATCTTCCTTCAACCGATTTTTATCGCCGTGTGCAATTTCCTCTACATGGCAACATTCAATGTTCTCCCACCATCCCGATCGCGTTAGATTTGCCGACATACACGCAAAGATCAAATACAACTGACGTTCGTCATTCTCGTCCGCTACTTCATCCTCCACCAGTAACAAGACGTTCTTGGGATGAAAGATCGCGTTATGCTGGATCGGGATGTAGCGAACATCCAACTTTGCAGATCCCGCATCGCCAACGACTAGCCCGCCTGCATCGTAGTACACCGCGATTTCTCCAGCGAGATCGCGAATCGCGTCCTCCAATTGCAGTAGTCGAATGGCCGAAGCGTGGCTCAGGCCAATGTCGAAAAACACTGGCAATACTTCTTGTTCAAAGAAGCCTGGATCGAACTGGTAGGTCAGAAGCACCGCAGAGCGCAAACGACGGCCTTCCATCCGAAGTTGAAAGTGATCCGATAGTGCCTCACGCGGAATCTCAGTCATGTGGCTTCTCCCACAGGACCCGGGTAACGCTTCTCAGTGAATCCAGGAAATAAGGGAAACGCCATAGCTGTCCGAGCTCATCTCGAGCGGGGAGTTTTCCATTCTCCTCTTTGTATCGCACAACAAGTTTGCCCCGATTGCTTTCGATCCAAGCGGCTCCACCACGAGTTGCCATCACACTCGAGTTTTGCTGCGCCAGGTGTTCGATTACGTCAATGAAACGTCCACTGCACAGCCCATGTCCAATCGCAACCCAGCGATCGCCTACAGAAGTATCGCCTCCACTCCACTGGCCGTGCATGCTGTCGAGTGAGTCAGATTCAATTGACGATAGTCCTTCGCCCCATTGCTTCTCAATTGAAGCAGCGACCTCATTAATTGTGCAGCCATCCGAGCCAAGTAAGTAGTCGAATAGAAGCGAAGTTGGCGCCAGCACAGTCTCCGTTACTCGGATTTGTTCCAGATCAAATGCCAGCGGCTGCCATTCTTCTCCACGACTGCTCGCGACCTTAGCAAGTTGCCGAATCGTAGTTGGAGCCCAATGAAAAGACGAATCATTGAGTGTTTCTGTGAGTAGCGATGCCAACTGACGCTGTTTACCTTCAGTAGCGTCGCTTGGTCCGCCCTCGACCAAGTGTTCGTAGTAGAAATCACGCTCAGCTTTTCGAATGCGTAGATTCAGAACTTTCCCAACTGCTTCAATTGCAGGATCAGGAGTTGAACTCAGATTCAAACGTGTCGACTTTGGCTTTAACAGTGCAGTTATTCGGCTCGCATCCTTTCCCGCTCCGGCTTTAGACAATAGAGGCAAGCAATGTTTCTGTACGAAATCCAAAGCCATCGGTGTCAATCGAGTCGGATTTTCATCGACGAGTCCCGACGCCCTCGAGGGCATCGTATACAAACCCCACAGTCCATAGATTTTCTGATTCGAGAGGATCTGATGGCTGCGTTCATCTGACAACCAGACCTTGCCACCTTCGCTAAGTGATCGCTTCACCCGCTCAGTACCGCGAAAAATGAAGTCGTTGTTGACGCTTGCCCGAGAATAAGCCGCCAATTGCTCCCACTTTAAGAATATTGCCAGCTCTGATCCGGGTCCTAGGTCATCGGCAAGTTGCTCGGCAAAGTAATAGCCCAGTAGCAACGTCGTAAAGTCTCGAACAGAATTGCTAACAGTAGTGAGATTGCCCACGACATGCCGGCCGAGTCGTGTCCAAATCTGTTGAATACCTAACGGGTCACGCGAGCCCTTAACTGCAGCGCGTGAATCTAGGTCAGTGAGGAATGGGATTTGTAGCATTCGTTGCGATCAGCTTACGGCACGAAAAATCACTTATTGAATGCATCGAATTGTAACACTTGGGAATCTTCCCGTACGCTGTTCAGCGATACCAAACTGGCGGCAACAAGAACTTTGGTCCAGAGGGATGGACAGTGATGAATGAGGAGCGAGTCTCCAGCCAAACCTACACGACGAAATGCGCCCCTGCCCAACTCCACGCCCATGGCTGTGGTGTGCGCTTACCTTGGTCCGCATTCACATATGCGAGTTTTGACGAACTGGATTCGTGACGCTCGGTAAGTGGCTTACGGAATAGCGCGAGCGCATTTTCACGGGCACCACCGGCAGTCATACCGCTTTCGACAAGGGAGTCCTTGACTGTTTCATCAATGAAATCGTCGGCTTCTTGATTCATGATGGATCCATGGAGTCTTTCTAGGTCTGAAGCAAGGAGCTGGCTTTCCCCGAGGTACTAATGATTACGCGGTCTCGTGCCCGAGTTGTCGCAACGTAAAGCAAGGCTCGCTCGCGGCTCTTGTGCTGGGCCTGCGACACGTTATCGTCGTCACGACCGTCGAATTTGCAGGGAATGATGCCGGCATTCACAGACACGATTAAGACGCAACGAAACTCTAGACCCTTGATCCTGTGAATGGTTGCCAAACGTATCCCATCGTTTGACTCATCACGGATTTTTTCGAGCACCACATACGGTTGGTCCATATCGTGAAACAGTTTCTTAAAATCGCGAAGAATCCATGCAGCACGAGCGCAAACTACGATTTCCTCGGGACGGAATTCCTTTAGCAGTTCTGGTATGAGCTTTCTGCAATACTCTATTTCCTCTTCGCGGCTCGATAGCTGTACAAGTTCGGGGTTGGGCCCAGACAATAAAGAGCGTTCGTGCACATCACTACGCGCGCCTGACTCACCAGCTAGCCGCGCCGAATCGCGATTGCTGAACCTTGAAAAGGCCCAATCTCGAATCTCCTCAGTGGTGCGATAATTGACGCGCAGTAAAAACTTCCGGTCTCCAACATCAATCCCACACTCCTTTAAGCGGATGGGACAGCCATAGATTCTCTGATGCGCATCGCCAACTAGGAATAAGTCGTTTGGCCCCGGTTTGGCGAGCGAACGAATCAGTCGCCAAGCCGGTGCGGTAAAATCTTGGGATTCGTCCACCAACACGGCCGCGTATTTGGGCCCCTGTGCTACGCTGTTTTCTGTAGCCTCCCGAATCACCGATGACCATGCCTGCAATCCGCGATTTTTCATATTTGATTGGAAAGCTTCGAATGCCTGCCAAACCTGCTTCCGCTGCAATCGATCGAGTGATTTGCTCTGACCGACGCGAGACATCCGAAGGTAATCGCGCTCGTCACTGATTCCACGAATCTCCGATGCATAGGTCCACTCATGCTGGAGTTCTGGCGCCGACAATGGACAATTCTCAGTAACTGACAGATCCCAACAGTGCATTAGGTCCGCCGAAGAAGCGATCTCAATTCGAGTATCGTCAAGCATTCGACGCGCCAGCTGGTCGATATGCACGACCTCAATCCTACTTCGTTCAGCTCCGCACAATAAATCGAGCTGCCTGGAAATGGCCTCCGCCAAATTCGCTGTGAATGTTGTGAAAAGTATTCGGTCGGAGGAATTTTGGAAAACATTCAGTGCCAGATGCTTCGCTCTGTGCAAGGCTACGACTGTTTTGCCAGTTCCGGCGCCACCCTCAACTATGACGGGGCCCGATGTGTCCATGGCAACCAGCGTTTGTTGCGTTGGATGCAAGAAGATTCGCCACTGTTCGAGCGATGCATCCAAGACACGTTCCAACTCATCGATAGACTTGATTTTCACCAGTCGTCGTCGACTGTCTGGATGCTCGAGGGATTCTGCAACCGTCGGTACGGAGCTATTACTAGCGGAC
The DNA here is from genome assembly GCA_020852965.1 of Pirellulaceae bacterium. Taxonomy (GTDB): domain Bacteria; phylum Planctomycetota; class Planctomycetia; order Pirellulales; family Pirellulaceae; genus Aureliella. The sequence goes on along the minus strand of JADYZV010000029.1, from coordinate 36,552 downwards.
GGTATAGAGATAGCGGCTCGAATCTCCTCTAAAGGCAGATTGTCAGCAAGCCAATAAAGCGCTTCACCGGCCTCTGCAGGAAGATGGCAAGCAATTGCCTTCAAGTCTTCCAGGTCGCGGACTTCACGTACGGCTGGCACCAGAACTTCCGGTACCCCAAGCGACACCAAAGTCTGATCTTCATGCTGCTCAAATAGGCGCGCGGTGTCTGTCCCATCGGTGCTTTCACCAGCTACCGTATCCTGGTCCCGTCGAATCGTTCGTGAGACTTCATCAACGGCAGCTGGATCATAAATTTGAAAGGCATGTGTTTCCGGGTTTACGTCGAATCGCTTCGCACTGGCCCACGCCATCGCTTCATCGTGGTTGTCCACCCACAACATGACGTAAACGTCGCCTTCGTTGGGGTGCAGAACGATCGCTCGATACTGCTGATCGATTCTGACCGTCCTTACACGCTGGTCGAGTACATTATGAATTTTCTCGTAATTGATCGCAGAGGAATGCGAATTGTCCGCGAACTTGCGAGTAAACTCCCGCACTTTCTTCTGCAGCCGCTTGGGCAATTTAGCCAGCGACTCCAGGAATTCGGCGGTAATGGCGAGCTGGGTCATGCACTGGCCTCCAGCGCGCTTGCCAGACTTTCAGTGGTCGTATCTTTTGCGTAGCGCACGTCCCATGCTTGTTTTTCGAATTGCTGATAGTCCTCGTCTTGGTCGTCCAGTAACACAACGATTCGAGAACCGGGCCAAGCCAACTCCGCAGTCGCCACTACCGCCCCATTGATGCTGAGCTCATATCCGACGACCGGAAGTGGAACTCCAGCATCACGCAATGCGATCAATAGTGCGTGCACATTTTCGTCTGCGACCTCAAGCAGGCTTGCCCATCCGTCAGTGTTTACACCCGAAGCGTTTTCAACATTGGACTCTTGCGGTGTGGCTGACTCCTGAGCGTCGAACCAACTCGTATCTTCGGCAATCTGAGCAGCCAAGTCCTTGCCAGATAAAAATTTGGCAAGTCTCTTAAACGCGGCTGCCATTGCCTGGCGCTCAGACAGTTCAACGTACGAGATGCTTATGACCTGAAAGCCGTTGTCACGAAGCCAACTGCGTATCTCACGATCAATCTCTGCCGTGGCAGCATTGCCGTGAATATGGCCGCTCAAGCCATCGAGGTAAATACAAACGCCTCGATCCTCCGGATCATCCTCGTCGCCTTCAAAGAAAACATCTGGCGTCGTACTGCCGATTTGGTGGCTTAGGGTAAGCTTGTGTCCGAACCGAATCTGCTGCTGAAAGCTACCAGAGGAAAAACCTGCGGCCGACAACAAGTGCTTCAGCTTCATCTCAGCATCGTTAACCGGCATTCCCTGATCGCTAACTGTTACAGTCGCAGCTTGAGATGGCGGAATGGCATGTCCAGCCACTAGGCTGTCTCCCCAAGTCCGGATCAAGTCCAGTGCAGCATGACGATCAAGGTACTTGTGGTAGAAACCATTGCGAAAGGTTTGCAAGCAATCATTGCAAGAAGAATTGCAATCCGATGGACAGCCTGCAAGGATCTCGGCTGCGACCGAACAGACTTCCGAGAAGTGTTCTGTGATCTGATCGAGCAACCCTGATCCCCCGGGCATTGGATCCCACAATACCGCTCGTACTTCATCCCGATCCGTTTCTCCCAGCACCAAGACATGCAGGTCGTCTAAATGCATGTCCAGCAACTGCGTAGCCGCCATCCGTAATGCCTCAAGCACACTATATGCAGCGATCGCGTTGGGTAAGTCATCTAACGTGATTGCATCCGCCACAACGTCCGCGTAGAAACCAACATTAATTGGAGTCTTGCCACAGCGCTCTCCATGCCCTTCACGAAAGCTCTGCAGTTGTCGATCTGAGGACAAAGGCGAAACGCTGTATCCGCAAATTTCGCAAACAGGGTATCCAAGTTCGGGCACGTTGCGTTCAATCAAACTCGACGCACCGACATTGACCATGCGAAAATGTACTCCTCGCCGCAATTGCAGAGGCTGGTTTCCCCAATCGTAGTGATGCCCTCCGTTATGTCTCCCTTGCTCGATGCCATAAGTGGCGACGGACATCTGAAAGCGAGTCTCCTCTTCGTCCGAAATCTGCGAAGTATGCACGAGATCGACATCACAAACAGGAATCGCTTTCAGCTCGTTTGCGCCAAACGAGGCTGCTGTAGCGTCCAAACTGGAGATTGACAATGCCTGGCGTTCAATATTGACGTCAAACACAGGCTTGTCTGTGTGCTCATCTTCTGCCTCTTGATGGAATCTCCTGGCAACGAATCGGTGACCATTGGCGTAAATCAAATTACCGGGGACATACTCGCGCAGAGCCATGCTCGAGGCTCGAGGTAGAGAAAAGTCCATTGAGCCAAGTTGCCAATAGGGCACTTCAGCCATCCCTATTACCGACCCCGTGTCCAGCCCGTAGCCCGGCATAAAGCCTTCGCTAGCAAGCAAGCTGAACGTATTGATGTCATCCACGCCCTGCGACTCCCTTCGCTGACGCGTTTGCATTCCCTTCAACTTCTTGATCATGCGATCGCACCGCTTAAAGTGCGCGTCGTCTTCCGCCTCTAAAGTCCCTTGCTCATCGCGGACCTTATTAAGGCGACGGATTTCCTTGTAAGCCCACTGCAGGCGTTTCCTCAAGCGTTTAATGACTTCCAGCAGTCGCACCGAAGTCTCATCAACGTGCTTCGTGAGCGCCTCTGTCGAAGTCGATGCTGCGTCTGACTCAGGCCAACCTTGCTGAAAAATCAAGCGAATGTGCTGCAGCAGATCCTCACGATACCGTCCAATCAGCGCCGCTAATGGGCGCACATCAAACAACTCTTCGCGTAGCTGACCTTCGCGCTCGAATAAGTACGCGTCGATGCGAGTGGGAAACATCGTGCGGAGTACTTGTTGGATATACTGGCGTTCGTCTTCGTTCAGGGTGCTTTCACTGGAAGCCAACTGATTCAAGCGTGTCAGCACAGCAGCGTGAACGTGCTTGGAAACCAGCAAATCATTTCGCAAGTTAAACGCTGGTGGGTCTACCCGTCCCTCCAACATGCGAAGCGGGTCATTGTAATACGATCGATCATGAGAAATGGAGCGACAATACGTGACGTTGACCGCCATTCTGTTTCGTCGTCCTGCCCGTCCTGCTCTTTGCCAGTAGTTAGCTGGCAAAGGTGGCACGTTCCTCAACAGGACCGAGTCGAGTGCGCCAATATCAACGCCCAATTCCAGGGTAGGCGTGCAAACCAGGATATTGACTTTGTCGCCGTCACCCTTAAACCAATTCTCAATCCGCTCTCGATGGTCTTGAGGCACCATCGCAGTATGTTCTTCAGGACTGAGCATCGTGTAACGTTGATCGAGCAGTTGAAGATTGTAGTTGTCCGACTCCTCGCCGACAAACTCCAATGTGCCGTCGCACTGCCACGCTAAACATCGGTCGCGCGGAGTTCGTCTGCTAACTTTCCTGCGACAGCGGTTGCAACGATAAAACCCACTGTTTTCGGAGATACGCAGCTTGTTTGCATCAATCTGGTATACACCGCTGCAGTTGGGGAGCGGGCGATCCTTGTTGTTTTTTAGCGTAACAGGCACGAGGATCGCCACTTGGGGATCCGTTAGATGATTCCAAAGCTCGGTAAGAAACTGCTCCATCTCATCGGGTGATACTCCCCATTTCTTGGCGACCGAGCTGACAAGTGTTTGTTGCTTGCTATGCCATTGGAAGACAATCTCAGGTTTATCACCGGCGGCTCGAACGAGTTTCATCCCCTGCACTCCCTGGGGAATAGGCATATAGCCTCGCTGAATTTCGCGATCGCCTTCCTGCCAGTAACGCGAGAAAATGCCTCGCCGCGAGTCGTATAGAAGCCGGCGGCGACGCAAGTGGTCGAGTAGCGCTTCGATACCCGACTTTATATCTTCGGGAGAGATTTTCAGCCGTCGCGACCAAGTTTGAATCACCGGCGCGGCAACATCGAGATTCTCGTAGCGAACTTTGATCCGTCCCCATGGCTCCAAGCCGATTTGCTGGTTACCCGCCATGGTGATCTCTCGCAGCACCTGAATCCGGAGAAAATGCAGCCGTTCGTCAGCATGCGAACCACCACTGCCTTCTTTTGGAACCGCCCTCCACACTTCCGGAATCAGTACGCGCGACAGCGTATCGTTGTCATCCAACTTGTCGCTCATCCGCAACGCGATATCACCGATGGCAACTTCGCTGCCAAAAATCGCGTCAGCCATCAAGCTCCTGAGGCGAAAACGCCTCGCGTGGTCCTTCATCCATCCAGCTTGAAAGGCTGCATCCTGCCGATTGTCTGCGAACAACAAGAGTCGTTTGCGGTCTGCGTGATGGATCATATCCTGCGCCAACACGTGTACATCCGAAACATTGGTCGCTCGTAATTCGCGAATCGGTTCACGATATCGTCGCCCCATTGCCTTGCCGCGAGCATTGCATGAAAGACAAGAACTCAAGTAGCCGGGACTTTTATCGCTGGACCGGACCGAGAATAGTCGAACTTGATCACCGGCCGCCCCGCAAGCACAGCACAGGGTCGCACCTGCCTGATGCGCAGCCCCACAGTGACGGCAAAATGAAACGGCTGCCGTGCGTGTGAGTGCCTCGGTTTCTTCTTCGTCTTGGCTAATCAGCTGGTCCACGAGCACGACACGCATGCCACCGTTGGATTCCGCCATCGGCTCCCAAAAGACCACACCGCTTTCATTCAACTGCCCACCTTCGGGCTCTGACTTAGTAAACTCGAAGTCTTTGAGCGAAGTAATAAAATAGTGCTGGCCGCAAGTCGTGCAGGTAAAAATCCTAGGACGCCATACGTGCGAATCGTCTTGTTGAGACGCTAATTCATCGGCGCTGCTCAACCAAAGCTTGGGAGTGTTGCCGACCGGAAACGTGACAACACCGCCGCTGATTCCCCGAATAAAGGCGTGGGCGACTGGGCGGAGTAACGGCCGCCCGCTTTTTACTGCAGCCGCTCCCAAAGCGAGATACGCCAATAACTCTTCTTCGCTAACTGGTCTTCCGGTCGTTTTTTCCAATTCTCCCAACAACAACGGCAGTTCGCGGGGGCCTTGCAAGGCCGTCGCTATTTTGGCGGCGACTTCGTTGGTTCGAAGTCCATCGAACAGTGCTTCCTGCCAATCGCCTTGGGACAATTGTTGGCCGGTAAGCATGAGGTATGCGGACCGTACTTCATTCTCGATGTTGTCGCTTTCGAGAGCGTTTAGCGTGCGTGTCAGTAGTGTGGCATGGTCTCCTGGCGGCGCTGCAGGCGTCTCGCGGGGAACAGTCCAGTCTTCCCTCTGATACTCTTCATTGACCGTCACCACCGTATCTGCTGGCACGCCAAAGAATCGCGCCGCGAACTTGCGAGCTGCGTCAGGCTCCTGTTTGTCGACGATGGTAGCGGACGTCGCGATACACGTAGTATGGTCCAGGCTCTTGCCGCAATAAGTGCGTAAGCGACGGATCAAGCAGGCTGTCTCCGCTCCTTGGATCCCGCTGAAAGTATGAGCCTCGTCGAAGGCCATAAAGTCCAGCCGAGCGTCTGAAAACAGTTCGATGTCAGTCTGCCGTGTGAGCAGCAATTCTAGCTGCTTGACATTCGTGAGTAAGATTCGCGGTTGCTTCCCAGGTGTTCGCATGGCTTCGCGGGAACACATTTCCTCGAAGGGATGGATGGAGTCGGGAAGATTAGCTTCGCGGTACTGTTTGAGTTTCGCTTGATAATCAGCGTTACTACTTCCCTGAGGCATACGAACGCCCGAAACCTCGCGTTCCAACTCTGGCGTTTTACCCACGTACATGCCGAAAGTGATACCACTGCCTGCAAGAATTCCTCGTAAACGATCGAGTTGATCTTCTGCAAGCGCGTTCATTGGGTAAACGAGGACCGCCGCAATCCCTGCAGGTCCCTGTTGGTCTCGCAGTTGTAGGCATTTACTGATGATCGGATAGAGGAAACACTCAGTTTTGCCTGACCCCGTCCCCGTGCTAACCAGGGTAGGTTGGCCGTCGTGAATGGCCCGCATCGCTTTTTCTTGGTGGCCATAAACGCGCTTGACGTAGTCTGGGATAAGCTGTTGCATGTGCGGATGGAATACGCCATCGACTACCAGCTCTGCCACGGTAGCCCCTTCTCGAAACCCTCGAGAAAGGCTGATGAAGGGCCCCTTCAACAGCGGTGTCCGGCGGATGCTATCCAGCGACAGTTGCTGGCGCATCTGTTCATTCAGCTCCGGATCCGCAAACGGGTAAGCCGACAGCTGGTACTTAAGAAAGCTGCGAACAATCTTCTCGGTGTAAACGATTGGGTTTAATGCCATGGGCGATGATTCGTATTCAGTTTGAGCGTTCTAGGTTTCGTTGATCAATTGTTTGACTGCCGCCAAGTAACGGTCTTTGCGGTCTAGATATCCACGCAAGCCGGGTTCAACATTGCCACCCCGCTCGTGTATTTTTCGGAAGAAGGCGGCATCGCGCAACGCGAAATCGAGCCATCGCGTGAGAGTCGCCAGAGCGTCTTCGCGCGCGGGATACCCGATCGGAAAGTTTGCCGTCATAGTTGTTGACGGAGCTTTGATCAGGTCTTCAATTGAATCGGGTGGTGTTAAGTCGGCGTCAATGTGGCCTGACTCAAGTACGAAGTTGATGGTCCATCCAGGACTCACTGAAGGAAGCGGCATTTTGATCTACCTACTTGAATACTGTTTGCACGAGACTTAATGAATCCGAGTTAACTTTTGGTATTTTTTAAGAAAGGCGTTTTCGTCAAACGAGTGGTCGCTGAACGAAGAGTGCTGCTCTCGCAACCTAATCACTCTCCACAACACAAACTACTAAAGATGCAACTGCATGCCTTTTTCGCTGTTCCAACTCCTCGGGGGAGGGGCGTCGCAGGTCTTCTGCCAACTTCGGTTCAAGCTCGCTGATCGTTTGAACAAGGGGAGCGATCTGTGGCATCTTGCTACGCACAGTTGCCGTTTGGAGCCCAGATATAAACGCTCGCTTTTGGGACCTTGTGAGCTCGCGATACTCTCCTGAATTGCTGACTGCAAAGAAACGCAATTCATTTGCGTGCTCAATCCAACCCCTCACTTCATCAGCGCGAAACGTACTGCGCACATAGATCAACACTGCAAACGGTCGTGGAAAGTCAACAAGACAAGCTTCGTCCTTAGGCCAGCGCAAAAATGCAGGCCCTACTTCCTCTTCCGCAAATGCGAGCTTAGGCAGAATCTCAAGCGCCGAAGGGTGATTGATCCCAAACTGTCGTGCGTATTGACCGTCGGGTCCATAAGCAGGAAGGCCACCCAAATCTTCGCAGGCGACAATTGTGCCGTCGCTCAACTGCAACACCGGTGCTTTCTTCTGATTTGCAATGGTCTCGTTTCCGTTGAGTTGAAACCTTTCCGTAAAAAAATCGGACCTTGGCGTGGCCTTTCCATAGTTCAACATAAAATTCTGTACGTCGTCCCATGTCACAAGGCCAGCGTCTTGTTTCCTTATGAGTTTTTCCTGTTCCGAATAACGTTCGTCAAACTCGCGCCATTTCTCGAAACCATCTCTAACCATGCGAGCCAATTCCTCCTCGTTTTGCTGAGAAAGTGGTCCCAAGTCGCCAGCAATCATCAGGTGTTGCAACTCCTCGGGTGGCACCAAGCAGATTACTCGTGAGTACAGCGACTCAAATCGATCTGCGTCAACCAGCGTTGAGGCGATTAGTCGTAATCGCTCTCTTGCAGCACGATATGCGTGTTCCTCACGGCTTTGAGAAACGACTATTGTGTCTACGACAATATTCTTCCGAGACCCAAAACGGTGAACACGTCCAACGCGTTGTTCCATATCCATAGGATTCCATGGAACATCGATGTGTACCAACCGGCGCGCAACCTGCAAGTTGATGCCTTCGCCACCGGCGCGGGAGGAAACGAGAAAACGCGGACCGTCGGGACGAAGAAACTTGTCTACTTCCGCATAACGATCCGCATCACTTTGGCCGCCAATAACGAGAGAAACGTCGTCGTCGGTCACTCTTCTCAGGTAATTGACAAAGGCCGTAACAGTTTCGATGGGCTGAGCAAAAAAGACAATTTTCTCCCCACCGGCTGTATCAATGATGTTTTTCTTAATGAAATCCCATTTGAAATCAGCTTGCTCCCTAATTATCGCTAGACCTTGTTCGAGAAGGCCATAGAGACTTGCAAGTGATTCTGAATCGTCGTCTCCAACTTCGTCTTCGATGTCGTCGACATCGCTCTCAGTGCTTTGCCGCCGAATTTCGTTTTTCATCCGCTCGAACAGCTTCTCAACGTTTTCATCAAAGGGCCCATTGCGATAGGGCCTTAGAGCCGCCAAACACTGGTGTAGGAGCGTTTCGGTTGGTTCGGCCCCTGAGCGGATTGCCTGTCGCACTAAGTAGCCAAGTCCAGCTTGCGGGCTCGAGGCTGCCCATTGCATGGCTTGAGCACAACGCCATCCTGCTGCGCGCTGTTTTGCAGTAGGTTCCTGATACGAGCCAAATTTTGGCGGCGAGAAATGATCATGGATCGCGGATATCCATTGGCGATATTGCCGTCCCAAGTCAATTACGAGCGCCGGGTTTACTATTCGTCTTGGGAAAAGCAAATTGCCATCCCAATCAACAATATCATCTTTAGTCCGGAAGATGACTCGGCCGTTAAGAGCTTCCTGAGGTTCGTCCGGCGCCTTAAGCAGCCCAACCAAGTTTTCAAATCGACTAACGTGCCCTTGATGAGGTGTTCCGCTCAGCAAGATAACCCTGCCTTGATTCGGCTGCTTGCGAATCAAATCACGGACCAATCGAAATTTCTCTTTTGGATCGCCTCCGCCCTCCGCCCAATCGGAAAGATGATGACATTCGTCCACAACGATGACGTCCCAAGGGACTGTGGCAAGTATGTTTTCGCGGTGGGCTTTGTGGACGGCACGATGAATACTAACAATCAGACGAGAGTCATCCAACCTCGCGTCCGCCTGCTGCGAAGACCATTGTCGAAAACCGAGCTCAAGCCGATCGAATTCCTTGCGCACGTTAGAAACCAAACGTGCGGGGGCGAAGTAAATGATTCGTGTGTTCGGACGCCGTTCGAGTAGCTCTTTGATTAACAGACCAGCTTCAACAGTCTTCCCCAATCCGACTTCATCAGCGACCAAAACTCGCCTAAGGTTTTCACTGTCGAGAATATGCCGAACCAAACTCACTTGGTGGGCCAGCGTGGACACTTCTCGCGCGTCGAAGCGGCGCTGGGGATCTTCGCAAACCAGAAAATAGGCCATCAATCGAGCGATGCTTCGCTTTCCCACTGATGATACATTCGCATCGCCAGCTAAATTCCGTAAGACTTCCGCAGGCGTAGCGACAGGTTGCAGGCGATTCGCATCGACCCCAAGCTCCACGGGAGCGTCTGAGTGCTGTCCAGCCAGCAGCAATCTCTGCGGAGGGCGACCAATGTCAGCCGTCGTAATACCCCACTCCTCAGCAATTTTGAGGACCAGCCGAGGGTAGGGCCAACGGGAGTATTTGTAGAATGCGTAGGGTTTCATACGGCTGCACTCTCCGATGCCGTACTCTCCACTGCTGGTGCACATTGAATAATGTCATCAATTTCGTCGAGCACTTTCTTTCGCTTCTGGGCATCGCTTCGTTTCACGCTATCTTCATGCGAACTGACGATAGCCTCTGCTGCCGCCAGTAATGGATCGTTGTGATTCTTCCATGCCTCCAGGATCTCCGACTCGACAAGCCGATAATTGCTTAGCAAGACGTTTTGGGCCGGCGTTTTGGCTGCTTCGATTGCCTCGTCAGCCAGATCATCAAACAGGTCCAATATGCGATTCCGAACGCCTGTCCCAACATGCTCGTTTCGACGTACAAAAGCCTGGCACTTTCTGCGGATGGGACCCTCAATCGCCTTGCATAACTCTGCACGGACGGTTTCACGCAAGTCATCAACGACACTCTTTCCAACGGACGCCAAATGCTTGGTGTCCGCAGCGATAGCGTCGCGCTGGGCTTCGATCAAACGCGGCTGGACGCGGCCACCTTGCTCCTTGGCCCATTCGACCACTCGATCCACAAATCCGAGGCAATCTGCTGAAAACTCTCGCGTACGCTTGCGTAATTCGCTTAGTATCGATTTGCCCCAAGCCTCAGCTACGGGATCTTCAAACGACATGGCAAAATCTGTCGGCAGATTGATATGCCGTGCCCCGTAGAAAGTGCCGTCGCGTTTGACTGCAGCTTGCAGCGTGCGCCAGTTAGCGTCGCGCAGCTTTCTAAGATAACTGCGTATCGACTTTGTGGCGGTGAGGCTGGAATTGACGACCACGGTTTCAATATTCGCAGGTAGCGTCTCCTTGAGAAAAGCCCTGTAGCCGCCTTGCCTTGCTCGAAATTCTTCGCGCAGCGGCTTGATAAAAGACTCGAGCTCTGCTTTTAGAGCATCCGCTTCTTCACGTGCTCGTGTCTTTTCCTCCCAACGTGCGCGAATTAGTTCTACTTGACTCAGCAGTCTCTCATATAGTGAGTTGAGCGCATCGGAAAAACGCTCGTGAACGACCTCGCGGTTCTCTCGGCACAGGGTCGCCAAGCCATGCACCATGGCGGGAACGCCACTCTGTTCTTCCTCACGGATGAAGGGACGTTCATCCTCGTCGTCAATCAATAGAAGACGATATTGTGTGGTAGACAGTGGGAATACTTGTAGCGTTTCCGCGATCCGATCAATGGTCGCCTTCTTCACTTCGCCTAGTTCATCTTCTGCATTGGTCCATGCGGTAGCGATTTGCTCCTGTAGTTGCCTGTTGACCAGCTCGCGGCACTTGGACATCACGTCGGCAAGGTATTCGCGTGTGGCTTTCGTCTTCTTAACATCATTTTGCCGCAGTGTGCTTGCAATTTCATCCGTACGGACGACGGCTACAATCAAGATCACCGGGTCCGCGGTGGGATCGTCCGCCGAGTGCAACAAACGTGTCAAATAGCCGCTTGATCGCAGCAGATTGGCATCGGCTTCCGTGATGCCTCGGTGATTGACAACCAATACAACGGCATTGGCGTTGTTGCGCACCCATTTGTCTGCGACTTCTCGGTAGACATCGCCTGCGATTCCCAGTCCAGGCAGATCGACCAGTTGGATTCCTTCTTTCAGCAACGGTGAATTCCAGCGAACTTGCAACTCTTTGATGATTGGAGAAAGATAGCCAGCCGCATGAACATGCAGTTCCTCAGTAAACTGCGCCGAGTTGCCGTCCAGTTCAAATATTGACTCGGAACGCTTGTGTTCGGTTTCAAAGATCTTTTTAAGACGATTAATCCGTACTTGATCTTCAGGCGTTGCTTTCGTCTTCCACTTCCGTGGCTTGCCTATTGCTTCGCGAATACTATCAGCAAGATACTTTAGCTCTACAACATTTTCCTGATTTCCTGTGAGAATCAGTTGGGCTTGTTTACGGTAGGTTTCCGTTTTGTTTTCGGTTTCTTGTCCATCAACCGGTAGTTTCATCTCCTCGCGAGTTTCATCATCCAGCAGCTCAGTCAAGTCGGCGTCGTCCTCGGCATCCGACGACTTTTCATCGCGGCGAATGGCGCTCTCGAGGGCAAAGCCAATCTTCCAGAAGCTTGATGGCGAATGGTAGATCGCGCTGAACGAAGGAAGCTCGTTATACGAGATCTGAATAGCCTGGGCAGTTAATGGGCCGACCCCACCACTTGGAACGACGATCCCGCCTCCTGCTACCATCGCGTTAATGAGCGTACTTTTCCCGACCCCCGCGTCGCCGACGAAACAGACGGAGAGTGGTTCGGCGAGCTGTTTCTCGCGTTCGACGAGCCGAGTTATCTCGCGCTTTAGCTCAGCGACTTTGTCCGGATCTTCATGTTCTAAGAAAGGCTTGACCTTGGTACTGAACCAAATCGACAAGGCTCGCAAACTGAGATTAGTCAACGCCATTTACTAGAACTCCAGGATTTACTCTTGATCGTCATTAGTCGCTAACCGACAGGTTACTTACGCGACTTCTTTATTGGATCGGCCGACAGTTCAAAGTCGTCCGGGTCGATATCACGTTCGTCTGTTGCCGGCACACTAGCCGCTGACAAATGATCACTCGGTTCTTTACCGGCGATTTCGTCGAGGAGGGCTTGGTAGCCGGTGGGGCCGAGGAGGTTGCGGGCGTGGAGGTGGCACTCGCGCCAGGATTCTTCTGCGTCTTGCTCGAGCTGCCAATCGTAGAAGCGGGGGCCGAAACACTCGCGAACCGGCTGGTGCTCCAGGGCGCGTTCGTCATGCCCCAAGCCATAATCCGCTAATCGTAACGTCTCAGGCAACTGCCAGCCCTCTCCGTCATTTTGACTTAAGAAAGATGATACACCGCCAGCTATATCATTTGCCGAGGCGATGTGCTTCTGCAATTCGTGGAATGCCACAATCGATAATATCGTTAAGCGATGTTCCGGCGGTAATTGCTTGTCGACGCGCCATAGGCCTTTGGGATTTAGTTTGGACGCAAATTCATCCTTCGCAATCCGGTCAGCTGGGAAGTCCGTTTCTCTAAGGGCAAGGCAGTAATCTTCTTCGCTGAAACGATAGATTGCGCCAACGATTGCATCATTAATACTTCGCAATCGCAGTCGTTCGTGAGGTGTAACTGCCCAGTAATTTCGCCACGCGAGCCGCACGTCAGGTTGACTTTTGAGCCACCAGATTGCATGCAAATGCCCTGCACAATTCAACGATCTGGCGATAGTACTGACGAACTGTAGTTCACGGGCACGGTCAGACCGACTGGGAATTGCGGCCTCCGCAACGATGAAATAATTAAGCGTGGTTCCGCCCAAGCGATTTCTGAATTGGTAGTCAAACGCCAAGCTGTTTAGGACACCGCTTAATGACGTCAAATCGTGCGATGTCTTCAAAAGTGGTGTCTTATTCCCACAGGGGCTCAAGCCAAGCAATGAAGAAATCATCGTTCTTGTGTTCGTTGCCGATGAGACATCCATAAAGGCAAGCCGGTTATAATTTGTTAGATTCCAGGCTTGCAAATACGAATCACTACGCAAACGTTCTTCCGCTACTACTACGGCGCGTTCTCCTTGTGATTCTCTGACCTCCGTGATGAAGCTATGCAGCAAAGCGGTCTGCAATACGGGTGCGGCCATAAGAAACTGTGGTTCGATCTGCTTTGCTTTCCAGTCGATTTCTCGCCAGACTGCCGAACGACCCTTTCCAGAAACCCATCCTTTTTCTGAGAAGTCAAACTGCCCGATCATTCGGCCTTCGTACAACGGAAGCACAATGCTCCTACCTTCCATTTTGACTTGCTTCTTGCGATTACCTTCGCGGATGTAGCCCTCGAATATATCCGTATCAATCGCGTCCTCGCTAATCCAAGATTGGCCGTCGCGGGAAAGTAGGATACCTTCGGGGATGTCGACGCGTTTGCAACCCGGTGGTGCGGGACAGTCGCCGGTTCGGTCCTGCCAGTTGCCTTTGAGCCAGCGGCTGTATTCGTCGGGGCGGTAGCCGCGCTCTTCCCACTTGTCGCGCGGCGGAAACAACTTGCTGTCGTTCGTCATATGGAATTCGGTGGCGTACTTGATTCCCCAGCCATTGGGGCCGTCGTCGCCTAACAAGACGCCGTTGGAGTAGATCTTTTCCAAGACCTCCAAGTCGCGGCGAGATTGAATTTCAAGAATGGCTTTGCTCTTGGGCGAGAACTGCAAGACTCGCTCGCGGGGATACTCGGTGATGAACTGTTCACCCTTCTCCCAGTCGGCCAAGTCACGGCGCATAAACGCCGTGCGGATACTATCTGTTCGACCGCCCTTCTGAATGATGATCGGATTGAATTTAAATCGACTGTCTATATCGAAAACTTTTTCGCGATTCTCAAAGCCAAATAGCCATTGCCAACGGCAGTGATCCAGGAAGAGAGTTCGCAAATTGCCAGTGCCGTGGTCGGAGTAGATACCAGATGGAACGATGAATCCCATGCGGCCATTCTCATTGAGAATGGCATGCCCCTGTTCAAGAAACATCTTGTACAGGTTGATGTCGCCGCCGCCCTGGTGATGGAAACCCCGAACCTCTTCGAGATTCTGCGAGTAACCCGACTGCCCCTCACGGTTGTCTTTCCATTTTTCATGGCGACTGACCGACCGGTTAAAACTTCCGCCACCTCCCCCACCGATGTTCAAGGTCTGAGATTGTTTCCCCTTGGAATCCGTGCTGATAGAACACCCGTACGGATCGCCCGAATTCTTGACCCAGTTCGACTGCGCACGAAACTGTGCGTTGTATTCAAGCCAGCGCTGCTCGATGCCAGCGTCCGTTGCAAACTGTTCCTTCTGCTTGTTAATTGCCTCCTGTTTGCCATAGCTGCGGTACAGTGGATCGAGCGCAGAAAAGAATTCCTTGCTATTCGGCTTGGCAATGTCCCACGGCGGATTGCCTAAGACAGCGTCAAAACCATCGGTGGCTGTGCTGAAGACGTCGGGGAATTCGAGTTGCCAGTGGAAAAAGCGGAGTTGAGCTTGTAGACTTTCGACGATCCGTTTCGCTTCGTCCGATAGCTTGCCCTCGTAAAACTCAGTAACGAGCGGGCAATGTTCGAGTTGCTGCGGCGGCCAGAACCAGATGGCACACCACAGATTCAGCGAGAACTTGGCGTGCTTGAACTTGTCACTCTCAACCAGTCGGTGGTATTCCTGGGCGCGACGATCTGCTTCGTGGATGCCAATGCGATGAATGCCTTCCAGAGCCCGTTCCGCATCATCGTGCACCGTTTGAACAGTGTTGAGATCTTCGCCCGTGTTGAGGTAAAGCTGCTGATCAATTTGATCGATCAACTGCGATTTGATGTCGGAAACGCGGCTACTAATCGCCTTAGTCCATGCTTCTTTCTCGTAGTGCACACCGTTGCTGTGGTTCTTGTCGCCTCCCTCGCGCATCCAAGCCATGGCAGGGTAGTGCATAAACTGATCGAACCAAGTGCCGATCAGCGAATTGCCGCATTTGATTTTGTGATCGAGGAAGGTAAATGGCAGGCGTGGATCGAGCGTTTCGATCCACAGACTCAGCCGACACAACTCGACGGCTAGCGGGTCGAGATCCACGCCGTAAATGCAGCGCTCGACGATATAGCGGCGAAGCACTGCTTTGGTGCGCGGTTCAAAATCGTTGTCCTCGGGGCGGCAGGGTAGGAGTTCCCCGGAAAGTGTGCGCTGCGTAGCATTGTCGACGATCAAGTCGATGACCGTGCGGTCCGAATAGTATTGGATGCGGTTGTAGTGATGCAGCGAGTTATAAAGGGCTTCGGTAAGGAAGCGAAGTGCGGCAAGCGGGAACGAGCCACTACCACAAGCCGGATCGCAGACTTTGAGGTTTAGGATCTCTTCTGGGCGTTTGGGGATCCAATCTTCGACTGGGGCGTCGTAGTTAAGGTTTACCAAGTCGCTGGTTCCGACGTCGCCACTTTCACCTGGGGTGGCTGCGCTGCGAGATGCATAAGACTCGGGTGGATCGATCGCGACGTCTTTGTCGAACTCCGGTGTTTTTTCGGCAGCAACGGATATTTCCGGGATCGCCCCCTCTCCGGTCGCGTTACTTGCGACTCTCCCCGAGGGGAAAGTTAATTGGTTAGACGTTTTGTCGGCAAATGCTGGTGGGTCATAGGCGAGGGGGCGGAGGGTGCGGTGGACAGTGGGAATGGCTAGCTGCGGTCGCGTGTAAAACGTACCGGAGCCCTTGCGCGTGCCGCCCCAACGGACGAGATACCATTCACCGGGTAATACAACTTTGGTAACAATCTGCTTGGCTTTGCGATCGAGTGCAGCTTGATATTGCAGTTTTTTTTCATCCGTCATCGCGCCGCGTGGCTTGGTGACGAGATTGCCAACTTTGATCGCACGTTGGGCCCAAGCTTCTGCGCGAACTCGAGCAGTGTGTCGTGCATCGTCTACAGTTCCTTCGTCCGAGTCGTCGCTTGCATCATCGGTCTCACCGGACTGGTCGTCGTCGCTGCTAGCCTCGTTGCCCGCGGCTAGTGCCGTCGGCTCATTGTCGTCATCAGATGTCTCCTCATCAGCTTCCTCTTCCTCGTCGGAACCTGACGAGGTGTCTTTCATTTTCTCTAATAGATTCTTCAGCGCTTTGTCATCCATGGCTTCCAATGTTGCCAATGGCAAGGCGGGCTGATTGCCAACCGCAAGAAAAATGATGGGATTGTCGGCACTCGCCTGACGCAGTTCAAAGTCAAGCAAGCCTTCATAGAGAATGCCGATGTATTCGCTATCGAGGCTGGAAAAATCAACCGGCGCAGGTATCCAAGTACTTTGTCTTCCTTGTCGGATCTTGATTTTGGTGCGGCTGAGCAAGTCCAAAATATTGCGAACTTGCTGGTCATTCATCACATCATGTTCGTAGCAGCCCTGCTCGAGTACGGCTAATGCTCGACTAAGTCCATCTGCGCTCTCCAGGTCACCGGCTTCGAACAGTTGTCCGCCATAAGTTGGGACGAGCAACGCTTCGTGCGAACATCCTTCATAGACGAGCTTGCAGAGGGAAATGAGTCGTGGATAGGCGGCGTAGTTATTTCTCAATCGCAGGGGATTGATGCGTTCGAGTTGATCGCGAAGTCCCTGAAGACTGTAGGACATGTGGTAGACCGGATTGTCGCGCGGCAGCAATGCCTCGCGTGATTCCGCGAACAGCACAACAACCAGCCGCATGATCATGCGCACGCCGGCGCGATATAGCTCCTGAGGTGTAAAACTATCGAGATGTCCCTCGAACGCTTGGGCGTGACCTTGGATCAATAGCTCAGCGGCTTGCCGAACGCGCTCCCCCAAGACTTGCGACAACTCTGCCTGGCCCTTGCGACTATCATTGATCGCGGCCAGAAGTTGGCAACCGGCATCCTCATCCGGTGGCGTGAACAGATCGGGATGGACCAGTGAAAGAAAGCCTTTAAGCTCCGTCGATGGTTCGCCTTCACTGAACCATTGCCGCTGATCCCATTCGGCGAAGGCTTCGTAATCGAGGCCCGCGTAAAGGATTCGCCATTGATCGCCATTGGTGACGATCGAAAGCCGATTGCTTGTTTTGCGCATCCACTGCAGAGCATGACCAATGACGCGCACGCCACGACCGATTCCCAACCGCTTTTCTTTGTCAATAAATACGGGCAGCATTGCTCCCCGTTTTCCTATCCATAGATGAGCTGGGCGGATCGTTTCTCCCGTGATAGCCGTCCGCGACCAGTCTTTACTCACTTCGGAACCACGATACCATTCCCCTGTCGTGCGCTCGAAGCCACACAAACTTCCCATCATATACTTGACGAATTCCCCGCGTTTCACGTCGGGCGCGTCCACGAAGTTCGCTAATTCACGTCGTAGCCGATCTTGCTCGTAGGAACTGAGCTTCTGCGGCTCACGAACCACTTCGCTCAACCTGGCAGCGTCCAACAGCAGTCCGCCATGACGCAGGCTATTCCACCAACTGAATTTCTCGATCGCTTGGTTCATGGTACCACTCATTGGTGGGCTCCTTCCGGCAGGCAGACTTCGATCGCCAGCGGAAAGACTTGGGCTTCACCAAACAATGTGTAGCGCTTTGGCAGAAGGCGATTGACAACTCGTTCTCGCTCCCGTGACAGTTGTTCGCGTACCTCCTCATAATGCTTGCGACGATGCTCGACCTCTTCCTCTTTGAGCTTGATCGATTTATCTAAGTCTTCGAGGTGTGCTTCGGCATCGAACAGCATACCTTGTTCCTTTTGTGACTTGAGCGATGCAATCTCTCGCTCCAGCTTCTGCAGTGTGTTCTCTGCGATCAATGTGGACACTTCGCCTTGTCGACTTTGGTACCGCTTGTCTTCCTCGGAGCGGGCCGTCTTGCCATCCCGTTCCAATTGAACACGTAAATCGCCTGTCAGGCGTTCTCGCATGTCGCGGACCGTATTCTTTAGATCGACTTCTAAATCCAACAATAGTTCCGCCGCGCGGTCTTTTGCAGAGGCGGATGTGACCGGCCGCATGGCATGCAGCAAAGCGGCGGGCACGTGCGGTAGCGGTTCGGCGAGTTCTTCTCCCCTGACCGGAAAACGGACGGTTCGAATCCAATGATGGAAAGTCTCTCGAAGTTCGTTGACGCCTAACTCTTCGAGATGCAACAAGATGAGCGCATCCGCGCCTGCAGGCAGTTGGCCCTCGCGTACCGTCCAGCGTGACACCGACATTTTCGTACCGGGGTATCGTCGTTGCCCCAGAATGTTCAATGCTAGGCTCATGAGAGGATGGCCGAGATGAACCATTTGAATGTTGTGATTCGGGCGAAAGACAGTTCGCCCTCCCACGTCGTGTATAAAAGGTGCACTAGAAAAGGTTAGCAGCGGCATTGGCCCTAAACGGCTTCCAGTGGCTGTGCGACGGACGGTCTCATCGATCGTATCGCTCCAGCCAGACAAACTAGGGTTGAGCACTCTGCAGCATTTCTTCTCATCCGGCTCGGATAATTGCGGTCGCCCAGCATGGATGCCCATCGCGACGTCGAGTACATGGCGTTGGGCATGCTCATCGAGTGCTACTTCCGCAGCCAGGGCCTGAAGATGATCGACACTCTCTTTGTCCGTTGCATTTACGTTTCCATTTGTGGTGGAAACGGAGTCATCAGCGGGCAAATCTACACTGCCTTTCGCGCTCTCCAACTGGAGATCTAGTCGCCGCTCAACGTCCTCAACTGACTTTCCCTCGATCAAGCGACTGTGTAAGGCCTCGTCGAGCACTTCACCCACGGCCCCGAGATCTTCCCGCATTTGGTCCACTTTGCGGATCAAAAGCGCCATAAAACGCATGTCTGCATCTTCGTCGCTGGCGAAGTGATACGTCTGCACATCCCGAGCTTGGCCGTGGCGATCCAATCGGCCATTTCGCTGTTCGATGCGCGAGGGATTCCAGGGGCAATCGTAATGGAGTAGGTAGCGAGCCGTATCCTGCAGGTTTAGGCCTTCCGAAGCGGCATCTGTTGCTAACAATACGCGAACCTTGGCCTCGGGATCGTTGAACTGCTCCTTTATCTGCTCTCGTTCGGTATCCTGCATGCCGCCAAATAACGAAAGAATGCGGTCACCCGAATCCGGCAGCGTCTTGCGCAATCGGGAAAGCAAATAGTCAAGCGTTGTCTTGTACTCGGTAAATATGACGATCCGTTCGTTGTCACGCCATGTCTTACCGTCCAGCAAGAGATCTGCGATCAACTCTGCCAATTTGTCGTACCGAGAATCGTTCTTTGGCAGCAGCGGTTGTAAGGTATCGCTATCCAGACTAATTCCCAGCCCCTCGACGGCCGCATCAACTTCCGCGATCTCGTCGTTAATTTGGTCTTCCAACGCCTTTAACCATGAGCCAATGACCAGTGATGCTGTCGATCCTCGGCGTTCTGTTTCTCTGTCGTCTCCGGTGTCATCTTCTACGCTCTTCTTTGCAGCCTCCACATCGGAGTCGCTGGACGCTTCCTCTTCTACCAGCCCCAGCTTGCAACGTAGCCATGAGTTGGCAAATGTTGCTGGGCCGCTCAATAATCGCTTGCCTAGGATTTCAATGGCAAAGGTACCCGCCAGCTTACGCCGCCCGCCTTCAGCGCGGATGACTTCTCGAATTCTGTCACGCAGGGTGGATAGTGCGACTATCAGAGCTTTCTCGGACTTCGAGAACGTGAGCATCAATGCCTTGGGGTCGAGCCGAGTGCAAAACTTCGGTGGGTTGGTCCGACTGTTGATATCGCGTTTCAGTCGGCGCACGACAACATCTTGAATTCGCTGTCGCTCCGCCGGTTTGAGTTCATCGGTACGGCTAAATCGCACCGGGTCGAGCAACTCCATTAATCCTGAAAAGCAACGAGTTCGACCGTTGTGTGGTGTAGCGGTCAAAAATAGCCTATGTTCGAAAAGCGGCGCGATGTAACGCAGGGTTTTGCATAGATCACTGTCCTCCCCGAAGGGGGACGGCATCAGGTTGTGGACTTCGTCGACGATTAACAAGTCCCAGGGTAGGTGTGGAGAGCCTTCAGGCGTCTGACAGGCACTGTGAAACTGCTCCAACACATCGGGTTGGCGCAAGTAGTGGTACGACGAAATGGCGCGGTAGCTGGACCGCCACGGATTCGCGTCAATTCCCATCGTGCGTTTTAGTTTATGAGTTGACGCACGATCGATCACGTCAAACCGCAACGAGAACTTGGACCACATCTCGTCGTGCCACTGAATTCGAAGTGACGCCGGCGTCAGGATGAGCACGCGTTGAATGCGGCGGCGGATCAGCAATTCTCTGAGAATCAGGCCCGCTTCAATCGTTTTTCCCAGTCCGACATCGTCGGCGATCATCAAATTGATACGAGGCATTTTTAGTGCCTTCAACAGCGGCACTAGCTGATAATCTTCGACCTGCACCGCACCGTGAAACGGGGAGCAGATTGGCATGCGGTCAAGAGGGCCGTCGTCATCCGGATCAAGGTAGGGTGACAGAGCTGTCCAACGGGCGGAACTCAGAAGTGCGTCGAAGTCATCCGCTACCATTGGCGGATCGGTACCCTGAGGTAAAGCATTGGGCTCTAGCAACTGCCGATGCGGTTCGCGTTCCCAGATCAATTCCTCAAATTCTGGCGACGCGTCGTCCTTATACTCCATGCGAACCAGGTGCAGAACACTGTCTTCGCCAAGAAACGGGCGAACTTCACTGATGACAGCTCGACGTTTCCGTACGATAGCCAGCATGCCGACGTGTGGATTCTTTACTTCCGATGTAATCATTTCCAACTTGCTGTGAAAACCGCATTGTGGGGGCAGGAAAATAGGAAAGTGGCAGTGTACCAGCGCAGGATGCCTAGTGCTTCTGGGGGTTGCGCCAGTTCTTGGATTTCGCGCAGATTATTGCTGAGCTAAGAACTGGTCGTAACGGACCTTGAGGGCCGCTATCGAGGGCTTGGACCCTCGTGGAAACGTGATTGCTCGACTAGCAAACTTCTTGTAATCCGAATCATTGGCAATCTTTGACGCCAACACTACTTCGAGAGTCTTTGGATCGATCGCCAACAAGTGCAGGTCGAACAACGTGTGAATGTCTGCGCGCAGGAGAAGTCCGTTTTCCGGTACGTTGTCTTTCGCTCCCAAATGCGGATGAATGTGGGCTGCTTCAAGCAGATCAACTATGCCGCAACCAGTTACGACACATTTGCCCTGGTAACGAGTCAGTAACTCGCGACGAAACTTCTGCTGCCCCCGACGCTGCATGATGCGTCGAAGAATCGCGGATCGTTCATCGTCAGATGATGGAACAAATTCTTCGGTCGCAGGGGCCGAATCTTCCGGCGACAAGCGAACAGACAGCAGCTTTTCCAGCAGGGCTTGCTTATTCGGGAACTGCTTGAGATAGGCCGCGTGAACTTTCTCGACCTGGGCCAATCGCAGAACCTGTACAGTTGGGATATTGAAGACCTCTTTTCCCAACACGACTGGGCTTGTGAGTTTCCAGTCCACCAGCCGAACTTGCGCATACCTTTCGGCGTTTTTAAACGGGTTGTTTCGATCGCTGGGTGGCAAATAATCGCTGCGGATTACTCCGATTCCTTTAACGCTACTCTTGCCGTCATTTGCAACAACGATATCTCCCTTCTTCATTTCATGAACGAATGTCCAAATCGAGTGCGCATCGCGCGACGCTCCCTCGGCTCGACTGATGAGTTCGTTTTCTATTCCTTTTTTATCATCGAACGCCCGAAGATCGAGAGCATTCATCCAGCTAATGGCGATGCAGCCATTGTCTCGGCATTCTCCCCAATAGGCTGCCTTTCTCCCAGGCGCAATTTTCCAAAAACCTCGCATTTCAAAAGCCTCACACTTGAATGGGTCCCATTTACAGCCGGGCGTAGTCGCTGGTCCGCGTGAAATAGAGCCCCATCTCAGCGATTGGCAGCGAAGTCATGTCCTGCCAATAGTACGAGTATTGCTCAAGCTGTCCGCGGTAGAATTCGGTGGCTTCCTGAACGTCTTTTGGGTTTAGATCGTCCGTCTTGTAATCGACAATTACCCAGCCGTTGGCTTCTTCAAAGATCAAGTCGATGATGCCGCGAATAATGGTGGGCATGCCGACGACCGTGGCGGTAGTCTCAAACGGTAATTCGCTGTAACAACGCGCCGATGCTTGTGCCCGATTCCAGATCTCAGATTTGGCGACTGATTGAGCTGTCGTGACGACTTCATCAACGCGGTGTATGCCAAGGTCGTATTCTTTGACAAGACGCAAGGCGGTGGCGCGAAGGTCGACGGTCGGGGATTTGTGGCAGATTTCGAGTAGTTCGTGAACAGCCGAACCCCAAGCGTGCCCGTAATCGCCGGAAACTTCCCAGCTGGGACGTGTTTTGCCTTTGAGACCAAGCTTCTTCGCGGTGGTGATTGCATAGCTGGGCGTGAGAGTGGCCGACCATTTGGCGGTGATCTGCTCTTGTGAAATTGTGTTTGCATCGACTATAGCTGTCGCGTCGCCGAACATCGGAGGGTCTCGTTCGGGAATTTCTAACGCAGGCGCTTTGTCAAGGTACGAGTAGAGACTAGCCCAATTTGCGCTGCCACTGCCGACGCTAACGATCGTGGCACAGGCGGCTCGTGTTGTGGCTACGTACAGCAGTCGGTCGTGTTCCGCGTTCAGGAAGCGTCGCTCTTCGTCTTGCAGTCCGGACCAGTTTTCCGGCGTGGCGATCTTCTTCGTTTTATAGATCTTCTTCTGCACGTCCCGCTCGATGGCAATCCCCATATAACCAATTGGTGCGCCGGACCTCCGATCGATATAGCACACTGGCTTTCGGTCGGGCTTTTGCCGAGTGTCCGCCAGAAAGACGATTGGAGCTTCAAGTCCCTTTGCCTTGTGCAGGTTCATAATGCGAACAACATTCCCGTCAGTCGCCAACGCGGGACAAGCGTCTGCATCCTCGGTGGCGAGAGTTTCTTCCATAAATTGAATCAAATCGGTCGCGCTATCGAAATCCCAGCTTTGGCTTCTCAGCCTCTCGATGACTTTGAACAGTCCTCCTGATTGCATATCACCTTCTCCGGTCGAAGCTGCTGCAGCAAACGATCCAAGAGCTGTCGCGATTTGCGATACTGCCGTTGCGTAGGGCAAGGATCGCATCCATATCTGAAAATCCCACATGCGATCGGCAACCGATTGAAACCGTGACCTGAGTGCACCATTCAACGAATCTGGCACAGGCAGGTTGTAATTGAAGTTACCGCCAGAATGTTTGAGCTGGTAGAGATCACGGTCGCTGAAGCCAAAGAGTTCTCGCAGCACGGTTAAATAGTGCACGGGATTAGTTGGATCATCAATCGCTCGCAAGCAATCAATTAAGTTGGCTAATTGCGAACTATTGAACAGAGGATTGCCACCCGATACCTGATATGGGATGCAGTAGCGCTGCAATGCATCGGTAAAGACATGCATGGTGTCCACACCGTTGGACTTCTTTCCCCATGGAATGATCAAAAAGTCGCGAGGTTCAACTTCCAGTGCCCTCCCAAAATCCAGTTCCTTTTGCGATCTTGGCACTTGAATGCCTGAGTCGATCGCATGACGGATGAATCTAGCGATCGCATCCGCTTCATAAAGGCGCACTTCTGCGATTCGCTGATCGGTGGGCAGCTCGAGGCGGTATGTGCCGCACAATGCTTTCGCCAAATCGCTAGGCACGTTCAAGTCGACGCGACCTTGAACCATGTCCTCAGCCGCCGGCGAATAGGGCGTAGCCTTGGTGCCGAATTTATCACTGTAAACGCGGTTGTTCCACTCACGCAATTCTGTTCGGGAACGAAAGTTTTTCACCAACGGAAGAACCTCACCATCGCTCTTGCAGATTATTTCCTTGACCTTGTTGTAGGTGATAATGTCGCCGCGGCGAAATCGGTAAATTGATTGCTTCGGGTCGCCTACCAAAAAAAGTGAGCCAGGATTGGGTATGCACAACGTCCAGTCCACTTGCGACGAATCCGAAGCTGTTAGGTACAACATCATCTGAGCTTGCAATGGATCGGTGTCCTGAAATTCGTCAACCAATAAGTTGCAGTACTTTCGTTGGAAGTAAGTTCGCATTTCTGGTTGGTTCTGCAGTCCTCGCGACGCAATTAAAAGCAGATCTTGAAAATTCAAACCTCCATTGGCTTGTTTCAGACGCTCATAAACACTCACCGCTCGACGCAAAAAGTCAACGACGAACGAGTATCGAAAACGGCTCCAATATTCGAGACCAGGCTCCGCTACGGATATACGGAAATCCTCCCAACGATCGCTGTGCGCTTTCCCGAGCTTTGTGCTACCGCCTACAGCGGCCGCCCAGATCTTTTGAGTCGCTTTCTTCTTTGATTCGAATCGTTCGAGGAGGGCGAAGAATCTCCCTAAACTCGACCAGCTTAGTCCAGAGGCACGTACGATTTCCTCGTAACGGCCCATCAGTTCCTCTTTGCCACGTTCAACCGGAAAGGTTGAAATTAGCAGTTTCATATCCTCGACGTATGCTTGAGTTCTACGCCGCAAGTCGTCAACATCAATCTGCGTGGGAAGCGTGGCTGGCCAGTCCTGAATGTCCCGATACTCAACAAACTTGTCAAAGCAGGCTTTGAGTTGCGCTCGATCGATGCTCAGATCGCGAAGTTGGTCTAACAGTGGATCACCGACGGCAATTAGGTCGGCGATATTCTCGCGCCAGGCCTGCTCTCGAATTTGAAAATCCTCGTTTTCATCCAATTCTCGAAAGGCAGGATCGACACCGAATTCAATGGGACGTTCTCGTAACAAGGCAGCACAGAAGCTGTGTATCGTTCCAACGAAAGCTCGGTTCACTCGATCCGCGGCATCCGAAAGCCGAATTTGCCGATCGGGATCGTTTGAATCACCAGACCGCAATGCTGCGCTACAATTGGCGCGCTTCCGCAGTGCGGCCTGAAAACGCTCTCGCAGTTCGGCGGCTGCCTTGCGTGTAAACGTCACTGCAGCCAGTTGGTCAATGCGGCAGGTCCCTGTTTCGACCAGCGCCACCATTCGATTGACTAGGCTGGTGGTTTTGCCGGTCCCAGCAGCGGCTTCGACAATGAAATTCTTATCGAGTTCCCGTTCAATACGATCACGCGTGATTCTGTCTTGGGCTTCTGCTTGCGATACCGCTAGGTCTGATCTTTTCGCGTTCATTGGCCAGCTCCTTGTTCGTCCAGTTGTCGAAGCTTGTGCCAGGCTCCAAGTAACTTGCGATTGTTGGTATCACTCGCTTTGCGAACTGACTCGACGGCCACGAACGCCGCATCTTTACATACGTTGTTGTAGTTGCAGAACTTGCAGTCCTCTTTGTTTGTGGTAGCCGGGAATGCTCCGGCTTGGATAAGATCGCAGATGCTTTGCAGGATGCCGTCTCCCTCTTTAAGATCACCGGCCGTCCACACCAATCGCAGGCCTTCAGTTTTGGTGTTTGGAAAGAAGTAGCCGAAGCTGGTGACAACATCATTGCCCTTACCAATTGAAGCCAATCGGTGACGAAGCATGCCTACGTAAAGGAACGACTGAAGTTTGCGACCTTGTTTGAACGGGTCTTCCTGGCTGAATTCAAATGCCGATCCCGATTTGTAATCCCAGATCGCGTAGCTTTCACTGCCGTTCTGGCAGAATCGGTCTACTCGGTCGATTCGGCCTCCCACGCGGAGGAGCCTACCATCACGCAAGCCGAGTGTAATCGGTTCGCGACAATCGAGTGGCGACTTTGGCTCTTCGTCCAGTCCGATCGCAGCCTCAAGAATCCACGGACGTGCACCGGACTGCAAGCAATAGGCTTGTTCCTTTTCCAGGAAGATCTCACAAGCCTCAACCAGCCAATCGTGTTGCCGCTGAAACGCGTCTTCAGTCGGACTTGGGAAATCCTGTAGATAGACAGCGATCTCCTGCTCCAGGAATTCGAGCAGTGTTGACAGATCTCTCTCACTATTGGGAATGAGCTCATCGCTGGTGAGCTTCCTCAAGAACTTTTCAAAAAGTCCATGCACTAATTTCCCCAACGTGATCGGGTCGAGCCACCGCTCAGGATCAATATTCCATTCATCTGGCGGTTGGACTCCCAATCCATACTTAAAAAAGAATCGGCGTGGGCAGGTGCCAAACGTCTCTAAGCGACTGGGCGAGACTACTTGATTTGAGTTGGTCGGCGAGAGTTCCGGTCCAGCTTCTGGAACGTAGCCATCGTACTCGTTGAAGTGAACAGCCTCACGTTGCTCGCGTGCGATTCGTTCAGCTTGGAAGCTCGTGTGCTGCGATTCCAATTTCACTCGACAAGCTTGTTCATCGGCAGTAGTAAGTAGCTCAGCTAGGTCGCCATCGTTCTTGCCAAGCCAGTTATCCGAATCAGTACTAACAAACGCAGTCGGTCGGCCGATATGTGCAAGGAGATCGTCAACGTGGGCGCTAGGCGAGTTACGAGCCGTGCGAAAGAACTCGACCAAACTTGGGCTCGGCGAAACTTCACGATCCTCAACTAGGTTGCGAGTTGAGAACGAGAAATGGAGACTATTGCAATCGGATTGAGCAATTCGATCCAGTGCATCAACTAGCTCACGTTGATTTCGATCAGCAATTTGGACTGACGTCTCCAGGTCTGCAGAAATTGCGGATCTTTCACTGTCCAATAGCAACGGATCGACTCTGGCTGGTTTCGGAAATCGATTCGCATCCATCCCAATGACGAAGAAATTCTTTCGCCCGGAAAATGCTCCACCACCAATCGGCGAAGCATGAATTGAGCCAGGTTGAGGTCCACTGCCTAGTATGCGGCTTTCGATCGGAAGTTCTTCTAGCCAAGCGATCGTACCTTCGACGCTTTCGTCTGCAAATTCGAGGGCCGCAAGTCGACCATCAATTTCATCTAGCAGTTTGTTGCGGGCATATCGATCGAGCTTGTTTTCACAACGTGCGCATTTAAGCAAGAACCGCTTAGCATTCGCAAGCACAGTTTTCGCCGAGTCGCCAATTTTCGGGGCAAACTCAACCATCGGTTCGAACATCGACAGAATGGATTCCAAAGCTGGGAGCCCGTAGTCTCTCGGAAACAATTCATCGTGCGAGTCGCCCGCTTTGTCCTCATCGCCTTCGTCATTATCCCGCCGTGCAAGAAACTCTTGCTGGAGATGCTCAGCTTGCTCAATTGCAACGCGAATTGCTGGGATATACCGTTCTTGCTTGAAACCGATGCTGATTCGGCGCAGGTTCGATGCCAGTCGCGAATACCCGATCTGCTCGGCATCGCTTTGTCCCTCTGCATTCGGACGATTCAAGATGCCTTCACGCACCATCTGCACAGCCTTGGACTGCAGTCCATCGGACTTAATCCAACGCAGCCAAGCACGCAGCGCACGGCCCGGTCGCGAATAGATCGTTGCGATTCCTTCCGAGAACGTGATTGGAGGATTATCAGCCAATGTCTGTCTCGAGCCATCCGCAGTCTGAATGGGTGCTTCACAGAGGAATTCGTACAGAAGCGGAACGTACGCGGTCGAGTCGGTGTACAGGATTTCAGCATCATCCATCCGTAAGGATTGATTGGCGTCCTTCTGAAGCAAGCGCTGAACAACTCCACGCACCTCGTTGATTTCGCCGTATCCCGAGAAAAACGTGCACTGGAGCTTGGAGAGGGTCGCCGCAGCACGGGCTTCGTTGCATTTCGATTCCTGTGCTGGCTCCTGGATCGAAACGTGTTGTCTCAGTTCTTCTATGAATCCTCGTTCCCTCAGGGACATCTGAACGTCTGAAGGCATCAGTACGACTAAGTTGGAAGGGAGACGAATCGATCCTGCTTTGATTCCTTGGGAAGCCGCGTTCAACGAATCGGCGTAGTCAACCAACCGGCGCTGCATCTTCGTCTCGGCATATGCCCGATACAGATTTCGGATGTCTGAGGCTTTGGCGGCGGACTGAAATCTGCTGTCGGCTAGGCCGCTAACGTCTATTCCCGCCAAACTTAAATCGCGAATTGACCGAGTTAGCAGCCTAGCAAGTCCCTGGGAGTGAAGCACCTGCCCAAAATACTCAAGCTCGTTCCTCTCCAAAAACGAATTCACAAGGTCATGAACGAGCGATTGAGCCGCTGAGCCGCCGAGATAGGTGCGATTGGAAGCTGCTAACGACTCGCCCACCAATGAAAGAGCGATCGAACGTAACGTTTTGATGTGCAAATTGACCGTGGAAATTCCCGCTAGGTTGACCCGGTCTTTCCATGTTTGGCCAGTGCGCAGATTGGCACACACTAGCCATTTTTCAGTAAGCAAGTTGTCGGCACACTGCTGCCGCAACCAATTCACAGTTGCATTCGTCAAGATGGATCGTCCCGATCGAGTTCATTACAGTTCATTCCGCAAAGGCAGCCGATGCTGACTGCTAATCTTTGAGAATACCCGGTCCCGTGACACCTTTGGTCACAGCTCATGTTATTTTGGTCTGGACGGTCTCGCAGACGGAAAGGCCGGTGAGTTCGACTGTGATATCGGGGGGTAACAGAGCTCGCCCCAGTCTGTCGTTAGCCCTTGGTCGATCATGACGATGAGTATCGATTGCATGACAATTCGGAGCATCAGCCCACAACGTCGAACGGTTTCCCGGTTCATCTTGCTGTCATAAGTCGCGGCTCCATGAATCAGTTGGCATCGGACCAGGTAGACTCGATCTAGCAGTTCATCCAGCAACTTTGTCCAATTCGCTTCTCTGTACCACTCCTCCGCCAGCCGTCGCGTACGTCCAGGACGAAACTGGCGATCTTCGCGAACCATCCGCCAGAAGTAATCATTGACGTACTCATCTTCCAAGATCGACATCGCGAGTGGTTTATGCGTTTGAAGCGAAGCGGCCAGCAGGCCGTCATGATCGAGGCGAATGATTGTGGACAAGAATCGTCTCAACGACTCGGCGTCACGCGTTGGTTCGTCAATTTTCCCATCCCAACGACCATAAAGTGAGTTGAGTGCGATCCATCGAAAAATCAGCCTCTGATCCAGCTGTTCCGAATCAGCAAGTGTTTCAACCGCCGCCAGCCAACTAAACGCTCGGTGCAAGCGAATCGGCAGCGGATGACTCTCACCGTTGCGAGTAGCCTTAACTAGCCGTTCCTTGGTAGGTTTCCAACGACGGCGCAGGTCGCGGACGGATAACAGTGAGGCGGAATCAGCAGACGTGCCAGACATGGTTGCATCGCTCAGTGGTTGGTGCATACGGGAATAACACCATCTTAATTCTTTCTACCTCGACTTTCATTGAAACGGCAGGCGAGAACCCATGAATCCACAAGATGAACCTGAGAAACTGTGCTGATTGGTGAGACTAGTCGGAGGATGAATGCTCCCCAAGTAGATTAGCTGGAGCTAGTCGCGAACAAATCTATCCATATGCCGCTATGGTCGGTAAGTCTTTTTCCGGAATCAAGAATCCCGGCTTCCCAGGGCTCAACGCATGAAAGACAGGAGGCAAGTTCATGATCTAAACAGAGATGATCGATCATGCTTCGCGTTGTTAACTGTCCTGTCGCAAAGAAGTCATTCTGCGTTACGCAGCGCATATTGTTAGCGACAAACATTGTGGACAGCTTTTCACGGCCTAGTTTTGTTCCATACCACTGGCGGTTCCCTGCCCAGCGTCTTCCGTCTCGACTTTGGTTTAGGTCTCCTCCGAAGCAGAAATGGTGCTTTGGGTAAGCTTTTTTTAGTCGTGTGATCTCCTTCCCGTGATAGTCGATCGCGTCGTAATGCAGTTGCCATTGTTTTTTGCCTGTGATCGTCTCACCGCCAAATCGATACGGCCAGTGTCCACCGGCTGCATGGTAGGGAATGATTGTGCCATAGAAAAGCGTGGGACCAAAAGGTGTTTCAACTGCCGCGCACGCAGTTGTTTCAGGATCATGGGTCGGGACAGGCTTGATGATTGGTAAGCGTGACCAGATTGTGGTCCGGTTTTCTCCAACTGCGTATTCAATCTCACCTTGAATGCAATTGGTTTCAACCGATTTGAAGTCGTTACCAGGCGAAACATCGGCGTTTGTTTCAGTCAAAATCCAAATGTCTGCATTTACTTCCTTCATGCGTTCAATATGCGAATTAACTCTTTGCTTCTCACGGCCGTTGGGACGTTCCGCATTCCATGTAGCAATTCTCATCGTATTTGAGTGCTCCAAATCAAAAAATCGCCATATTTGTAAGCTAGAACCACACGAACTTTTCATCCTGCAGTTCGTTCTCACCATCCCAGCGGTAGGCGCAAAGGTAACCGCCTTTTGCGACACTGTAATCGATGCAGGCCACGTTAGGTGCAAGGCGTTCGGGCCGGTCGGCGTTGAGCCAGTAGTGCCCGACAAGTACTGGCGGTGCCTCAGGTGAATAAGGTTCGATACTCGTCAACGCGGATTCGTCCATCTCGATGGCACATTCGATGGGATCGGCTTGCAGCACATAATCCTGGTATTGAGTCCCAGAGCTAGGCCGTTCAAACCAACGGGCGCGTATCTCGGTGCGTTTGTGCCCCTCCTTGTCGTAATAGTGGTATCCTTCAGGCAGACTAATCTCTTTTCCCTTGAGCACGATTTCGACAGCTTGGAAAAGTTTGGATCCCTTGTTCGTTGCGTCGGCTAGAAAGTCAGAATTTAAGCCACCGTATTGCTGCTTGGCATTAGAGATGCATTCCATCTGTGATTCGTCCCAACACGCGTGAACGGCACGACATATTGAGCCGCTGGGACCTTGGATTTCGGCCCACATCGGCAGAGTGCGAAACCACTTCAGCGCGTCGCTCAGCTCCGAATCATTCAATTGGCTGATCGTTGCTGCATGTTGCCGAATATTTTTGTTGATTCGAGGGCGAAGGCTAACACCGGGAGCTTGCGGATTCTCAGTATGAAAAGCAAGTGCGTTGAACTCGTGATTCCCCATCACAGCAATCGCTTTGCCCGAGCCCACCATCGACCGAGCTATGGCCAGAACCTCTGGAATCTTCGGCCCGCGATCAATAAAGTCACCAAGGAAAACGACTTGGCGCTCGCTGTGCTCGTAAACTCCGTCGGCCTCTTCGTAACCCAACGCACTTAGCAGCGCCCGCAGTTCATCTGCATGCCCGTGTATGTCTCCGATCAAGTCGTATCCCGCTGGCGTGCTCAAGTTTCATTTCCTTTCGGTGGTTTCGCTCCGTTCCCAGTTGCTTTGTGATGCGTATTCTCGCCTGTACCTGGCCGCTGGCGAAGGGGATTCCCGGCGTTTTGGTCGGACAGAATCATGAAAAGGCAGTTCCCGAAAAACTTGCAACATTTGTAAGTACGTGACCAAAGGTGTCAGAAGCATCGTCAATAATAAGCACTTGGCGAACACCGACGGGCAACGGTCGACGAATTGGTCAATTTGAAGAGCTGTTTATCTCCTCCCTCCAATATTGAGGACAAACCTATGAAACCTGATCTAACCGATATTACCCTGGTCGTCGATCGAAGTGGTTCGATGCAAGATATTCGCTCGGATGCCGAAGGCGGGGTTAACGCGTTCATCGAAACCCAGGCGAAAGAAGCCGGCGTCGCGTTGCTAAATCTTGTGCAATTCGACACGGAGTACGAGTTTCTTCACATCGGAGTTCCGATCAACGAAGTGCCCAAGTACAGCCTTGTCCCTCGGGGTGCTACGGCCCTACTGGACGCTGTCGGTCGGGCCATTAACGAAACTGGTGAAAGAATAGCCAAGCTGGCCGAGGCCGATCGTCCGGGCTTGGTTGTTTTCGTGGTTATGACGGACGGACTTGAAAACTCAAGCAAAGAGTTTTCAAAATCCCGCATCAAGGAAATGATCGAGCACCAGCAGGAAAAGTATGGCTGGCAGTTTACTTTCCTCGGGGCCGATCAGGACGCCTTCGCCGAAGCCAACGCCATGGGAATCGACACTACCGGCGCAGCTAACTTCGCAAAGCATAAAGTGGCCGCCGCCTACGGTGCCACCGCGGCTAAGGTCGGTCGAATGCGCAAACAGCGCCGGGAAGGCGAAACTGTAGTAAACGCATTTACGCTCGAGGAGCGTCAGGATATGAGCTAACAGTCGTCTCTTGGACTAAATTCGTGGCTACAGCAAACGGGCTTTTTTGCCCTCCGCATTTATTGCTACCGGAGTGCTAATGACGAATTCACCGCCGACGAACTCAAGTTGCTGGGTTGTTCCTAAAAAGCTGCTTGCCGGTGCGTATCCTGGTGCTGCCGAAGCGGATGCTCACCAACAGAAGATCGAGCAACTGCTCGACGGTGGTGTTCAAGTTTTCCTTAGCCTGATGGAAGCCGACGAGACCAATCACGAAGGCAAGCAATTCACTCCATACGAAGCGGAAGTGCTCACCCAGAATCCTGAGGCAAAATGCGTTCGCTTCCCGATCGTTGACTGCGACGTCCCTACGCAATCGGAGATGAGCGAAATCCTGGACGCCATCGATAGCTACCACGAGAATGGTAAGGCTGTGTATGTTCACTGTTGGGGTGGTGTTAGGCGAACCGGCACCGTCGTTGCTTGCTGGTTATTGCGAAAGGGACTTGCCACCACCGAAAACGTCTTCGAAGTATTGCAGCAGCTTCGCCAGCACGACCGAGAACGCGGTTTCCGCAGGTCACCGGAGACTGACATTCAGTGGCAATTTGTACGGGAGTGGAACAAGTACGCGTCCTAGTAGTGATCGGCGGGTCACGCTTCTCGGCGTCCTTGGACGTCACCTGGCGGCGGCATGGGTAAATCACTTTCGAAGCCGGAGAGCGCAAGAAATTGCGGATCCGGTTCTTCGTACCAGTCGGCGTATGCAATCGGAAACATTCCACGCTCAGCGTAGCCGAGCATCTTCACATACCAACCCGCATAGTTCCAATCGTCGCCTCGTGCAGCTCTCATGATCTCGGGAAATCGGCGAGTAAATTTCTCCGCAAGTTCCTTCACATCATCATGCTTCGCATCTGCCCAGCCAAAGTACTCGTTGTCCTGACCGCTCGTATATCGGGCGACTAGCTCATCTTCGTCAGCGAGCTTTGCCCCATGGGACTCAAGTATATTGGATCTAGGTGTAATTGCGCACCGCCAGTGGCAGCCCGACGCAGACATTCCAGGGGCAATACGCAACAACTGGTAACCTTGTTTGTGAAGCTCGTGAACAATTCGCAGAACTCTTAGTGCCCGTCTCTGTTGTGCGTCCATTGCAATTCTTGGCTCTTGTAGGTTGTTCTTTAATTGAGAGCAGCGAGTGTATTATGTGATTTTGCGTAGGCTGCTGAATTATCTCGGGTGATTGGGGCGACTGACTGAGTCTTCAATCTCATCATCAAGTACAGAGTGAGGGCTGTCCTTGAGCGGATCCATTCGGTCTGCTTGCTGAAAGCCCCATTTTAGGTATTCGGCCAATTTGCCGTCGATAGGAACCGGGCAGCCGGGACCGACAAGGGAATGACAGAGTGCGTCGAGGTAGTCCCGCACCTCGCGACTACGTTTCCAAGATGTTGTGTAGTGAAGAAGATCGTTGACTCGTTCTTGTTCAGCCTCTTGTAGCTTTCTCAGTTCTTCCCTTCTTCGGCGGACATCTTCCTCACGCGCTTGTTGCCTTCTGGCCTCCTCGACCTGCCGCCGTTCCAACTCCTCGCGGACGCGACGTTTGAGCCGCATCTCTCCAGCCTTTTTGATCAGAGTAATCACCAGATTTCCTAGTCCATCTTCAATCTTGCTCTTCTTCGTGTCCTTGAGCAGTGGACTGCCGTAACTTGATGGGCCCTCATCGAAGAGTAACTCCCCGCTCGGGATGAGCTCAGTTCGGCTGTCCCGCCAGCTAAAGCCAGATTTGTCAGTTTTGACTCGAATCTGATTGTGTTTCTCGCGGAGACGGATTTGCGTAACATCTTCATCGGCTACGACCACAAACGTGCTGGTAAGCCGTTCATTCCATCGGGCAGCGCGAATCTCAACGCGTCCGCCCAGTTTCTCAATGCGTTTGATAAATGCATCCATGATCCTCAGGGCACGGCAAGTCTGGTTCTTGGTCACATCGATGTCGATAGTTGCTGGCGGAGTCTTATAACTCGAGTAATCTCTCTTGTATGGAGGGATGCTTTCTCGCGCCGCTATGTACTCGAGTACTTCCTTTTTCTGAGCGACCAGCCGATGTGGATTTCGAAGAGTCTTGGGCACTGAGAGCTCTTCGAGCGATTTGGCTCGGTCAAGGATTTCAAGAATCTCTTCTTCGTACTGCAGTTCGCGCGGCAGCTCGTTGACCGAAGCATCGTAGTCTGGGTGCTTCATAAACGTCAGGGACTGAACTCCTGGATCTTCGTTGTCGGGAAGCTTAGTCTTCTCAGGGTTCTTGCCATGGGCCAGCTTCGCCCAATAGCCTGAATAGGGCTTCGGAACGTCAAACGCCTTGCAGACTTTACCGATCATCACATCCGAGCACCCCAGTTCCTTTGCTAGTTGAGTCGCCGGCGCAGACCAAACAAGGTCGTAGAATTCCTGTCGCGTGAAAGTCCGTTCCATTACGGTTGCGGTAGACATTGGCATTTCCTCCGACTTCGATGCTACGAACTTGGCGCCATGTGCATGATGGGCAGTGCAACAGCTTGGTATCTTAAAACTTGCGAGTCAGTCGGGAGATTCCGATTTGACATCTAGTGGCTCATTTTAGCAGCAAGGTTGCGAAAAGCGTTGTTTGGCCGGTCATAGTCACCGGTCTCTTTTGTGCCGATGTAACTAAGGAGAATATCGTTGAGTTCAAACCCAACGGAGTGTGGAGAATGACCGTGATCTGCCAATAGGTATTCGGCCGTGCCGATCAATTCGTTCATCGAACCAGTCACACCGCGATTGTGAGCTTTGGCGAATTCCCCGGCAGCAATGCTTGGCGCGATAAAACGCTCGTAGACGAATTGCTGTCCATCGTCAATTAGGAACTCACGAATCGTATCTCTGGCACGTTGGATGAAGCTACTTTCATTCGCAATTCCTCTTCCGAGCATCACGCATGAATACAGGGATGCGGTATTACTGAGGATGATGTACTGGACTCGACTCACATTAAATAGATGGCACGACCAATCGGCGTACGGATTTGTGTCAAGTGGCATGCTATCGAGCTTGCCAGCATTGATCTTCGCGCTCAGTTTCTGCGAAAGTCGGACAATCAAGTTCAGTAGTCCATTCTGCTACTTGGCAACAATCTGTGGTTTGTATGCTGCAGTTTTTTCTTTGAATCGGTGCGCAGCCTCACGTGAGGTAAAACGAGTGCCATTGATCACCGAGGTCTCAAGAATCACGCCAACGAGGCCTTCCATTGCCCAACTATCAAGAATACTAGCATGATTCTTTCTGCTTTCTGCAGTCTTTGCTGCTGACTTGCTCCAAACGATGGAAATTGCTTCCTCAAGTGCAATCAGAACTTCGCCACTTTGGTGCAGTCTTGCGGCGGGGCGGTCAATTGTAGAGAAATTGTATGTACCGAGCACACACGCCAGCATCTCGCGGACGATATGTAGTTCATCCTGAATTTGGGAGACTCGCTCACGGAGCGCTCGAAGTTGGATCGTGTTTTGCGACATAGGAATTAGTTGTATCAAGAATTTTATTGGCTGAAGGAATTCGCTATATGGAAATCCGCTCGACAATATTGCGAGTGATTTTGCGTTGACGCCTATCGTACAGTCTCGTTGTTCTGGGATCAGCGTGGCCGGCAAGATTCTGGACGTCTTCCAAGGCGACGCCTTGATTGAGCAAGTCAGTGATGGTGGCAACTCGAAACGAGTGCGGCGAGAGTCGACTGGGAAGCCCAGCGGTCCGAAGTCGGCGCTTGAGCATTCGTCCCATGTCGTCGGCGGTCATGCTGGACTGGGTTAGGCGTTTCGTGCGGCGGATGGTGGTTCGGAAGAGCGGACTGGCTTTGTCGGAGTAAGCGAGTCCACCGCTTTCCAGGTATTCCTGAATTAACTGACGGAGGTCGTGTCGGACGGGGATTTCTCGGGACTTGCCACCCTTCTCGTGGAATCGAAGGCAGTTCTGGTCGCCCAAATCGTAAACGTCGCAGCGCCGGAGCTTGGCTACCGCGCCCACACGAGCGGCCGTGTAGATCAGGATCCCGATAATTGCCCGATCTCGCAGGCCCACAATATTGGTCGTGTCAATGCTGCGAAGCAATAGACGAGCTTGTTCGATGGTAATCTCCGGCGTCTTGCCCTCGACGATTTTCAGTCGCTCTGCGCGCACGGACGCGGCGGGATTTAGAACGACAACATGCCTAGTTAGTGTCTGACCGGAAATTGGGTTGAGCTGGATTCTAGGCGGGTTTTGGTGGCAAATCAACGACGAAGATTTGCGGTACAACAATTACGTGAGGTGGGAAAGCGATATTTTTCGTCGTTTTTACTCT
>JADYZV010000028.1 GCA_020852965.1 Pirellulaceae bacterium | reverse complement strand
TCTTAGTTCTTAGTTCTTAGTTCTTAGTTCTTAGTTCTTAGTTCTTAGTTCTTAGTTCTTAGTTCTTAGTTCTTAGTTCTTAGTTCTTAGTTCTTAGTTCTTAGTTCTTAGTTCTTTGTTCTTTGTTCTTTGTTCTTTGTTCTTTGTTCTTTGTTCTTTGTTCTTTGTTCTTTGTTCTTTGTTCTTTGTTCGGAAAAGCGATCCTTAGGCACCAAGCACTAAGCACTAAGCACCAAGCACCAAGCACTAAGCACTAAGCACTAAGCACCAAGCACTAAGCACTAAGCACCAAGCACCAAGCACCAAGCACCAAGCACCAAGCACTAAGCACCAAGCACTAAGCACTAAGCACCAAGCACCAAGCACCAAGCAAAGCCTCATTTGGCCGATTCGAGAATGGCCATCAGGTCAGACAATTCTTCGAGTGTCAGTAATTCGGCCAAGCCACCGGGCATAATAGATACTTGGCTTGCCTCCTGCCGCGCGACGTCATCGGTATTGAGCACGATCGATTTGTCGGCGGTCAATTGCATCATGAACTGAGTTGGGCTCATGTGCCGCGTGATCAGACCGTTGTAAACTTGCCCGTCGTGGGTCAACACCTTGGTCGGTTGAAAGCTTTGCTCCAACCGTGCGTTCGGAAACAAAATGGCTTCTAGGAGAGCAGGCCGAGTGCGACTGGAGCCGATGTGCGTCAAGTTCGGACCGATCTCACCGCCTACGTATCCCAGACGGTGACATGCGCTACAAGATACCTTGCTGCTGCGAAAAAGCTGCAGGCCGCGGATCGGATCGCCCGGTTTCAACTGCGACAGAATGGTATCGATCTTCTCTTGAATGTCGCTCGGCGGGCGCGACAGGCTCGCCACGGTTGCTTGGGCGGCTTGTTGCAAGGACGCTGAGCGTGTGCGATAGAGGTTAAGCAGTTGCTCTTCGGCTAGCGTGCGAGCGGCAGGAAGTTGGCTCAATTGGCTGAGCAATTCTGTATCCAAGGCATCATCTCCCACGCGGCTGATCGCGTCGACGACCAGAGTGAGCAATCGGGGCGGTTGCATTGGCAAAGTGGCCAGCAATTGCCTCCCCGACTGAGGGCTGAGTCGAACGCGTTGCAATGCCTTGAACCCTGCGTTAGACAATGTGGCCGAAGGTGAAGAGTCCTCAGTGGATTCGCTCTGTGATTCGAGACTCGTTGGGGTTGAGTCGAGCTCTTGGGCTTCCTCGTCAGTTGTCAGTGCCGACAGAACGGATTGCTCGAGTTGCGGGTTCGCGATAGCAGACCCAATGGGTAGCGCGGCTAAGAACTGCAATCGAGCCACATCGTCATGACTGGCCGCGGCCAGGCTCAATAGCTTAGTGTTTAGCCCGGAGGACACAGGTAGTTTCAGATCGCTTATTTGGTTCGCGATAGACACCTGAGTCGTCGGCTCTGATTCTTCCAGCCATTTTACTAGCGGTTCAATCCAGCTCGTTGGTAGTTCGCCAAGGTCGTAGGCAGACAGTAGCTTGACTAGTTGCTGTTGCTTGGGCTGATCGAGTTTGGGCGCCGAGCTGATCCACTGGGTCGTTAGTTCTTGCACGGTGGCGGTATCGCGCCAGCCGGCCACTATGGTTTGCAATGCATTTGCAAATGGGGCGTTCGTATGGAGTGTGCCTGTCCCAGCCCGACTGCTTGCTTGTTCCGCGTGTTGAAATAATTCATCGATGGCCACGCGATAGTTCGGTGCCCACTGGGGATGCTTGGCCAATATTTCAATGGCAGTTTGGCGATAGGGCTCATTATCGGATTGGAGGCCGTCGAGCAGCATATTGGTCGTCAGGCGCTCGGCGGCGCCCAATTGATCGATGACGAGCATAGCGACTTGTTTGCGCAGTGGGTTGGGGATTGGTGTCGAGCTGGGTGCAATTGGGGAGGGTTGTGACTGGCTGCCTACTTGCAACGCTTCGATCGACAGGCACTCGAGCGCTTCGTCGATGGCTGAAAGCTCGATCAGTGCGTAGGTTACGGAATGTTGCCAGTGGCGATCATTGGCTTCAGACGCGTCGAGGCTGGCGAATAACTTACGAGCCGATTGGTTGTCGCCAATGCGTCCGAGCGCTTCGGCAGCCGCGCGTCGCACTTGCAGGTTCGCGTGTCCAAGCAATTGCTCCAGTGGTGCCTTAGCCGGTGCATACCGATGTAGCGATACGGCATGGCAGGCAGCTTGCGCCAGCGAGTCATCGTTGCCGTTCAACTGCTCGCCGATGGCAGCCAGTGCACTTGGGCTACCAAACGTGCATAGTCCCCACAAGCTGGCCAAGCGGCTGTTCTGAGGCAAAGAACCGTCCCGCATTTGCCGCTGTAAGCATTTTGTGGTAGCGGTATCAATGTCGGATGTTCCAAGTTTCTCCTCTGTGCTGCTGCCCACCGAATTTGCGAGTTCGAGCAATTGCAGTTGGGCTCGACGCGATACCCAAGGGCGAACATCAATCAATTGTCGAGCGATGGCGGCTACGTCGATCATGGTCGTTTGCTCGACCGGCGCAAACGATTCGCGTGCTATGAGTTGTCGGTCTACGATCGACGATGTGGTGGGTGTCAGGCGATAGATACCGCCGCCGGCGGTTTTTTGATCGACGCGTGAGGAGGGGCAACACAAATCGTACCAGCCACCGGTATCGACGATCAGCAAGCTACCATCGGCGTCTTCGAGTACATCGGTTGGATGAAAGTCGATACGATCGGCAACGACCAAGTCGCGATTGTCCGTAGTGAAGCTGGCTCCAGCGGGTTGCAGTCGATGTGCGGTAACCTTCTGCAAATTGAACAAGGCTGCCACCAGGGTGCGCTGGCCAGCGCGCTCGGGGGGGAATAGCCGAGTCGATGCGAGGCAGGCCAATCCACTCGGAGCCGCCGCTCCCAGTTCCACCATGACTGGCATCAGCCCCCCAGTGCGCACATGCCCATCGATAACTTTCGCGTGGTCTTTTCCGTACAGGCCACCAACCACTGCGTGCGCTACACCATCGCGTAGACCTTGGCCTTGGCCGGGGGTATGCAGAAAAGTGCTGGTGAAAAAACGCTCTCCTTCGGGCGTACTGGCGACTTCCACTGGATTGTCCATACCACCGGTCATCACCGATTCGATCGCACCGCCGGAAAGCCGTCGCCGAAAAATATGCGAGGCCGAAGTCGTGAGTTGCTTTCCGTTTAGCAGTGTATGCTGTTGTTCGGCAAAGGCCCCTTTGCACCAGTAGATCCAACCGTCGCGCCCAAGGTAAGGTCCATGCAAATCGTTGGCACAACCGGTAAGCGTTTGTCCGTCGAACCAGACCTCTCGATCTTCGTAAAGGCCGTCTTCATCTGCATCGATCAGGCGATAGATCGACGGCGGGGCCGTTATCAATAAGTCGCGTCCGACGCACAATATCCCTTCGGTGAATGGGAGGTTTTGGGCGACGACAGTACGCTGGTCGAAGTGGCCGTCGCCATCTTGATCGTCCAATCGCACGATGCGATGCAGCAACTGCTTGTTGCTTTCTGCAATCGGACTAGTCACTCCCCCCGATTCGACCAACATTAGGCGGCCGCGCAGATCCCAATCGGCTAGCATGGGCCAAGTCGTCAAATCTTCGCTGGCTACAGATTCCAATTGCATATCGGCAGGGATGGTAAATTGCGTCTCGCCTATTTGCACCGTTTGAGTTGGCGCTTGACACCAGCTAGGGTGAATCAGATAAAAAGAGAAGAGTAAGAACGCTATTGCGAGGATAGGTTGGTTGAGCATGGTTGGCGAAGTCCTGAATTGAAATTGCGTTCGAGCATTGTCGCGGTTTAGCTTTAGCATTGGCCGAAGTCGACGAGGCTATGAGTCCCGGCGACGTACCGTACCAAACAGACTTGTCATCTCGACCGGCACTACAACGACCGAGATCTTGTCTCTATCCTATGAAGTATTCAGAAAACCAGTTTAACAGTTCTAGCAACGGATGGGTTGAGGCTCGCCGCTGAAATCACCGAGGGAGAGCAGAGGATGGAACGCGTGATTGACGCGGCGGGGTGCTTGTTGTTTTGTAGGTCCCCAGCCCCATTGTTTCTGTTGATGCGACATGCTCGACGCTGGGATTTACCCAAGGGACACGCCGAGCCAGGGGAGGAGATTCTGCAGACCGCCCTGCGAGAGACCGAAGAAGAGACGGGGATCTCCGCGCAGCGAATCGACATCGATCCCGATTTTCGATTTGCTATCGAATATGAGGTGGTGGGTGCCAAGCGGGGGAACTATCTCAAACGCGTCAACTACTTCCTGGGCTACGTGGCGAAAGCCTATTCGCCGCAGTTGACCGAGCATATCGGTTTTCAATGGATGGCATGGCCACCGGTCAAACCGATTCAGGCTAGTACCATTGACCCGCTGCTCGCCGCAGTGGCCCAGCATTTTCAATATTTTCCCCTGCGATTGCGTAAGCTACCTTGAACTACACAGTTCTCGTTGCCGTTGACGAAGAGCACTGATCGGCGGAGCGATCAGCGACGATGGCGTCAAAGCTTACTCAATTTCCTTCACGCGAACCTGCAGGCCCTGCATCTCACGAAAGGTGGGCAGGATCGCTTCATAGGGGTTATCGCTGGTGAAAACATTGTCATAGAACTTCAATCGCTCGGGGCCGGCAATTCCACCCGTGGTACTGTCGAGGACGAGCCAGTGATCGCCTAGCCAAGCCTCTACCCAGGCGTGGAATTGCATTTGGGTTGGGTCTTGCGGATCGATGATAAGACCACTGGCCGTACGGGCGGGAATCTGTTTTGCGCGCAGCAGGCTCGTCAACAGCATCGCCTGCTCGACACAATCGCCACGTTTTTGTCGGACTGTTTGCAGCACACCAGTGACGTTGCGGTCAAGCGCAGTCAGCGCGATTTCTTGTTGCGCCCGGCGGGTCAACCGTAGCGCAAGGGTATCGAGTGAGTGATTGCCGTCGCTGTTTTCCGCTGCGTCTTCAGCCTCGTCGCTTGAATCATCCTCCCCAGAAGCCCACTCATTGGCCAGACTGACCAAGTGCGGATGGCTTGCAGGAATCAGCTTCGTGGCTTGCAGGCACCGTTCGTCGGGGGCCGTCTCGGGTTTGTCTGCAGCGGCAGCGCTGTGCCTGTCGGGCCGAGTAACCGTAGCTTCCGCGCTGAGCGCGTTGCGCGACACGACCGACTGCATCGGCGACTGGGCTAGTAGGCTAAATACCTCCGTTCCGTTGGCGGATTCGCGTTCGACCGAGTAGACCACTCGCCGCGTCTCCGACTGCGGCGATTCGCCGGCCAAACTGACGCGCGTAGCCAGCAACTCGGCCAGATCGAATTCGTCCCGAGTTCGGTGGGCGATTTCGGCTGGCGTCCAAAACGTACTCAAGTTGGGGCCCGACAAGGCGACCGTCTTGAGCACCTCTCCTCGCTCGTTGATCCAATTGCGCGACAGCATGCCCTTATCTTCACTGCGCAGGATGATATCGACCGCGAGTAGAGATTGAGTTTGGCCGCCGGGGAGGGCTGTCAGGTCGGGCTGGCCGGCCAGCAGTTCAGCTTGTGCGATCTTGTAGAGCTGTGGAACAAACAGTTGGGCATGCAACAGCTCACCTGGTTGCGGAATATGTCCCATCATCACTCCCTGGAGCCCGATTACCCCCCAGGTACTGTCGTCCCAATCGAGATTGACGCTGATAGTCTCTGTGTCCGTCGGCGTGGTTTTGTTCGTGCTGGCTTTGAACCTGCCTTGTACGCGATTGCCTTCGGTTTTGGTGCTGCCATCGAACGATTGCGTGGTGTCGGTGAGCTTGATCATGCGGCCATCGGAATTCTCGAGCGACTCGAGCGTTCGCTTATAGCGGGCCTTGGTCCCATTGTTGTCGACTTCGATGCAATCTAAGCGGTTAATACGGATATTCTGTGTGTCCCCTTCGATGGCCGACTTGTTCACGATGACGTGCGTGTAGCCAATGCAATTGCCATCGAGGTACTGTAGATACCACTTGTCCCATGGGAGCTCGTCAGGCGTAATCCAAGGCGACTGTCCAGCGGCTACTTCAATCGCTCTCGGTTGAGCGGGCTC
Organism: Pirellulaceae bacterium; assembly: GCA_020852965.1. Lineage (GTDB taxonomy): Bacteria > Planctomycetota > Planctomycetia > Pirellulales > Pirellulaceae > Aureliella. The sequence continues at coordinate 148,694 of JADYZV010000028.1, read as the reverse complement.
GGCTGAAGCGTCGGCTGGCGGGGCAGGGACGGCAGGGCTGGCTGGTGGTGTTTGGTCGCGTCCTGTGGTGTCGTTATTTGGCAGGCAACCGAGGCACATGGCGACGAGCATGGCGACGGCACACAACCGATTGCTGGCCGAGGTGGTAGGAAGGGCTTGCATCCATTGGTCCTTGTTCCATGCATCGGTTTCGTGCATGGGTTCCATAAAAATAGGCTGTTGAAAATTCGACTTGGTAGGGTTCCCGAAGTAACCGCTCGGGTGACGATGCCATTGTGCTTCAATTGTAGTCGGACGTTGTGGTTTTTGGGCAACTTGGATGGATGGCAAGTTCAGTTTGGCGGGGCTGTAACAATCGCAACCGCTGTCTCTGTGAGGAAAGTAGACAAGTTTTAGCGGAAATCGCATCTGTTGCGGCGCGTAACCTAGTTTTGCTTGTCGGCGGAAACGGGCTCGCACGAGGCCTGCCGCCTGAACTCCCCCCCATTTTGCACTTAAGAGACCGATTCATGGGTTCGCAACAACGATCTCAAACCACAGGCGCTCCGCAGGCGGTATCCACCCCCAGCGACGCGCTGACCAGTTTTGGTAGCCTGACCGACGACCAATTGGAAGCCCATTTGAAGGTTTTCCGCTACGGTGCGTTCGATTTGACCGAGGCTGTTCGTCCCGCTGTCGACCTCCAAATCGTGCCACGCCAGGGGTTTCGGCATGATGTTTACGTCGACCCAACGACGAACACCAAGGTTCCTGTCATCATGGCTGCCGCCTCGCGAGAACGACTGTTCGATCTGTTTATCGATATGATCGATACGCTCGGACCTGTGGTCGACGTGGTGCTCGAAACCAGCCACTACCATTCCGGTGGTCATCAAGATCACTATCGCGAACACATCGACATGCCTGTCCTCAAAAGCATTCTCTACGATTTCGAAGAGATGTTGCTCAACGATGGTTGTACAGGGATCGCCGTGTTAAACCCGAAGCGTCAGCAAGAGGTTCAATTCGACGAGCACAAACTGATTATCGCCTACGGTTCTCCCTTGGAGCCATACGAGCGGGTGTTGATCAGTAACGATGTCTACATCGACAAGGACATTCGCTTTATTACTGAGGCGGAGCACGTTCACACCAGCAGCGATCAGCTCTATTGCCAATTTGAACAGTTGACGATGCGCTTAGGGATGGAGTCCGATGACGACGATGACGGTCAGACCTGCTAGACTCGGTCTTGTTGGCGACGTTGATTGCGGCGGTTACTGCAATCGTGGCAGACGCCTTGAATGATCAAGCGGTGGCTGCGCACACGAAAGCGATGATTGCGGGCAATCTCGTCGCGCATTTGAACGAGGGCCTCAGACTGAAACTCCGTCAGTTCGTGGCATTTGACGCAGTAAAAGTGATCGTGCTCAGGGTATCCGTAGTCGTGCTCATAGACGCTACGGCCATTGAGCTCAAAACTTCGCAGAAGTCCGGCATCAACAAATTCTTTCAGAGTACGGTAGACAGTTGGGCGACTGACGTAGCTCTCGGAACCTTTTCGCGGTAGTCGATCAATCAATTGATCGGCGTCAAAATGTTCGTGTTGGCTGAAGACCTGCTCGACTAAGAAACGACGTTGCTCAGTTTTCCTCAGACCGCGACTGAGCAAATACTCCTCGAACCGCTCCAGGGGAGACTGCGAGACTTCTACGTTGTCTAATTGTTCCGCCACGAACGCCTCAGCACGGTTTCTAAACGTTGGAATGAGCTAGTAATCGCTCGTAGCCAACAGCACAAGGCTGCATACTAGCAATGCTAAAGCAGCGGAAGGCTACGAACGTCTATTATACACACTAGACCTTCGAACTGGAGGGCGTGGTAGATCTCCCTACAGCCAAACGAGCCTGCGGAGAGGCTCGCCGTCAGGCTGTCTGCCAAAATCGATTTGCGCCAGCTTGGTGGGCCACACGAAAGCGACTGGCCGGCGGAGGGGACAGCGGCTTTCTTAGGCCAACGTATCGAGCAGTTTATCAAGTGCTGCCGACAGATTTTCGGTGGTCTCGTACGTACCGTTCGAGATGGCCTCACGCAGAGCAGCTACCTTCTCCGTACGGATTCCATCCGACGCGCGGTCGGTTTGTCCGAGCGCTTGTGCCTGGCTGATTTGCTGAGCCTCAGACGACAATTCAAGTTCATCGGAGGCGGCCGAACGAATCGGACTGGCCCCATCCGGCTTGCCCCCAGCCTGAAGCGGCTGGCTGCGATTGACCGACTGCGTGGCGGTGGTGGATTGCAAACTGTTGATTTGCATAACGATAGAATCTCCCCTGCGTGTGAAACCTCAAATGAACTTATAGGATAGACCACCGACCGAGGTCAAGGCCATCCACGCGTCGCATTCCATGTCGGAATCGATTGTGCTGTCCATAGTCACACAGGAGGACTTAGCGAACGCAGTAGTGTAGCTATGCCAACTATCGTCTGCCGACCAATGCTAGCCTTGGCTAATTTGCCAGAGATCCAATTTTGCCACACAAGACACTTATTGCCGCTGGCAGGGTTTATGCACCCTACAACAATTGTTCTATAATGTGGCTGCTAATTAGAGTTGGGCGGTATTGCGTTGAATGAGTAGATTTAGAAGATTCACAGTCTATCCACAACGGCATTCTACTGCCAAACTACCCTGTTTGGACAACGAAAACCCCCCACACCCTATGCGATTCTGTCTGGTCAGTACACAAGAACATTGGGGAGGTGGCGAGTCGCTGCTTGCCTCGATCGGTAGTCAATGGATCCGAGCTGGACACTCGGTCAGTTGCATCGTTCGCCACAATTGCGAAGTCGAGCGGCACGCGTTGGAGCATGGTGCCACGATATTGCATGCAACCCAAAAGCGTGGCTCCAATGTTTTCGATTGGTGGGCAATTCGCCGTGTCCTGCGCGAGTGGAGTCCCGATGTGGTGGTGCTCAACGATTCGCACGCAGTTCCCCTGGTTGGCTCCGCGGCATTATTTTGTCGCCAGCCGCGTCCGCTGCGACTCGCCTTCAAGCACACCGTCTTTCGCTTGAACAGTGCGTTGAAATATCGATTGCTATGTGACAAGATGGTTTGTGTCTCGCAAGCCGCTTGGCAGGTTGCATGCGATGGTGGTCTTCCCGTCGGGCACGTCGAGATGATTCACGGAGGCTGTCCGCCGCTGGCTTCGGAGCCAGGAGCACGCGAGGAAGTACGAGCCGAACTGCAGCTCGCGCCCACACAACGGCTGTTGGTGTGCGTCGGCAATCTGCTCGAGTGCAAGGGGCACAGCGACTTAATCGAAGCCATGGCGCTGCTCGCTCCCGCGTATCCCGAATTGGTTGCCGTGATCGCCGGTCAAGGCGACGAGCAAGAGCGTTTGGGGGATTTAATCGCCTCACGTGGTCTGGTACGCAAGGTGCGTTTGCTAGGGTACCGCCGCGACGCTCAGCGCTTGCTCGACGCGGCCGATGTGGTCGTCCATCCATCGCACGCCGAGGGACTGTCTTTGGTACTGATCCAAGCCCAGATGTTAGGCAAGCCGATTGTGGCCACTGCCATCGGCGGTGCGCAGGAAGTGCTCGCGGCGGGCACCGACGAATGTTCCAGTTGGATTGCCGAGCCGAGCAACCCCGCATCGCTGGCGGCGCGATGCATCGAAGCGCTGACAGCAATCGCCGATTCGAATCCCGCGCTCGATCGAAAGCTGCAAGCCACCGCCGCACGCACGCGCGAGCAATTCAGCGTGGCCACCACCGCCCAGAAATGGATCGACCTAGTAAGTCACATGCAGGAAAAGCGGAAAACAAATTAGACAGTCGCCTCAAGGACGCCTAGACTAAGGCGAAGGCGCGAGCGCGCAAAGCATTTCACGAGGGAGCCTTTGCGAGCGGTATGTTTTCCAGGCTATTGCCAGGGCCCTTCATTTTCTTGCCCCTATATTCTTGCCATCCAATCTAGGAGCACGAGACACGGTTTTCGATTTCGCTAACGACATCGTCGATCCTTACTCGGACTTGTTCGAGCGAGTCGCGGTCGCGAATGGTGACGGTCTTATCTTGCAACGATTCGCCATCGACGGTGATGCAGTAAGGGGTACCGGCCTCATCCTGTCGGCGATAACGCCGGCCAACGGCTCCCTTTTCGTCATAGAATACATTGAATTTCTTCTTCAGCGCGCGGTAGATGTCCTTGGCGACTTCGGGCATACCATCTTTTTTGACCAGCGGAAATATTGCGGCTTTGAGTGGTGCCAGTCGTGGATTGAGCCGTAGCACGACGCGCGATTGCAGTTTACCATTTTCATCGGGCGCTTCGTCTTCATGGTAGGCTTCGCACAAGAAGGCCAGGGTAGCGCGATCGGCGCCCGCCGATGGTTCGACAACGTGTGGTGTAAAACGTTCGTTGGTCAGCTCGTCGCGGTAGGTCAAGTCCTTACCGCTGCCGCGATACTTGGGCTTGCCATCCTCGCCAAGTTGCACGGTCAGAGGATTCGATTTTTCATCGAGCTTGCCTTCCATGTGGCTGCGCAAGTCGAAGTCGCCACGGTGAGCGATCCCCTCGAGTTCGCCAAATTCACCTTCAGGCAAGAATGGGAAGGCATATTCGATATCGGCAGTACCTGTCGAATAGTGACTCAGCTCATCGGTATGATGCTCGCGTAAAATCAGCCGCTCTCCAGACAGGCCGAGATCCTTGTACCACTGCAAACGACGGTCACGCCAGAATCGATACCATTGTTGCGACGAGTTCGGATGGCAGAAGAACTCGATCTCCATCTGCTCAAACTCGCGCGAGCGAAAGGTGAAATTGCGAGGTGTGATCTCGTTGCGGAAACTCTTGCCGACCTGCGCGATACCAAATGGGATTTTAACGCGCGAGCTGTCGACCACATTCTTGAAGTTGACGAAGATACCCTGCGCTGTCTCAGGACGTAGGAAGGCTGCACCCTCTTCGCCACTGAGCGCACCGACGTAGGTCTTGAACATCAAATTGAATTCGCGTGGTTCGGTCAACGTTCCCAGTTCGTTGGCGTCGGGGCCGAGCACTTGGGAAAAGTCGTCGATCTCGGTCAGCACACGATAGCCGCCATCCCACGACAACTGGTCGGCGTCTTTATTGCGAAGCTTGAAGAACTTCATGGCACGCCGCAGCGATTCCTCATCTTCCTGATCGGTTTCGACCATGGTGGTGACAAAAACCTTTTGACCCTTGGCCTCGGCCCAACGCCCACGCACTTGATCGTGACGGTAACGCTTGCGAGTCTGTCGGCAATCGACCATGTAATCGTGAAACAGATCGTAGTGCCCCGAGCACTTCCAGACTTGCGGGTGCATGATGATCGTACAGTCCAAACCGGTCATCTCGTACTCGCTGGGCGCTCCCTGCAAGACGGACAATTCGTCATGACCGCTGACCATGTCATGCCACCAAGCGTCTTTGACGTTGCGTTTGAGTTCGACTCCCAATGGGCCGTAATCCCAAAATCCATTCAGGCCGCCATAGATTTCGCTCGATTGAAACATGTAACCACGACGTTTGCAGAGCGATACCAGTTTTTCCATGGGGAACATAGGAGATGGCTTTCTAAAGTTTGGATTGTGGACGAGGCCACGAGGCCGTGCGATTCGGTATGATTCAGGGACTCGTAACCTCGTCCACTACTTGCGTGATAGTGATATGATTCTGGCGTGGCCGGCGAAGTCCTTGGTGACAATCGGTGCTTGCCAACCTGCCGGTATCCAGGTGTCGATTTGCTCGGCTAGCATCGGCGAGAGTTCGAAGATCAACCAGCCGTCGTCGGCTAGGTGTGCGGGGGCCTGTTCGATCAATTGCACGATGGTTTCCGATCCCAGGGGGCCTGCTACTAGGGCAGTTTGAGGTTCGTAATCGCGCACGGTCTTGTCGAGCTGTTCAAACTCCGCTTGGGAGACATAAGGCGGGTTGCTAAGAATCAAGTCGAATGGATGCTCCTGGGGGCAAGCCTCCAGGAGATTCCCTTCGACCAAAGTGATGCGAGTATCATCCAGATCGTACTTGGCCGCATTGCGTCGCGCAATTTCTAGGGCGGCCGGCGAGATGTCGATGGCTGTCAGGTGACAGTGCTTCAAATGTTTGGCCATGCTGATGGCGATGATTCCGCTACCGGTGCCGACATCGGCGATGCGCAATTCGGCGTTGGCATCGCCGCGTGTTTCGCGGATCTGCTTGGCCCGATCGAGTGCTTCGACGACCAAGTGCTCGGTCTCAGGGCGTGGGATGAGTACATCGGGATTGACTTCAAATGTCGCCGAATAGAATTCCTTGTAGCCCACCAAGTAAGCGACTGGGGTGCCTTCCGAGCGGCGGCGCACCATTTCGCGAAAGGCGGCTTTGGTCTCTTCCGTCGGCTCTTCGGCAAAGGCGGTGTAGAGTTCAATCCGTTGGCAACCACGCGCATGGGCGAGTAAGACTTCGGCATCCAATCGAGGAGACTGTGAGCCATTGCTTTTCAAGTATTCGGTCGTCCAAGTCAGCAGCTTACCCACCGTCCATGCTTCGGCAGTGCTCATCCATTCCCCTCCGTCTCGCCGCGCAGTTGATCGCGTTCGTAGGCCATCAGCGCCGTGGTGACGGGCTGTAGATCGCCCGTCATGATCTGATCGAGCTTGTAGATTGTCAGGTTGATGCGGTGGTCGGTCAAACGATTCTGAGGGAAGTTGTAGGTGCGAATCCGTTGGCTGCGATCCCCCGAGCCGATGAGGCTCTTGCGCGCGTCGGCTCGCTTCTGATCTTCCTGTTGGCGGCGAAAATCGTAGATGCGGCTTTTCAACACGCGCAGTGCCTTGGCCAAGTTCTTCAACTGACTTTTTTCGTCTTGGCACTGTACGACGATGCCGCTGTCATAGTGTGTCAAGCGAATAGCCGATTCGGTCTTGTTGACGTGCTGGCCACCCGGCCCGCTGGCACAGAATTTGTCGATGCGATAATCGTCTTTCTTCAGATCGACTTCTACGTCTTCGGGCTCGGCCATGACGGCCACGGTGGCTGCGGAGGTGTGTACGCGGCCTTGGGTTTCCGTTTCGGGAACTCGTTGCACGCGATGACCGCCGCTTTCGAACTGGAGTTCGCGATAGACGCCTTCGCCCTCCAAACCCAAGATGATTTCTTTGAAGCCGCCTCGTTCCGTGGGGCTCATATCCATGATCTCGGTCTTCCAGCCTTTGTTTTCAGCATTGCGCTTGTACATTTCGTACAAGTCGCGCGCGAACAGCGCGGCCTCCTCGCCACCGGTTCCGGCGCGAATCTCCATCACGCAGCGACTGCGCACTGCGTCTTCGCCGCCGATGGTCATCTCGAGTAGCTCGTCCCACAGCGACTCGCGGTTGGCCTTGAGCCCTTCGAGCTCCTCTTCGGCCATCGCTCGCTCTTCGGGATCGTCGCTCTCGGACATTTCGATCAGTCCCTGCAGATCGCCGCTCAATTTCTTGTAAGAGCGAAACTTGTTGGCCAGTCGCGCCAGAGAGCCGTGCTCGCGAGCCGCGGCAGCCATCTTGCTCGAATCGGCCATCGTCTCCGGCTGACTCATGAGCTGTTCGAGCTCTTCGAAGCGAGCGAGTTTGGCTTGCAGCTCATCGCGGACGTTCATAGCAGAGGATTCTTCAACAGAGAATGTTCACCAAGTTAGCCGGAACAAAACGAGCCCGACGTGTTGTAGCACGGCGGGCTCCAGCGATGTTCATTCGAACCAGATTACCCCAGCTATTTCTTGGCACCCTTCTTGGGCTTCTGCAAGCTAGCGTAGGTGCCTGCCGCGAACTTGTTCTGGAATTTCTCGATGCGGCCCGCCGTGTCAACGAACTTCAGCTTGCCCGTGTAAAACGGATGGCAGGCGCTGCAAATGTCGACCTTCAACTCATTGCGAATACTGCGAGTTTTGAAAGAATTGCCACAGCCGCAACTAACGGTTGTCTCTTGGTACTTGGGATGAATGTCAGCCTTCATGAGTCGTCTCTAATGGATTTACCAGGTGATGGAAATTGCCGGCCAGGTTGGATTTGCCTGTCAAATGTTCCCGTGGAGTTGGCCTTTGGGAGTCAGCACAGCTTGGGGAAGGCTGTCGGCAAGCGACAGGTTATAGCTAGTGTAACCAGGGATAAAGGGGGGCAGGAGTCAATTGTGCAAAGCACCCGAAGGGCCGCTGGCGGCAATTGACTCCTGCCCCCCTTTTATCCCCAAGCTAGAAATCGTAGCCTGCCCAGGTCAATCGCTCAATGCCAAACTGCTTACTTGCGTGCTCTCCGCCAGAGTTTATCGCCATCGACGGGGAGCTGCTTTCGTTTGGCGCGGACCAGTTTGAGTAGCTTTTCTTCGTGTTTGCTCCACCACAACTCCGAATCGCCGACCGTCCATGGGAATTTCTTGGCCAAACTATCGAGTTCGCGGAGCAGCGAGGTCATGCTTGAGGGGCGCGAGGCGGGTTCGACCGACATGCAGACGCTGAGAATCCCCCCAAATTCGACGACATCAGGGGGGAGATCGAGGGTTTCTACTCCCGGTTGCTCGCCTTCACTAGCATCCCCAACGGTGACCAGCGGTGGGAGCTGAGCGGTCAATAAGTAATAGGCCAGGGCACCCACCGAGTAGATGTCGACCCTTGGATCGGCCAACCAGGGGCTGTTCAGTCGCTCGGGAGCCATGAATCGCGGCGTACCGACCACCACGCGAGTCTGCGATGGGTTCTGCGACACGCCTGGTGCAAAGGCTTTTACCAGCCCATAGTCGAACAGCTTGACAAAGTCGGGCTCGCCGCCTCGATTGCAGACCATGATGTTCTGCGGTTTAACATCGCGATGGACCACGCCCGCTTGATGCGCCTCGGACAACGCGCGGCACAGTTGCCGCAGGATGTAGATGGTTCTGCCCGGCTCGACCGGCCCTGTGTACTCGACCAGTTGCCCCAGGTGAGCCCCGTTGATGTATTCCATCGCATAGTAAAACACCCCTTCGCGACTGCGACCAAAATCGTAGATCGAGATGGTGTTGGGATGTGTCAGTTGACTGGCCAATTGGACTTCGCGTTCGAAGCGGCTGATGACGCTCAGGTCGTTGTCCCCTTTGGTCAGTACTTTGATGGCCGACTGGCGGCAGAGCAGGGCGTGCTCGGCCAAGTAGACACGCCCCATGCCCCCTTCCCCCAACAACTCTTGGATTTGATAGGGGCCAACTTCGCTAATGCTCTTCAGCCGCCGGCTGCGCTCTCCCCAGGCTACCGCTAGGGTAAAACCGAGCAGCGCGATGGAAAACAGGCCAGACAGCGTGAGCAACGAATTGCGTAGAGTGCGGGCCAGGGCAAAGGCTCGGTCGTAGTTTTCCTCCAAGGCGATACCCACGCCGTGATCGGGGAGCCAGCGCCAGGCACCGACCACCTTTTCTCCCACGTAATTCCGGTACCCATCCACGTAGCTGCCGTTGTCACCCGAGCTGACGTGGCGGGCCAGGAGCGTTGGCAACCACGTGGCAGAACCTTGGCTGGGCCGGCTGCCGCCGAGCAGATTAATTCCGGGATCGCGCACCATGATCGGCTGGTTATTGGGGTTTGCTTCGAGGGAGCCCGATTGATCGCGTGCTAGCGGCAGTTCGCCGAGGTGGTCCGCATAGCGGCTGGAAGTCAACATCGCCCCGCGTTGACTGATCAAATAGACCTCGCCCTGCGAATCGGCGCTCCAGCGCTTGAGCATTTCAGCGTATTGTTCGTCCAGCCCGTAACCGCTCAGCATCAAGGCTGCTATTACCGCGCCGCTTTCGTGATTGCGCACGGGCAACAAGATCGAGATGTTCCCAGGGTGCGAAGTACTTGGTCGTGAGCCTTCCGTGATCGGCAGGTTCGCGTGCGGGAGAAACAACTTGGGGGTTCCCTTGAGCACTTCGGCGAGCATATTGGCGCCGGCTGTGGTCGTGGAATTGCCCAGCAATTCCGGATTGGATTCCTGTTCCGAATCGACGAGTTCGATCATGCGTCGGTCCCACACAGCATACCTGACTGGCCGGCCGGCGAGCTTGGTAAACTGGGCCGACAGTTCGCGGTAGCAACCAGCCTGCTTCAATATGTCCCTCAGTTGTGGGGCCTCGGGGGAGAGCGAGCGAATCGACTCGACCAGTTGCTCGATCGCCTCGACGACTTGGGGATGTTCTCCCCAATTCTTCGCCTCGGCCAGTTCCTGTTTCTCCCACAGTCGCAATTCGCTCAGTCGCGAGTCGATGGCTGCGGTAAGCTGGTGAGTGACCGAGGCGCTGAGCTGCCGCCGAGCTACTCCGTCGATCCAAAAAGCAAAAAGCAGGCTCAGCAAGAATAGCGGCCCGGCAATGAGCAAGCCGCGTAGCGGGCCGCCCAACCACTTCAAGGAGCGCGAGGTGTGGTAGGTGGTGCTGAGGGTCGAACGCGTGCGGATTTTCGGAGTGGCGGGCGGAGCGATTAGCGATTGAGCGGTGTGGTAGTCCAGCAGCGAGCGCACTTCGTGTTCCAGCTCGGGTGCTTGCTGTTTCAGTTCGCTCAACTTCGCATCGCGCTGCTCGTCGTTCAGTTCGATCAGTTCAGCGAAGGCCGCTTTGGCTTGTTGGTACAGATCGCCGCTCAAGGGTTCTGGCCTTCGTCGTCAAACCATCGGCGCAGCCAGGCTTTGGTCATGGTCCAATCGGCTTCTACGGTCCGCTTGCTGACCTTCAAGTGTTCGGCCACTTCGGCAACGGTCATACCAGCAAAGAAACGCATTTCGACGATGCTAGCTTGTCGTGGATCGAGGGCTGCCAGTTCCGTCAACGCCTCGTCGACCGCAAGCACATGGTCGGAATCGGCTGGCGAGATCGATTCCCAGTCCATCAGTGCCCGCCGCGAATACTCGCCCCCCCGCTTCTTGCGATTTCGAAAGCGAGCTTGATCGACCAGAGCTCGTCGCATGGTGGTTGCGGCCAAAGCAAAGAAGTGTGTCCGCGATAGCTCGGCGTTTTGTTCGGCAGGCAGCCGCATATACAGTTCGTGGATCAGTACCGTGGGCGAGAGTGAGACCGTATTCTGTTCGTTTCTCATGTAGGACGAAGCCATTTTGTGCAAATCGTCGTACATCGACTCGATCCAGCGCGCAGAATCGCTGGAATTCGGATTAGGCTGGTTAGATGAAGGTTGCGTAGTCATGATCGCTGAGGAGGTGGGCCTAGGGATCGGATGTGTCGCAAAAAATCACCAGGAGTTCGTCCAAGGATATCGAAAAAAATCTAAAGCTACCTGCGGATTGTACGCTGGGTTGACGCTTACTTGAACAATAAGGCAGTTTTTTTACTGGCATTTTCCTTAATATCTGTTCGTATTCGTATGTTAACGAGGTCGCCCATCGTGAATGTATTTGTCTTCGATTCGCAATTGGAAACCAGCCAAATGTGGCAAGAGCTCGCGTCCGCCCACGGCTTTCGGGTCCATGTTTTTCACAATTCAGAACGTTTAACTGGATTGGCCAGCGAAGCGCAGCTCTTGGTTATTGACCAGTCGGTGTTGCCCCACACCTTTCTCTCTAGCGTCTCGACGATCTGCCGCCAACACCCCAGTGTTCAGGTCGTCGCTACCGGAAGTGCGCTTAAAATCGACGACGTTGTGGACTTGATGAAAGATGGCGTTGCACTGGTATTTGCCAAGCCACTAGCGCGTCACCGCATCGTAAGCTTGCTCCCCGGCCTGCTGCAACGGGTTCAACAATTGTCCGAAATAAATACGGAATACGAATGTTTGCATGGCCGCTTCTCGAAACTGACCACTCGCGAGAAAGACGTGCTCAATTACATCTTAATTGGCACCTCCAATAAAGATACTGCCCAACTATTGAATGTCAGCGTCCGCACGATCGAATCGCGTCGCGCGAAGGTCTATCGCAAGTTGGATGCCAACAACGTGGCGGAGTTGGTTCGCAAGATCGACCGCCTGGAGAGTTTGGGAAAAGGATTGGGCGTATCGCCCCAGCTCAAAGCCAAGTCGGAGCTCGCCCCAACACCTCAACCAGCCGGCCAACCTAGCAACCAGCTTCCCTTCAGCCCCCCTCACTGCGTTCCATCCCGCGTCCCTGCCGCGCAATATGCTCGCGCTTGAAAGTTGGAATATCTTCCCGACCCCGCTGTGGGCTCGTCCCGCTGGTGAAGTTGTTTTGCCGATCGAGCTCGGTGGCCATGCGGGCGAATCGGCTTCGGTAGGGGCGGCCGCACGAGGCGCGGTATGCTAGCCGAAAAACTACCGCACCAGCCCGACAAGCGGGCGCTGGGGGCGGGGCAGCAATGCGCCCTTCGAATGAAATCGAGCATCGCGGTATGCTAGCCGAAAAACTATCGCACCAGCCCGACAAGCGGGCGCTGGGGGCGCGATCGGACAGATTTCATTCGCGCTCATTCGCGTGATTCGTGGGCAAGTACGTTCGTGGGCAAGTACGTTCGTGGGCAAGTACGTTCGTAGTGGGAGTTAGCCGCCAGAAGAAATCAGCCGGGCGATGGTGGGGTGTTCGAAATTTAGATTGGTCGAGACGGCTTGGACGTCGTCGTGGTCTTCGAGTGTTTCGAGGAGTTTGAGAATTGTAGTCGCTGTCTCCTCGTCGACGTCGACCGTGGTTTGCGGCACGCGCACCACTTCATTGACTTCCATCTCAATGCCGGCTTGCTCGAAGGCATTTGCCAACTGCGACAAACACTCGGGGGAGGTCGTGAGTTCGATGCGCTGCTGGCGAGTTTCCACGTCGAGGGCGTTATTCTCTAAGGCGATTTCGATAATCTGTTCTTCGCTTTTATCAGTCAGATCGATGGCGATGACCCCCTTGCGTTCGAAGATATAGGCCACACAGCCGGTTCCTCCCAAGGCGCCGCCATGGACATCAAAGATCTTGCGAATCTCGGGTGCGGTGCGATTGCGATTGTCGGTCATGATATCGCACATGATGGCCACGCCACCGGGTCCGTAGCCTTCGTAGAGTGTCTCTTCGACATTGCCACCGTCGATCTCGCCGGTCCCCTTCTTGATGGCTCGTTCGATATTGTCCTTGGGGAGACTGAGCGATTTGGCTTCGAGGATGGCGGCGCGCAGGCGGATGTTGCCGTCGGGATCCCCCCCTCCTAGTTTGGCAGCGACGATGATCGCTTTGGAGAGTTTTGACCAGAGTTTGCTACGTTTGCTGTCGACCAGCGCCTTCTTGTGTTTGATCCCCGCCCAGTGCGAATGTCCAGCCATGATAGGTCTACTAAGAGATGATTCCAGATTAGATGTTGGATGTTTAGCGTGGTAGTCGCTGATCGAACCACCGGTCGGATGCTTTCATGTCCACCGAGAATTTGCCGCTGCGGAATGGCCGACGTCCGAAAACTTCGATTGGCGGAGCGCTCCACGATTATCATTAAAATACTTAACTACTTAACCTTAACCGGTGGTCGGTTACGGTGTTTGTGTCTAACGCGGTTTGCGTTTGGTCGAGCCTTTGGGTGGGCTGGTTTTCGTCGTCGGCTTCTTGGGAGGAGCTTTCTTAGACGTCGTGCCTTTGCCTACCGTCTTTGCAGGTGCCTTGCTGGCTGGCTTCTTGGTGGTCGACTTCGTGGCGGGTTGGGTTGCCTTCGTCGTCGTCTTGCTGGCTGCCGACTTCTTGGTCACCGACTTTTTATCGGTGGTTTTTTGGTCGTTTGGTTTGCCGCTGGCAGTGGTTGCTTTCGGACTTTTGGCATCCCGGCGGGGAGTGGCCGGTGGAGCTGCTGCTTTTTTCGGTTCGACGGCCCCCGCTTCTTTCATGATGGCCTTGGTCTCTTTATTCCCCGGGGCAGTGGCATGGGCAACCGCCAACTGGTGCAAGCACGAGGCGAATGCAAGCCCCTTGGTCTTGGGGATGGTGCGTTCCAGGCCGGGAACTTGCCCTTTCTCCGCTTCGGCTGGGCTGACAATCTCGGTCGCCAGCAATACTTGCAGGATCGACTTGCTAACTGGGATGGAGTGTCCTCCAATCGCATTCTGAGTCATGTAGCCCAAGACAAATTTGGTCATCCCGGCAAGTTTTTCCAGCTCAGCGATCGCCTTGCCTTGATTGAGCTTGGCCATGTCGTCGATATCGAAGCTATAGCGAGTTTCGAATAGCGAGTGTAGGTTCTTTTTAATGCGCAAGGCAGCCGCCGCCGGTTCCGGCAGATTGTGAAGTGTCTCGCATAGTTCGCTGACCGTCGTGACGCGAACTTCATTCCAATCGAAGAACGATTCTTGCAGGCGATGGAAGGCTTCATCGGCTGCATCGTAGGCAACATCCTCTAAACAGCAGGCGTAGATTAACTGTTCGAGCAGCGAACGATCCTCGGCTGCCGGCACCGGCGTGTAGTGCTTGGTGACGACTTTCTGCAGTAGCTGAATGCGGTCGCCGCGATTCTTAGTGCTCATGGTTGCTCTTGGAGATGGGTAGAGGTCGATGGTAGTCAAGGCTTGCGCATGGGAGGCATTCAGGAGACGTTTAGGAACCGTCCGCCTTGGGTCGTTCGTTGGATACTGCATCGTCAGAAGCGGTGTCATCGGGGGCCGAGTCGTTCGAGTCGGTATGGCTTTCTGCCGCCTGGCGTTTGGCCAGTTCCTCTCGCTCCTGTTCGAGCTCGTGCAGGATACGTGCCATTTCGAGGCTTTTCTTGACCCCTTCGTCGAGTTCGAAAGTGAGTCGTGGGGTGTAGCGTGTGTCGATACCTTTGGCGATTTTTGACTGTAGGAATCCAGCCGAACGTCGCAAGGCACCCAAGCACATATGTTGTTGGCCTTCCGTTCCCATGACGCTCACCAGGACCTTGGCATTGCGCATGTCGGGGGCAACTTCTACGCCGGTAACCGTTACGTTCTGGACGCGCGGATCGCGCAGTTCGGTCAGAATGGCCATGCTGACCACTTCGCGTATGGCCTCGGCGGCTTTTAATAGTCGACGGCTAGTCATAGGTTTTTCAGCGTAGGGGCGAGAGAATGAACCGTAGTTGGGAAGGTTGCTTACTCCAGCTTACGCGCAACCTCCTCGACTCGGTAGGCTTCCAGCACATCGTCTTGTTTCAGGTCGTTGAAGCCTGCCAGTCGGATACCGCACTCCATTCCGCGTGGTACTTCCTTGACGTCGTCTTTGTGTCGTTTGAGTGAATCCAGCGCGTAATCGCCGATGGTCCGGCCATCGCGGTGGACGCGAATGCGACAGCCACGTTCGATTGTACCTTGGGCTACGTAGCAGCCCGCCACCGCCCCGACTCGCGAGATGGTAAAGACGGTTTTGACCAGGGCGCGACCGAGTTCGATGATGCGTTCTTCGGGGCGCAAACGCCCTTCGACGATCGCTTTGATGTCTTCGGCCAGCTTGTAGATGATGTCGTAGCGGCGGATTTCGACGTTGCGTTCATCGGCCAAGGCCCGCGCGTTCTCGTCAGGAATCACATTGAAGCCAACCACAACGGCCTGCGACGCGCTGGCTAGGGTCACGTCGGCAACCGTCACGCCCCCCACACTCTTCTGCAGGATGCGAATATCGACTTCCGGGTGATCGATCTTGGAGAGCTCTTTCTCGATGGCTTCCAAGCTACCCCGCGCGTCGGCGCGAATGATCAAATTCAGCTCGACCATGTCTTCGACCTTGCCGAGCTTGCCGGATTGCAGCAGGTCTTGGAAAGTTTCAAAGGACACCTTGGGCGAGGTTCCCGACAGCGATTGTGCGCGAGATTTGTCGGAGCGAGTTTCGGCCAACTCGCGAGCCTGCCCGATGTTGTCGAGCACGTAAAAGCGATCTCCCGCGCCAGGGGCCAGGTCGAGGCCGGTGACGTTGACCGGCATGGTAGGGCCAGCCGCTTTGATTTGCAGGCTCGGGTTGAGTGTATCGTACATGGCTTTGATGCGTCCGTGACTGGAACCGCACAGCACGATATCTCCAGGTTTGAGCGTACCATTTTGCACGATGAACTTGGCGACCACTCCCTTGTCCGACTGCTGTTCGGCTTCCAGGCAAACCCCGTCGGCAGCTCGATTGGGGTTGGCCTTGTAGTCGTGCAGTTCGGCTACGGTAAGCAGCGTTTCGAGCAACTCGTCCATCCCTTGGCCGGTCGTGGCGCTGGTGCGTACCACTTCCACGTCGCCGCCCCATTCACTGGGAGTTAGCCCGTGTTCGGTCATCTGTGTGAGGATGCGATTCTCGTCGACGCCTTGCAGGTCAATCTTGTTGAGCGCCACCACGATAGGAACTTCCGCCGCTTTGGCGTGGCTGATCGCCTCTTCCGTCTGAGGCATGATGCCGTCGTCGGCCGCAATTACCAGCACTGCGATGTCGGTTACGTTGGCACCCCGGGCACGCATTTCCGTGAATGCTTCGTGACCCGGCGTATCGACAAACGAAATGATCCGCCCATCTTTTTCAACCTGATATGCGCGGATGTGCTGGGTAATCCCACCCGCTTCTCCAGTCACGACACTCGTGCCGATCAGGTAATCCAACAACGATGTCTTACCGTGGTCGACGTGGCCCAGGAAGGTGACCACGGGTGGTCGGCTGATCAACTGTTCGTCCGTGTCGACATGTTGATCGATCGTGTCGATAAGGCCTTCTTCGAGCGACTGGGGGTGCTTGAACTCAAGTTCCAGATCCAGCTCGGTGGCTAGCAGTTCGGCCAGTTCGGGATCGATGTTGGCGTTGATGGTCAGGGCATGGCCCATCTGCATCAAGGTGCCAAGCACGCGGCCTGCCGCCACACCGGCCGCTTCGGAGAAGCTGCGGACATTGCAGGGGAGTTCGAGTACCGCGCTCTCTTTGCGCGGTGCGGCCGTATTGGTGCCTTTGCGGACCAAACGCCGCGAGCCACGGCGAGGGCTACTGTACTCTTCGCCACCTTCCAGCGA
The DNA here is from genome assembly GCA_020852965.1 of Pirellulaceae bacterium. Classification (GTDB taxonomy): domain Bacteria; phylum Planctomycetota; class Planctomycetia; order Pirellulales; family Pirellulaceae; genus Aureliella. Next base: position 131,811 of record JADYZV010000028.1, on the reverse strand, counting down.
AGATCGTCCGCGTTTACGGCGTTCTGCGCGGGCAGCGGCGATACCTGCGCCCGGCTTCTTGCCGCGAGCGGCCTCCTCCTCTTCGTCGCTACGATAGCGTCCCTTGGCTTTGTCGGCGGCGGCTTTGAAATTTTTCAGCCCGCCGGGAGCCGCTGTACCTGGGGCTGTCCCCGGGGAGCCAGATCGCGAGCCGCGTCCTCCTCTGGCCTCGGTCTTCTCTGCGTTTTGCTGGGCCTCGAGCTCTTGTAGCGGGGCTTTCATCCCCTGCTTTTGCCCACTGATGTCATCTTTGGTGAAGCGAATCTCGGGACGTTGCGGAGCCGGCTCGCTCGATTTCGGAGGTGGAACTGCCGCCGGTGCGCCCTTGGGAAGACGCGCCAAGTTGATGATCGGCTCGCGACGTTGCGCGGGCGCTTTGCTACGCCGCTCATCGCCCCCTTCCGGTTTTTTCACGTCACTGGAACCACGACGTGCGTCGAGAACACGCACGCGTCCCGAGCCGACGGCAATTGGCGTGTAGTCGTCGCGGGACAGCCGTTTGGGAGGCTGTGCCGTCGGTGGCTCAAGCGTAACGGGAGCGGGTGGTTGTCGCGGTTGCTCCTGGTCTTGAGGAGTCGCTTCGGCAGCAATTTTCGTTGGCGCTTCCTCTTCTGCCGCCGCTGCGGGGGGCGGTTCTGCCAACGGTGCTGGAGCTTGTTTGGAAGGGGCTGTGCGCCGATTCAAATTCGGGATCGGACCAGATCGACGTGCGGGAAGTGGTCCAGCAGCGGCCGGCGGAACGGGCGCGGCCACAGACGCACTCGGCCCAGCAGCCGCGCGCGGAGTGTCCCCACCCTTTATGTATTTGGCGATGCGCTCGACTTCGTCGTCTTCCAAACTCGCTAGCGCGGAACCCTTGTTCTGGATTCCAATTTTAGTGCAAAGATCGACTAGGTCTTTGCTGTCCATCGCTAGCTCTTTGGCTAACGCGTAGATGCGTTTCGGCACGTGCTGTTGTTCCTGCGGAATCAAAAATAGGTCATCAAATTACAAACGCCGAATCACGGGCGCTGCGCTCTGACACGACCACCTTGGCACGTGGATGTGTCATCTACATGGACAGCCCCCTCTCCATACGAGAGAGCGTCGCATCTGCTCTACGGACAACCGCGCGCACGCGCTGTCCGTTTCGAGCTCGTTCGATCAGAGAGTTAATTCCGATCGGCAACATTGGTCTGATCCATAGTTTCCTCTGGAGCACTAGCGACAGGCGAAGCCTCTTCCAACGTCTCGTGTGAGCCGTCTTCAGCGATTGCTTCCTGCCCTGTTGTTGATTCGTTCGTTGTGTCCGCCGACGCAATGTCCGCAGCTTCTTCAGTTGGTTTGTCTGCAGCCGCGACTTGCGTGTCGCTCTCTTGCGTCACTTTCGTATCTTCAACGGCAGCGTTTTCAACACTCGCGACGGCTTGCTCGGCAGGCGCCACGGCTGCCGGAGCAGGTTTGGGACCTCCGGCCGCTTCCGCCATAGCCAACTCGCGTTTGAGTTTCTTTGCTTCGTCGGCTATTTTTTCAGCCACCAAAGCTCGCTCGTCCGCTTGTTCTACAATAGCGTCCACCTGCTCGGCCGTCATCCCGCCCATCTCCATCAGGGCATCCGGTTCGATTACCGACAAGTCATCGTAAGATAAATAGCCTTGTTCTACTAGCCTTTGAGCCAAATCGTCGGTCATTCCCTGCAGTTCCATGAAGGCGCCGACCGCCCGGTCGATTTGCTCTTCGAGTTCTCCAGCAGTCATGATCTCGATATCCCAGCCCACCAGCTTGCTCGCCAAGCGGACGTTCTGACCGTACTTGCCGATCGCTTGCGACAGTTGGTCGTCTTTGACTAACACAATGGCCCTGCCGATCATGTCGCATAGCAGCACTTGTTCAACTTCGGCCGGCTGCAGTGAACTGGGGATCAGCGTCTCGGGGTCGTCGGTCCAACGAACGATGTCAATCCGCTCACCAGCCAATTCGCTAGTAATATTCTTAATGCGGTTGCCTCGAACGCCCACGCAAGCACCGACGCAGTCGACTCGTTGGTCGGAGCTGCTGACCGCCACTTTGCTACGGTGCCCTGGTTCGCGGCTTATCGCCCTGATTTCGATGACTCCGTCGGCTATTTCCGGGATTTCTTGCTCGAACAGCCGTTGCACCAACTGGGGTTTGGTGCGGCTAAGGATGACTTTGACACGGTTGCCCGCTGCTTTGACCTCATAAACTACCGCTCGAATGCGATCGCCATTATGGTACGACTCGCCCGAAATTTGCTCGCCACGCGGCAGGATGGCCTCCATGTTGCCGAGCTGTACTGTAGTCACGCCACGCTCGCTACGCTGTACAGTGCCTGTTACCAACTGCCCTACTTGATCGTGGAATTCTTCCAATAACGCGTCGCGTTCAGCTTCTTTGAACTTCTGGATAATGACTTGCTTGGCCGTTTGTGCTCCAATACGACCAATCTCGGCTTGATCCAGCTCTTCACCTTCGCAGGCAGCAGTGATCACGCCCGACTGTCGATCAATGGCGACGTCGATCTGTGCCTCTTCGCCACGCTGCTTGCGAATGGCCGTCAGCAATGCGGATTCAATAGCGGAGAACAATAGCTCGCTATCGATGTTCTTCTCGCGGTGAAACGAGTCGACAAGCCTCAGAAGTTCGGATGGATTCATGCTTTGGGATTCGGTTGGCAGTGTCTAAGCGCTCATCGGGCTTAAACAATTGGATCGCAAAAAAATCGACTGCATAGCTCCGCCGGCCGGATGTCCCAGGACCGACAGGGCTCATTTTTTAGAGCGCCAGCAAGGCGATTGTGCAATCGGGTTTGTTCACGAAACGTGAATACCAGCCAAAAGCATCGGCGGACTCGGCCGAAAAAACCTATCGCAATCTGCGTAAGTTCAATCAGTAATGGAACAATCGTATCCGTCGTTGGCGGTGATGTCAACGCAGGCTGGGTCGATCGCCGCTAAACTAAGTGTAGTCGGAACACTTCGTTTGTCGTGACCTGCGGCGTTTGGAAAGCCGCTCGCTTTTTTACTTTGCGGGGGCACGGGGGACTGTGACCGCTATTTTGGCTCCGCAGAGGCTACGACAATGGTGCTGGCCTGCCCTTGAAGGGTAAAGCTCGAATGGACAACCGCGCGTCCGGCCGACTGGCCAGCTCTGCCCTTTTCCCAGCGGGCGTAGGTAGCGGGCGTTTTGAGGTTTTTGATAGGGAAGAGCTGGTCGTGTTCCAACGCCAGCAAACTGCAAATCAGCTCGATGGCCGCGCTCCCCGCCCCCAGGTTGCCGAACAGACTCTTGGCGGCGACCACAGGAACATTGGGGAATTCGGTGAGCAGCTCGGCGATGGCCGTCCCCTCGGCCGCATCGGCACTGGGGCTGCTCAGGCCGTGGGCATGTAAGTGCCAATGGCTGGGGAGTCGCTCTCCGGCCGAGCGCACGCCAGCCCGTAGGGCTAAGTAAATCGCTTGCCGCAGGTGGTCATGCCGTACCTCGCTGCCGACGTTCGGCGTACTTCCATTGCCGCTCGAACTGGCGCTAGCAGAGCGCCCCCCTGAGTTTTGCCCGGCAGTATTTTCATTTTGACTTGGTCGGACAGTGGGACCGACCATGGAGGAGCCACAGCCAATGATTTCACCCCAAATCTTCGCTCCACGCCGTTGGGCGTGCTCGTAGCACTCGAGCGTCAACGCTCCAGCTCCTTCTCCCAAAACCATGCCGTCGCTGCTGCAATCGAACGGTCGAGACATCTCCGTGGGGTCGCTTTTCTGGCTGGCCAAATCCTCGAACAGCGCCATATGCGCCGCTCTCAATGGATGGATGCGCGTCCCTGTAGCCCCCACTAGCATTACGTCGGCGGCCCCGCGCTGAATGATCGAAGCCGCCTCGGCCAACGATAGATTTGAGCTGGCTTCGCGAACGGTAAGCGAGTTGTTGGGGCCGCGGAAGTCGTTGTAGATCGATACGTGGCTGTTGGGCATGTTGGGTAGGTACTTCAGCAGCCACAGTGGGTTGACTTTGGGCAAGCCGAACTGGGGCCAGTCGGCCACATCGAACCTCCCCCCTTTGGCCTCCCGAACGTTCCGCATGCCGTCTGCAAATTCCTCGGGCCGAGTCAAAATGTAGTCGCAGCCAAACAGGCAACCACAACGTTCTGGATTTCGCTCAGCCCCCAAGCCGCTGTGGGCCAAAGCCTTCTGAGCCGCTGCGACCCCCATCTCGATCTCGCGACACATGACTTTCATGTTCTTCTTGATCGCGCGCTGCTGCGATTTGTCGAGATCACCATAGTCCTCGATCGCCCCCGTAAAATCCTTGACCTGCCCCCCTGATTGCATTGGGAGCGAGGCGGTGGGCAGACTTTCGATCGCCGAGATACCCGATTTGCTGTGCGTTAGGCTATCCCAAACTTGATCCAAATCGGATCCTATGGGACTCACCAGGCCCAGGCCGGTAATAGCGACGCGCTTGCGACTAAGGTCGGTCATGAAAATATGGAAGCTATAGCTGAAGTGTTCGCTGTCGAAACTCGGTAGACGAAAATCATGAAAGCGTTAATGATGAAAGCGTTCAGTTTCCTCGACCCAACCAAAGCTGACAAGCTAGGGGCGCAATTAAAGTTGGCGGCCAACCTCCTTTGTGTCGTCCGCCAGATGTTCCACCTGGCTATGTTGGGGCTTCATCATTCCAGTTTTGCTATCCCCAATGCGTGGTGGCACACAGAGTGTACCCACTGTTTTAGTATCTTCCGCGACTCAATGAGTTGGTGGACGATGCCGTGTTGGCCGGTGCGCCGCCGGTGGACGGAATGCGTCCGCTGGCGTCTCCACGGTACTCGATGACCAGCAGTGCGTCGGCGCGATCGCCGCCGACGGGGAGAATGCGGTCAAGTCCCAGCAAGCTGGTGCCTTGTCCTAGGAGGCTGTTGTTGGGGGATCCCAACGGGGCGGCGACCACGCCGCAGCTCAGTACGAGCACTTCGTTGGCGGGCCAGCGAAAACGTTCGTGTAGACGCCAACTAGCCACTTGCGGAACGTTGATTTGACCCGTGTAGCTCTGTCCAGTTTGCAATGGTAGGTCGAGATTGACGTTGGCCAGTCGCTCGACCTGATCGATATTGCATTTAACTACCAGGTCGACGGTCTGCTTGTCGACGCTCAGCAGCGGACTGAGCTGCAGGCGGTAACCCTCTTTGATCTCACCCGTTGACGGCATGTGGGGAGGCCAAGCGCCTGGAGTCGACTTGAAGTCCTCGATGAAATTGCGACCGCGTATTTGTTCGAGGACCTGGGATTGGCCATTGTGGACCACCATGTCGACCGCGCTCAACTCCTGGAAATCTGTGCGCCCACGCAGCATGGCCAGCAGAAGTGCCGAATTTTCTTTGCTAACCAAAAAGGCTTGCACGCCCGGGGATTGCGACTGCACGCTGCGCATCAATGGATGGGCCCGAGTTCGCCAGTTTGGATTGCCGATCGCCATCAATCGCAGACCGTACAATTGCGGGGATGTCGTGCCATTGACGAACCGCTCGTATACGTCGCGGACGACCTGATGCATCTGCTGATTGTGATAAACCCGCAGCTTTTCGCGATCGGCGTTGACGAAACCAAACGGATCGGTGAACCACGGATCGGTTCCCGTCTCGCGCAGAATCCAATCGATGATCGCTTGATGTGGTCTGTCGACTTTGCTCAGCTCGCGAGTGTAAGGCCGCAGGTCGTATTCCTCCCAGTACTGCCCTGCATCGGTCGGTAAGGCTGGTGCGCCTCCCGACTTGCGAGTCTGCAGTGGCGAACTTGGCGGCGGTGCCCCTTCTAGACTGGGGACACTCGGTGTTTGCGATGAAGATTCCTGCGCTACAGCCAAATCGATACTGCTACCGAACAACAGTACAGCCACCAAGCACATGAGCTTAGCAGCAGGCCGCGCGGCCGAGTATCGTAAATTATATCGTGAATTATTCAGTCGCGAGTTATTCCTTAGCGATTCGTTCGTAGCGGTAGCATTCATGAGGCTTCAGAATCCGTGAGCGTAGGGATAAGGGATAATTCGAAGAATTCTGAGCGACTATAGGTAATTGACTCTCCGCAAGCCAAGATCAATCCCGTTTGCTAGCTTTTGAGTCTTCAGCTCCTGGCCCCCTCTCCCCAGTACTCTGCGTACTCTGCGGAAAGGGACAGGGGTATCTGGCCACAAGCTTTCGAAGCGAGCATTGCAACGACTACTAAATTCTTACTGGAAAAAAGTTGACAGTCGGCTAGATATTTCTGAAACTATCCAACGCGAATCTGCTCATCGCGATATCTAGTGATGAATGCCACACACGCTATGTGAGGTGAATTTATGACGGACCGCACCCTGCACGCAGTGCGCGATTCACTCGACCCGTCATCGAGCGAATTATCGAGCGAGGACTGCCTTTCGGAGGGCGAACGTCCATCAGCAGATTCGCTATCGCATTGGACGGCAGCAACTGCGGTTGCGCGTGGCACCCTCTTGCTTTCTCTGCTTTCCCAACAAGCGGCCGCCGCGCGCGCCGAAGCCCAGTGCACCGAACTGCAATTGTTGCTCGGAGAAGCTCGCGAGGGAGACTCGCTGCGGCTACAGCGCTGGCTGCAGGCCCACGCGGCAGAGCATCCTCTCGCGGTGGGCGCGGACTCCCCCAAAAAGGTTAAGTCGATTTTAGATTTTGATGCGAGCTCAACCTCAGCTTCCCAATCGACTTCAACGAACGCAGTGGATGCAAGCTCAATTGCAAGTAAAGCTTCCACCAAGGCTTCAGGTGCTAGCTCTCCTTCCAACGCTGGCTCGGCGGCGAGCGCGGCGCAATTCCAGCCATTGGATAGTTGGAAAACGCTGCTCGCACCGGCCCAGGCTCGGTTGATGGGGCATGCCCAGCGCTTGCGAAGCGAGCGACAGCGTGTTCAACAGCCTTGCTCTGAGTCTTTTCCAGTCCACCCGATGCAGCACCGACGGCATTTGCATTGGTCGCGTTTACGCGGAGTCGTGGCCAGCGTGGCCGCGCATGGCTTGCTGATTTTTCTGTTGGCTTGGATCACCTTGCGCATGCCGACGCCCCCAGCTAGCTTGGGATTGGAGGCCTCGCCGGTGGAATGGAGGCCCGACGCGATGGAAATCAGCCAGCCGATCGAGCACAGCCAGCCCGACGTGGCCGATGCGAGCAATCCAGCCAGCGCACCATTCGACTTGTCTGAGACGCTGACGGATGTGGCAAATGATGTCGGTGCAGCGCTGGGCACCTATCCCGTGTCCGCATCCAGTTCGCTCCCGAGTGGGAATTGGTTGGCGGCTTCGTCGTCCGCCTCGAAACTCATGCAGAGCAATGCCACCTTCTATGGCGCGGCGGCCAGCGGCAATTGTTTTTGTTACATCATCGACGGTTCGGGTAGCATGCGCAACGGTCCGTGGGACGCCGCCAAGGCCGAATTGCTCAAGTCGCTGGCTACGCTCAAGGAGAAGCAACGCTTTTACATCATATTCTACAATTGCGAACTGAGCGCCATCCCTTTGCCGGGTGAGCAGACGCCCGCACCCGCCGCCTTGTATGCCACGCCAGACAACCTGACTCATACGCGCCGTTGGCTCGATACCCTGCGCATCGACAGGGGGGCTCCACCCAACGACGCTCTTGAGCTGGCCATCAGCAAAGAGCCTGACGCGATCTACCTCCTGACCGACGGCGCGACCACGGTCGATGTGCCGAGGTTTTTGCGAGACAGCAATCGAATCAACGACCTGATCTTCGGCGAGCAGGTGCGCGTCCCGATTCACACGATCGCCTTTTATTCCCTGGATGGTCAGTCGATGCTCAAGCAGATCGCGGCAGAAAACGCTGGTCAATTCATCTACGTTCCGAATCCTCGCCGATAGTCGCTGGAGGTTGCATTCGCGTGGCCCTGGAGGTTGAATCAGGCCAACTCACGGTCGGCTTTGCGCCCAAGACTTCCACCAACACGACTGCCTGATAACTCGCGCCTTGGCACGTTTATTTATTTTGTCCCGCTGTCCCACCTTGCCATACCCCCCGTCGGTGATTTGTCAGCCAGGCGCGGCATCCGTATACTTGAGGTTGCATTTCCGTCCGGTACCGAAACTCTTTCCCACTAGTTGTCTCTAATGCCACTGGTCCCCGAGCACAGCACGAACTTCGATCGCAATGCGGGGAGTGTCGTGGCTTTCATGGCCAGCCTCGTGGCGCATGTGAGTTTGATTCTGGTGCTTGCTTGTTGGGTCTATACGGCGGGTAAATCGAGCCGCGGTCTATTGTTGCAAGCTGAGATTGGCGAATCTGAGAGTGTTTCGCTCGATAGGGTGCAAACCTTCGAGCTCGAGCAGCAGTCCGATTCGTCGGCCGCTCCGCAGTCGACCACGACGGAACTTTCGCTGGACGTTAAGCTTGACCACCTACTGCAAGCAGCGCCCAGTGAATTGTCGACCGAAAGTCTGTTGGTCGATTTGGCTTTCGCCTCCGCTTCTACGGCGACCGACAGTGGAGTGACCACAGCCGACGGTCGCGAAGTTTTGCGGGATCGAGGTTACGGGCGCGGTGCCAACTTCTTTGGCAGCCATGCGTATGGCGATCGCTTTGTGTTTGTAGTCGATAGCTCGAGCAGTATGACGGGTGCGCGCTGGTACGCTGCTTGCAATCAACTCATCAAGAGCATCGAGCAGCTCGAGTCGGGTCAAGAGTTTTTTGTAATCTGCTTCGACTATCGAACTACTTTTTTGTTTAATCTTCCCCCGCACCGTCTTCAGTACTCGACCAAGTCCGAGAAGTCTGTGCGAGGTGTCCGCGCTTGGCTTCAGAGTCGCACGCTGGGCAGAGCCACCATGCCCGCCGAAGCCCTGCAAGTCGCTTTGAGTTTAAATCCGGATGCGGTGTTCCTATTGTCTGATGGCGAGCTGCAGGACGAATCACTGCTGATGCTGCGCATGATTAACGCGCCCAATACGACCACGCGGCAGATACCGATTCATACGATTTCGCTTTTCAGTGGCGAAGGCTGGTGGACTTTGCAGCAGATCGCTGCCGACAGCGGCGGCAGCTTCACCCCCGTGGCCGGCAATTGAGATTGGTACAATGTGGCCCGACGCTCCGCCGTCGGATCTAATGTGGCCCGACGCTCCGCCGTCGGAATTTACTTATTCGCGTATTAATGTGGCCCGACGCTCCGCCGTCGGCTTGCACCTACCGCACCCAATGTGGCCCGACGCTCCGCCGTCGGCTCGCTGGCAAGCCGCCACCGCAGCGCATGATCGGTCGTGTCTATCGCAGCGGCAAGCGCTACCTACTTCAAGATCACTTGCTTCGTTGTGCCGGAACAGCGCGGTGCTTGTTACGAGCCTACGCGAATCCCCTAACTCGCACCGACTTCATGCACGACGAGCAGGTTGTGGGTGTTGTCGATAACTCCCGTACCCGTTACGAAGACGACGCGGTCTCCGATAGTCAGGATATTTTGCACTCGCCCCCAGGTAATCACTTCTTCGAGCAGCTTTTGTGGGTTGTCGATATTTGAGATGCGATGTGGGACGATACCCCAGAAAAGGCTCATGCGCCGCAGGGTGGCTTCGTTGTCGCTGACGCCCAGCGTGGCGATGTAGTTGCGTTGTTTGGATTTGATCCAGGCGGTTCCCCCGGTTCGGCTGGCGACGACGACCAGTTTGGCATTGATCGCTTCGGCAATATTGGCGGCGTTGAAGGTGACCGCCGAGGTAATGGGGTGAACGCGATCGAACTTCTTCATGCGCCCCGGCGCGGGCTGGTCTCTGAGTAGTTGTTCGGTGAAGACCATGATGCGGTCCATGGTGGCGACCGCTTCGGCTGGAAATTTGCCGATGGCTGTTTCGCCGCTGAGCATACAGGCGTCGGCACCATCCAGGATCGCATTGGCCACATCGCTCGCCTCGGCGCGCGTTGGGCGACGATTGGTGTGCATGCTTTCGAGCATCTGGGTGGCCACAATGACCGGCTTGAGCTTTTCGCGGCAGACTTGGATGATCCTTTTTTGGGCGACGGGCGTTTCCGCCACATCGATCTCGACGCCTAAATCACCACGGGCGACCATCACGCCATCGGCGGCTTCGACGATATCTTCTAACCGTTCGAGCGCTTCGCGTTTTTCGATCTTGGCGATGACTAGCGCCTTGGAGTCCATCGTTTGTAGTAGGTCTTTGAGAGTGGCAACGTCTTGAGGGCTGCGGACGAAGCTCAGGCTAATAAAGTCGATCTCATTCTTCGCGCCCCAGATAGCGTTCTGGACATCCTCGGGCCGCATGGCCGATACGCTCAGCGTTACCCCTGGCAAATTAATTCCCTGGCGGCTGCGGATCGTGCCGGCGGTCAGAACTTTACATGTCGCAACATCTTTGGTTTTGGACTTGACCTTCAAGCTGATCGTGCCGTCGGCCAGCATGATGCTATCGTTCACTTTGATCTCGTCGATCAACTTGCCGTAGTTGCTGCACAGTTGCATTGGTTCGGTCGACTGTTCTCCGCGCACGATCGTCAACTCTTGTCCCGCCTCGACTTCGAGCGGATCTTGGGCCAGGCGCCCCAAGCGGATCTTCGGACCGGAAAGGTCCAATAGCGTGCCTACTGGTATATCGGTAATCTGTCGAGCCTGCTCGATTTTCTCCAACCACATGGCATAGTCGGCTTGGGTGCCGTGCGCGGCGTTGATGCGAAACACGTCAACTCCGTGCCGGATCAGCTCAACCAGCATTTCTACCGTGTCACAAGCCGGGCCAACCGTAGCTACAATTTTTGAGCGCGCACCGTCGACTTGAAGTCCCGAAGTAGACATAAATGAGTTCTTTTTCGAGGCAATTTAGGAAACGAAACAAACAACGCAGGCAATGGTTGTAGCCGATTAGAGTACATTCTTACAGATGCACTAGCGGCAATGAAAGGCAAATAGGCTTCGAAACGAAATGACGGGATCGCATTGGAATGGGAAGCGGGCGGTCGTGTGCGGTGCGACAGCCGGCTTAGGGCGGGCGTTTGCCATCGAACTGGCCAGGCAACGAGTCGAGCATTTGACCCTTGTCGCCCGTTCGTCGGACACCCTGCAGGCACTGCGCAGCGAACTGCTCGAACGGTTTGCTAGCTTGGATGTACTCTGCTTGACAGCCGACTTGTGCGTCAAAGAGCCATTGCAACGGGCTGTGGAGCCGTTAATACAGGCAGGCCATCGAGTGGACCTTGTTATTCAGGCGGTCGGGCAGAGCGATCGAGGCCGGCTAGTCGACTTGAGCAGTCAGCGTTTGCACGAACTGATCGGTGTCAATGTACTGTCGAGCCTACATGCGGTGCAGTGTTTTCACCCGCTGATGCGAAAAGAGGGAGGCAACATCGTGCTGGTAGGTTCTCTGGCCAGTCTGTTCGCACCCCGTTTCTTAGGTGGCTACGCCATCGCCAAACATGGTTTAGCCGCATTGGCACAGCAAGCCCGACTCGAGCTAGCCGAAGACCAAATTCATGTGTTGCTGGCTTGCCCTGGTCCGATTGCGCGCCAAGACAGCGGCACGCGCTACGATCAACATGCACGCGCCGACAAGTTACCCGAGGCGGCGCGGCAACCCGGTGGTGGTGCAAAAATCCGAGGGCTCGAACCCCAGCGACTGGTGCGCGAAATACTGCAAGCTGCCGCAGCCAAGCAGCCACTTATGATCCGCCCACGCAAAGCACAGTGGTTGCATTGGCTATCGGCACTCTCCTGTTCGCTGGGAGATCGATTGCTCCGAAAGAACTCCGGCTAGCAGTAACTTCGTAACGAGCCATCACCAGCCTATGTCACCACTGACGCCAGACTTCGTCCCCACCGTCGCCAGACGGTGGGCTTCTGCTGTCTGACGACCGCCACCCTAAAATCCCGCCGAATCAAACAACCAGCCAATGTCCAGTTTGGCCGTCGGCAGGCACTGTGGAACGAGAGTGTCGCCTCGACCGAAGACTTCCAATTTGGTGAAATGCTCCCCATCAGGCTGACTGCGGACTTCGATGAGTTGTTGATCGCAGTCGACGATCCAATATTCTGGCAAACCGTCCAACGCGTACAATCGGCCCTTGGTATTTCGATCATACTGAATCGACGAAACGGAGACTTCGATGATCAATGGGACCACTTGCATGGTGGCGCGCCCGTGACGTCCGCTTTGGATCCAATACAAGTCGGGCTCGGGCATGGATTCCGTTTTTCTGAGGCGAATCCCCATCTGTACGGCGATTTCAAACTTTTCTTCCGCCTGCTGTCGAACCGACCACATAGTCAGCACGCGAATGAGGTCGTCGTGGTGATCGCTGGCAGGTGACATTTGGCGAAATTCTCCTTCGATCAATTCGATCCGCCCTGTTCGGTGGGCGAAGACTCCTGCATCGATCATTTTTTCGAGATCGTCCACCGTGAATAGAACTGTGTGTTGAGGCGTTGGATTGAGCATGGCACACTTTTCGTTTCTGTCGATTCCGTGAGGGGCCGATCGTCTATTCTACCCATGGACAGACGGGGTTCCAAGCGACCGGCTCCTGCAAAAATCGCCCCTCTGGCAGAACGCTAGTCGTAGTTGTACAACATTCTTCACCATTTCTTGGTAGATCCCAATTTTAGCTAGGTTTCAGCGCCATGAGTCACTTCCCCAACATTAGCCGCATCGAGTATGAAGGCCCCGCCAGTCGCAATCATCTGGCCTTTCGCTGGTACAACCCCGACGAAATGATCGAGGGGAAAAGCATGAAGGACCATCTGCGCTTTAGTGTCGTCTATTGGCATACCATGCGCGGCACTGGTGGCGATCCCTTCGGACCAGGAACCGCCGTCCGCCCGTGGGACGATGGTTCGGAAAGTGTCGACAATGCTCTGCGCCGAGTTGAAGTGGCCTTCGAGATTTTCGAGAAGCTACAAGCTCCCTTCTACGCCTTTCACGATCGCGATATAGCTCCCGAAGGAGCGTCGCTGGCCGAGACGCACAAGAACTTCGAACGCGTGGCCAAGTCGCTCAAGGAGCACCAGCAAAAGACGGGTGTCAAGCTGCTGTGGGGGACCGCCAACATGTTCAGCCATCCGCGCTTCATGCACGGTGCCGCGACGACATGCAACGTCGACGTGTTTGCCTACGCGGCGGCACAAGTCAAAAAGGCGTTGGAGGTGACTCACGATCTGGGGGGCGTCAATTATGTCTTCTGGGGTGGACGTGAAGGATATCAAAATCTCTACAACACCGATATGAAACGCGAACTCGATCACTTGGCCCGCTTCTTCCACATGGCCGTCGACTACGCCAAGCAGATCGGCTTTACCGGGCAGTTCTTGATCGAGCCCAAGCCGAAGGAGCCGACCAAGCATCAATATGACTCCGACGCAGCGGCCTGCTTGAACTTCTTGCGGGCTTACGATTTGCTGCCGCATTTCAAGCTCAATCTCGAAACCAACCACGCCACTTTGGCCGGGCATACGATGATGCATGAACTCGATTACGCAGGGCATCAAGGTGCCTTGGGGTCGATCGACGCGAACACGGGCGATTTGCTATTGGGCTGGGATACCGACCAATTCCCCACCGACTACTACCTGACCACGCAGTGCATGCTGGCCATTCTCAAGCACGGTGGCATCGGTTCAGGCGGTGTGAATTTTGACGCTAAGGTACGTCGCGAGAGCTTTGAACCGATCGATCTGTTTTACGCGCACGTGGGTGGCATGGATGCGTTTGCACGTGGTCTGAAAATTGCCGCAGACATTCGCGCTGACGGCAAGCTGGCTGAATTCGTCCAACAACGGTACAGCAGTTGGGATGGCGATCTCGGCAGACAGATCGAAAGTGGCCAGGCCACGTTGGCTTCGCTGGAAAAGTACATGCTTGAAAAAGGCGAAGTGGCTCCCAACGTCAGCGGTCGTCAGGAGATGCTCGAAAACCTCATCAATCACTATCTATAGGTATTTCCACGAGGCTTCACGATCATGCGCGAACTAGTCTTTACTGGCGGTACAGTTATCCTACCGGATCGACTATGCGCCGAATCGAACGTGGTTTGTCGTGACGGCCTGGTCGCCGCCATTAGCAAGAAAAAAACGCTTCCGCGTGGTGTTCAAGTAGTCGACCTGGGCGGAGCTTTTTTATCGCCGGGATTTATCGACATCCATGTGCACGGAGGCCAAGGGGCCGACTTCATGGATGGCAGTTTGGCCGCTGTGCGTACTGCCTGCATGGCTCATGCGCGGCACGGTACGACCACCTTGTTCCCCACAACCACGACCGGTTCGCCAGAGCAAATCGCAGCTATGTTGGCGGCTTGTGCCGAGTTTCAATCGCAAATTCGAAGCGGTGGACAGGGCCCGAACTTGGCGGGGGTTCATCTCTACGGCCCCTACTTTGCCGAAGATAAAGTGGGTTGCCACAGCGTGAGTGGCCGTCGCGATCCTCGCCCGGACGAATACTCGAGCTACTTTGCAAGCGGTATCGTTCGCATCGCTACCTGCGCCGCTGAGCTGGCGGGGGCCAAGGAGTTCTATCGTGCGGCGCGTCGCGCACGTTGCCTAATCACGGGTGGACATTCTAACGCCAGTTGGACCGAGATGCAGTCCGCTTTCAAAGCCGGGTTGCGCCACGTCGATCATTTTTGGTGTGCCATGAGCTCAGTGCCTTCGCTGAGAACGCGTTTCGGTGTGCCGATGCAAGCCAGTATGGCTGAGTTCGTACTGATGAACGATGCGATGAGCACGGAAGTGATCGCCGACGGCTGCCATCTGTCGGCTGAATTGTTAGAGTTCGCCTATCGTATGAAAGGAGCTGAACGGCTGTGCTTAGTGACCGACTGCAATCGTGCGCTCGACATGCCTCCCGGCAAGTATCGTTTCGGAAATGAACGAGATGGTAGCTGGCTCCTCAGCGATGGCCAGGTAGGCTGGTCAGCCGACGGCAAGAGTCTGGCCAGTTCCATTGTCGGCATGGATCACATGGTTCGGCAAATGAAACGCAGTACGTCTGCCACACTTCCCGAAGTCGTTCGCATGGCCAGTTTAACTCCAGCCCAGCGCAGCGGCATCGCGGATCATGTCGGCAGTATTGAAGTCGGTAAACAGGCCGACTTGCTAGTACTAAGCAAGCAGTTAAAGGTGAAGAAAGTATTCGTGCGTGGTGAGCCGTTTGAGCCGGATGAGTCGTAGACTGAGTTAAACAGTTTGCGTCGACTCGATGCAATTGTTTAACGCCGAGCCGGAGCAGGCTGCAATGCACGAGGTGAGCTGCTCGACACGTGGGTCTGTGATGAACCACAGCACAATCCAGCCACCGTTTGCGGCCTGCGCAGGCGACGGCCCCTTCGGTAGCCCAATGCCCTATGGCCAATGCGCCCATAAATAATCTGGGATGAACGCTTGCTTGCCTCGACGCGTTAATGCCTACTACAACGAACCGGATCTGCGGATATGTCACATACTCTCCTACTGATACCGACCGATGTCGAACGGCGTTGGGCCGGTGCTCTTGTCGACAAGCTCTTGCGGCGAGCTCAAGTAGAGCTATGTGGTTTCGGGCCGATCGTAGCCGGCATCCGCACCACTCAGCACATCGCGCAACATCGTCCCGAGCGCGTGCTACTGGTGGGAATCGCAGGGGCAATCAACGCAGAGCTACCAATGGGCAAGGCCTATGAATTCGACCAAGTGGCCTGTTACGGCATTGGCGCCGGTTGCGGTTCCAACTTTCAGACGGCATCAGAATTGGGATGGCACCAATGGTCCAGCGAAAGTCCGGACTCAGGCATTCCGAGCGTTGATGATACGATTCCGTTGTCTCCTGTTGATAAGATGGCGAGTGAAAACAGTAGGCTACTATTGACCGTTTGTGCCGCGTCGGCCAATGCGGCTGACGTAGCTCGTCATCGAGTAAAGTTTCCACAGGCACTGGCAGAGGACATGGAAGGCTTTTCAGTAGCGGCGGCTTGCAGGCTGGCACGTGTTCCATTGCGCATCGTGCGCGGGATTTCGAATGTGGCCGGTGATCGCGAACATAAGCATTGGCAATCGGCTGCCGCCATGCAAGCTGCCCTTCACATGGCTCTGGCTATGCTGGACGAGTAGGCATCGTGCCGTCAGGAATTCACTGTGGTCTCTGCGCCTTTGTGTTTCGAAAACAGAATATTGGCAGGAGTGAAGTCGATTGCGTTTGGCCGAAGGATCGGTGCTTGAGAATGCGGAGGGAGCGAATTTGATTGGATGTCTTGTGCGAGCGCAGGGTATGGCCGCTGCAGGTACCGCCGCCTGCGCAGGCCTCGAAAGGTGGTTGGTTAGTGCTGTGGTGTATCAGAGACTCGCGCACCCGACCGAATCAACTTGTGCATTTGGGCTTGCTGCGGTTCGGCGTCAAACGATTTCAGTTCGATAGATTTCTTCCACAATGGAACTGTGCTACAGTCCCAATATTCGAACACTAATTTCCGACACGATGCTCAAGCTAAGAAGACACGCTCATGACCACAATACGGCTCGGCATCTCGACTTGCCCGAACGACACATTTGCATTTCATGCGCTGATGAACAAGTTGGTCGACTGGCGTGGTCTGGAATTCCAGATCGAGCTGCTCGATATTCAGCAGTTGAACGAGCGTTTGTTTGCGGGTGATTTCGACGTGGCCAAAGCCAGTTTTCATGCGGGGCTGTCGTTGGCGGATCGGATGTGGGTATTGCCCAGCGGTTCTGCGTTGGGTTTTGGTGTCGGCCCCTTACTGCTATCGTGTCAGGCTGGTGATGAGCCATGTGACGCGTCGCAGCTAACGCTTTGTCCTGGCGAGCATACCACCGCTTCACTGCTGTTCTCGCTGTTCTATCCACTGAGCACGCGCGTCAAGCAGGTCGTCTTTTCGGAGATTATGCCCAAACTGCAACGGCTCGAAGCCAACTTTGGCGTCTGCATTCACGAAGGACGTTTTACCTGGCAGCAGCAGGGATTATTCTTGGTTGAAGACCTCGGCACGCGTTGGGAACGTGAGACGCAAAGCCCCTTGCCGCTGGGGGGCATTCTGGCTGCCAAGTCACTTGGGGGTGATGTGCTCACTCGAGTGCAGCAGACCATTCGCGATTCATTGCTATTTGCCTTGGGCGATCCAGGAGCCACGCTGCCGACGCAACGCCACTACGCTCAAGAATTCGACGACGAGGTCTTGATGCAGCATGTCAATTTGTACGTCAACGATTGGACACTCAGCCTAGGGCCGGTTGGCTCGTCGGCCCTGCAGCAGCTTTCTCAGCGCGCGAAAGCTGTTGGGCTGATCTCCGCCGATGCGCCCAACATCGAAGTGGCATTCTTTTTGTAGGCTCGTAACAAGCGCCGCGCAGTTACGGCAAAAGGCTATGCGAACGGATGTCAGGACATTAACGCAGCCCGCTACGCAGATACGCGAATAGATCGCTTAGAACCTACTCCGGACGCTCATCGCTGCGAATCCAAGCCTCATTGATACGCACGTGCTTGATCGTCTTGCCCTCAAACTTCTCCTTGTCCTCGTGGGTGTAGGTGCAGTGGATCGTCCCGTCAGCCGTTTGAATCAGCGTCGGATAGGAGCCCGTCCCCATATCGGGTTTCAAGTCCTCTAAGGCGCGCTGGATTGGCCACGTCTTGCCTTCGTCATCGGACAGGTAGAGTGTCAATCGGTGCCGACCATCGGGGACGTCGTTGACGGCTAAGATCCAAGTGCCATTCTTCAGCGCCAGCGCGGCCACGCTGGAACCGGAGTTGAGGATGTCGATCGGAACCTCCTGCCAGTTTAGCCCGCCGTCGCTCGATTCGGCTCGTCGCACTACGGGCGAATCACGCATGAAAGCGACCAGGTCACCGTTCTCCTTACGCACCGTCGATGGCTGAATACCACGTTGGGTAAGCGGACGACTAAACTCCCAGGTCTTTCCAGCATCCTCCGTAAATGCAAACATCGAACAGTTGAAGGTGTCGGAATACAGGCCGAGCATCATGCGCTTATCGTCGAGCATCAGAGGTGGTTGACGCGGCATCCACCCCAGTCGTTGAAAGAGCTTGTCGTCGATGACTGAGCGAATCTCATCAGCCCGAGATAAGTAGTAGGCCCTGCGCTCGGGTGTCAATTTCGTGGAAGACTCGACCTCTTCGATGCGCTTGGCTAACCCTTCGGTAAAGGCTTGTTCGGCATCGGTGGGGAGACAGAAAATCGCATCCTGCCAATCCCAAATCGGAGGGCCATCGCCTTCGAAATCGGTCGAGCTAACGTACTTGAGAAAATAGCTGCGGACCAAATTGTCGATGGACGAGATCCAGAACATGTACAGACGACCGTCATTGTCGATAAACAGCGTGCAGTTCTGATCAGGTAGCCCTTTGTTGTCCGCCATGAGAAACGGGGGGGACCAAGTATTTTCTCCTTTGTTTTTTCTGGCACCCAAGATGATCAGACTATCGTCTTTGCGCTCGCCTTGGCCATGGAACCAACAAGTGATCAAATCTCCCTCGGGAGTCTCGACAATACTCGACGAGTGATTGTGGAAGTCTTCGGGGGGGAATATCAACTGCGATTCATAGAGCGGTGCCTCAGGCGCAGCCAGCAAGAGCCAAGCCAATGCGGTTGTCAGGAACATTTCTTTTTCTCCTCAAGAGTAATAGCAAACTGGCGAGCATCTGAGTTTAACCAAAATTTGTAGGCTCGTAACATTTGTAGGCTCGTAACGAGTGCCGCGAGTTACGGCAGACCGAAGAAAGTGATACTAGCGCCGCGTTGTCACGTCCCAACGGATTGGGTCTCGCCGATGCGTCGCGATGGTTGTCAACCCATTGCAACGAGTGACAATTTGCAAAAAGCAAAAAAGTAACGCAATATTTGCTCAAAATATCCTCCAAACCCAGAAAAATCCCAATTCTTGCTCTGAGGAGCAATGTAAACGATAATAGAAGTAATCGGTCGTCATACTATTTAGGGATTCCAGCCGTCATGCCTGTACTCAATCGAACTTGGGGCGCTATGCTCGTCCTGGTCATTACGCTCACCACGGTCTCCAACGCTTTTGCCGGTTATCCTTATTGGGGAGGCGCGTACGGGCACAGTTATGGATTTGCCAATTATCGATCGCTGGGCACTTATGGGCCGAGCGTTTGGGGTGGCTACAGCAGTTTGCATTATCGAGCCATAGGCTATCGAGGCTTACGTTATCGAGCCATAGGTTATCGGAGTTGGTATGCGCGGCCTATTGCCTATTCGAGCTACTATGTGAATTACTATGTCCCCAGAGTGACATACTATGCACCCAGCGCGATATATTATGTGCCCAGCTATATACCGAGTGTTATCAACTACGCCCCCAATTACTGTGCTCCAATTTGTTGTGACAACTCCTTGAGCGCTGCCCAGTTGCCGATTGATCATGGGCCGACTGTAGTTCCAACCAGCACAACGACTTATTCTGTACCGGTCAGCGAACCAGCCAGCGCAGCGGTCGTTTCGACCATTCCCGCGCCTCACTTAGCTGCCGCCGACGCAATCTTTCAAGCCGGCGGCTATCGGCAAGCGGCCACGGCCTACGCTCAGTTGCATGTGCGATATGGCTCCAGCGATCAAATCTTCGAGAGGCGTTTTGTAGCACAAGTCGCTTGTGGAGACTTCGATCAAGCTGCAGTGGTCTTGGCTTCCGCGCAGGGAGCTGGCTTTCCGATCGAACGATTGGTTACGACCGATAACGACTGGAGTCAGCTATTTGTCAGACATCCCGAATTGGTTCAAGCTTGGACGGAGAGCTTGGCCCAGCACGCCTTGCAGGCTGACGGCGAGCGAGAGTCGCTGGAAATGATGGCCACATGGCTCAATCTGACTGGCCAACCGCAACGAGCTGGATTATTCTTGGCTATGGCCGAGCGGATGTCGCTTGAAGCAGCCAATCCCACCCTACCAGCAACTTCTGATGTCGAGATGGAAGAGTTGCCCCTGCCACCACGCTCGAAATCGGCGCTGGTATCACTCCAGCAATAGCCCACCAACACACCGCCAGTCCGCAGTGATGGTACTGCAGTATTGGAACCAGTCACGCCTTTTGGAATTGACACTATGTTATCGCGTCACAATCTGCTCGCCTTGACCTCCGGATTCGTATGCGTCTGGGGCTGCCTCTCGTTCGCCAGCACTTCCGTATGGGGATCGTCGCAGGCCGACGGTGAGGATCCAACCGAGGAGGTCACGGAGTCGAGTGACGGCGAGACGATCCATGGTTTGATCGACTTTGCACGTGATGTGCGACCGATCTTAACCGATAAATGCCTCGAGTGTCACGGTCCCGAGGAGGCGAAGAACGATTTTCGCGTCGACGAAGCCGCCACGCTCCTGTCCTATATCGAGCCAGGCAATGTTGCCGACAGTTCGTTGTGGACAGACTATTTGATTACCGACGATGAAGACATGCGCATGCCTCCTACCACGGACGATCACGATCGGCCATTGACGGCCGCCGAGCTGGCAACGATCAAGCTGTGGATTGAAGAGGGGGGGATGTGGAATTTGGTGAGCGAAGATGTCGAGCACGAAGAGGAAGTTGTACCTGCGTCGATGGCCGAGCGAGTGTGGCGTTTTCAAGGACTGTTTCACCCGGCCACGACCCACTTTCCCATCGCCCTGTTGACCGTCTCGGCCGGCTTTGTATTCCTGTCTTTCTTCCGACCCGATACTTGCGAACCGGTCGCCTTTCACTGTCTGTGGATCGGTGCCCTGGGAGCGGTTGTGGCCTCAGCCGCCGGCTGGTCCTACGCGGTCTACGAAGGCTACGGTGCCGGCTTTTCATTCGATCTATTCAATAGCGCCATCGACCGACATCGTTGGTTGGGCATCGCGGTGGCCCTGGTGTCCATGCTTCTCATCCCAGTCGCCATGTATGTCCGCCGCACCGAAGACTTTGGAATGCGTTTTATTTGGTTTGTCGGCTCGCTGCTACTATTGGCCGGTGTGGGACTCGTCGGCTATCAAGGAGGCGAGCTGACCTACGGGGAAGGACACTACGAGAAAGAGTTCGTCAAGTTGTTCCCCGAAGCGTTCGCAATTCCCAATGAGAATGAGAATGAGAATGATGCAGATGCAGATGCAGATGCAGATGCAGATGCAGATGCAGATGCAGATGCAGATGCCAGCCAAGCAGAAAAGAACGAAGCGGAAGAGAGTGGCGACGAGGTCGACGAGGTCGACGAAACTGTGAAAGAAGACGCGGTGACTCCAGCCGACTCGGCAGAAGAAGTGGTGGTCGAGGTTGAGACGTTGGACCCAGAGGCTGACACAGCCGAGCCTGACCAAAGCGACGAACCAGCTCTGCAAGCCGATTTGCCACAGGCGGACGATACCGATGCGAGCCCGAGTAGCGAGAGTGCGGTGGAACCAACTTCTGACGAGGCCAACTCGAATGACGCGTCTGCACTACCTCCAGCCGTGGTTCAACCCCCTGAGCCTGCCGATGAATCACCCGTCCAACCAAAACCCGCAGTTGTCTTTTAGCGGCGCTAGTTTCCTATCCGCCACTATTGCGCCCCTGGAGTAGGCTCGTAACGAGTACCGCGAGTTACGGCACGGGCAGCGCGTATGGACTGCCCTCCAAGTCGAGCACAACGTGAGCGCTGGCGCGCTTAAACAGTAACTTTCTTCGGCAGCAGTTTCGCGCGGACGATGAGCTGATCTGTTAAACTCGTTGGGACGCGGAAACGCGGCGAAAGAATCACTTGCTTCGGTCTGCCGTAACTCGCGGTACTCGTTACGAGCCTACAAAGGCTTACGCGCTTATACACTCGACATGGCTTGGCGCACTTTGGGGAGCACGATCTGAGCGGCCTGCTCATAGCTACTATCTAGGAACGCTCCCGCCGCCGCCTTGTGTCCGCCTCCGCCGAATTCACGCGCCAGCACATTGCAGTCGACCGCACACCGGCTGCGAAAACTCATCTTGCAGCCACCCGTCGGTTGCTCGACGAAAATCACGGCGACTTGTGTTCCCGTGATGGCTAGGGTCAAGTTGATGGCGTCTTCGGTATCGCTGGCCACCGCACCGGTGTCTGCAAAGTCTTCCTTCAAGACATGCGTGTAAACCAGTTTACCTTCCAGTTCGGCTTGAGTCCGAGCCAGAATGCGGCCGCGCAAGCGAACGCGTCCGAGCGTATCGCGTTCGTATAGTTCGCCATAGATTTCCGCAGGGACCGCACCGCAGTCAAGCAGCTCGGCGATAATGCGATAGGTGTCGCTAGTGGTGGAGTTAAAGCGAAACCAGCCGGTGTCGGTGGCGATGGCCGCATACAAGGCTGTTGCCATCGTCTTGGTAATAGGTACTTGCAGGTGCTTGGCCAGCTTGGCTACCAAGTGCCCAGTCGCTTCGGCTCGCGTATCTTTGAAGAATTCTGTCCCCAAGTCGTCTTCGCCCACATGGTGGTCGATACACAGCTTTAGTCCTTTAAAATTGCGCAGCACATCTCCCGTGGGGCCGAGTTGAGCCCAGGCGCTGGTGTCGAGCACGATCATGCAATCGCCATCTACGTCTTCAACCGCAACCGTTTCGCCGATGACTTCGATCAAGTTCTCGGGATCGATAAAGGAGAGCGAGGGAGGTGTCGGATGTCCATTGACAATGCGGACTTGCTTGCCCAACTGCTGCAGGATGCCAGCCATGCCGATTTCGCTTCCCAACGCATCGCAGTCGGGACGAATGTGGCTGGTCAGTATAAACCGCTCGCTCGCATGGATTCTTTCAGCCAGCAAATCCCAATTTATAGACATCTAAAACTCGATCACATTGAAATTGGACATAAAAAATGAATACGTTAACGCATCGCCTTACATGCGGCCACATCGCTGGCAATTTGCGCTCGAAGCTCGTCGATCGAGTCGAACTTACGCACCTCACGCACCTTATCGAGCATGGTGACTTGCATAGCCTGGCCGTACAGCGACTCTCCAGCATAACCGATCAAGTGGACTTCTACCTTGGTTTGCGATTCATCGAAAGTCGGATTGGGGCCAATATGAATGGCTGCCTGGTAAGGAATCTTCGCACCAGCGGCCCGATCCAAACAGGAAACCTGGCCCACATACACACCTGGACCGGGGATGAGAGACGGGATGTGAGTCAGGTTGGCGGTCGGAAAGCCGATTTGCCGACCTCGTTGTGCGCCTTGCGCCACGACTCCGGTTAAAGTATAGGGCTGCGTCAAAAGGGAATTGGCAGCCCGAATGTCTCCCGCCACGAGGTAGTTGCGGATGCGCGTGCTGGAAATCAAGCCAGTTTCGTCTGCGCTGGGGCGCGCGACCTGAAAATCAACGCCAGCCGCAGCGCACATTCGAGCCAAACTCTCTACATCGCCATCGCGTCCGCGACCAAAGCGGAAGTTGGGGCCTTCGACCATGGCGCTCGATTGCAGAATGCCCAATATCTTCTGCTCAAAAAAATCGTGTGCCGACATCGACAATAGGCAAGCGTCGGTGGGATAGGCGATCAGCGCATCGACTCCCAATCCGAAGAGCAATTCCGCCCGCCTGGCAATGCTGGTGAGAGGTGCCGTCAACACTCGCTCGGGAAATAGCAACGCCGTAGGAGGTGGATCAAAGGTCATCACCAACGCCAGCCCCGAGTGTTTGCGGGCGGTGGCGACCAGTTGACCAATCAACTGTGCGTGGCCGCGATGCACGCCATCAAAATTCCCAACTGAGATAGCTCCCCCGCGTAGTTCAGCGGGAAAGTCGGTGAGGCTCGTTAGCAACTGAGGCATCGAGTACGTGTCTGGGGGGCAAAAAAACGCGGCGGGAGGAATCTCAATGGTGCAACTGTCCTCGAAAGTCTCTCATTCTGCAAGTAGTGGGGAATGTGGCCCGACGCTCCGCCGTCGGCATTACTATCTGAAACAGCCCACGAAGACCGCTCATTCAGTAAGTAATGGAGAATGTGGCCCGACGCTCCGCCGTCGGAATTGCTGTATATAACAGTCCACGAGAATCGCTCATTTTGCAAGTAATGGAGGAATATGATCGATCAACTCGGTCGGCAAAACCACATGTGAATTCAGCTCGCGCTGAGCGAGCTCCGCCGCCCGACCATGTGCAAAGACCGCCAGATGAGCCGCATCGCGTGGCCCGAGACCTTGGCAAATCAAGGCGGTGATCAAGCCCGTCAGCACATCGCCACTGCCGGCAACGGCCATGGCGGGAGTACCGGTTTGATTCCAAACTGCCGTTTGCCCATCGGTGACGAGCGTGTGTCTTCCTTTTAAGACTACGATTACCTTGGTTTCCCGCGAGAATTCGATGGCCGCTTGGCACTGCGCATCACGGTCGCCAGCCGCCACACCGCACAGTCGCGACCATTCGCCCGGATGTGGAGTGATGACCAGCGGGGCTTTGCAATGGCGACTCCAATTCGATGACTGCGCCAAGTTGTTCAAACCGTCGGCATCGATCACCAACGGGCAACAGGCATGCTCGATCACTCGTCCAACCAACTGTTGCAGTTCACGAGATTGCCCCAGGCCAGGGCCAATGGCCACACAAGCCGCCTTGGACAGTTGGGGTTCCAGCGCGTCCCAACCATCGAGCGATATCCGTCCGTGTTTGTCGTCGGCGAGTGGGATAGTCATCAAGCAGGGCGAGTAGGCTGCCACCGTTTCCAAGCAGCGATCTGCAACCGCTAGCCGCACCCAACCCGCACCGCCACGCAAAGCTGACAAGCCAGCCAGCGCGATGGCCCCCGTCATCCCGCGCGAGCCACCGATCAGAAGCGCGCTGCCGTAGTCTCCCTTGTGCGAGTCGGCTGCGCGCGGCGGCAAGGTTGGCAGAGCAGGGGAGGGGAGCGATGTGGTGAGATTATGGTTCATGTCAATGGTCCGCAGTCTTCATGAGTCTATACGCTGAAGTCGTTTAATGCCGAGCCGCAGCAGTCCGCAAGTGCGCGAGGCGAGCTAGTCAACACTCGCGCCACTGGCGCACCGCGACCGTGTGCCAACCCACGGTCGCGGACTGCGCAGGCGATGGCTCCTGCGGCAGCCACTTACTACCGTCACCTCCGGCTGCCAAGCGCACTCCATAGATCGTCTCATGCACAGTCTCGTGGATAGGTGCAATCGACTCCGCTCCAGCCTGCGCCTACTTGGCCGGTCCACTCGCGCTGATCCGATCGCTCGTGCGTCTAGCCAACTCCCATCATAGACTCACTACCGCTCCACCGGCCAATCCGGCTAGGCGTTAAACGACCTCCCCAAATGAACCAGGAATGCTACTCAAGGAATGGTCGCTTTATCCGAGTATCTCGCGTTTGCGATCGATGTAGTCCCACACGACGCAGCGGTCGAGGTCTTTACCCGACGTGAAAAAAACGCGGCCGCGCGTGTTCTCCGCCAGCCGATAGGCAAAGCGAATATCCTCTTCGGATTGAGACCAACTGGGGACCAAGAACATATTGATCACGATCCCGTCGCGCTGGCACAAGGCTCCTTCGCGCATGGTGGCTTGTTCGGTCTTCACATCGGGTGGATAGAGCATGTACAGCATCGACTCTTCGAAGTGCGCCGTGGGTAGACCGTCGGTAATCAAGATAATCTGCTTGTTGGCCGTGTCGACCGTCGCCAAATTCTGTCGCGCCATCCGCAACGCGTGTTGAATATTGGTGAAGTGCGGATGGATCTGCTGCTCGCTGATATCGTCGCGACTCATGTCCGCTCGCAGTCGGATCCATGGATCGTGAATCGTTACGGGCTTGGGCATCAACTCCACAATATCCCCAGGTCGTACCAATTTGGCGAAGGTGTACATCTCGATGAACCGCAGAAAGTCCCCCGGGTACTCACTGGAGATCAAGCCCTGTAGCGCCAGAGCCATGCGTTTGACATTGATGTACTGACCGTCGTAGCGCATCGAGCCGCTCATGTCCATGATGACCACCGTGCCGCACTTGGGAGAGTTTCGCGTGCGGTGGACTTCGATGTCGGCCGTTTTGAGACGAATGGGTCGTGCGTCGGGATCGCGCAAGAGAGCATTGATGACCGTCTGCGTCGTGTCCATGTTGGCCAAGCTATCGCCGAATTCATATTGCTTGGTTTGTGGCAGCTCGACGCTTCCCTCGCCGATGATGCGCCCGGTGTGCCTACCACTGCGGCCAGGTTGAAGATGAGAGAAGATTCGTTCGAGCAATTTACCTTGGAACAACTTGTAGGCCTGCGGCGTTAGGCGAAATCCGCCGCTGGCCTGGTCGCGGTCGAGTCCTTGACGCTCGGCCAATTCTCGCACTAGATTCTCAATCTGACTACGCAACTCTTCCAAGCTGGCCATGTCTTCGGTCGAGGCGAATTGCCCGAGTTTTTCCATATCGATAACGCCGATTTGCGCCGTCTTGGCCGCTTCGTCGAGCTGCTTGAGCAAGTCGTCGATGTTCTCGAGCTCTTCTTTGATGGCCAACGCCTGAGGGATCGTCATGCCTTCGTTGCCTGTGAACTCGTACTTAGCGTCCAGCTCGTCGATCTGATACTTATTTCCCAAATGCTCGATGACTTGTACTAGCTGCCCGGCAAAGCGGTCGGTGTCGTCGCCGACTTGATAGTAGAGGCGTTCGAGCAAGTAGATTTGTTGCTCTTCGGTAGCTCGCTTGAAGATACCGCGCAGTGGTTTGGGAGGTTCAGCGCGCTGCGCAGACTTGTGGTAGACCTTGTCCGCTTTCTTGACGACCGCCTGCGTCTCGTACTTTTCGAGGATCTTGCGCTTGCGATCTTCGAGCAGCCCGCGCAGGAAATCGATACTCGGCCCCAGATTGGCAATCTGGCTCGGGTCGAGTTCGATGGCGCGGGACAATTCCTCTTCCGTCAGCTCGCGGTACTGGCCATACATCAGCGCATGTTCGAAAGCCGGCGATACCAAGTCGGGCTGTGGCGTGGTCGGGTTCGGGAATTTCCCCGGATCGTATTTTTGATAGGTGTGGACGACACCGCCGAGGTTGTTTTTGCGTGACATAGTTTGTCGCTCGAGTTTGTTTTAAAGCCGTAGCTACCGTTGCCAGACGGGTGATTGAGGGTAGTGGACGAGGCTACGAGCCCGTGTAATTTTGGCGCATGTCAGGGACTCGTAACCTCGTCCACTACCCCCCAAGCCCAATCAGAATTCGTAATGCAGTTTGCCGTGCTTTTGTGCGCGACTGATATGATCGAGCGAATAAAGTCCGGCGAGTACAAATTCCACGCACGAGGCGCGCACCGCTTCGTCTTGGCTGGCGTTGACTTCAAAGGCTTTGTCCCATGCGGGCGGGACGACTTGCAATCGCTCTGCATAAGCCGAGCTGGGGAGCATATCACCCACTTCGATCCGCACACCTTTGCGAAAGATTTCGCCAATTTCCCCTAGTCCAAACTCCTCGACGTATTGCTCGAAGATCGTCTTGACGGCACCCGCGATGAGCGCGTCGAGCACTTGCTTCTCCGACATTTGATGACTTCCCATCAGGTCGAGTTCGAGCTTGCCGAGCGACGACGAATAGAGATGGCCAAGGTCGCTAATGCGCGGTACTGCGGGTGACTCTCCCAGCACGATGGCGCGTTGCCTAGCGCTGGCGACCATGGCGCGATAGTTGGCCAAACTAAAGCGAGCCGACACACCCGAGGCTTGGTCGACGTACTTGCTCTTGCGCGCTTGCAGCGTAATCTCTTCGATGATCTCCGACATGAAGTAGGGGACTTGCACCGGGTGGTCGCCATTCAATTCGATCTTGGACTCCTGCTGCGTGATCTCGATCGCCTGCGTGCGCTCGCGCGGATAGTGCGTTTGGATGGTCGAACCGATGCGATCCTTCAACTGCGGGATGACTTTTCCGCTGCGATTGTAGGTGCTGGGGTTGGCAGAAAACAGAATGAAAATGTCCAGGTCGAAGCGAATGGGATATCCGCGAATTTGTACGTCGCGCTCTTCGAGAATGTTGAACAGGCCAACTTGTACCAACTCGTCCAGTTCCGGTAGTTCGTTCATCGCGAAGATGCCTCGGTGCATGCGAGGGATCAAACCGAAGTGAAGCGCCTCTTCGGTGCTCATGCTCACGCCACCAGTCAGCTTCGATGGGTCGATCTCACCGATGATGTCGGCGAACTTGGTACCTGGGCTAAGTCGTTCGGCGTAGCGCTCCTGACGCGGCCACCATCCAATGGAGGTTTCTTCGGGAGCATGCTCGGAGACGAAACGCTTGCCCGCCGCCGTGATCGGTGCGAAGGGGTCTTCGTGAATGGGGACGCCGGGAAAATCCAAGTATGGGATGACGGGATCGAGAAATGCCACCAACGAACGCATCAGCCGACTCTTGGCTTGCCCCTTCTCACCGAGAAAGAGCATGTCATGGCCGGCCAGCAGGGCGATGTTGATCTCTGGAATCACGGTATCTTCATAGCCCACGATGCCAGGATAGAGACTATCATCGGCGGCCAACATGCGTGTGAAGTTGGCTAAGAGCTCTTGTTTGACGGTCTTCGATTGCCAACCGCTGTCGCGGAGTTGGGCTAGTGTGGCGGGACGAGTCGAGGTGGCTGTGGTCATAGTCGCAGTGCTTGGTGATGGGAACGTAGCACGGCGGTCCCCCGCCGATAGAACGTGGCTCGGCGGTCCCCCGCCGAAGTGCATCGCGGCGGTCGCAGCCGCCGTGCTTACACGTCTGGCTCATTATACCCATCTGGCTAGCCGGCTGCGGCAGCAACCTGCAACGCATTCCAATTCGAGTCGAACAGCGGTGCTCGCGAGCCCTTTTGCAATTCGAAATCGATGTCGTCGAAGATGGACAGTTGGATACGCTCACGCGATTTAGAACGCCTGCGCGGGTCGAGCAAGCGATAGGTGCTCGTTGCCAAGTCCGAGAGCATTTGAGCCGCTTCGGACTCGTCGTCGCTGGCCACTCGCTGAATTCGCGCAGCAGTGTGGCTGGCTGCTCGCCGAATGACGTCGACCCGAGATTCGCTGACCTTCAGACCCAGCAGTGCAAAGTCGTAACCAAGCGAGCGAGAGCGGGCGCTAGTCTGTCTGGTTCGAGTAGGGGCGGCAATTGGGATCAACATGTCATTCGAAATGGTTTAAGAATTGGTATGCTGCGGAATCTAACCCGAGCGAACCGTGGAGGTTTCTCAGGCTGCGCTGGACACTAATCTATTCGGCAGGATAGTCACGAATATCGGGCGCGGAAAGGGAAGAAATCCAGTAGGAATCGGCTGCTAGGGCCAAGCACGACTCAAAGCCGCTGGTATTGGTCCGCCAAACCCCCTCACCCGCTTGGGCAAGGGAGTATTCCCCGCCTTCGCTCGACTATGCTGGCAATGGAAATAATCACCAACTATTGGACACGATTTCTACAAAAAGGTTCTCGAGGCACCTTGGTTGGCTTTTACCAAACACCTCTGTGGTGTGGGAAGTCACATGTTTTGAGGTTCAGATCTGCCAGGTAGCAAGCAGAGTGTGTGAACCGTTGCCGAGGGGAACTAAGGGGATCTATTTGTCGGCAGCGACTGCGCGCTGTCGTAGTTTGGGTCTGTATAGCCGCGTCTTAGCTGGCGCGGTTAAGTCCGGTTTATTCATGAGCATCTAAATCAAGCTGTATGGTCCCCCTCCCGCGCTCGTTGTACCACATCGCCTACTTCGTGTTGTTTTCCCGCCCGATCGCCGCCGCTGGCGGCGATCGGGCGGGGAAGTGGGAGGGCTGGGGTGTTTCCGTCGTTTTCTATTCCTAAAACTTGGCTCACGCCAGGCAAGCTGGCATGGGGCCGATGGAGAATTGGGATGCGTGGTAGCTGGCATGGGGCCGATGGCAAATTGAGATGCGTGGTAGCTGGCATGGGGCCGATGGCAAATTGAGATGTGTGGTAGCTGGCATGGGGCCGATGGAGAATTGAGATGTGTGGTACAACGAGCCGCGTGCGGGAGGGGGCTGGAGCGTGCTGAATCGCGTATGATAATGGGCTTGTCCATTCCCCTGCGAGTCCCCAGTTCCCCCGCGAAATTGACATGAAGTATCGTCGCTTTTCAGGAAACTCATGAAAGCTCTGATTAAGAAACACGCCCAGTCAGGACTCTGGCTCGAGGAGACCCCCGAGCCAGAGTTTGGAATCAATGACGTTTTGATCCGCGTCGACCGCACCGGGATTTGCGGTACGGATGTGCACATCTACAAGTGGGATAGCTGGGCTCAAAAAACAATTCCCATACCGATGGTGGTGGGGCATGAGTTCGTCGGCGAGGTAGTGGCCGTCGGCTCGAACGTGGCCGACTTTCATCCAGGCGAAGTCGTCAGCGGCGAAGGGCATGTGGTTTGCGGTCGCTGTCGAAACTGTCTGGCGGGGCGCAGGCATTTGTGCAAGGATACCAGTGGCGTTGGCGTCAATCGCCCGGGTGCTTTTGCCGAATACATCTCGCTACCGATGACCAACGTTTGGCACCATCGCCCAGGCGTTGATCGTGACGTGGCTGCCATCTTCGATCCTTTCGGAAACGCCGTCCACACGGCACTCTCCTTCCCAGTGCTCGGCGAGGATGTGATGATCACGGGTGCGGGGCCGATTGGTATTATGGCAGCGGCAGTCGCCAAGCACGCCGGCGCGCGTTACGTGGTCATCACCGATGTGAACGAATACCGTTTGGCGCTAGCGAAAAAGCTGGGTGTCACCGTCGCGCACAACGTTACTGGGCATGAGACCTTGGGCGACGTACAGCGGCGGCTGGGAATGAAGGAGGGGTTTGATGTCGGTTTGGAAATGTCAGGCAATCCGCAAGCCTTTCGCGATCTACTAGCTAACATGGCGCACGGAGGAAAGATCGCCATGTTGGGTATTCCCGCGGAGCCCATTGCCATCGATTGGAACACGGTGGTCTTCAATATGTTGACGATCAAAGGCATCTACGGTCGCGAGATGTACGAAACCTGGTATCAAATGAGCGTCATGCTCGAAAGCGGCTTGGACATTCGACCGATCATCACCCACCGATTTCATGCCAGCGAGTTCGAGCAGGGTTTCCAGGTCATGCTCTCCGGAGAGTCTGGCAAAGTCGTGCTCGATTGGAAGGAGGTCTAAATCTCGACATTGACCACGAAAAACACGAAGCACACGAAATGCTGGCTCTTTCTTCTTTAATTCCCTAAGTCCGCACGCATGAGTTTCCTCGCATAATTAGCCGTTTTGGCGTTAGCCACAGTTGTTGGATCACCAAGCCGACAATCATAAATTTCTTTCGTGTCCTTCGTGTGTTTCGTGGTCAATACAACCCCAAACCGCCAAGTTCGTGAACTGTTAAAAAGCAGGAACCGGACGCTAACGATTAAATCAGAAGCCCGCTAGCCACGTTCTTGCACCAATAAGAAACATCCTATGACAACCAAATACATCGCGCACATCGCTCAACAGCTCGACGCCATCCGCGAAGCTGGAACCTATAAACCCGAACGAGTCATTACGACTCCGCAAGATGCCCATATTGAAGTCGCCGGAGGCCGCCGCGTCCTCAACTTGTGCGCCAACAACTATCTTGGCCTGTCCGACCATCCTGGGCTGATTCAAGCTGCCCACGCTGCGCTCGATCGTTGGGGCTTTGGACTATCGTCGGTGCGATTTATTTGCGGCACGCAGTCGATTCACAAACAGCTCGAACAACGACTCAGCGAATTCCTCGAGACCGAGGACACGATCTTGTACTCGTCCTGTTTTGATGCCAACGGAGGGCTATTCGAGACGCTGCTGACCGAGCAAGACGCGATCATCTCGGATGAACTCAACCACGCCTCGATTATCGATGGAGTGCGATTGTGCAAGGCGCAGCGGTTTCGTTATCGCAACAACGATCTAGCCGACTTGGAAGAAAAGCTCGTCGAGGCCCGCGCGGCGCGCTTTCGCATGATTGCGACCGACGGAGTGTTTTCGATGGATGGCAGTATCGCCGACTTGTCGGGTATTTGCCAGTTGGCCGACAAGCACGATGCACTCGTGATGGTCGACGATTCCCACTCGGTTGGTTTCATGGGGCGGTGTGGACGCGGCACGCATGAGCACTGTGGCGTGATGCAGCGCGTCGACATCTTGACCGGTACGCTCGGCAAAGCCCTCGGTGGCGCCAGCGGCGGCTATACCAGCGGACGCAAGGAGATCATCGAGCTGCTCAGGCAGCGTTCGCGCCCTTACTTGTTCTCTAACTCGCTGGCCCCGCCGATTGTCGCCGCGTCGCTGCAGGCACTCGAACTCCTAAGCCAGTCGACAGAACTTCGCGACAAGCTGGCAGCGAATACAAGCTTCTTTCGAGAAGCAATGCAACGAACCGGCTTGCAGATTCTAGCTGGCGAGCATCCGATCGTGCCGGTCATGCTTGGCGAGGCTGCACTAGCCGGCAAGATGGCCGAAGTTATGCTCGCGAAAGGAGTGTATGTCATTGGCTTTTCGTACCCAGTTGTTCCACACGGCAAGGCGCGCATTCGCACGCAAATCTCTGCAGCGCACTCTACCGACGACTTGACCTTTGCCATCGAGAAGTTCGCCGAGGCGAAAGCTGAATTGCTGATCTGACGAGCGCGGCTTTAGGCGGTCTTCTCGCAGGGCTTCAATGTGGCCCGACGCTCCGCGTCGGAAAGTTCTGGGGCGGCGTGACTTCGGCTGTCTAGAAAGCTCATTCACCAACGAGTCAAACTCGCTGGGGTCTTCAAACCTCGCACCGCGAATCACTGGAACAATTCACCGTGCGCGGCGCGGTATGCGGTCCAGCGCTCCTGGGCCCAGTGTTTGTCGCCCGTGGATAGACTCGGCAAGCAAGGTTGCTCATAGGGGATGCGCAGCATGTAGCTCCCTTCTACATAGACGCGCTCCAGCGTTGCTTGTAAGTCCAAAGCGACATCGGGGTCGGGTGGCACAAGTGGCAGACCAAATGTCGGTAGTGGCTCACGCAATTTACGAGCGATGAATTCAAATTGCGTGCGGCTGGCTTGGCATTCGTTGCCTTGACTGCGATTAATCGAGATCAAGTAGTCGAAGTCCACTACCCTAGATTTAGATGTGGATGATGCACTGGTTGTGAAACTGTAACGCTTAGGTGGCACCGAATGCTGCCTTTCTACACTAAGTCGATGCTTTTAACGGGAAGGGTTAGTGAGGGTTTGACGAATAGTCCTTTGGTATGCACTCAAGGTGCGCGCCGCAGATAGCTAGCAAAAACCCTTCGTGAAATTCTCAGGCTCGAATTTGTCCGGTGTACCATTGCCGTATCCGCCAACCGATCGAAGCGCAATAATACTGCGGCTGTCTGCTGCCACTGCCTTCGCATGCATCGTGTTTGTGCTTGGCAATCTAGTGGGTTGCACGCGCTCTAAGTACACCCTGCGCGCCGACAAAGAAGCCTACTGTTTGGTAGAGAGTCGACAGCTCGACCCTCTTTGGGAGCTGCCTACGCGAACCGTTGAACCACAACCCGAGTCACGCATGCGAGTGACCTCAGCGCTCGAGTGTGCGCCAAAACCGATCGATGATCGTGCGGCTCATCAATTCATGGACTGTCCCGACGGTTTCAACAATACCAAGTACTATTCCAAAATTCCGACCCAGGGGCATACCGAAAATCCGATCTGGATCGACTACTTACCTCGCGATGCCGAGAGCCAGATTTCTTTGACGCAGCCACTAGCGATCGACTTGGCACTGCTGCACAGTCGCGACTACCAGACGCAATTCGAACAAGTTTACGTGACGGCGTTGGCCTTGTCGGGTAATCGCTTTGAATTTGATACCCAGTGGGCTGGCGGAGTGGGGACCAACTATACTGCCACGGGTGCCGACCTTGGGAATCAGAAGCAATTGCAAGTCTCCGATCGACTTGGTCTGTCGCGCAATTTGGCTGGCGGCGGACAGTTCGCAACCGGCGTGCTCAATAGTCTCTTCTGGGATTTTGGTACGGGGAGCGTCCAAGGTGGCTCGGCGGCGCTGGTCACCAACTTTACCCAGCCGCTTCTGCGGGGCGCGTTTCGTCACGTGCGTCTGGAAAACCTGACGCAGGCCGAACGCAATCTGCTCTACGGAGTGCGCGACTTCGCGCGATTCCGGCGCACGTTTCATTTGGCAGTGTCCAGCGAATATCTCAGTCTGTTGACGCAAGTCCAAGCGATCCACAATACGCGTTCCAACGTCGCCAATCTGCAACGCAACTTGCGCGAATATGAACAGTTGGTCACACTGAAGATGGCCTCGCAGATTCAATCCGACCAGGTGTTCATCCAGTATCAGAACGCAAGGCTGTCGTTGTTGTCCTCTGAGCAGAGCCTCATTGCATCTCTGGATCAATTCAAGTTTCGATTGGGTTTGCCCCCTTGGGTACCCTTCAAAATCGACGAATCGTTGCTGGAGCCGTTTGAGTTGGTTTCGCCAGAGATCGAAGCATTGCAGTCGCAGGCAGACGAGTTGTATCTGTCTTTGGTGCAGTACCTAGCGCCGGACGTTGCGCCGCGCGAAGTTCTGCTCAAAGGCTTTGAACAGTATAAAACGCTGCGTGACCAAGCGGACGAGTTGCTGCCTGGCTTGGCAGAAGATTTGGCGAAGTGGCTTGCGCGCTTGGAGGCAGTCGACACGGGTAGCTTAGGGATCGACGACTTGCTCGACCACCAACAACAGCTTGCACTGGCTGAGCGGATCGAAGAACGCTTGCTCGAACAGCAGCAAGTTGTTGCCCAACGCGAAGCATTCGATCGCGATTTGCTCAAATCTTTGGAAGACTACGACAAGCTCCCGCCGGAGAGTGACGAACCGAAACCACCAGCCGCTGAGCTCAGTCAGGCGCAGCGGATCGCAGAACGTGCCGAGAAGGAAGAGGTTAAACCGGAGTTGCTGGCTACCGAAGCGATGCAGAGTGCAGTAGGCCGAAACCTGCGCGAGGAGCTCGACGAAATCTATGTGACTCAATCGCAGATACGTATGTTTCTCATCGAGCTCGAACCGTTCGAGATCCAAGAGCAAAGGGCGATCACTTTTGCACACCGCAATCGGCTCGATCTGATGAATAGCCAAGCCGCTGTGATGGACGCGTTCCGTAAAGTAGAGGTGGCCGCCGATGCGCTGCAAAGCGACCTGAGCGTCACCGGCAGCGTCGCCGTAGGAAGCGATCCGAGCAAGAACAATGCCCTTCGCTTCGACTCGTCTGCCAATACCTACCGCGTCGGGGCTCAGTTCGATGGTCCGCTCAATCGACTCAACGAACGCAACTTCTTTCGAGCGCAACAGATCGCCTATCAGCGTATCAGCCGTTCCTATGTGGCGGATAAAGATCAGGTCTCCAACGAAGTGCGTTCGATTCTGCGACAATTGAAACTGCGGCGCCTCAATTTCCAAATTGCTCGTCAGCAATTGGTGGCTGCGACGCGCCAAGTCGATCAAGCGCAGATCGATCTGCGTACCAACAGTTCGGCAGGCTCGAATCTGACGTTGTTCCTGCTGCAAGCCCTGCAAGGCATGCTCGACGCCAAGAACAACCTCATCTCGAACTGGATCGACTATCGTGTGCAGAAGATGCGCTTGTTCGTTGCCCTCGAGATGCTGTACTTGGACGACCAGGGGGAATGGAGCAATGCTGAAACCGGTTTGCAAGAGCTAGCTCGCTTTACAGATATTGACCCCGAATACTTCCCACCTGGCTGGGTCGATCCTAGTGGGGTGCCAGCCTCCAGCGCGGCAATCGAAGCATCCGAGGACGAGACCATCGCTGAGCTCAACTATGAGCCGGCTGGGGAGTTGGGAGAGGGGGAGTTGGGAGAGGGGGAGTCGATCCGGCCGGCTGAAGTGATCGACCTGGCTCCCCCGCCAAATCGTTGATTTTGGACTCGAGTCACACATTTGGGGTAGAATTGAATTAATCGTCTACGCTTTGGTACAACCGCAAAACATTGCCGAAAGGCGTGTACGTTAGCGCTGGAGTCAAGGCTTGAGCCGATCCTCGCGCCTCCCGAAACCGCCTGAAGGCTATGCTCCAACCAATGTGACGAATGATGCTCACCAAGTACAGATCCGCACTACCATCCCACAATCGACTCTTATGAAGATTCTATTCCGATTACTGCTACTGGCACTTGTCTTAGTTGGTGCTGGCTTTGCGGCCTACCGGCTTCCGAAGTTGCTGGGTGGCGGCCCAGTCGACCCTAATGCCTCCGCAGTCCACACCGTGCAACGGCGCACGATCGAAGACCGAGTGGTGGAACGTGGGACGGTGGAGAGTCAAAACACCGTCTATGGCAAGTGCGAACTACCCGGTTGGCAGAACAAAATCATCTTCATCAAACCGGAAGGGGCGCTCGTCAAAAAGGGAGAAGTTGTTGCGCAGCTCGAAGCGGAAGAGGTCGACCGCTCGATCGCTGAGAAAGAGGTGCAGTTGAATGAAGCTAAGGGAAAGCTCGAACAGTCCAAGCAGGAACTCGATATCCAACTCAACAAGGGTGAGAGCGACGTTGCCGCTGCCGAGTTGGAATTGACACTGGCCGACTTAGACTTAGTGAAATATAAGGACGGCGACTTCAAGGCCGAACAAGCGGATATGGAACGCGCCATCAAGGAGGGGATGGCACTGCTGGAAAAAGTGCGCGACGAGCGCTATAACATCGAGACACTGGTCAAGAAGGGCTATCGTTCACCGCAGGAATTGCGTGAAATTCAACTTCGGCAAGATAGTATCGCATTTCAAGTCGAACGCGACGAACGAAAGCTCGATGTGCTAGTGACGTACGACTACGTGCGCAAGAGCACCGAATACGATGCCAAAGCCATCGAAGCCAAGCGTAAGGTCGAACGCGCCAAGACCACAGCAACTGCCGAACGTTTGAAGGCGGAGGCGGCGGTCGAGAATGCTAAGAATGCTGTCGCCCTCTACGAACAGCAGTTGCAAGAACAGATGGCCATCAAAGAGAAATGTACGCTGATCGCCGCTCAAGATGGCACGGTGGCCTACGCCAACGAACGGTGGTATGACCCGTCAGAGAGAATTCGTGAAGGGACCACCGTCCGCTCTCAGCAAGATATCTATTACTTGCCCGACATGAACAACATGCAGGTCAAGGCGAACATTCACGAATCCGTCGTCGATCGCATTCGCGTTGGCCAAAAGGCAACCATTCGCTTAGATGCATTTTCCGATATGAAGCTCAGCGGGACCGTATCCTATGTCTCCGAATTGGCGGCCAGCAGCTATTCCGATGCTATGAATTACGATGCGAAAATCATTATCGAAGAGATCCCTAGCGGGATGGCCATCAAGCCGGGGATGACGGCCGAAGTCGATATTCTGGTGGGGACTTATGAGGATGTCGTCGCGGTTCCGATCGGTGCGATTACAGAACACTTTCAACGCTCCTTTGTCTATGTCATGACCGGCGATCGTGGAGAGCGACGCGCAGTGAAAACGGGTCGCATGACCCACTCGTTTATCGAGATCGTCGAAGGACTCAGCGAGGATGAAGTCGTCGCGCTCGACGCCTATCAACGGGGCACTGCCGACTTTGCAGAAGCAGAACGCTCCGATGACGATGCGGAGCAAGCGGATGAAGCTACCCCAACAGCGCCCCCGTCCGCTCCCGTCGCAGGCGGGCCAACCGCATCGGGAGAGGCCTAATGCGCGTCGCCAATAGTCTCGCCATGTTCCAAATGGCGATTCGCGGTGTGATGATGCACAAGCTCCGCTCGCTGCTTACCGTGTTGGGCCTGGTCTTCGGGGTGGCTAGCGTAATTGTCATGTTGGCAGTAGCCGAAGGGGCCAGCCAACAAGCCCAACGCCAGATCGCCGCCTTGGGAATTAACAATGTCATCGTCCGCAGCGTCAAACCAACCGCCAGCGATCAAGAGATTAACTACCGCTCGTTCGTGCAGAGCTATGGTTTGACCTACGATGATCTGCGACGTATTCAAGAGACCCTGACCTCAGTCGTGGACGTTACCCCTTTGCGAGAATTCCCACAAGAGGTGCGCTATGGTGCTGAAACGATCAGCGCTCGTTTGGTTGGCGTCTACCCAAGCTATTTCGCAACCAACAAATTAAGGATCGCTCGTGGACGTTTTCTAGAACAAGCCGATCTGGACAATCGCAGCAACGTCTGTGTCGTTGGTGAAGACATTGCCACCAAGATCTTTCGCGGATCATCGCCGCTGGGCAAGTCCATTCTAATCGGTGGCCAGCACTTCTTTCGCATCGTCGGCGTGTTGGGATACAAAACGCCGTCAGCGGGCGTTGGTTCAAGTTTATCGGCACAAGACTTGAACCTGGATGTCGTCATTCCGCTGACCACGGACCGCAGTCGTATCGGTGACGTGATCGAAAAGCGCGAGCAGGGGAGTTTTTCACGCCAACGGCTGGAATTGAGCCAAATCACAGTGGAAGTCGTCGATCGCTTTCAAGTCAAATCGACGGCCGCTGCGCTCGAAGGCTTGATCGCCAAATTCCATACCAACAAAGACTATGCGCTGACGGTGCCGCTCGATCTGCTCGAACAGGCCCAAGCCACGCAGCGCATCTTCAACTTTGTGTTAGGGGCGACTGCGGCCATTTCACTGTTGGTTGGTGGTATCGGCATCATGAACATCATGCTGGCCACCGTCAGCGAGCGAACGCGCGAGATCGGCATTCGTCGCGCGCTGGGCGCAAAGCAGTCCGATATCATTTTGCAGTTCCTAATCGAAACCGCTTCGCTGTCGCTCTTCGGAACGGCCATGGGAGTGATCATCGGTTTGGCCACGCCGAGTATCGTGGGGTATTTTGCTGGCATGGAGACGCTGATTACACCTTGGTCGGTCGTCATAGCCGCCAGCGTCTCATTGGCGGTCGGCATCATCTTCGGCATCTACCCTGCTCGCCAAGCCGCTCGGCTCGACCCCATCGAAGCCCTCCGCCGCGGCTAAGAGCGTCGATCGTTCCCGAAAGAAACTCTGCCCAAATTCTTCACCAACACTTTAAGAATCCTGGCTCTCCGCGCCCCAGTACTCTGGGGAGAGGGGCTGGGGGGGAGGGGCAAATCGGCAGCGCAATAGGCCATGACTTCAACGGGCTTCCGCTTCCACCCTACCGCGACCGATCGCGATTCCGTTTTCATGCACGGTCAATTCACCCGTCGCGCTATCCGCATCGCAGTTTTGACTAAATTCCACCTCTCCATCTAATCGCATTGCTAATGGAGCATGTTGCATGACTCGACTACTCAGTCGCGCAACGACAAAACGTACTGCGTCACTCAACCGGTAATGCAGCACTGCCGTTTGTTGGTCGATCAACCAGTGACTGTGCAGCGTGTCGCCTGTTACTAGGCCAAGCTTTCGCCACTCGGTCCGCAGAGCGATCAACCTTTGATACCAAGCCAGCGTCTGTGAATTGCCCTCCAAGGTAGGGCCAATTTTCGATGCATGGAAGGCGGCAGGGGATAGTGGGGAAGCGCCACCCGACCAGTCGTGCTGCGGATATTCGGCACGACGACCTCGTTCGACCGCTTCGCGCATTCGTGGATCGCTGTAGTCGACAAAAAAATAAAACGGGTGTGGCGATGCGAACTCCTCGCCCATGAACAACATCGGGATCGCCGGGTACAGGAGCAGCAACGTGGCAGCCGCGCGATGCGCATCGTGGCTGGTCAGATTGTGCAGGCGCTGCCCCAACGGATGATTGCCAATGAAGTCGTGATTCTGAATCGAGAATACCAACGAGGTCAGGTCGGCGCGGTGCGGATCTTCCTCTAGCGATATGCGCTGGCGAGGCATACTAAGGCTACCGGAAAAGATATAGCCGCGGTGTAAGGTCGATTGCAAGTCTTCGCCATGGTAGACGCGCTGCGACATCTGCTCGCCCGGACGCAACACGGCAAAGACCGAGTGTAGGAAATCGTCGCACCACTGGGCGTCATAGCCATGCCCACCGCCGTCGAGCGGCTGAAGCATGCGCGCGTCGTATACGTTCGATTCAGCGATCAGATGCAGATGCCACGATGTCCGCTCACGCAGAGAGCAGAACGTCTCAGCAATCTCTGTAACGATATGAGGGGAGCTCTCGTCAGCCATGCAATGAATTGCGTCAACACGCAAACCATCCAAATGAAATTCGTCGATCCAATAGCTCACGTTGGCTAAAAAGTAGTCGCGCACGGCCGCAGAAGTCGCCGTATCGTGGCTGTCAAAGTTGGGGGCATCGCCCCAGGCCGTCGAGTGCTTCTCCGAGATGCTGGGGCCAAAGTCGCGAAAATAATTCCCTTCGGGGCCGACGTGGTTGTAGACCACGTCTAATAGGACCGCCAAGCCGAGTTGGTGGGCCGTGTCGACCAGGTGTCGAAAGTCATCTGGAGTGCCGTAGGTATGCTGTGGAGCGAAAAACTGCACGCCGTCGTAGCCCCAATTCCAATTTCCGGCCGATTCAGCCAACGGCATCAATTCAATAGCGGTGATGCCCAGTTCTTTTAGTTGCGGTAGCCGCTCGCAGGCGGCTTGATAAGTCCCAGCCTCGGTAAAGGCGCCCAAGTGCAGTTCGTAGATGATCAAGTCACTCTTGGCCACTCCTTGCCACTGTTGGTCTCGCCATGGATAGCGACTGGGGTCGACAACTTGCGATGGGCCATGCACGCCTGCCGGTTGGAAGCGGCTGGACAAATCGGGGCGTTTGCGACCATCGGGAAAGACGTACTGATAGGTGCAGCCCGTGAGTGGTTCGGGGAGTTCGAGCTCATGGTAGCCGTCGGCGGCCGAGCTCATAGGGAATAGCTCAGGCGCGACCGCCTGGCCTGGTGCCGACGATGCGAGTTGCGGTCGAACCAGCTCGAGTGTCAACTGCGAATGGTCGGGAGCCCATACTCGGAAGCGTGTCTGCGTAGCTGTGACGATCGCGCCGAGCTGTGTATGTCGTTGGGCCGCTTTCACCGTGGATTGGTGAGTTTTGTTTTGAGTTGGGTACTTCATATCTTCCGTTCGATGGGTTCTTCATGAGCTCCCGCGCGCTCGTTGAACCACACAGCTTGGTTTAGGTGCTCATAAACTATCCGAGTTAAAGGCTGGACTCCAGCATGCTTGCGAAGAATCCGATCACATTGGGTCACGGTTGCTGGCTGCAACTGGAAACTCATGGTTGGGTGCTTAGAAATCGTTTAGCTCGCGCGCAGGGAGGGCGGCGCGGAGCGCATTGAGGACGGCGACCACGTCGATCACTTCTTGGGCTAGCGCGCCTGCCACGGGAGGCAAGTAGCCCAGTGCGGCAACTATCATGCCAACAATGCTTAGCGCCATCCCTCCGACAGCGCTTTGCAGTGCGATGCGTCGCATGCGGCGTCCGATGTGCAACAGATCGTTAACTTTTAAGAGCGAGCTGTCCATAATCACGACTCCGGCCGCTTCCGTGGTGACGTCGCTATTTTGACCGAAGGCGATACCTACGCTTGCCGCCATCAGCGCCGGGGCATCGTTAATGCCATCGCCGACAAACGCGGTTGCTCCTTGGGCGTTGGCCGCGCGCACGAAACTCAGTTTGTCTTCCGGACTTTGGTCGCCATAGTACTCGCTGATCCCAACCAAGTCCGCTAGATAGGCCACCTCCGATTTGCGATCCCCTGATAACAAGACGATGCGCTTAATACCATGCTTTGCGGGCAAGTGGCGAACAAACGAGGCACCGTCGCGCCGTGGCGTATCGCGAAAGCGATAGGTGGCGGCGTAATGCCCGTCGACTAAGATCACGCATTCCAAGCCGCCAGCCTGAGGCGGTAGTTGACCGACGGCGGCTGGATCGAACGAGGCCAGCTTATTGCGGCTCGTCACTTGGATACTTCGCCCGGCCACCGTTCCAGTCAAGCCGGCCCCCGGCAGTTCACGGACTTCGCTAACTTCCAGCAAAGCGACTTGCAGCTCTTGAGCCGCGTCGACGATAGCACGTGACAGAGGGTGTTTGGAGTATTGCTCTAAACTGGCCACGTAGGAGAGCACTTGCTGCGAGTCGACGTGTCGAGCCACCACCTGTTCGGTCAGGTGCGGTTGGCCATAGGTCAGCGTGCCTGTCTTGTCGAAGATCATGGTGCGGCAATGATCGATCTGTTCCAGAACGGCTGGATCGCGCACGATGATGGCTCGTCGGGCCGCTAGCGAGATCGAGCCGATGATAGCCACAGGGATGGCGATCAGCAAAGGGCAGGGGGTAGCCACGACCATCACTGCCAAGAAACGCAGCGGGTCTCCCGAAGCCGACCAAGCAATAATACCTAGGGCAACGGCGATCGGTGTATAGAATGCGCCTAGCTGATCTCCTAGGCGGCGGATACGAGGGCGTTGCTGTTGGGAGCTGTGCATGACGCGCATGATCTGCGCATAGCGTGAATCGACCGCGCGTCGCGTGGCGCGAATGGTCAGGGCGGAGTCGCCGTTGATGGCCCCTGAGAGGACTTCCGCCCCAGGCATTTTGGACATCCTGTACGGCTCACCGGTCAGGTACGATTCGTCCATCACCCCGCGACCGTCGACGACCACGCCGTCGACCGGACAAACTTCGTGCGGTAGAACCATCAGTAAATCGTCGATCTGCAAGGCTTCGAGTGGGATGTCTTCCAATCGCGTGCCCACTTTGCGATGAGCCACACTGGGCATGCGCTTCGACAACGCTTGGAGCACCGACGAAGCGCTGCGCACCGCGTAGGCCTCCAGTGCTTCACCACCGGAAAGCATCAACACCACCAGCGTACCTGCCAAGTATTCTCCGAGGATGACCGAGGTGACGATCGAGATACCTGCCAGCAAGTCCGAACCGAACTGCTGGCGAAACAGCTTTTGCAGCAGCCCCCAAACCAGCGGCACTCCGCCCACGATCAGTGCCGTTTGTAGCGGGATGTTAGCCGGCCACTCCTCCCAGCCCCAAGCGAAGCGTAGAAGCAAATACGCGGCGATCGCCAGTACAGCCAAGGCGGCGATCGTTAGCTGCGTGAAGTCCGCTTGGGGCGTCGACGACTCGGGCGACGATGGTTGGCTCATAAACGCCTACTGGGTAAAGTAGCTCGGTGGTCCCCGCCGTGAATCACGGTGGGGACCACCGTGCTACGTTAACTACAAGATAACTCTTTGCCAGAAGAAGAGTTGACGATCGCCACGCTGTCGTACATCCTCTAGCATGACTTCGATACTGGGTTCGAGCGTCTGTACACTCTTGCGGCCGGAACTGATGAATGTCATGGGACGACTGAAATCGACCATCTCCGGAGTCAACCATACAATGGCCTTGTTGTCGGGAGAAGGAATTTTGTTGACCGAGACGCCGTTGGCTGTCGAGTCGAGTATGCGCGCGTCAAACTGAGCAAAACGTTTGGGGTCGAATTGATAAGGGTTGCCCACCAAGTCGGCGGAGATCGAAGGGGCTTCGAGCCAATAAAAAAAACGGTCTCCCTGACGCATGGAACGCACTTCGATATTTTGCTTGGCTCGAATGCGACGATGGCTGCTGAGTTCCATCCATTCGATAATGCGTGGCAGCTCCGAAGAAAACCGTACACGTCCTTCGCCGTGATATTCGACCACCAGCGCATCGTAGAGGATCGTGCTGTTAGGATTCAGTTGCCGTGTGGCCACCGAGCCCATCATGCTCACGCTGCGCGTCCCGTCGAGCTCACCGTAGACCAGATAGGTCCCCAAGGGTATTTGATCGGGATTGCGCGCCGAGGCGCTAATGTTTTCGAGGTAATGAAAAATGTACTTATCGGCTCCTGGGGAGATCAGGATCGCCCCTGCCCACAAGTCGGGATGCGCTACGGCCAAGTCCCAAGCGGCTGTAGCTCCAGCAAAATGACCCGTTACAAACACTCGGTCGGTCTCGATCGAAAAATGTCGGTAGGCGTCACGTAGACAGGCCAAGATGCGGGCGTGCTCCCCTTCGGTGTATTCATAATCTCCTTGCTCGGCAGTCATCCAATTGGGCGACACGACAATATAGCCATACCGAGTCGCCTGACCAAAGCGATACTCTCCTACGGGGAGTTCCAGGTTCAAACCGCACCACCAATCGACTTCCAGCTCTGGCGAAAATCCTTTACCGGTCAACGCCAAGACACACGGATAGCGGCGATTGGGATCGTACTCTGGTGGAAGTTGCACCACGTAGTCCAGCAGGGAGCCGTCGGAGCCTTCGATTTTCAGACGCAATAAACCTGGTGGATCGTCGGGACTAGGTTGCGGTGGGGGTAGCGGCGGTTGCATAGACTGGATGACTTTGGCGAGCAGTTCCGGTCGTGCACCTTCTTCGCCACGTAGTTCCTCGAGGATCTGTTGGCGCTCGGCTTGAGTGCCCACTGTCAGATAACGCTGCGTTAGCGTGCGCACTCGCAATACCGACTTGGCGACTGCCAAGTTGTCAAGTCCGGCTCCGCTCCCGAGTAGCCAGCCACCGAGTGCGTAAGCTACTAAGCTTTCACTGTCGATGGTCGGATCGCGGCGCAAACGTTGGAAATCGTCCAAGCGTGCAGCCGAATCGAAATTGATTTCATCTGACATCTCCTGCACCAGCGGCAACACGGCTTGCTGTTCGGGCTCGGGAAGCTTCGCGACGTGCTCTTTCAAGGAAGCGACGATATCGGTGATTAGCAACACTTGCTGCTGCACCATCTTGATTTCTGCGTCGAGCTTGAGTTGGTTTTCGCCGGAGAGCGCATCGAGCGGAAACTGGCCCAGAAGATCTCCGACCAATTGATACTGGCCTGCCTTTTTGCGCAGTTTGATTTCTTCGAACTGTTGGTTGGCGAAAAGCTGATTGAGCTGAGTCAGTACCGGTGCTCGATCGCCCAATTCGACAGGAAACTTTACCAGCGCTTCGGACATTACCGCGTGGGCTTCGGCGTAGCGCTTGGCCTGCTGATAAAAACTGACCAACCGCAGCCAATCGCTCGATTTATCGAGATCGACTGCCTGATATAAAATGTCGCGCAGCTCCTGCGCGGGAATGGACGTC
Source organism: Pirellulaceae bacterium (assembly GCA_020852965.1). Taxonomy (GTDB): domain Bacteria; phylum Planctomycetota; class Planctomycetia; order Pirellulales; family Pirellulaceae; genus Aureliella. The sequence goes on along the minus strand of JADYZV010000028.1, from coordinate 86,840 downwards.
GTGGCTATGCGCTGGTCCCAGGCAAAGTCGTCATGGCCGGTGCGCAGCACTTCCACTTTGGCGAATAGCGGTGTCAACACCGTGATGCCTTGCAGGACATCGACACGCCCTCGCGTGGTCATCAGCGAATAGGTCCGCCGACCGTACTTATTGAATGACGAAATCCCCAGTTGGCCAACGATCGATGGTGCATTGCCCGAACGCGCCGCTTCCCCCGCCGACGGCAACTCGATATGCTCAAAAGCCGGCATCGTCGACAGGCGGTTGGCGATGACATTCCGTATGGATCTGTTGACATACGTATTCCGCAGTCCATCGTCTAAAATAAGTATCGAACGACTGACTGCGTTGCCCGTATTGACTCGCTCGTTCGATTTGCTACTGATCGAGTCGGTATCCGAGACGGTACCAGGGCCGAGCTGCATGCCGTTACGCAGCTCGACGATGAACTCTTGTTGCGCGACGGCTGGTCGAGCTATGGAGACGCCGCACAGTGCGAACAGTAGGCAGAAGAGTCTTCTAATATCTGGAAACCTTGAGAGTTGATTGCGCCGGCAAAGTGGCTGCACCCGCATCGATTGCTCCGATAGCATTTGTCGTAAACTTATCGGCCGCTGAAGAATTTCCGCAAGGTCTCGGAGGCCGCGTCCTTAGAGTTCTCCGTTATTGGCCCCTTGGGAATCGCTGGCAATTTGCCCGGCTTGTTTTTTGGTCTGGGGTGATGGTCGGCCTTGGTTTCTTCTTCGGCTTTGACCTCCATCAATGTCGAGTCGGGCGAGGAGGTCTGATCGGGATTGAGCTGGAATTGCCGAGTGTCGGGTTCATTGGCGCGCCGTTCGAATTGATCCGCTTCTTCGAGCCAACTGCTGACATCGACCTCTTCAAAGCGACTGTCGCCCGACTGCGTTGTCGCTGTACGAGCCGCCGCCTCCTTGACATCTTTAACCTCGGATTTCTTGACGTTGGAGACCCCCGCTTCTATGACAGCGATGAACTCAAGTTTGCCAACTTTGATACGGTCCCCGTTCTTAAGGATCTTGGCTTTCGATGGATCGAGCTTTTTTTCGTTGACATAGGTTCCATTGCGGCTCTTCAAATCAATCAGCAGAATGCGTCCCTCTTTGCGAACAAATGCGCAATGTCGACGGCTGATCGATTCGCTCTTGGGGCGTATGTGGCATTCGTCGCTACGCCCAATGAGGAACTTGTCGTGGTTCACCGAAATCAACTTCCCCTCATGACCACCCGTCACAACTCGTAGCTGCATTTGCATCGTTCACCCTCTGTGGTTGCGAACCTAGAACTGAGTTCTGTCGTATTCTACTTGTGCCGTATTCTTATATTGCGCTCAGCCTAGAAAATAAATGCCAAGGTGAGGCTGCGATGGCACCATTGGCCCGAGGGCAATGCTCTATTATTCCCTGCTTCTGGAGGAAATTACAAGCCCTAATCGCTTTCTAAACCCCCTTATTGCCGTATAGTGTCGCAGGAGAGTGCGGTGTACTTACTTCGGGGGGCGAGGCTCTGGGGTCGTTTTTTGGAGTGCGGGAATTTTTTGGAGTGCGGGAATTTATTCCCGCTTTGGTCTGCCCAGCGGTTGGTAGAAGTGTTGAATAACACGGTGAGCAAAGATTGTGGAGCAAAAGGCGACCGGCAGTGCCGATAAAAGCAGAACGGCGGCGAGCGGCTTGATTCAATCTCTCCGAGTTGCGATTGGTCTCGACTGGTTCAGACTCAACTCCGGGCCAAAGCTGTGATGAATCCCAGCACTCCAAAAAAACAGACGACACTAAACCAGAAGTATTACACTCGGTGGGTCCACTGTGGATCGGCAAACTGCGTCGAAACGGGCCAGTGCCACGGGCAGGGTGTCTGGTCAATCGCAGCGACTCGGCGCAAGTCAACTCCGGTGGCCGCAGAAAGCGTGTGACACAAATGGTCAAAGAAACTAGCGGCCAAATTTTCCCAGGACCCGTCCGGCGAGTCGAAGCGACCGAGCAACGATTGACAGGTTAAATCCGTGGTCGGCGACAAGCCTTGAAGGCTCGGTGCGTAGGGGCTGGTGGCGAGCAATAAGCTGCCATGTTGTAGCAAGGCACCTCGACCGCGCCGCTGGGCGCTTCCCATCACCTTATGATCGCCCACAACGATGTCGCCACAGCTTCGTCGCTCGAAACATAAGAATCGGTGCTGCTTGGCGACAGGCTGCGAAGGCGAGTCGACCGAGCAGTCATTGGTCCATTTCCGGGCGGTAATGCCGCGTGTGCTGAGCCACTCGATCACAGAGTCGTGCAGACAATCGTACAGCGGTTGCGAAGCTCCGAGGTTAACGCCGGATCGCGGAGTCGCGTTGCCGATCGACAACTGTTCCGGCAGCGCGATGCAGTAGGTCCAATCGTAGTGGTGAACAATTGCACCACCACCTGTCGCGCGTCGGACCACGGGGAGATCGCTGCTGTGCGAGTGTGTTAGTCGCTGCACGTAGGGTTGGAAGTAACCGAGCGACAGCGTCGGTTCTGACCAGCGATAGACGCGCAGCAGTACACACTGCTCGGCGGCGGCCACTTCGAGCAATCGTTGATCGAGGGCCATGTTCTCGACGCCGCTACGTGGAATGTCGTTTAAGGCGTAGCCGTCCATCGCATCACTGGCTTTCTAGCCGCTCTGACTTCGTCGGGGCGACTGATTGGGGTCGACGTAGGCGCAGCGTGGAGCGTGTCTGCATCTTCGCTTAAAATCTGTTCCAGGGCGTCGACGAAGGCGTCGAGCGTTTCCTTGCTCTCGGTCTCGGTCGGCTCCATCATCATCGCTTCAGGAACCGTCAACGGAAAGTAGACCGTGGGTGCATGGAAGCCGTAGTCGAGCAAGCGCTTAGCGATGTCCATAGCGGTGATGCCACGTTCCTTCTTGAGCTTGCTGGCCGAGGCGACGAACTCGTGCATGCAGCGCTCACCAAGCGGAACTGGCAGCAGTGGTCGAATCCGAGCCAACATGTAATTGGCGTTAAGGACAGCTTGTTCGCTGACATTTCTCAATCCCTTTCCACCGTAGGCGCGTATGTAGCAGTAGGTTCGCACCAACACACCGATGTTGCCATGGAAGCCATGTACGCGCCCGATGGCTTTAGGATAATCGGCGTCCATGCGATATGCTTCACCGACCTTGGTCACGCGAGGCACTGGCAGATAGGGCTCGAGGAAATCGCGCACGCAAATAGGACCCGCACCTGGACCGCCGCCGCCGTGTGGACCACTGAAGGTCTTGTGCGGATTGTAGTGCATCATGTCAGCGCCAAAATCACCGGGCCGAGCAATACCAAGAATGGCATTCATGTTGGCACCATCCAAATAGATCAGTCCGCCAACCGAGTGAATCCGCTCCGCTATTTGATCGATCTGTTTCTCAAACAGTCCCAGTGTGCTGGGGTTGGTGATCATGAACACGGCCGTCTGCTCATCGACTTTGGATCTCAAGTCATCCATGTCGACCGAACCATCGGCCCGCGAGCGAATGGTAATCGACTGAAAGCCAACCATGCTGGCGCTGGCTGGATTGGTCCCGTGGGCGCTGTCGGGAATGAGCACTTTGGTCCGCGTCTGTCCGAGATCGCGAAAGTAGGCTGCCGCTGCCATCAGCGCCGTTAGCTCACCGTGCGCACCTGCGGCGGGCTGCAACGAGACGGCGGGCAGCCCCGAAATCTCAGCGAAATAGCTCTGCAGCTCGTATAGCAACTCGAGCATGCCTTGTGCGCTCTCATCGGGTTGCAAAGGATGCAAGTCGACGATGCCCGGCAGGTTGGCTAGGCGCTCGTTCCGCTTGGGATTGTACTTCATCGTACACGAGCCCAGCGGGTAAAAGTGCGTATCGACTGACATGTTCAGCGACGACAGATTGGTGAAGTGACGCGCCACATCCCCTTCGCTTAATTCAGGAAGTTCCAGCGGCTCGTGGCGAAGTGCTCCGCTGGGGTAGAGCTTCTCCGTGGGCGTAGTCGGTACGTCGCTAGGGGGCAACATGTTAGCGCGTCGGCCAGGCTTGGCCAATTCGAACAATAGTTGAGTGGCTTGTGTATTACGCATGAGCTAAATCCGATGACTGAGGAACCGCGTTGAGTCTATTGATGAGTTGATCGAGTTCGTCGCGCGTACGCTTCTCCGTGACGGCGACCAGCCAGCAATCGTCGAGTTCCGGATACCAGCGGCCGAGCGCGAGTCCCGCCAATACTCCCTGTTGACGACAGTGTTCGAGAACTCCGGCGACATCGCCAGCGCGATCTTGCACAACCAGTTCACGCCAGGCGGAGCCTTCGAAGCGAACCGTGAACCGCTCGTGCCCCTGGAGCGACTGTCGCAAATAGTCTGTCTTCCAACTGCAATGCTCGGCCGTTTCTCGCAGCCCTTGTGGACCTTGCAAGGCCAGATAAATAGCTGCGCGCAGAGCGAACAAGCCTTGATTGGTGCAGATGTTGCTGGTCGCCTTGTCGCGGCGAATATGTTGTTCGCGCGTTTGCAGCGTCAGTACCCAACAACGATGTCCTTGGCGATCTTCGGTCTGTCCGGCGATACGCCCCGGAATGCGACGAACAAAGTTTTCGCGGCACGCCAGAATGCCCAGATAGGGACCACCGTACTGCAGTGGATTGCCTAACACTTGTCCCTCGCCGACGACGATGTCGGCACCCCATTGGGCCGGACTAGCCAGCAATCCCAGCGAGATCATATCGCACACGCCCACCACCACTGCACCTGCCTCCCGCGCAGCTCGTGCAGCAGGGGCGAGGTCTTCGACGATACCAAAAAAGTTGGGTTGGCTGAGGACCACGCAACCCACGCTGTCGTCCAGCGCCGCAGACCAGGCATCGCCGGGCAACACGCCATCGGGACATGCAACTGTCTGCAGCTCAAATTGCGTCCACTGCAGATAGGTTTCTAAAACTTGTCGATAGTGTGGATGCAGGCTGTCAGGAACAACCACGCGCGACCTGTTCGGCGAGCTGGCCATAGCTAACAGCACCGCTTCGATCATGGCGGTCGCCCCGTCATAGAGGCTCGCGTTGGAAACGTCCATGCCAGTCAACTGGCAGATCAACGTTTCGTACTCGAACATCACTTGCAGATTGCCTTGACTCACCTCGGGTTGATAGGGCGTGTACGACGTGTAGAACTCACCACGACTGGCTAAGCTATCGACTACCGCCGGAATGAAATGGTCGTAAGCACCGCCCCCCAAAAAGCATACCGCTTGTTCGACTCCCGTATTGCGGCCAGCCAGTTCGCCCATGCGACGCGTCAATTCCAACTCGCTCAATGCGGCTGGTATCGCCAGGGGTTTCGTCAAACGCAAGTGGGATGGAATGGGGGCGAACAGTTCGTCGATGCTGGCTGCACCAATCGTCGCAAGCATCGCCGAAATATCTTCGGAAGTATTAAATAAATATGCCATGACCGTGGATCATTGAGGTGAAGGAATCGAATTGTAAAAGAACAGTTGCAGTGGGCTTAGGAGTTGGCGCACTGCTGTTTATAGGCGGCGTAGTCTAACAAGCCGTCAAGTTTCGCATCATCGGCCAGTTTAACTTTGATCATCCAACCATCGCCGAAAGGGTCTGCGGCGAGTTGTTCGAGTTGGTCGGCCAGCCCATCATGCACTTCGACGACTTCGCCATCGACGGGGCTGTATAACGGGCTGACCGCCTTTACCGATTCGACTTCACCAAACTCGGTCCCGGCAGTGACCTTAGTCCCTACTTTCGGCAAGGCCATATAGACTAAGTCGGTAAGTTGTTCGAGTGCAAAATCGGTGATGCCAATGACGGCGATCTTTTCGCCACCGGATTCAGTGACACCGACCCATTCGTGCGAGGGGTTGTATTTTAGTTGTTCGGGCTGCATGGTCTGGTTCCTGGGGATACTGTCGGTATTGATTTAATTTATGCCAATGTGGTAGTGGACGAGGTTACGAGTCGTGCGCGCAGATCAAGCAGGACGAATTTTTCGACTTTGGGCACTAAAGCTGAAACTGCGAATGGTAATGAGACGGAAGGACTAATGCAGGATTGTTTACGAGTTAGCTCGTTTGTAAAACGGGAGCGGTACGATTTGAGCTTCGGTGCGGGTGCCGCGTATGTCGACTTCGATGTTCGTACCGGTCGTAGCTAGTTCGTGTGCCACGTAGGCCATAGCAATTGGCCGCTGCAGTGTTGGTGAAAACGTACCGCTGGTAACGCTGCCGACGGTGCGCTGATCGCTATCGACGAGGCTGGCACCTTCGCGCGCCGCTCGTCGTCCGGTTAAACTTAGGCCGATGCGTTTCGTGGAGCGTGGCGCAGCCTTGAAGGCGCCCAAAGCGTCTGACCCTAAGAAGCTACGATCGCCCAACGAAACGGCGAAGCCAAGCCCAGCGGTGTAGGGATCGATCGCTGCGCTCAGTTCGTGACCATACAGCGGCATGCCAGCTTCCAGTCGCAATGTATCTCGCGCACCCAATCCCACCGCTTCGATACCATGCTCGCGTCCGGCTAGCATCAAATTCTCCCAGACCCGGGCTGCATCCTCGGCGCGCACGATGAATTCAAATCCATCTTCGCCCGTGTAACCCGTGCGGCTGACAATGCACGGTTTTTTCATCTGCTCGGTAACCAACCCGTGATAATTCTTGAGTTGCGTTACTTTGGGAGTGAATAGACGCTCAGCGATCGCTGCGGATTTGGGGCCTTGCAAGGCAATCATGGCCGTCGATTCGGTCGTGTCACGAAATTCGACATCGGGGAAATCGGCCACATGGGGCGCGATCCACTTCAGGATCTTGGCTCGATTGCCCGCATTGACGACGAGCAGAAAGTAATGGCGATTGCTGGGGGTTTCCAGATTGGCGATCAACACGTCGTCGAGCGTTCCCCCCTCTTCGTTGCACATCAACGAATAGCGTATCATGCCAGGCTGCATGTCGCTGACGCGTCGCGTTAGCAGGTGGTCGAGCAATAGATGTGCACGCGGGCCTTCGAATCGCAGTCGTCCCATGTGCGAGATGTCGAACAATCCAGCCGATTGTCGCGTGGCCGTGTGCTCGCTGACGATCGACGAGTATTGAATAGGCATGTTGAAGCCCGCGAACTCTGCCATTCGCGCACCTTGGGCCAAGTGCCACGGGGTCAGTGGTGTCGAGGCCAAGCTGGGCTTGGAATCAGTGGGCTGGGTAGTAGCAGCTTGCGTCGAATCAGGTTGGGACACCCTCGGTTGCTTTCTGTAATGGGGCACAAAACTCGTAGCTGCCGTTGCCAGACGGTAGGATTTCTACGGCCTGGCGACCTCAGCTACAAACGCTGGCACCAAACCAGACCATCTCTCTCGAAAGAAAGCTAGCCCGGAGTCGGTCGATCATCGAATTGCCAACGAACAAAGGAGCAGGGTAAAAGCCCTGCACGGACCCATTGTAACCAACAGGCAGACAGCTTTGAAGGTGTCAAAGCGATACCCGCCAGGCTTAGTTTTGGTGTATTGGACGAGGCAACGAGTCCGTTTGGTTCGGTATGCGTCAGGGACTCGCAACCTCGTCCACTACGGTTTTTCTCGCATTTTCCGAAGCTGCTCTTCCAGTTCCAGGATTCGCTGTTCAGCCGTCAATCGCGCGGCTTTCTCACTTTCGGCTCGCTGCCAATTCTCCTCAGCTTCGGTCAACGCGGGCTGTCCAGTGAGGCTGTCGATGACTTCCAATCGTCGACCGTTGAGTCGCAAATCGAGGCCGAGCACTTGGCATTGAAGCATTCCGTCAGCCCGTGGTTCGATCTCGGTCATCTGACCATTGACGAGACGGAAGCCTTGCAGTGCAGGAGTCAGGTAGCTGGCGGTAGGATCGTAAAGGAAATACTCACGCGACCCCAATTCCTCGTAGATTGCGAGTTTTCTGACCTGATCCTCGCGCTGGGTTGAAAGCGATGTCACTTCAATAATAAGGTCTGGGACACGCTGCTCCTCCCACGTTTTAAATATGCGGCGTTCTCGATGGTCGCAGTCGAGCACTACAAAATTATCGGGTACGACAAATCTGGCAGGCTGCCCCGGTAGAAAATAGAGCAGTAAGTTGCACCCCACGTAAGCTCGCTGTCCGCGCAGACGATGACACAAGATGTCGTCAATACGAGTCATCCAGCGACGATGTGTTTCGGTTTCACCCATGGGTTGGCCATCCGTTTCCGAATACTCAATAGCTTCAGCTTTGTTGATCGTGCTCATCGGAGTGTGCCTACTATTTTGAAACTTGCGCCAAAAACTATTGTACTCAAAATCAGCCTATGCCAGGATGTCATGCAGCACGTGGCCGTGCACGTCGGTCAAGCGACGGTTGGCACCGTTGTGGTAGTAGGTCAACTGCTGATGATCGAGTCCCAGCAAGTGCAGTACGGTGGCATAGAAATCGTAAGGTGTAGCCACATTTTCGACCGACCGACGCCCAAACTCGTCGGTCGCTCCGTAGCTGACTCCGCCTCGGATACCAGCTCCCATCATCCACGTTGTGAAGGCGTCGGGGTTGTGGTCGCGCCCCGATGTTCCATCCTGGTGCGTCGGCATACGACCAAATTCGGTACACCACAGCACCAGCGTATCGTCGAGCAGTCCTGTCTGTTTCAGATCGGTGAGCAGTGCGGCGGTGGGTTGATCGAAGATGGGGCAATGCCGCTCGTAGTCAGCCTTTAGCGTTTTATGCGCGTCCCAGTTGAGCAGTCCATCGACGGCACTGGCACGCGAGGCGCAATACAGAGCCACGTACCGCACGCCTTGTTCGAGGAACCGTCGCGACAGCAAGCAATTCCGCGCATAAGCGGCTTTCAGCGGATTGCGATCATTCGTGCCGTAGCGATCATGCGTCGATTGTAGCTCGCGCGATAGATCGCTCACCTCGGGGGCCGAGAGTTGCATCTTTGCAGCCAGTTCGTAAGCTTCCATCCGCGCCAGCAACGCGTCTTGCCCGGCGCGCTGCCGAGCATGTTCGGCATTGGCCACTCGTAGGAATTCACGCGTGGCCTGCTCCTGATCAGCGCCAATCGATTTGGGTGTGGCTAGATTCCGCAGTGGTTGTTGCGCCGACATGGCCACCGCTTGATACTGCGCGGGGAGAAAGCCGTTGCTCCAATTGGCTTTGCCATTGGGAGGTTCACCGCGCACATCTTGAATAGCCACGTAGGTTGGCAGATTCTCGTTGAGGCTTCCCAGCGCATAGCTTACCCAGGCACCTGCCGCCGGAAAGCCCTCGCGTGTGAAGCACGAATTCATGAAGATGCAGCCCGGTCCGTGCGTATTGCTGCGCGATGTCATCGAGTGGATAAAGGCGATGTCATCCACATGCTGGGCAATGTTTGGTAGCATGGATGAAATCATTTTTCCGGACTGGCCGGCTGGCAAAAATGGCCAGGGGGACTTCATCAGATTTCCGTTCTTGCCTTGAAACGAAACCTCACCCTCCGCACCCGGTAACGGCGTACCGTGATACTTTTCCAGCATGGGGCGATGGTCCCACAAGTCGACATGCGAAGCCGCACCGGGACAGAAGATCTGCAGCACCCTTTTGGCGCGCGGCGGGTGCTGAAACGCGTGCGGATGCGTAGTGCCAGCCATACTGGAGGCTGGCCCCAGCAATTGCGTCAGAGCCACACCGGTCAGACCACTGCTCATGTGGGATAGAAACTGGCGACGGTCGCCGAATGGTTCAGTCGACATGCGATCATTCGACATACAACACCTCGTTTAAGTTCAGCAGCCCGCGAGCCAGGGCTGCTGCCCCGTACTTGTTCAGCAATGGCTTGGCCGCTGCCAGCTCATCGGGCCGAGCTGCGCGCTGGAGCACCAATTCGTACATGCTGTCGATCAGCGCTTCTGGATTGCCTGGCACAACACTCTGCTCGGCTCGATCAGCCAAGCTCTGCGCCATGTCCAGAGTAAAGCGATGGTTGAGCAGTGTTAGGGCTTGCAGCGGTGTGGTCGTTGAGCTGCGTTTGGGCGCAGCGAAGGCCACGTCAGGGAAATCAAAGTCGGCTAGCAAGTCGACCACGCTGGCTCGCGCGTTTTGGTGGTAGACCGCGCGGCGGTAGGTCTCGGGACCATGCACGTCGAGCGGCAGATAGCTCGAAACGTTATTTTCGGTCAGCTTATACAAACGAAAGCCTGGCCCGGCTGCGAGCGTTTGGTCTTCGTTCGGTATTGAAGTTGCCAGCGGGATGGTACCCTGTAGATTGCCCGACACCAACAGCATCGTGTCTCGCAGTTCCTCTGCACTTAGTCGCCGTGGTGGGAAGCGCCACAGCAGCCGTGAGTCCTTGTCGATCGAGGCGGGCTGTTCGCGATAGACGGACGACTGCCGATACGTTTCCGACAATAGGATCTGGCGATGCAAGGGTTTGAGCCGCCAACCGTTGGCAAGCAATTGACCCGCTAACCAATCGAGCAGCTCCGGGTGAGTGGGGAGCGAGCCGAGGAAACCAAAGTCGCTGGGGGTGTCGACGATGGCCGAGCCGAAGTGATACTGCCACACCCGATTGGCCAATACGCGAACGGTTAACGGGTTGTCGTCGGCGGCGATCCAATTCGCCAAGGCCAGCCTTCGCTCACCCTCGAGTGCATCGCTGGCAAGTGCGTAGGTTGCGGTCGTTTGGTCGAGCACACTTAGGCTCGATGGTAAAACAACGTCGCCCAGCTTCATCGGGTCACCACCGATGTTTAGGCGTGTTGGTTCGCTAGGTTGTTCACGAATTCCAACCCACACGACTGCCAGCGGCGGGATGGCGTCGATGCGGGCTTGGATACCCGCCAGTTGAGTGCGCAGTTGTTGGAGCTCTTTGGTTTCGGCTTCGGTCGTCACTTGTGCGCGCAAGCGCGCGACGCCGTGTGTGGGGGACCACGGCTCACGCTGGTAGCTGTCGGCCACGACTTGCCAATTCTCGCCGTCGCCAGAGACCTGCATCTCGTATTCGCAGGGAGTTGCTCCTTGAGATTGGTCCTGAATGTCGATTCCTTTGGCATTGCTGAACGCGATGCGCTCGATCGTAGATGCTTCGGCTAGTTCGATTGTCAACTCGGCGGGATGGCCAACGAACCACTGAGCTCCGAATTGTCCGTCGATGGTGAGCTGTGGACCATAGGCGGCCGGGAAGTCTTCGGCGACCGCCCCTCGGGCGCCACTGGCTTTCGCTCCGGTCGACTGGAGGGCTACGTTGCGCGGCGAAGGATCTGCCGCCCACACTTGTACTTCGACTAATTTGGAACCGACGGCCGAATTGGGATTGTCAGTGCTGGCCTTTAACACCAGCTTGACCCACCGCGCGCTGATGGGAGTGAATGTCTCCTCGGTCCATTGCGGGTCGATCTTGGGGCGTGGATAGGTCAGCCGTGCTAGTTCAGCCGAGGCGCGTTGTTCGATGCCAGCTTCGAGCTTTTGTAGTTCGGCTTGCACGGCAGCCTGTTCCGCTCGCAGCGGCTCGATCGCCTGCGAGTGCTGTTGTAGCTGTTCTTCCGTTGCCACCACGCGACGACCATGTCGTACCCCCTCAAAAGCCGCACGCAGGCGATAGTAATCTTCCGATGGAATCGGGTCGAATTTGTGATAGTGGCAGCGTGCACAGTTGATCGTCAGCCCTAAGAAGGCTCCACTGGTAGCCGTGATAATATCATCCAGCGTAGCGGCTCGAATGCTGGCTTGTGCCACCACGTCTTGGTTTCCCACGTCGTCGTAGGGGCCGGCTACCAAAAAGGTCGAACCGACAACAACCTCCGGCTGATGCGGAGCGATCACGTCACCCGCCAAATGCTCGCGAATGAATTGATTAAAAGGTTTGTCGGCATTGAGCGAATTGATAACATAGTCGCGAAAGGGCCAAGCGTCATTGATGATGACATTGCGTTCAAAGCCGATGCTTTCGCCGAAACGCACCACATCGAGCCAATGCCTCCCCCACTGTTCGCCGTAGTGGGGCGAAGCCAACAGACGCTCCACCAATTGTTGTGTTGCAGCCTGTGGGTCGCTGGCATACTGGCTGGTGAAGTCGCGCACTTCTTCCAACGTTGGTGGGAGCCCAATCACATCGTAGTTCATCCGCCGGATCAGCGTTCGCGCATCGGCTGGAGGATTGCGAGCGAGTCCCTGTTGGGCCAATTGCCGAGCGACCAAGGCATCGATAATTTTTGATCCATTTTTCGGATCGGCGTCCTCCGACTGTGCTTCGAGTTTTGGAAGGGGTTGCAGCGACCACCACGATTTGTCGGCACGGTGTATTTCGATGGGCGTTTCGTCGCGAGGGTCAAAGGCACCGTCGCGAACCCACCGCTCCAAGTCCGCGACGATCGCAGAGGATAGCTTTCCATCGGGGGGCATTTCCAAGCCATCTCGATAGCGCACGGCTTGGATCAGCGGACTCTCATCGGGGTTTCCTGGGACAACGGCAGGCTCGGTACTGTCCCCACCGGCCTGCCAGCCCGCTTGGGAATCGAGCCGTAGACCCCCTTGGATTGGCTGAGCGGTCGCCGCGTGACACTGGTAACAATGCTCGACTAGCACAGGGCGGATTTTCTGCTCGAAAAACGCCCGTTGAGCTCGTTCATCCGCGTCGCCGCGATCGGCTTGACCCACTAGGCAAAGCAAGGCTATGGAAATAGAAAGCAGGCGAGCTAGGATGGCAAGTCGAGACATCGTGGTGTGCTTTAGGAACGATGTGCGAGGGCGGGAAAATTCATTATAGTCCAACACGGATCGCATCACATCCCGTGGGTCATGCTCCCGCCCCCTCGCCGGCACGCCCCCTCGCCGGCTTGTCCGGCAGGAGCGAGAGTTTTGGAAGTAGACGCGACAGCCAAGAAGCACGCGTTGGGCCACTCTAGCAACAAAACGGATTCACCAGCGAGTCAAGCTCGCTGGGGCCTGGCTGCGGCGCGTGCCACTCTAGCAACAAAACGGATTCACCAGCGAGTCAAGCTCGCTGGGGCCTGGTTATGATCGACGGTGCTTCTGTTCGAGGGCCAATAGTCGGTCGTCGGTGCGACGCAGTCGCCGGCTGACTTCCCGCCCCATGTTCATCATGATGATCGCGTATTGCTCGAGCTCTTGTTTGTACAGTTCATGCAGGGCGCGCAGCGTAATCTCGATAGCTTGGCAGTCCTCCGCAGCGCGGGCGGTGGCCGAACGGGGGAGCAAGTCGATGAGGGCCATTTCGCCAATGCAGTCTCCCGCTTTAAGCCGGCACAGCTCGACCATCGTCTGCTTCCACCGTCGCTCGATAATGACAATTCCGGATTCGAGTACAAATAGCGAATCGGCACCATCTCCTTCGTGAAAGAAGAAGTCTCCGCTCTCGACGACTCGTGGACTGGATTGATTTAAAATCAGGCTCAGTGTCTTGTCATTGAGCCCGCCAAAAATCGGCATGTTTCGCAAGAGCTTGAAGTAGGCTGGGGGCATTGTGGGCATACTTGTTCGCTTATGTGAGGTCCGTAAAAGTGGTCAAGGAGACAGGCGGTGACGCTCCCAAGCGTCGGCGGTGATTGGTAGGTATTCGATGCGGTCGTGAAGTCGCTTGGCTCCTCCCTGCCAGAATTCGAAGCGAGTTGGCTTGACGCGGTAGCCGCCCCAGAATTTCGGTAGCGGTATCGACCCATCGCCAAACTGTCGCTTCATTTCTTCCCATTTGGTCTCGAGCACACTGCGGTTGGAGACCACTTCGCTTTGTCGAGAGATCCAAGCACCGAGTTGACTGCCGCGCGGGCGCTGCGCAAAGTAGCTGAGCGATTCGGCTGTGGAAACCTTCTTTGCCTCTCCATGGATTTCGGCTTGGCGATGCAAGGGCAACCACTGGAATAGTAGCGACACGTGCGCATTGCCAGCGATCTGTTTTGCTTTGCGACTACCGTAATTGGTGAAGAATACAAAGCCCGACGAATCGAAAGTTTTTAGTAGCACGGTGCGTTGGCTTGGGCAGCCCGCCGCATCCACGGTAGCCAGAACCATCGCATTGGGTTCGAGCAACTCGGACTTCGAGGCCGCTTCGAACCAGCGCTGGAACTGAGCGAACGGATTGGGGTCGGTGGTGGAGACGTCCAGATCCTGATTGGCGTATTCTTGACGAAGTGCTGTGAGGTCCATGCGAGTCTCTACGAGTAGCTGAGCAAGAAGCGGCGGTAGATTTCCGCCGCCTGAATGACTTGGCTGCATTCAATATACTCGATTGCCGAGTGAGCTTGGTCAATACTCCCTGGACCAAAGATCATACTGGGAATGCCCAATGCGCCAAATTTACTGGCGTCGCTGCCAAAGGGGACTCCGCACGGAGTGGACGGCAACCCAAGTTCGTCGAGTACGGCGACGAGCGACAGCACGGCCGGCCCTCGCGCATCGGTCTCCAGAGGGCGATCGCTGAGCGTGGGGGGGTGCAGGATGACGCACATCTCTGGGTGAGTTGCAGCTACCGAGTCGACTAGTTGTTGATAGTGAGCCAATACCGTCTCGCGTTCCTCAGAGGGCAGCAACCGACGATCGATTTCGATTGTGCACCGGTCCGGCACAAAGTTGACTTGCACGCCGCCACGCACTGTGCCGATATTGCAAGTGGCCGGTCCAAGCAGCGGATGCTCGCGCTGCATCAACCGCAATGTGTCTTGTTCGATCGCAGTGATGATGTGAGCCATGTGCGCAATCGCATTCGCTCCCAAGTGCGGTTTGGAGGAATGCGCCGCGCGGCCCTGTGTTTCGATCATGAAACGTACGACCCCTTTGCTGGCGATCACCGGCAGCAGGCCCGTCGGTTCGGCGACGATAGCCACTTCCGCGTGCCACGGATCCTGCGGAGCAATGTCGCTTGCTAACACGGACGGATGGACCACACCGGGAGCCAAGGAATTGCACAGAGCTACCACACCACGATAGGAAAACTCTTCGTCGATCGTGGCCGCGAATAGCACCTCGCACTCGGGTGGAGTTTGGTCGCGGTTCAAGCTGGCCAGTGCGTGCATCATGGCTGCCATGCCCCCTTTGGTGTCGCACGCACCACGCCCGTAAAGCCGCCCATCACAAATGGTGGGTCTCCATGGATCGATGGTCATGCCGTCAGTTGAGACGGTATCCAAATGAGCCTCCAAGACGATGCGGCGCTCCGGGTTGCGACCCGGGATGCGAGCAATGACGTTGGGGCGATCCGGGTAGACTTCTTGCCGCCATGTTTCGATCCCCAAATGCTCGAAGTACCGCTCGACATAACTTGCCAATTCCACTTCGGGGACGCCGCTGTCGTAGTTGGGATTGACGCTGTTGATACGCACTAGATCGGCCAGCGTCTCAATCACATCATCAGCGGTTTGATGGTTAAGCATTGTACTCTATCACATTCTCTGTTCGCGGCCGTGATGTCCAAGGCTCGTAGATGCCGAGTATGAGCGTGGCCTTGGGCCGGCCCGAAGATGAGAATAAAAATTATAAGCAGCTAGCGTATTCGCACTCGACAATCAACCATGCTACGATACAAACCTAGGCTGGGCCCGCAGGCTAGCAGTCTAGGACGACGTTCTATGTCCAGACGTACCCGCTCTGCCATCAGCCCTTACATCAAGGTCTCCAGCGTTGACTGCGAACACTTTTCATCGGTTAGGCTTTTTTTCAACGACGAGTTTTTTACCTACGAGGTCTATTTCCCCTACGAGTTTATCTGGTGGTCGTGGGCTGTGGGAGAGCGCAGGTGCGATTTCGCTTGTGTTTTTCGGCTCAATGCTGGTTTCAACGCTGCTCGGGGAAGATCTGCACTCTGACGGGCAGTTTGTGGTTGTCTCGAATTCACAGGGAGTGACCATCCTGGACGATATTCGCCCTGTGCTCAGCTATCAACGTGCCGCAACTTCTCAGCAGGGTAAGTGGCCACGGGCGGACTACGTCCATCCGCTCTACGATTTGGATGGTCAGTGCATCACCGAAGACTTTCCTGGAGATCATGGCCATCAACGTGGTGTGTATTGGGCTTGGCATCAAGTGTTGGTGGCTGGCCGGCCCATCGGAGATGCCTGGGCATGTATCGATTTCCAGTGGGATGTCGAGCAAGTGGAAGTCGATACGACCGAGGACAATGCTGCGATTCACGCCACCGTGATTTGGAAGTCTCCGGCCCTTACCGACGAAAAGGGTGAGCTCCTACCACTGGTTCAAGAGCAGATCGTGATTGTGGTCCACCACGCGCACGCGGATGTTCGCTGGATTGACTTCTCGGTAGAATTACTGGCACTGATGCAAGATGTCGAGATTGGAGGCTCGGCCGACGAAAAAGGATATGGTGGCTTCTCTGCTCGACTCAAACTCTCCGACGATATGCGGTTCACAGGCGTTGGTGGTGAGATCGAACCAGTGACCACAGCCATCGACGCAGGGCCGGCCGTGGACATCTCCGGCGAATCCAGTGGCGTGGCCATTTTCAGTCACCCAAGTAACCCAAACCATCCGCCTCCTTGGATTCTGCGGCGCAGCCAGAGCATGCAGAATGTGGTATACCCAGGGCGCCAGCCCACACCGTTGTCGCAAACGCAACCGTTGACCCTTCGCTACCGTTTGGGGATTCACCGAGGAAAGTGGGACGCGGCACGAATCGACGCGTACCAACAACTGTATCGAGCAGAATTCGAAAAGCCTCCGTCGCCCGCAAAATGAGACCCTACTCATAGGTTGCACGACATAGTATGCCGTCTAACTCGGATTATTCATGAGTTTGCGTGAAAACGAAGCAAGCGATAATATCGGAACGGTGTGGGTCCTAGGAGCAAAAGCAGGCTGCTATGCAAATCGTAACCCGCAGCGTCAGCAAGGACGTTTGAATCAACTAAAAACGGATTGCGTAGAGCAAAGGTAATTCATACTTTAAAGATTTCGATTTAAACCAAGCGTCCTTGCTGACGCTGCGGGTTACGAATAATCCGAGTTTAAGCGCTAGTCACGGCTGCCTATACTATGCTTGGAAACGTGTGGGTGAGTGCCTAATATATTGCATCACTTGCTGAAGACCTAATTGCTTCCTTGCTAATTTCAATGGATCTGCCAACTATGAATCTACCTCATTTCATTGAAAGCGAAGGTCAATTAGATGAGCTGTTGACCGCACCGTCCACAGCGCTGGTCGAAGTGATGCGCTCGCTTGCCGATCCGCTGGTCATTCTCGGGGCCGGAGGGAAAATGGGACCCTCGCTGGCGCTGCTGGCATGTCGCGCTGCCCAGCAGGCTCAATCGCAAATTCGCATCATCGCGGTCAGCCGCTTCAGCGACCCCGACTCGCGGCTGGAATTGGAGAAGGGGGGAGTCGAAACGCACTCTGCCGACGTTTTGAATCGCGATCAATTGCAAGCGCTGCCCGATAGTGCCAATGTGGTCTATCTGGTCGGAATGAAGTTTGGTACTAGCAATGATCCCGTGCCGACGTGGGCCACCAATACGATCGCCCCGGTTCACGTCTGCGAGCGCTTTGCAGGCTCCAAAATCGTGGCCCTCTCCACCGGCAACGTCTATCCGCTGGTGCCGATCGAAACGGAGGGGAGCCGCGAGTCCGATCCACTCACTCCGCTAGGTGAGTATCCCAACGCTGCGGTAGCTCGCGAGCGAATTTTTCAATATTATGCCTCGCGACATGCGACTCCGACCGTCTTGATGCGACTCAACTACGCTCACGATTTGCGTTACGGAGTTTTGACCGAATTGGCTGGGAAGATCTGGCGCGGCGAGCCGATCGACTTGACGATGGGCTACTTCAACGCCATTTGGCAGGGGGATGCCAATGAGATAATCCTACGCAGCTTCGCTCATTGCCAGGTGCCGGCGGAGTTGATCAACCTAACGAGCCCCGAGCGCTATTCGGTACGCACCGTCGCCGAGCAGCTCGGGAAACTCATGGATCGCCAGCCACAATTTGTGGGTAGTGAAGCTCCCACCGCTCTGCTGAGCAACACCGAGCGCATGCAAGAAAAATTTGGAATGCCACAGGTCGGTTTACAGCAAATGCTCGAGTGGATCGCGCACTGGACAGTCAACGATGGGCCGACGCTGAACAAACCGACCCACTTTGCCACTCGTGATGGAAAATACTAAGCTTCAGCTAGAGGGTAGCGAATGCCGCAATCAAACCAACTGACCAGCGACCAACTTCGGCAGCGCCTGCGCGCAGGCTTGGTCATCCCAGCTCATCCACTGGCGCTAACCGCCGATCGAAAACTCGATCCGCAACGGCAACGCGCCTTGTCGCGCTACTATCTGTCCGCCGGTGCAGGAGGCTTGGCCGTCGCTGTCCACACGACTCAGTTTTCCATTCGCGAGCCCCAATTCAACCTGTTGCAGCCCGTGCTCGAATTGGCTTGCGAGGTCGCCGGGGAGTTCCCCCAGCGTCAGCCTTTAATGATCACCGGCCTCTGCGGTGAAACCGCGCAGGCTGTTCAAGAGGCTGAGCTGGCCGCTTCGCTCGGGTATCACGCTGGGCTGCTGTCCTTGGCCGCTTGGTCCGATCGCGCGGATGACGATCTGATCGAACATGCGCGGTGTGTTAGCCAGTCCATTCCACTCGTCGGTTTCTATCTTCAGCCCTCGGTCGGTGGACGCCGCTTGAGCTTCGACTTTTGGTCCCGGTTTTGTCAAATTCCGGAAGTGGTAGCCATCAAGGTCGCTCCATTTAATCGCTATCAAACTTTAGATGTCATGCGAGCCGTACAGGAAAGTGGTCGCGCAGCGGAGATCGCGCTACTAACGGGCAATGACGACTCGATTGTCGTCGATCTGCTCAGCGAGTATTCCTTTGAGCGCGGAAGCGATAGCCGCATCGGTTTTTGCGGAGGGCTGCTCGGGCATTGGGCCTGCTGGACCCAGGCCGCCGTAGCATGGATGGAACGCTTGAAGGTTGCTCGCGAAAGCGGATACAAAAACGAAAGACTAAGCGAGCTCTTGACGCTGGCTAACCAGATCACCGACATGAATGCGGCCATCTTCGATGCGGCCAACGACTATCGAGGTTGCATCGCTGGTATTCACGAAGTGCTTCGTCGCCAAGGGCTGTTGCTAGGGACGTGGTGCCTGGATCCCCACGAGCAGCTTAGCCCGGGGCAGGCCGAAGAGATTTCGCGAGTTTGTCGCAGCTATCCGGAATTAACCGACGATGACTTCATTCGCGACAATTTGGATATGTGGCTTGGCTAGTGGATGTAGTGGACGAGGTTACGCGTCCCTGAAACGTCGGGATCACACGGACGACTCGTGACCTCGTCCACTACACACAGGGACTCGTAACCTCGTCCACTACATCAAGCGGAGTCGATATGTTTTTGTGGGTTGACGAAAACCCAGCATAGTCCGCCGAGCAGATACACTCCTGCAAACAACAGCAATACCAAATTCCAGTTTGCGGTCCACCCGAATAGCTTGCCCACCAGTATGGGGCAGGCGGCTGCGGCCAGGTTGCCTGCCATGTTCATCAGCCCAAAAACTTGCGGCACACGGCTGCCGCCTATGTCAATCGTGCTGGCAATCGAGCACGGGCCAGCTAGCGCCGCCAAAAAGGCACCCACGCTCAACAGAGCGATGGCCAGGGCCGCGCTTTGTACGAACCACGCCGCCAGAATCAGCAGTCCGCAGGATGCTAAGGCCGTTCCACCCACGCCACTGCGACTCAACCGCAGGCTGCCAGTGCGAAGCCAAATCCAGTCGACCAACCTGCCACTAAATAGGCTTCCCGCCAGGGTTCCACCGAGTACGAGGCCTTGCAAGAAACCCGACTGGGCCACCGAAACGCCGCGTGTCTCTTGCAGAAAGGTTGGAAACCAACTGGCGAAGAACATATAGCCCGCGCTACGGCAGATTTGTTGACCACACAGCCACCACATAACCGGCGCTCGCGCCATCGCCACCAACTCACTCCATTGACTAACTCTCTCCGACTTTCCCGTGTTAATGTGGCCCTCAATGTGGCCCGACGCTCCGCGTCGGTTTTCTCCACTCCCAACTCCCCCACTCCCAACTCCCCCTCTCCCAACTCCCCCTCTCCCCAAAGCACTTAACTCCTCAACCTTTTTCTCCCCCACCTCCTCATCCCCCACCTCCTCATCCACGCTCCCCGCACGAATCAGCGCAAGCTCGGCTGCATTGACGCGCGGATCTTTTCGCGGATCATCACGGAACCGCAAATAGAACCCAACCGTCCACAACACGCCAGGAATCGCAAAGCCGACGAACACCCAGCGCCAGCCAAATGGTTCGAGCAATAGCCCCGTCAGACCACTGGCCAGCACCGCGCCCACTTGCATACCAGCCGCCAAGAAGCCACAGCCGAGTGAACGTTGACTAAGTGGCATCCAGTGTCGAATCGAGTCCACCGAGGCAGGGAAGATACCCGCCTGTGCGCAGCCCATGACCAACTGCGCCACAATCAATAATCCAAACCCAGGGGCTACGCCAATTCCAAATGTAGCCGCCGACCAGATGAAGGCGAACAGACTGAGCGTAATGCGCGTTCCCCATCGCTGAACCAACCAACCGCTGGGGACTTGGAGCAGTGCATAGCTCCAGAAGAACGCGCCCATAAACCATCCAGACTGCGTGAGGCTAAAGCCAATGTCTGCGCGGATGGTGCTCTCGGCCACGCTCACTGCGTTACGGCACAGATAGGCTAAGCTAGCGGCCAGCGTCAGCCAGGTCAGCGTGCGATAGCGGATTGTGGTTGGGATGGATGGCATCTAAAGGGCTGCTTGCATGCGAGCGAACAAGCGATCTACTTCGGCTTGTGTCTCCGCGTCGATTTGCCATGCGGTAGGCTGAATCTGCAGGGTGTTGGGGAACAGCCCGCGCTTTTGCAATAGGTATTTTTCAATGGCTAAGAAACCATCCAATCCAGCTTGTAATTGCAGAGCAACCAAGCCGCAAATTGGCAATGAGAGCTCGTAGATGCGATCGTCGTCGCGGGCTACTAGTGCTTGCCACAGAGCGACGATGCCGTCGAGTAGATCGGTGCCCGGCATCGTTCCTACGATACCGCGACGATAACAGTCGACCAAGTTGATGCCCCCCGAGCCCTCAAAGATCCGCGCCTCCCCTTTGGTAGCGTCGCGCAGTTTCGACAGGTTTGGACCCAACGGACTCGCCTCGGGCTTGAAGTAGATGCGCTCGCTACCGAACTGTTCCAATAGCTCGAGGTAGACCGACAAGTCGATCGAAGCTCCCACGTAGCCCGATGCATCTTGGACGATCAGTGGAATGGAGATGCTGGCAGCAATCGCGGAAAAATAATCGCAGCTCGCTCGCGCACTGAGGCTCGTCGCTACCGGCGGGATAGCCATCACCGCACTGGCCCCCAATAGCTCTGCGTGTTGGGCAAAGTCGAGCGCTTCGGGAATGCTCTCGGCACCCACGCTAATGACGATCGAGCCTCGGTCTTTTGCTACTTCGCAAACCAATTCGGCCAATTGCTTGCGACCGTGGTAGCCGAGTCGCAGGATCTCGCTGACCATGGCTACCACTACGCCATCGGCGCCTGTCTGAAAGGCCCACTCGATCTCGCGCTGTAACGTTTCGCGATCGATCAGACCTGAGTCAGTAAGCGGAGTATGCAGCACAGGCAACACACCCTGTAAGGCCGGCTTAACGCTTGCGGACATCTTCGATGGCTCCTGTGAAAGCTTCCAAAGTTAACTCAAGGCTGCCACGATCAAACGGCGTCTGCCAAACGGGATAGACGTCGCGATCGTAAAGCGGAGCAGGGGGGAGATAGCCCATGGAACCATTGACCAAGTTCATACAAATTAAAGTGCAAGCTGGGAAACGCCTACGCAATTCCTGCTGTAAGCACGAGTAGGGTTCGCAGCAACTGCCGACCAGTACCGCCTCGCCGATCCGCCACGCATAGATCGGAATTTCGTAGTTGGAACCATCACCGATACCGAGCCGTATGTCGCGTTTTCGTCGTAGCCGTTCTTCGATCGCTCGATCGTTGCAAGCCAAGCGTTGCTGTTCGAGCTCTGATGCCGAAGGCCAATTTTTTAATGGTAGTTGTACTAAGCGTTGTGTCGCAAGCAATTCTTCAGGCAGATGTCTTGGCCGATGCTCCCACATCGCCAGCGGTGCTCCTGATTCGAGCACGCCGCAGTAGTCGAGCGAGGTCCCTGCCGGTTCCATGTCATGCAGCGCGGCCAGCGCGGCGAAACCGAGTTGCCTGCCATGGCGATCAGCCACTTCGGAATCGCCGACATACTGATAGCGCGGTGCCAGATCGCCGCACATCCCCAGCAGAAACAGGGCAGGGACCGAAGTAAAGTTCTCGATCGTCTGGCGCATTGCACCGACATAATCGGGTGAGATCGCTTTGTTTTCAGCAGCCAATGTGGTCGGATGACAAGCATAATTGACCAACGTGCCTCGCAGTGCGCCTTGTCGGTCAGTGATGCGCCCTATTAGCAAAGTCTGGTCGGGTTCACCCTGAGGATTGTAGCCGCACAGAAACCGAGCAGCTTTTGTGTCGGCGTCGGTTGTCGTCGGCTCGGGCAAGTCGCGCATGGCTGCCAGCGAGCATTGCCCGTGGTGCCAATCGAGGGTCGCCTCAGACATCGTTTGCGATGCCTTGCGGACGGTATCGACCGTGGTGTCGACCAGCGCTTTCATCCACTCTTGCAACAATTCGCTCCCCGGTAGCGAGTCGTCGGGTTGCATCAGTGGAGGTCCAGCGTGCGTGTGCGACAAGGCAAAGATAAACTGAGCTGAATCGAGCGATAGTTCAGCCAACACGCGCCGCTGAAACTCGGCAAACGTATTGGGCGTTTTCCACCAGCCTAGATCGGCATCGACGAGCACCAATGTTGGTGTAGCTTGAGAATGCGTTGACAATGCCAAGGCTGTCAAGGTCAGAGGTTGATGGATCGATTCGGCTACGTCATGCTTAGCCGCGCCCCAATTGCGCGAATAGACACCAATTGGTGGTGTGATATCGGCACGAGCGAGGCCGA
Source organism: Pirellulaceae bacterium (assembly GCA_020852965.1). Classification (GTDB taxonomy): domain Bacteria; phylum Planctomycetota; class Planctomycetia; order Pirellulales; family Pirellulaceae; genus Aureliella. The sequence goes on along the minus strand of JADYZV010000028.1, from coordinate 63,867 downwards.
TGCGGCCGTCGAACGAAGCGTGTTGGAACCGGGAAGGAAGTAGGGAGGGGTTGGAATCCGACGGCGGAGCGTCGGGCCACTTTGACGAAGCGTGTTGGAATCTGGAAGGTGGTTGGGAAGGGAGGGGATCCGACGGTGGAGCGTCGGGCCACTTTGAAGAGGTTGGGTGCGAGGGCATGATTACCAGTCTCCTACGGCACCGTCGCGGTAGAACACGCGTTGCAGTACTTCTTGTTGGAACGGATGTTTGCGGACCGCGTCTTCGTCGATCGAAATACCTAAGCCGGGCTTGGTGTTGGGCGCTACCGTGCGCGTCTTCGGGTCGATGGTAAAACCCTCTTCGACAATGTCGGCGCGCCACGGAACGTCGGCATGTACCGATTCACAGATGATGTACGACGGCTGAGAAAAGCCGAACTCGATCGAGGCTGCAGTGCTGACTGGACCTTGCGGATTGTGCGGTGCCAGCGCAATGCGATGAGCATCGGCCAAGGCGGCGATGCGACGCGCTTCACTGAAGCCACCACAGTGCGTGAGGTCGAGTTGGCAGATCTCGCAGCCACGTACTGCAAACAGATCGCGGAAGGCTGCCAAGTGCGTCAGGCGTTCCCCAGTGGCAATGGGAGTAGCTACCGCCGCGTTGATAGCCGCCAGACTGGTCAAGTTCTCGGGCCAGCATGGCTCTTCTAGAAAGTACAGACCGTACGGATCGAGTGCCTTGGCAAATTGCATCCCCATGGCAGGCGAAGGTCGCGCGTGACAATCGACCATGATGTCGATGTCGTCTCCGACCGCATCACGCATCGCCGCCACGCAAGCGGTCGCCGACTTGATCGCTTTGAGTCCCTCGACGGGCATCGTGGGTGGTACCGCCATCGATTTGAAAGCCGTAAAACCATCGGCCACCGCCTGCGACGCCAAGTCGGCAAATTGCTTCGCATTGTCGACCGGAGTATTGTAAAAGCTGTCGAGATTGCCTCCGCCCAAGTGACAGTACAATCGAACATAGTCACGCACCGGTCCTCCCCACAGTTTGTGCAGCGGTACGTTATGTGACTTGCCGACGATGTCCCATAATGCCAAGTCGATCCCGGCGATCGCCGTCGATCTCACCACTCCACTTCCGTGCCAAAAGTGCTGTCGCCACATCATTTGCCACAGGTGTTCGACGCGGGTTGGGTCTTCGCCAACCAGTAGTTCCGATAGATCGGCGATGGCACCGACGATGCTGCGCGTATGCCATTCGAGTGTCGCTTCCCCCCAGCCCCACAAGCCCGGTTGGTCAGTGAGAACCTTTACAAATACCCAATTGCGCATCTTGGCATGGCATACAACAGTTTCGATAGCAGTGATTTTCATGCGCACTTCGCGATAGATTCAGTACTTGTAGTGGACGAGGTAACGAGTCCCTGACGTATATCGCACCACAGGGACTAGTAACCTCGTCCACAACACCACAGGGACTCGTAAACTCGTCCACTACAGGAAAGGGACTCGTAACGTTGCTTTAGTGCTTGGTGACAGTGTTTTCGCTGACAATGTTACTTGCCTTTGCTACCGAAGACAAGTAAGTTAAGCGGTAGGGGGTTCTATCCGTGATCATCAACCGCTCGTGAACCCTCGCAATCCCCGCCTGAATCCACAACGAATCCTGTCCAGCCTGAAGACGCATGTGGAGGAGCAAATGTACCATGATTCGCCAAGCAGTCGTCCTAACACTCTGTCTATTCGCTTGGTTCACCCTGCTTCCTAGTCTTGGGCTCGGCACCGACTTCGGTCCCCAAGCATTGGAACTCTACAGCGCGCAGCTCAAGCCACTGTTTCGCGCACGTTGTTTTTCTTGTCACGGAGCTTTAAAGCAAGAAGCGGGTTTGCGATTAGACTCTGCAGACTTGATGGTCGAAGCGGGCGCACTCACGCGCGGCGATGTGTCGGGCAGCTCGATCGTCGCTCGCGTGACTGCCACCGACATCGATGAGCGCATGCCACCTGAACACGAAGGTGAGCCGCTGACAGACGAACAAGTCGAAATGCTCACGGCCTGGATCGCAGCCGGAGCTCCTGCGCCGCCTAAGGAGCAACCCGAGGCCGACCCAAACTCGCATTGGTCGTTTCAGCCCGTGGTACGCCCCGATGTGCCCATCGTCGAGAATACCACTTGGGTACGCAATCCGATTGATGCCTTCATTGCTCAGTCTCACGAGCAGCGTGGCCTCAAGCAGCAACCCGAAGCAACGCGAGCCGTCTTGCTGCGTCGCCTGCATCTCGACTTGATCGGCATTCCTCCGACGACCGCAGAGATCGCTGCATTTGAAAACGACGTCGACTCGCAGTGGTATGAGAACGCTGTCGATCGCTTGCTCGACGATCCACGTCATGGCGAGCGTTGGGCGCGGCATTGGATGGACATCTGGCGATATAGCGATTGGTGGGGACTCGGCGCTCAGCTTCGCAATAGTCAGCAACATATGTGGCATTGGCGCGATTGGATCGTCGGGTCGCTCAACGACGATCGCGGCTATGATGAAATGCTGCGGTTGATGCTGGCCGGTGACGAACTGCGTCCCAACGATCCACAAGCACTGGCAGCGACCGGGTACCTAGCCAGGAATTACTTTCTGTTCAATCGCTATCAGTGGATGGATGAGACGGTGGAACATTTTGGCAAGGCGTTTCTCGGCTTGACGTTCAATTGCGCCAAGTGCCATGACCACAAGTTCGATCCGATTTCACAGGTGGATTACTTCAAGTTGCAGGCGTTCTTCGAGCCCTATCAAGTGCGTATGGACATGTTGCCTGGCGAAATTGATCTCAGCAAGGATGGCGTACCCCGCGCCTTTGACGCGGACTTGGAGGCGAAGACCTACCTCTTAGTCCGTGGCGAAGAGGGCCACTTTGATAAATCGCAAGTGATCGAGCCGGGTGTCCCCGAGTTTCTCGAATTTGAGCCTGCCTGTCCCGATGCGCTCAATATTAAAACAGTTGACTTGCCCGACGACGCATGGCAGCCCGAGCGCAGAGCATGGGTCATCGATAACTATCTCGCAGCGGTCACCGAAAAGCTTCGCGTGGCCGAGGCAAAATGGACAGCCGTTCAAACGCAATCTCAAGCTGTTGTTCAAGTGGACGCTGAGGTAGCTGCTGAGGTACAGTCGGCCGAAGCCGCTGCAAGCCAAGCAGCCACCGAGCTCGCCAGACTTGACGTAGACATCGCGCGTGCCGAGTTGGAGAGCCTCCGGAAGCGTTACGCGGCCATGTATGTGCTGGAGAGTCCAGCATCCGACGGCGACTCCAATGATGTAGCCATTCAAGACCAAACGTTGCGCATCGCAGCCATCGAGTCCGAGCGCCGTCTGGGATTGCTAAGAGCCCAACGCGCACTGCTCGACGTCAAGCGGCGACTCGTCGCAGCCAGCGATGACAAGCGGGAGGCGATCACCAAAGAGCAGACCCAAGCCCAACAAGCCGTCGAGCAAGCGCAGCAGACATTGGCCGCAGAAATCAAGCCCGACGATTCCTTTCCTCGACCGATCGGTGCTCAGTGGTCGGCCACACGTTTCAAGAGTACGGGCCAAGACGATCCCGCCGTCTCATTCCCAGAGCACAGCAGCGGGCGTCGCTCGGCGCTTGCGCGCTGGATCACCGATCGCAACCATCCGCTGACTGCGCGCGTGGCCGTCAATCACCTGTGGACTCGCCACCTGGGAGAACCACTCGTCGCTTCCGTATTCGACCTGGGCCGTAACGGTGAAGCGCCCACCAACGTGAAGTTGCTCGATTGGCTGGCTGCCGAACTGGTCGACAGCGGTTGGAGTATGAAACACATCCACCGCTTGATTGTCAATTCGGCCGTCTATCGCATGAGTTCCTCCAACGCGGGTGCCGAGTCCAATATGGCCCTCGATCGCGACAATCGACTATGGTGGCGTCGACAGCCCATTCGATTGGAATCGCAGATCGTACGCGACTCGATACTATCGTTGGCCGGAACGCTCGATCTGACCATGGGCGGTCCGCCGGTTCCCGCAGCAAAGCAAGCCGATTCGACTCGACGCAGTTTGTACTTTTTCCATTCGAACAATCAACGCGACTTGTTCTTGACCATGTTTGATGAAGCGCTGGTGACCGATTGCTATCGCCGTGAACAGAGCGTCGTGCCCCAGCAAGCCTTGGCGCTAACCAATAGCAAGCTGGTTTTGACCGCATCCCAGCAAATCGCCCAACGGTTATCGCTCGATGCCGAGAGTCAACACGACTTTATTGAAAAATCATTTACGACACTACTTTGCATTCCCGCTGATGAAACTGAGTTGGCTGCCTGCGAAGCAGCCCTGACGACTTGGGAGAGTCAGCCAGGCGGCACGCCCGAACAGGCCCGTGCCCATTTAATATGGGTCTTGCTCAATCACAACGACTTCGTAACCCTCCGCTAGCTAATGTGGCCCGACGCTCCGCGTCGGAAGTCACAAGTGCCGCTAATGTGGCCCGACGCTCCGCGTCGGATGTCACTAGTGCATTTAATGTGGCCCGACGCTCCGCCGTCGGTAGTATTGGATTGCCTGGACCGCTCCGTCGGTCCAACGCATTCCCAACACAATAATCTATAGCATCAAGCTCTTGATTGACAAACGAATGACTGACTGGGGAACGGCCCACGACTATCGCCCCTGCGGCTAGTCAAATCCGAACAAGGAAACCATCCATGAATCAATCTAACCCTTCCCGTCGCCGCTTCGTGTCCCAGATGGGGTTAGGACTGAGCGGAGTCGCTCTGGCCGCATTGCTCGACAAAGACAGTCGCGCCGAGTCGCTAAGCGACTGGGCGCCACCAACGGGTGAGCCTCATTTTCCAGCCAAAGCCAAGAATGTGATTTGGCTGTTCATGAATGGCGGGGTTAGTCAAATGGAGAGCTTTGACCCCAAGCCCATGCTGACCAAATACGCCGGTAAGACCATTGCCGAAACGCCGTTTGCCGATGCCCAAGATCCTTCCAAACTATCGCTCGAACGACTCGTCGCTCCCGACGGCAATGGCAATCAACGCAATGAACTCTACCCACTGCAGATTGGCTTTAGGCCGCATGGTCAAAGCGGCATCGAGGTTAGCGATTGGTTCCCACACATCGCCAGCCAAGTTGATCAGTTGGCGATCGTGCGTTCGATGTATACGACCGATAGCAACCACGGGGCGCAGACCCAATTCCACTCGGGGCGTCACCGCAACGACGGCGAGTTTCCGACGCTGGGTGCTTGGGTCCACTATGGACTCGGTTCGCTCAACGACAATTTACCTCAATTTATTTCTATCGGTACGCGCGAGTACTGGAATAAACGCGATGGTTATTACCTTGGCCCTTCCCACGATGCGGTGCCACTAAAGATCGACCCCAAACACCCGTTGGACTTCAGTCAGCCCGAAGTGGAGTTTCCCTCCGAGGCGAGGGTGGTTGGCCAAGAGCTATTGCAACAACTCAACGGTTTGCGCGGAGTCCAATACCCCGACGATCCGTCCATGGCGGCGCGCATAGCGTCGTACGAACTCGCCTTCCGCATGCAGACTTCGGTTCCCGAGGTTGTCGACTTTTCGCAAGAGACAGCCGAGACGAAGGCCTTGTACGGAGTTGGCTTGCCCCACTGCAATGAATTCGCGATGCAGTTGTTGGCATCGCGCCGCATGATCGAACGCGGCGTGCGTTTCATTCAAATCCAGCATGGTGGCGGCGGGGCGGGTGCTTGGGATGCTCATGGAAAGTTGAAGCAAAATCACACCAATAACGCGCTGGCCGTCGATCAGCCTATCGGTGGTTTGCTCGAGGATCTTCAGCGTCGCGGCTTGCTCGATGAAACGCTGGTGGTCTTTGCCACCGAGTTTGGTCGCACGCCTGGTTCGCAGGGTGCCGACGGGCGCGACCATCACATTTTCGGATTTACTGTGTGGATGGCTGGTGGCGGATTGAAACGTGGCGTCGTGCACGGCGTCACCGACGAGATCGGTTTTCACGCCGTCGAGGATCGCCATTACGTGACCGACATCCACGCCACCATTTTGCAACAACTTGGGCTCGACTCTCGCAAGTTAGAAGTCCCCGGTCGCAAACGTTTAGAAATAGATCACGGCCAACCCATCTGGGACATCATCGGTTAAAACCGTCTGCTAGCGTAGGCTCCTAGCGTAGGCTCGTAACGAGTAATGCGAGTTACGGCAGACCGAAGAAGGTGAATTCAACGCTTCTCGCAGAACGCCACAACATTTCAGAGTCTACAGCGACACCACTACAATAAAGTGAAAGCGTTCTGTTGGGTTGTGGTATACATACAATTTTGCCAGACATGATTCTGCCTTGAATCGAATTGGGGAACAGGCAGAATGATGGCTGGCAGAATGATAAAACACGTTTCTTTGAGTGGCGTTCACCAATGGAGTTCACCGAGAATGTCCATATTCTCGACTTTTTCTGACAGTGACAGGCTTCTCGCTGCACTATTCTAATGAGTGCACAATATTTCCCCCAGTATCGAGCTTCGCATACGCATGCATTCCTTGCGCGATTCACAAAGCGTTGTACGACCAGAACCCACGACGCGGAGCGTCGAGCCACATTACATGCAATCGTCACTTGGTTCCGAAACAGTTGTTCAAGCGACCAGCAGCTTGGACGACCAAGATCTGCTGGGACTGTACGAACGCACGCGAGAGTCCTGCTATTTGGAAGAATTGGTGAAGCGCTATCATGGACTGGTCGTCTCCGTGGTTCGGGGCAGTTTGTGCGATACGCACGACATTCAAGACGCTGTTCAAGCTACCTTTTTGATCTTGGTCAAGTCAGCCTTGAAGATCCAGCAGCGTCAATCGTTAGCGGCTTGGTTGCATGGCGTCGCCTACCGCACCGCTCGTAGAATTCACGACCGCGCCAAGCGAGATCGTTCGACACAAGACGCGTCGATTCATGCCGATGAACTTATCGCTTCCCAGGAATCACCGTTGGAACTCGTGACTAAGAAGTTTCAGCTCGATGCGCTCGATGAAGAATTGCGGCGCGTGCGAGAAACGTACCGCGCCGTGCTTGTCGAACACTATCTGATGGGCAAGACGGCAGCCGAGATTGCGGCGAGTTGCAATTTGAGTCAATCCACAGTCGAGGGACGCTTGCGGCGAGGCCGTCAGCAATTACGCATGCAAATGCTTCGTCGAGGCTTTGGCTTTTCAGCCGCCGTCGCTGCATCGAGCCAAATACTAAGCACACACAATGCTTCGGCAGCCGAGCTAACGAGTTTAGTTAATCAGGTCGCAGCCTATAGTGGTCCCGATGTCAGCCATGTTCCCACGTCCATTTCAACTCTAGTCACAGAGGAATTAAGCATGTCCAGTCTGATCACCAGCAAACTATCGTTGGCAATACTCGTTGGATCGCTTACGGTCGTTGCACTTGGTGTGTTGACGGTAACAGCTACGGGAGGGCAAACTGCATCTGTCACCGAATTGAAGGGTGAAGCGCAGACTAGCGAGTCTGCCAGTAGCTTGAACGTAGTGCAGAACGTGCAACCGGTCGAAGCGAAAGCGAACGGTCCTGCTTCTGCGTCACTGAGTGCCGCTCAATCTTGGCCATCTCCATCAAAGAATCGTGTGCAGCAAGCGCTGCGGAGACCGGTCCTCGACATACTTTACAACGCCGAGCCCCTGCAACAGTTACTGGATATGCTCGCCGACGATTTTAACTTGGCAATGCGAATCGATCTGCTCGACCTTGAGCGCATGGGGATTTCCCCAGACCAGCCGGTAACTATCTTCTTGCCTCCCTCACAACCGCTATATCAAGTACTCGATTACATACTGAGTCCCTTGGAGTTGAGCTACCGAGTTGACGGAGACGTATTGCTGGTCAGTTCCCGAGAGACATTAGACCGTCGACCCAATTTGCGAGTCTATGATCTCTCCATCTTTGAAAACCCGTCGATCGTCACAAAGCTCGAACAATACATCCGTGCAATTCAAGCAGATCGCTGGGAAGAGAATCTGTGGAGTGTTGATCAGTTGGATGACCAGCGATTGTTGGTAAGCGTCAGCGATCCAGTCCAAGCCGAGATCGAAGCAATGCTCGCCGATTTGGCACAACAGCTAGGCAAACCCTTGCCGGGCTCGCTGCCTGAGTCGTCAGCGGTGCAATCGCAAATACCAGCACCCGTAGGCATGCTTCCTGGTGCAAGAGGCGCAAAAACAACTGCTAATCCGTTTGCAGACAATCCTTTCGGAGGCTCACAAACTCCAAGTAACAATCCGGTACAACCTGGGGGCGATTCGAGCGATCCATTTGGCTCAGGCAAGTAGTGTGGTACAATGCAGTTATGAGTACCATCTTTACGCTATCAGCCAAGAGTCTTCAAGAACTGAGTGTCCGGCAAGGGGATACGCTCCGGATATTGTCTTCCGAGGGGGATCAGTTTGTCATCGAGCTTCACAGGGTTAGCCCGCCATCGACCGACAAATCGAGTAGTATTCGTACATGGTTGCAGACCGCGAAGGGGAGTGTTCAACTCGGGCCTGGGGAAACGGTGGACCAACTTCGGCAAGAGTTCTATTCCCAGAAGTATGAACTTGAACATTGATCGACAATGCGAGTATTCTTAGACCTCAACGTTCTGCTGGATGTTTTGCTGGCCCGCCCGAAGCTCGACCTAGAAAGCGAGGCGGTGCTCCTCCGCTGCGATACTCTTGGCGCAGAGATATTTATCGCATGGCATTCGTTGGCAACTGCCTACTATCTACTTCGGCGAGGACGTACGGAAGCAGAGGCGTTGCTCGAGATCGATCGAATACTTGACTGGGCTTCAATTGCCACGACGGACGATCAATCAGCGCGGCGCGCTCGTCATTTGGGATTCCGTGATTTTGAAGATGCCCTTCAGGCTGTCGCTGCCGAAACCTGCGGTGCTAACGTCATAGTCACACGAAACATTACCGACTTCGCACTTGCCAAGGTCAAGAGTCAGTCGCCTGCGAATTTTCTGCGGAGCCATTCCGCACCAAACAATTAGGCTGCCATGCCCGGCAGCTTTTTGCCTTGCAGTTGATAGACGTAGCGCAAGACTTCGGCGACGGCCGCGTACTGCTCGACGGGGATCGGTTGGCCAATATCGACGTTCTTGAAAATCGCTTGCGCGAGTGGCTTGCGTTCGACGATCGGGACGCCGGCGCCCAAGGCGACTTTACGAATCCGAGCGGCGACATGGCCAGCGCCTTTGGCGACAACTACCGGCGCCACCATCGTGGTGGGATCGAACTTGATCGCAATGGCAAGTTCGGTGGGGTTGGTGATGACGACGTCGGCATTGGGGACATCGTTCTGCATGCGATTCATTACCAGTTGACGTTGTATTTGGCGACGCCGAGAGGCGATTTGTGGATCGCCATTCATCATCTTCATCTCTTCGCGCATCTCTTCATCGGTCATCTTCAAATCTTGTTCCATCTTCCACCACTGGAAGCCATAGTCGAGCACCGCTAGCAACAGCAGCACCACGGCTGTGCGAATGCACATGTCGATGGTCGTGTCCCATACCAAGACCCCAATTTCGCCGACCGTGAGCGTTTGCGCGTTCATGATCACGTCCCAACGCCCCCAAATGCCGAGCGTGATGACCAGTGTGACGAGCCCGATCTTGAGCAATCCAAAGCCGAGTTTGGCCAGATTGGGCAAGTCGAACAGGCGCTTGGTCCCAGCCAGAGGATCGACTCGCTTCCAGTCGATCGTGATTTTATCGGGGAGGAACAAAAATCCGATCTGAAACCAATTGTTTATCAACACAATACCGCACACAGCGAGCATCACTGGCAAGATGGCTTGTAGGCATTCGAGTACGCTGGCGGCCACCAGGGCCGACGCGGCGTGGGAATCCATGTTCCAGTAGCGAGCCTGAGTGAAACCAGCTTTCATAATCGTCGCGACGGTCTGACCAATCTGTGGCCCGAACCAGCGCAGCGACAATACGGCTAGCAGTAGCACGAGCGCAGAACCCATGTCCTGGCTGCGCGCGACTTGTCCCTTATTCCGCGCCTCTTGGCGGCGGTGAGGCGACGCGTCATGTTTCTTTTCTCCCGAATCAGCCATGTCGCTACGGCACTCCAGTCGCAATGCGATGGCAAGTAGCTACCCATACGACCAACTCTTGTTGAAAGACCCAGGTAACACTCCCCAGCCCCAGGAACAACAACGTCAGCAAAGCCATCGCGTTGATGTTAAAGCCGATCGCCAGCACATTGAGTTGAGGCAGCGTGCGCGCAAGCAAGCCGGTTACCAAATTGGACAACAGCAGAGCGGTGGCCAAGGGGGCGGCCGCGCGGATGCCAATCTCAAACGTGTGCTTGGTGATCATCACAATCTCTTCCAACCAACTCTCGTCAAACAGCACGCTGCCAGCAGGGTAGCGCTGGTAGCTGTCCAGGCAGCATTCGAGCAATTGTCTATGCCCGCCGACCAGTAGCAAAATCGCCATCGAAAGCCAGCCGAGCATGTTCGAGATGACCGGCATCTCCTCTTCCGAATTGGGATCGACCGATGTGGCCAAGTCAAAACCTGCCAGGTGACCGACCGACTGTCCCGCGATTTGCAGACAAGCAACCGCCAACAGAATAACACTTCCCAGCAGTACTCCCAGCAAGATTTCGCAAGCGACGGCAATCGAGATATTGATCACGTCGCCCGGCATGGGGGCAGCGCTGTCAAAGGCGAGCGGGGTAAGCAGCGCCGACATGGCCAGAGCGATCATGGCGCGAATCCGCATCGGTACAGCCGTAGATCGCGTGGGGGGCGCCAGCATGAGTGGAGGGCTGATGCGCGCCAGCACGGTCATGAAGACCCACAGCGGTTGGCTCAGCAATCCCAGTAAAGCGTCCCCCGTCACTATCGATCCTCATGTTTCCGTGTAGTGGACTTAGTGTAGTGGACGAGGTTACGAGTCCCCGCATATACCGAATCCAACGGACTCGCAACCTCGTCCACTACATCAAGTTTTAGACTTGCCAGACTACCGTCTGGCGACGGTAGCTACGAGGCCCCTACCGTCTGGCGACGGTAGCTGCGAAAACTACTTACTTACAACCATCGGGATATCGGTATACGTCTTGGTGGTGTACTCGATCATCCGGTCGGCAATCCACGGTAGACAGAACACGAGTGCCAACACCATGGCAATGATCTTGGGGACGGCGTTGAGCGTTTGATCTTGGATTTGCGTGACCGCTTGCATCAAACTGATAACCAATCCGACCAGCATTCCCATCAACAGGAGCGGTGCGCCAATCAGCATGGCGGTGAGCACGGCGGCGCGTACCAATTCAACAGCGTCAGAAGGGTTCATCTAAATTCTCCAATAAAACTATCCATAGGTACCAAAGCTCTCGAGCAACATGCCAACGATCAAATGCCAACCATCGATTAGCACAAACAATAGTAGCTTGAACGGCAGCGAGATCATGGCGGGAGGGAGCATCATCATCCCCATCGAGATCGTCACGCTGGCGACTACCAGGTCGATCAAGAGAAAGGGGAGAAAGATCTGGAATCCAATCAGGAACGCGGTTTTCAATTCGCTCAGCATGTAGGCCGGCAATAGCACTTGTAACGGCACCTCTTCGAAGCCGCTGGGCAAGGGGCTGTCGGGTTGATAGTAGGCGTAGAACAGATCGACGTCATCTTCGTTGTCGGCCCAGTCGATCTGACGACTCATGAAATTGCGAATAGGTTGTATGCCGGTATTCCAGGCTTGTTCGATACTCATCGTCGAGCCAGGTGCGGTGTAGGGTGCGATGGCTTTGTCATAAACCTCGGTCCACACGGGTGCCATGATGAACAGGGTCATAAAAAGCGAGATCGAGGTAATGACTTGGCTCGGGGGCAACTGCCCCGTTCCGAGCGCTTGTCGCAGCAAGCCCATGACGACGATGATGCGCACATAGCAGGTGGTCATGAGCAAAATAGCCGGGGCCAAGCTGAGCACGGTCAACAGAATGAGTATTTGGAGGCTGCTCGACAAACCTTCGCGACTAGTCCACTTGTCAGGACCGCTCAACAAGAAGTTTTCGACGCTCGGGCCTGCTGGTTCGGCTTTGGCTGCCAACGATTGTGACACTTGTTCGAATAGGCGGCCTGTGCTGGAACTGTTATCCCCAAAGCCATTGGCTTCCTGTCCTCGAGCCGCCGAGGGTGCGAATGCAGCAAGCAGAGTGATGAATAGCGTCAATAGAACTGAAGCTAGGAACGAGCTTTTCATCGCTTCTCCTCCGAAACCAACAGGCTCTTGAAGGATTGCGAGATACTTCCTGGCTGACCACTTTCGCACAGTCCGAGCATTTGGTCGACTTCGAGCGGGTCGGTTATCTCGCCCAGTGTACGCGCTTCGCCTTGGATGACGCTGACCAGTAGTAGTTTGGAACCGAAGCGGACGAGCACCATTTGCTGTCGAGCGGAGATTGAAGTTCTACCGAGTACGTTGACGACTTGTTTGGGTAGTCCACCGGCCAACGTCGTTCCGAGTGTTTTGCGATAGCACCAGGCAACTCCTAAGAATAATCCGACTACGAGTAGCAAGCTGGAAACGATGGATACGAGCATCTGCAATGTGCTTGCAGTCCCTTTCGGCTGTTTGTCTTTCGATCGCTCGGTGGGCCGTGCCAGCGGAATGTGTTCGATGCCGTTGGACGCAGAGGCCAGTCTTGTTTGAATGGGACTAACCGGCGACTGTCCGCGCGCCGTTGGTGGTGCAGTCGACTGTGGACGCAGGTTGCCAGCGTTTCCGTCGGCAATCCACGAGGAAGCGTGAGTTGATCGTTGATTCGCCTCGGTGGCTCGGTTGATTTCTGCCGGTACCGCGCCGCCGCTAGAGATGATTGCCGTCGGATAGTTGGTACCGTTCGGAGCTTGCGCCCAAGTAAGGCTCGGCAAAGCCACCAAGCTCATGGTAATCGCGCAAGCACCAATGCAATATAAAACGCTATCGACGGCGCTTCGCAGCGAGCAGTGGAGGGTTGGGTCGGTGGGTCTCAAGTTTCGACATCCTTGTCGAATCGCTTTAGCATCGTGCGGGAAATAAGTGGGATAGGCTTCCAGCCTGTCGGGCCGAAAGTCACAGACTGGAAGCCTATGCCACTTTCCACATCCGACAGATATTTTCCGCACGATGCTTAGTAGATTGTCAAAAACCAATGAACTCTAAATCTTAGCTTTGATAAAGTACAATCGCGATAGTTTTATGGGTTTGGGAAATACAGACGCTACGAAGTTGCGGAGGCTTCGTGCGGTCTCAATCACGGTTCATCGAGTAGTGATTCGGAGCCGACAAGTTCTGCGACGCGCACGCAAAAATTGTCGTTGAGCACTAGGATCTCGCCGCGAGCGACCAGGCGTCCGTTGGCGTAGAGGTCGACGGGATCGCCGGCCAGTTTGTCGAGCGTGACGACCGAACCTCGCCTCAGACTGAGTACATCCTCTAAGAGCATGTGGGTGCGTCCGAGCTCGATTTTCAGGTCGAGGTCGACGTCGCGCAGTAGATCGATCGAACACTTGTCAGGTGGGCCTTCGTGGCCGACTAGGTCTTCGAGCTGAAAGGGTTTAACCGCAGCGCTGGGCGCGGGGCGATCGATGTCGTTGAGTGCCGTCTCGGCATCTTCGAGCAGCTTGGCCGCTTTCTCAGCCACAGCATCAGTGGCCGCCGCATTGGCGGCAGGCGGATTTGCAGCCTGCGGTTTGGTAGTTGCTTCTTGGGTTTCTTCGGTCGAGCTCATGTTTGCCTGCTTCCCTGCGGGGCTCGTGACGGCCTGCTATTCTTCGATCAACTGGTAGTCGTTGAAGCCCACACCCAATAGGATGGGGTCGTCGGCTCCCAGAATATCGTTGCTTGTCGCAAGAATGCGCCGCTGAATCAAGCCCAACTGGTTTTCGGACAATTCGTCCATCGTCGCGTTGCGGACCTCGAGCATCATGCGGTGGTGGAATCGCCCTTGCCGTTCAGCGTACAAGCGTTCCAGTTCCTTCTCGTTTTTGTCTTTGACCGTCCCGAATAATCGGAATTCGACGCGATAATTGCGATCCGAGCCCGGAGGGGTGAAAACAATCCCGTAGGTTCCGAGCGCGAATTCTTTGATAGCTTCCGGATCGTTAATCTTTTCCTCACCCGTTTTTTCCATCTTCTTTTCAACTTTGTCGATCAAGCGAGCTTCGGCCAGGGCGGCCACATCGTCGGCGCTGGGGACCATGAAGAAAAAGATGAACGTTTCAGCTACGATCACGCTGGCTACCAGCCCCGATACGAAGAGCTTGGGGAATAGGGAAGGTTTGGCGGGCGCATTGGCGACTGGAGGCGTTTCGGCCATGATTTACTCCGCTGCTGGGGTTTCTAAAATTCCGTTGTTGCGTTCCTGAACGGTGCCGATCAGTTGATCCACCGTCTCTTCCAGGAGAAATACTTCGACGCGCGGATTCAGACGGGTTTTGTCAGGATCGCTGGATAGATACATCGGCTCCCAAGCTCCGGCTGACGTCAGACGAAGGCGCTCGGGGGGAATATTATGAACTTCCGTCAAATACAGACAGACGTTGCGACTGCGACGGTAGGCCAAATCCATCGAATCCAAGGGATCAGAGCCGTGAGTCGCCAGTTGCTGGGCTGTGTGTCCGCGAATTTCGATCTTCTGCGGTTTGCCGCTGAGCAGTTTGACTTGTTCATCCAAGGCCGCTTTGGCATCCTCGTTCAATTCCAATGTGCCGTCGTCGAAAAACACGACCGTGCCAATGGCCGTATTGCCACCGGGACGAACAATGCGCACCCGCTCATTCTCCCCAACGGGAGCCTTGGTTGGGACACCACCGTTATGAGTGTCTTTCTTTTTGGCGCGGCCTGTAGTCGACAGCACGCGAAATTCGCTCGTCCGCGATTTGTGATCGCCCGGGGTTGAGCTATCGACGGACAGTTCGTATCCGAACCGCTCTTGCATCGATTCGACCATCGCTTGAAACTTCTTATCCTCTTGCTTCATTTCGCTCATCGAAACCAGCATGATAAAGAACGTTAGCAGCAGCGACATCATGTCCCCGAAGGTCACAACCCATTCGGGAATTCCAATTGGTGGATCTTCTTCCATGATGGTTATTCCTTGTCTTTCTTAGGGCGCTTCTTGGGATGCAAGTAGGTCAACAGGCGTTGTTCCAACGCACGTGGGCTCTCGCCCGACTGGATGGCCAGAACGCCTCGAACGACAAGCTCCATAGCATTGAGTTCATACTTGCTGATCAATCCCAGCTTTTCAGCGAAGGGTTGAAAAACAACGTTGGCCGCGATCGCACCGTACAAGGTGGTGATCAACGCGACCGCCATCCCTTTACCAATACCTGATGGGTCAGACATGTCGCTGAGCATCATAATCAGACCCATCAACGTTCCGATCATCCCATAGGCTGGGGCGAAACGAGCCAATTGGTCCAAGATCGAACGTCCCTCTTTGTGCCGTCTAAAAATGGCTTCCATCTCGGTGCGCATAACCGATTCGATCGTGTCAGCATCGTTGCCATCGATGGCCATTTGCAAACCCGACTTGATCACCGGCTGCTCCACATCGGCCATCTTGCTTTCGAGCGCCAGCAGGCCGTCGCGCCGCGCCACTTCAGCCAAACTGACCAGCGTCTGGATCAGAACCAATATGTCGTCTTGCTTATTGAGAAAGGCCTTCTTCATGACCATTGGCAGGGCCATGAACGATTTGAGCGGGAAGGCCATCATGCCCGCCGCGCCTGCACCCCCAATAACCACCGCAATCGACGGAATATCGATAAAGGCAGTGAACGGGGCGTTGCCCATCATGATCGATGCCAGAATTAGGCCGATCGCCAGGAGAAAGCCAACGAGTGAGGTGATATCCACGAGGGACTACTCCGAACAAATTGCGTGTGAGGGGGAACGTTGAAAGCTGGGTAACATCGCCTTGCGCTGCTGGTACTCGACCGCCAGCTCGACCACTTGGTCCATGGCTTCGCGAACCAGGATCCGGTCGCCCGAAGTCAATGTCACGTAAGTATCGGGTCGCTGTTCGACAAAGCGAATTAAGTCGGCATTGAGGATGAAAGCGTGTCCATCCAACCGTGTCAATTTGATCATGGCTTTCGCACTCGCTTCGTGGCCTGGTTGTGCTCAGTTCTCGCAGGCTGCGGAGAACTTCCAGGCAAACGTAGGTCACAAATGCCGCACGCAACCGAAAATGATGAAAAAAAACATCATTGAATTGAGTAGGTAACGTCCACCGGGTGACATCAATCTCATTGCAATCGGCGCAGTCGTTACGATGGGTACCGTTGTAATTGTTTAACGCCTAGCCGGAGTGGCCGGTGGATCATGAGTGTTGTCAACTATGGAGTAGGGTCACGAATCACTAGTGATTGAACCAGCGCGTGAGTACCGGCTACGTAGGCGCAGGCAGAAGCGGAGTCGATTGCACGTCGGCGCGGGCACCAGCGCGCCAGAGGGTAGAGTGGGTTGGCGTGTGCGTGTTGCCATAGCAGGTGGCTGTCGCAGGTGCCGTCGCCTGCGCAGGCCGCGAAAGTGGGTTGGCAAGTGCTATGGTTCGTCAGAGACCAACCCGCAGATCAGCTCGCCTTGCGAATCTCGGCCTGCTCCGGCTCGGCGTTAAACGATTTCAAGAAGTCTAAGTAAATTGTTTAACTCGGATTAGCAATTTCGATAGCCGTCGAGGGGTTACGCTTGACTCGTTAGGGCTCGACGCGCTCACCCCTGGCTATCCAAATCCGCAGTTTCACCGCTACCTGTGTGTTTGGAAATCAGTTTTCATGTTCGCCAGAGCAGGCAAGTGGCGATGGCTTGCATGATCTTGCCTGTGCCTACATCGCCGCTTTTCTCGCCGGTCTTCCCCTTGAGACTGATGCGCTCGGGAGCGAGCTCTAAAATAGCGGCGATGCGTTGGCAAATGGCCGCGCGGTGCGGTAGCAGTTTGGGACGTTCGGCTAGTACGACGCAGTCGATATTGGCAACTTGCCAGCCCGTCGCGTGGACCTTCCTCCAAGCCAGTGCGAGCATCTGGCCGGAGTCGCGCCCCTTATTCTCAGCCAGCGTATCGGGGAACAGCTCGCCGATGTCCCCCAGATTCGAAGCGCCAAGTAAGCTATCGGTAATCGCGTGCAAAAGCACGTCCGCATCGCTGTGCCCCTCCAAATGGAAATCGACATCGATGTCGATCCCTCCCAGCCGTAGTGGGCCGCCTGAGGCAATGCGGTGCGTGTCGTGTCCCAAGCCAATGCGAAGTTCTGGAAGCATTTGTACGGTTTGTCGTTAGAGGCTGTGCGCGAGTTGATTGGCCACTATAATTCGATCGCTATGGCCATCATCGAGATTGAAAAACTATCGAAATCGTACCGAGTCTACCAAAAGCAGGAGGGCTTGTTAGCCGCCGTGCGCGGACTTTGGCACCGCGAGTACCGCGACGTCGAGGCGGTACGAACTGTCGACTTGAAGGTCGAGCAGGGGGAGTTTGTCGCCTTCTTGGGACCCAACGGAGCCGGCAAGACCACCACGTTAAAGCTGCTCTCTGGCGTCATCTATCCGACCAGCGGTACTGCCCGAGTGATGGGGCATGTTCCTTGGCTGCGCGACAACGACTATCGCCGGCGCTTCGCGCTGGTCATGGGCCAGAAGAATCAACTCTGGTGGGATCTGCCTGCCCAGGAGTCGTTTCGGCTGCATGAGCGCATCTACCAGATCGACAAGAAAGAGTTCACGCGTTCGCTCAATGAGCTGTCAGATCTGCTGCAAGTGCAAAAACTGCTCGGACGTCCAGTCCGCGAGCTATCGCTCGGCGAACGGATGAAAATGGAGCTGATCGCCGCCTTGCTGCACTCTCCCGAAGTGCTTTTCCTCGACGAACCGACCATCGGGCTGGACGTCGTCGCGCAGCACAATATTCAGCAATTCCTGCGCTACTATCAGCAGCAGCGCAAGACCACGATCCTGTTGACCAGCCACTACATGAAGGATATCGCCGCGTTGTGCCAACGGGTGGTGGTGATTACCGACGGAGCCATCAAGTTTGATGGCTCGCTCTCGGGAATCATCGATAGCTTTAGTGGATCGAAGATTTTGAAATTGCAGCTCTCCGACGGTCAATCCGCCGAGGGGCTGGAACGTTTCGCCGAAGTAACTTCTGTCGTTTTGCCAAAAGTAGCGTTGCGCTGCGCTCGCGCCGAGGTGCCGAAAATGTTGGCTGCCATCCTGCAACATTACCAAGTGGACGATGTGGCGGTAGAGGATCCCCCGCTAGAAGACGTCATCGCTGATTTGTATCAGAAATCGAATTGATCCATGTTCGCACTAAGTCTAACCAATCGAGTTGCCTGCTGGTGGATGATTTTTCGCATCGCCTTGGAAGAGCGCTTGGCCTATCGCGGTGACTTCGCGCTCGGGACGCTGATGCGATTTTTGCCGATTATCACTCAGGTTTTTTTATGGACGGCTGTGTTTGAAGCCGTTGGTAGCGGATCGTCGACCGCGCGCTTGGCCGGCTATTCGCTCGATGATATGATTGCCTACTATCTGTTGTCGATGCTGGCCCGAGCCTTTTCTAGCATGCCTGGCTTGGCCTCGACGATCGCCAAGCAGATCCGCGAAGGGGAGGTCAAAAAGTATATCGTGCAGCCTATCGACCTGATCGGTTTCATGTTGCTCGGGCGCGCGGCCCATAAAATCGCCTACTACACGGTGGCCACACTCCCCTTTGCGCTGGTCTTCTATCTATGCCGTGGCTATTTCGCAAGCGGTTGGCCTTCGTCGGAAATTCTGATTGCTTTTGTGTTGTCGTGCGTTCTAGGTTTCTTGCTGGGCTTCTTTATGGATCTCTGCATTGGCCTGGTCGGCTTTTGGTTCCTAGAAGTCAGCTCGCTGCTGTTCATCTATATGCTGCTCAACTTCTTTCTCTCCGGCCACATGTTCCCGCTCGATCTATTGAGCGAACCCTGGAAGACGATCGTCGATTGGTTGCCCTTCAAGTATATGGCCTATTTTCCGGCGGCCATTTTTCTTGGCAAGATTCCCGCCGAGCAATTGTGGTGGCAAGTTGGCACCGAGGCGCTGTGGTTGCTGGGGCTGATCGGATTGTCCCGAGTTCTCTACTCGCGTGGCCTTAAGCGTTATAGCGGATACGGTGGCTAAATGACTCCCTGTGAAACCAAAGCAAAATCCAAGCACCCCAGCTACGGCAAGGTGTTCCTGATGTTCGCCCGCAATTCTCTGGTGCGCGACATGATGTTCCGCGCCAACTTTTTGATCGAGTCGGTATCGAGCGTCTGTTGGGCGATCATGAACGTCGGTCTGTACTGGATCATCTTCGAGCATACGACCTCGATCGGCCGTGATACCGGTTGGGGCAAGTACGAGTTCTTTGTGTTTATGGGGACCACTTGGATTATCAATTCCTTGATGCAGACCTTTTTCATGCCCAACTCGGAAGAGTTCAGCGAGCTGATCCGCACCGGTGGGCTCGACTTTGCCATGCTCAAGCCGATCGATACTCAGTTTCTTATCTCACTGCGCAAAGTGAGTTGGTCGAGTCTGTCGAACCTGTTATTTGGCATACTTTTAATGGTCATCAGCCTCGCCCACTTGATGACTCGTGCAGAGAACCCCTGGCATTTTCAGCCGTCGATCGTGGTGCTCTATCCACTGTATATTGCCTGCGGTGTGGCCATTCTGTACAGCCTGATGATCTGCTTGGCGGCGACTAGCGTGTGGCTGGGACGCAATCAGACGCTATATGATTTTTGGTTTTACATCACCAACTTTTCCCGCTACCCAATGGAGATCTATGCCCGAGGTTGGGGACTGCCGCTGCTATTCGTTTTTACCTTCGTGATCCCAGTACTAGTCGTCGTGAATGTCCCTGCGCGACTGTTGGCTCAGCCGTTAACACCCCGCGCCAGTTGGGAGTGGCCGCTGGCCGGCTTTACTCTGCTCGCCACAGTGTCATCGCTCAACGTCAGCCGCTGGGTATTCCAGAAAGCGCTGCGGTCGTATCGCAGCGCAAGTAGTTGACCCACCCTAATTCGTAACCGTTCACGAACTCGGAGGATTGGGAGTTGTATTAACCACGAAACACACGAAGGACACGAAAATAATCTCTGCTGGCGTTCTTGGTGGTCCAGCCAATGAGGTAAAGAGCAATGCTGAGATACTGTTTAAAGATAAAAGCACACAGCCAGTTTTTCGTGTTCTTCGTGTTTTTCGTGGTAAGCAAACGAACGAACTCGTGAATGGTTACCCTAATTCTGAACCGTCATTGAGCACTAGTCCTTTTCTATCCAGCGCGCGAACTGGTCGCGATCGACATTGCGTCCGCTCAGTACGACCACGATATCGCCGGAGCCCGACAGGTCGATCTGACCGGACAGCAGTGCGGCAATCGAGATGGCCCCCGAGGGTTCGGTGCGCAGGCCATGTTCGCAGTCAATCCAGCGCATGGTTCGGCACGTTTCGGCATCCGCAACGCTCACGGCGCTAGCCACATGCTTTTGCAAGATCGGCCAGTTGTGTTGCCCCACATCGTAGGACAGCAGGCCATCGCAAATGCTCTTGGGGTGTTCAACTCGCGTCCGCTGGCCGCTGGCCAGGGATTGTGCGAAGTCGGTGGCACCACTCGGTTCGACAGCAACAATTTTCGCTGTTAGAAAGCCGTCGTGTATCGCCAGCGCGTGACCCGCCAGCAAACCACCGCCACTGACTGGACAGATAAAATGCGACAGCCCACGGCCTTGTTCCTGAAGTTCATGCACGATTTCGAGTCCACCCACTCCATTGCCTGCGATGACATCGTTGTCGTCGTAGGGAGACGCTTGCACGGCCTGTTGTTGCTCGGTGATTTCTAACGTCAAGCGATCGCGCTGGCCGGTCACATGATCCTGTGATTTATCGTACGTCAGTACTTCGGCACCCAAGTCTCGAGTGCGCTTAAACTTGATCTGCGGTGCATTTTCGGGCATGACGATAATCACTCGCTTGCCAAACGTCTTGCCCGCAAAGGCTAGCCCCGACGCGAAGTTCCCCGAGGAGTGAGCGGCCACGGGACGATCGCCGATCTCGGCTGCGTGGCGTGACATCCAGTTCAGAGCCCCGAGTAGTTTGAACGATCCGACCGGTGTCCAACCGTAGTCCTTAATCCACACGCGCCGCTCCGCAGGCAGCTCCAGTTCGCGTTCTAAGGCATAAGAGCGGATCAGCGGAGCCGGGGAGACGATCGGTGCAATCACCTTGGCTGCCCTACGGACATCGTCGATCGAAGCAATGGGGTTTGAATTCATATCATCTGGTTTTAAATGAGCTCTTCTCGAAAAACTTGAAATTCGCTTGGTGTTGCCGAGGGTTAAGCCGATTCGTGTCGTGACAAAAATCGATCGACATTCTGACTCGTAACAATATACGATCCGGTGTTGTAGTTGACAGGAATGGGCCAAATGCCAGCCGCCCGATCATCCGCACAGAACTGAAGTGGAGAGTGATTGATTTCGAACAACGCCTTGATCCCCAGATAGGTAAAAAGTTCTCGTTTTTGTCCCACAAGAACGCTCAGCACGCCTTGTTTGCACAGTCGCAGGTGCTGCTCTTGGTCATCGACACAGGTGGCAACAATCTTACCCGTCTTTCCCCCCTCCATGATCGCTTGCGCCATACCGGGCCCGCTCTCGGAATCGAAGCCTGCCATGCCAACGAGCTTTGGGTGGCCTTGTAGGATCGACGAAGCAACTCGTGCCGCCTCGACTTGATTGCCCTTGTCCTGTTGCGGAGAGAGGACGGTCAGTCCCGCAGGCTCAGCGATCGAACGAAAGCCGGCAAAGGCATCCTGGTCGATCGATTGTTCGATCAGTCCCAGCAAAGCGACTTCACCTTTTCGTCCGTCGAGCGCGGCCAACATTCCTTCGGCTTGTCGCGCGCCCAGTTCGTGCCAATCGGTACCAATAAACGAGGCGCGATTGCTAGAGGCCACATCGGCATCGACACAGATTACGGGAATACCTGCAGCCACAGCATGATTGATCGGACCTACTAGCGCAGAAGGATCCCAGCCGACCACCAACATTCCAGCCGGCTTGCGAGCGGCCGTTTGTTCAATCGCCGCCACCAGCGCCGGTATGTCGACGCTGTTTGGGCCGGCGACCGTTACTTGGACGCCCAATTCGTCACCCGCCAAGCGGAGGGCGGGGTGATCGCGTTTGGTGAACAGGGGAAGACTGGCGTTGGCCGATAGCCAGACGTATTCTTCATTCGCGAAAGATGTTGCGCCGTCGCGGCGAGTGTTGGACGCAATCGACCCAGGCCGCTGTTCGCATCCGGCCAGCCCGAGTAGCGCTCCACCAGCCAGCGACAATGCGTTGCGGCGATTCCAATGTAGATCTTTACCATGCTGAGTCATACAATCTGCTTTCCTGTTACCCAAGAATCTACGGCGACCGCGCCTACGAGAACGCAACCGAGCACAATCCCTTGCCACTCGGAGGACACGCGTGAGATGATTAGCACGTTTTGAATCAAGGCCATGAAAAACACGCCCAACATGGCACCCCATATCGTCCCCTTGCCACCCGACAAGCTCGCTCCTCCAAGTATAACGGCGGCGATCGCTTTGAGTTCAGCACCGACGCCCAAACTAGCCGTCGCGGTTGCGATCCGAGAAGCGTAGACAATGCCTGCTAGGCCGGCGATGATCCCCATGAGTGCGAACGCGGCGATCTGCATCCGTTCGACGCGGATGCCGGAGAGTCGCGCAGCGTGGGCGTTGCTGCCAATATAGTAATACTGTCGGAAGAAGCGAAAGTGCGTGAGGAACAGATGAAACAAAAGCGCCAAGCCAGCGAGCAGCCACACCGGGCCCTGCACTCCCAGCCATTCGGCGCGACCCCAGCGAGTGAAAGAATCGGGAAGAAATGTGATACCAGGGCCTCCAACCAGCAGCGCAACCCCTTGGAAGATACCCATCGTCCCAAGAGTCGTGATGAGCGCGTTCACGCGAAATCGCGCTACCAACAAACCGTTACCCGCACCGCAGAGAGCAGCCAGCATCAATCCCGCCAAGACAGCCAACGGTACGGGGCACCCCGCCTCCTTCATCAGCCAACCTGTAATTACGCCAATCATCGACGCCATGGAACCAGCCGACAGGTCAAATGATCCGCTGATCAATAACACCATCATGCCCAGCGCCAATAAACCTTCAAACGCTAGGTTACGCAAAACTGCGTTGAAGTTCGCCCATGAGCAAAACGAGTAGGGGTATAGGATTGAAAACAAAATGGTTACGCATAGGATCATGCCGACCAATGCCCATTCTCGCGAGTGGCTAGCCCACCGTGATAAGACACGTGATCCGACTTTTCGATTTTCAGGGTTGGATGTCGAACTACTCATTTCAACCTTCTGCCTCGGACTGAGAGGCTAAATGTATGATGCGTTCTTCGGTAGCTTCATCCCCGCTCATTTCTCCCACGATTTGCCCGCAGGCCATCACCATGATCCGCTCGCCGAGCGCCAAGACCTCGGTGAGGTCCGATGAAATGACGATTACGGCCGTTCCGCGTTCGGCCAGTTCAACGAGCAACTGGTGAACCTCAACCTTGGCTCCCACGTCAACGCCGCGAGTCGGTTCGTCGACGATCAACACACGCGGTTCAATGAGTAGCCATTTGGCCAATAGTACCTTCTGTTGGCCGCCACCGCTGAGGCTACGCACCGACTGCTGCACGCTTGAACTGGCGATGTCTAGTCGCTCGCGATAGCTCTCAGCAACACCCCGCAGCTTTCGTTGGTTGGTCAGGATTCGTCCAAACTGAGACAAGCCCGTAACGGCAATGTTGTGGGCGATACTCATGTCCAGGAACAGCCCAGCCAATTTGCGATCTTCGGGCATATAACCGATTCCGGCACCAATAGCATCGGGAATGCATCGAATCCGCTGCCGTCGATCACCGACGAGAATATTGCCGGATGAATACGGGCGAGCACCGAAAATTGACATGGCCGTCTCCGTTCTGCCAGCACCGGCGAGGCCAGCCAATGCCACGATTTCGCCGGCGGCAACACGAAAACTTACATCGCGAAGCAATGCCCCAGGGCCTCTTTGACTATCGCAGAGGTATTGTACCTCCAATGCCGTTTCAGCAGACTGTGCTATCGCGGAAGCCGCTGGTTTTCGACGAGCCGTGTAGCGCAAGTCACGTCCCACCATACGACGGACTAGATCGTCCGGATTGGTGCCTGCGATGTCGAGTGTAGCTTGCCAACGGCCATCCTTTAGGACGGTCACGCGATCGGCAAGCTCGAATACTTCATTCAAGCGATGCGAGATGTAGATCACTGCCTTTCCCTCGCTTCTTAGCCTGCGGATAACGGCGAAGAGCGTTTTGGTTTCGAATTCGGTAAGCGCAGCGGTCGGTTCGTCAAGAATGATCAACCGGGCGTTCAGCGAAAGGGCTTTGGCGATTTCGACCAGTTGTTGCTCCGCTGGTGACAGCGCGCCTAACAACGTAGCGGGATCCAAAGCAAGATTTACTTCTGCCAGCAGTTTGCGCGATTCGCTAATCATGCGGTGGCGGGCAATCCAAACGCCACCCCATACCGGTGGTCGGCCCGCAAAGATATTCTCTGCTAAGCTAAGCGATTCAAATAAACTCCGCTCCTGATAAACGATGGCAATTCCCAAGTGCTGCGCCATCCGTTCCCCTTGGATGCGAACTCCCTGCTTGCCAGACACGTCAATTCGCCCAGTGTCGGGTTGGTGAACGCCAGCCAGAATGTGCATCAGCGTGCTCTTTCCGGCACCGTTCTCCCCAACGACAGCATGCACTTCGCCGTTGCGCACCATCAGTTGGACATCATCGAGAGCGCGCACACCCGGGAAGCGCTTCGAGATGTTGGTCATCCGTAGATTCCAATCTGGGTGCTCCTCAAGTATTTCCGCGGATGATGGCCAGACCATGTCGCAGCGCTTTCTGATAGATCCACAAATCGGCTGTGTAAACGAGGAAGCGGAATCCCTGCTCGCGCGCGGACACGACATCGTCCAGATTGAGCGAGCCATAACCGGCCGCGACGCCCGCCCGCTGGCAGGCCTCCAAAATGCGGCGTTGAGCCGCCTTGAAATCCGGATGAGTCACGTCGCCGGGTATGCCCATCGAAGCGGTTAGGTCGAACTGCCCGATCCATACTGCATCGACGCCTTGGACCGCCGCAATTCTCTCTACGTTTTCGAGACCGCGAGTCGATTCAATCTGCACGACCACCATCACCTCGTCGTTGGCCGTGCGCATTTTCTCCTTCACGTCGCCGGGACGATAGTCGTCGTGCCCGATCGTAAAAGCGGCACCGCGGCGACCCAGAGGGGGATAGCGAGTGCAAGCCACGACAAACTCAGCCTGCTCGGGTTCGTCAATGAAGGGCATGACAATTCCCATCGCTCCCAGATCCAGGGCGCGCGCAATATAGTGGTACTCGACTGCCGGGGGGCGTACAAGCGGCACCAGTTCGCTCGATCGTGCCGTGGCGAGAAGCATGCCAATCGTTTCCATGGACCATCCACTGTGCTCCATATCAAACACTCCGAACTCGGCCGATGCCGCAGCCGCAAGGCGGCCTATGCCTCGAGTGGCGAACTCGATCATCATGGTCCCTACCACCGTTTCGCCGTTGGCCAATTTGCGTTTGATATGGTTCGTGCGCATGTTACTCCTTGTCGCGGGTGTAGCGACGAAGCTTTCTTTGAAACAAGGGAAGGTCGAGGACCGGCGCATTGACGACATGCTGCGGAGTTCGCCCGGCTGCCACGTCGAGAATACTGGCGATGGCGCTGGTCCCGTTGCCCAGAAAGCACTCGTCGGTCCAGCACAGAGCATGTGGAGACAAAATCACGTTGTCCAACTTCAATAGCGGATCGTCCATTTCGATCGGCTCTTGCTCGAAGACATCCAGACCGGCGCCTGCAATGCGCTTTTCAAGCAAGGCGGCCGTGAGCGCCCGCTGATCGACAATCGGGCCGCGAGCGACGTTGATCAGGTAGGCCGTCGGCTTCATATAAGCCAGTCGTTCGGCATTTAGCAAATGTTGCGTCTCCTCGCTGAGTGCGCAACACACGACAACGAAATCTGACTCTCGGAGCAACGTATCGAGATCGACGAGCGACACGCTCTCGTCGGCGATGGCCTGAGGATCGATGCGCGGATCTGTTGCCAGGTGTCGCATCGACAGGGGAGCCGTCAAGCGAAAAACCTCCCGGCCGATGTTCCCCAAGCCGATAATGCCCAGCGTACGATTGGTTAATCCACTGCCCATATGAACCAGTCGCTCCGACCAGCGTCCCTCGCGCGTCAGACGATCTTTAATAAGCAATTTGTGACTGAGCGCCAGCAGCAGAGTCAGCACGCTGGCTGCCACCGGACGACGGACGCCCTCCGGAGTAATGGTCAGCGCTACACCGCATTGCGTACACGCATCGACATCGATGTTGTCGTAGCCAACTCCGAAACGCGCCACTAACGACAGACGTTCGACTCCCGCGAATGTCCGTGCGGTTACTCGCGGTCCCAATACCATCAGTGCGTCATAGTCATGGATCTGTTCGGCACATAGCTCTGGGGCGCTATGGGGAAGGAACTCCCACTCGACTCCATCGGTGCCATCAAGCAGGTCCAGCCCGATGTCACCAAATCCAAGCGACCCATCGGGATTCAAAAAATCCCGCGTCAGGCCAACTCGAAAGGGTCGGTTCCATTGCCCTTGCAGCAGGTTTTGCATGTTTTTCTTAAGGTCCATTTCGTGTGTTGTAGCATGCATGAAGCCAGCGAACATTTGTGCAAGGCACGAACTGGTTCGTGAACGGCACCGAGTTTTACCTTACGATTCTATATGGTTGCCAACTCGCATGAGATACGACCTTGCGTAAAAAATGTGCGATTTTGCGACAGGCCCGATGGGAACGCGAAACCACCGAGCTGAAAACAAGCCCCCAAGCCGCAATCGCCTACAACTCTCCCAGTTCACGAAGTGCTTCCAACTGCCTCACGATCAACAGGTCGCGGTTGCGAACAACCTGCTCAGCGTCTCGTTGCGACCAGTCGTAAAAGCCTTGGCCGCTCCGCATCCCCAGATGTCCGGCACGGACCTTATCGTCTAAACAATCGGCTGGCTGGGTGTTGTCGGCCAACTCCGGTAGGAGATAACGGTGTATCCGCTGAACAGCATCGAGCCCAACTAGGTCCATGTTTTCCATAGGGCCCAGGCTAGGTAAGCGCAGCGCAAAAGTCAGTTTTACGATACGGTCAATCTCTGCAGCAGTGCAGACGCCAGCGTCCACGAGCGCTAGCGCTTCTCGCCACATGGCATGCATCAAGCGATTGCCGATAAAACCTGGTACGTCCCGACAACGCACCGGGATTTTGCCAATGTCCGTCATGAGGTCATAGGCCTGCTGGAATATGGCATCTGGCGTCTTCTCGCCGAAAACCATCTCGACGACTGGGATCAAATGGGGAGGATTCCAAAAGTGCGCACCGACTAGCAATGACTCGCACCCAGCACCGCGTCCCATCTGAGTGATACTCAATCCGCTGGTTGCTGACAGCAACAGCGCGCCGCGCTGTTGCGCCAAAGTCAACTTTTGGAACAATGCAATCTTCTCATCAAGTATTTCCAAAATACAATCCAAGAAGACGTCCGACTCGGCATCCAGGCGATGCAAGTCTTCCTCCAAGTGGATGCTGCCTCCCAATCGTAACGCGGGGCCTAGGTGGTCCTCCGACCACTTGAGAAGTTCGTCTGTCTTCGATTGGACCGCCCGCAGCCGATCCGCATTGCGCGCCCACAACAGAACGCGGTGGCCGGCCCGCTGAAAAGCCACTGCCGCCGAGCATCCCATTTGTCCGATACCCGCAATCCCGATTGTTAAGGCGCTGTGTTGCATCGGCTGCCCGCTACTCTCATTATAATGAAACGCTACTTGAGGTACTTGTCGAACCAGGCCAGCGCCTCGTCTTGAATTTCAGCGTCATAACAGTGCTCCTTGTCGGGAGCATAGTTGCGAAAGCGATCCGCTACCCCCGCCCACTCGTAGGCCTTGGCGATCTGGCGCGCTGCTTCTTTCTGGCCGGCCGGTGGAAACAGTATGTCTTTCTTACCGCTCACCACCATCACTGCCTTGGGCGCCGCCATGGCGATTAGATCGGGAACGTCGATTCGATCCCATACGCCGGGCAGCAAGCAGAAGGTGCCGATCGCACCGCGGAGGTTGTAGGCTTGTTGCATGTCAGACTCTGTCATCCAGCCGACTGCGACAGCCGCTTTGATTCGAGGTTCGAGCGCTGCCATGATGTCGGTGCGCCAACCGCCTCCGGAGAGCCCAGTACAGCCAATGCGTTCTGGATCGACCTCCTTGCGGGACAATAAATAGTCGATGCAGCGGCTGTCGTCTCCATAGTTGACCCCCGCCCATGTCGTTCCGGCCCAATTCAGCTCGCGGACGCCCAGGTATAGTTGCGCCTCGCTGCCAACGACATCGCAATAGTGCTTCAGCGTTTCGGTGTCGAGCGAGGCGGGGTCGAAAGTGTCTGGCAGCCCGCCGACGCCACGGGGAGCTCGGTGACCAAAGTGGTAGGCGTCGATCACGATGACCGCATAGCCATGGGAGGCAAACCAATCCGCTATTGGCCGTCCGCTGGTGGCCTTCTCTCGGTGCTCACCAAGCGCAGGATGCACAGGTTCGCCGCAGACGCGTTCTGCTCCAAACAAAATAGGCCCGCCCCACTCATGAAAAACCACCAGTGCCGGAGCCGGCAGCGGAACGTTCTTGGGCGTATAGAAATAACCTGGTACGCGAAACCAAGCTGCCGTATTGAACTCGATTCTTTCTCGTACGAATGAATCCGTTTCCACGCGCTCGGTAGTGACCGCATTCAAGTCGACCTCGCCCGGATCATAGTGCAGCCCCTCGGCAAGCAGCCTGCGGGCTTGGCGAGCCCATTCTTCGTAGTTTGCATGTGGGTGCTGAACATGCCACGCCTCCGCATTCAAATCCTGGGGCCGATAGCTCCTCATCTTCTGGATCACTGCGTCCAGTGAACCATAATTACCCAGTGGAGGTCTTCCGAGCTCTTCGACATTTACCAAGGCGCGCGGTGTCTCAAGCAGGCGACTCGGGCCTGGTTGCGCCCCGAGAGCGGCCTGGTCGAGTGGTACCTGGGCGACCGCCTTGGGCTCGGCAAGCCCCGACAACGACATGGTGGCGGTGAGCAAAAACGAAACCAATATCGACTTCATTGGAATTCTCGGTAGAACACTGTTGCACATCGTATTACCTTACCCTATTTCGTGTTCTCACCTAACGATCAGGCAGGAGACGCTCGATCGCCGCAGCGGATCCATTGTAGCTTTGCAGGCGAGAGGGGCGAGACAAGTTTGCGCAAAAGCTGTGCGATTTTACGACGTGCCTGCAGGTTCGCCGAAGACATCATGGCACGTCGTGGACTTGGTATCGTCCGGGGAATTAGTGTCGGAAGTTTACGGCGGACAATTGGCCCATCAAAACCAAGTTAATTCACACTTCTGATATTCGATTCAGGCTCAAACCTCCTTGCTGACGCTGCGGGTTATGAATTCTCCGGGCTAAACGATATCAGGTCGATGGATTCCTTCCAAAATGGAACGGTGTTAGTTCCGGTGGAGACCACCGAGCTACTCGGTCTGCTCAGCCTCGTGCGAGCATAGCTTTGGACTAGAAACCCCACCTCCGCCCAAGTGGAATCGCACTAAAGCTCCGATAGAACCTCAAGCACCGTCGACTTGTATTGTTCCTCCCAGAGTGGAGCGAGGATGCAGTCGCTATCCTCTTGCGCTCCACCAACGTTTCGCAGTTGCTGAGTCGTCGGCGCGTAGAAAATGTATCCGTTGGTATAGCCTGCGACAAACGTAAATTCTGCGGCGGACTGCGCCTTGATATCCAAACCGATTTGCGCCGTCAGCTCGCCCGGAAACGTCGTAATCAAACAATCTGCAATGCGAATGGTCGTTAAATCGACATCGATGAAACGGCTTTTCGCACTCAAATTTTCTGCTTGGTGCTTCCTCAACAACGCTAGATTCGTATTCACCCGAGTGAGCTCCTCCATGATTCGCACATTGTTAATGTACTGTGCCAAGTTGCTTCGGTTTTCACGGTCGAGATTCGCGAGGCCGTGTTGCGACGCTTGTTTTTCACGCAAATAAAGATGTCGATAGTTCGAGGGATACTCGCCGCCCAAGCTATATTTCACCAGCAGCGGCACAAATGTATCAAAGCTCAAACTCGTGCCCCGCAGTGACTGAGCGAGACGCAGTTGATCTGCCTCCAAGTCAGAGATTTGCTGCGCGGTATCTGCTCTCGGCAATGGAAGCTTCGTATTGCGTATCACTAGCCGGGAATCGGGCTTAGGAACGATCTTCTGAATGGCGCGCAATACGCTAAGTCCCAGTCGGTTGCCCAGTGGTTCTGCATCCCGATTGACATGCGTTTGCTTGTAGTTGATGGGATTGATATCGCCTGCACAGCCCTGGAGAAAAAACGCCGTGCAACCATCCCCGAGACTCTCTTCGATAGCCTTGGATGCAAAGCCAACGAGGTCAGCCGTATTGCCACCGCTGGGAACGCCTTGTATCGGGTGGCAGGCAAAGTTGTAGACGACAGCAAAGACTTCGCCATCCAATCGATCAAATCGGAGCAGTCCAATTTCCGGATCGACTGGACCCAGTTCGACGACCTCATCGTTGGGCGGCATGGAGTAAGCGTGTCGAATATCGGCCTCCTTACCATTGCTCAAACGCAAACGTCGATTCACTTGGATCTCGCTCTCCGCCCCCGCACCGACTCCCACGACGACAGGCTGTTGGGAAGCGGCGGCTTGCTTGATCGCATCCATGGTGAGCTGGGCCACATCGCTGCGTATGACGCCATGGCAATGGCTGGCGTTGACGATCAGATTTTCCGGTGCAATACCAAGCTCGCTTTTTAGTCGTTGCCGAACGGTAGGCATAAAGTCGTCACCAATGCGGCCAATCCCTCCAATTGCGACGGCATCGATGGTCACGATCACTAGGTTCGTTTCGCCGCTAGATAGTACCAGTGCCTTGGCGAATAGCGGGTCGTTACACGGCCCCGCTTCCCTGTCAGTGATGTCCACCACGGCTGTTCCTGCCCGCAGGTCCGCTGCAATGGAATCGTCGATATAAGCAACGCAAATAATTAGGACGAAAGAAATCCAGCATATTTTTTTTAACATTTTCGCAATTCTCCCGAGGAGCTAGAGCTTGGGGACATCGGTAGTGTTTTGGGACTTTTTCTAGTGCATGCACTCAGTGTAATCGTTCAAGGTCTTCCGAGGGCTGGAGTTTAGCTATAATACCCGCCAAAGTAGCACGGCGGTCCCCGACGTAATTTGGCCGCCGTGATTTTTCGGTGGAGACCACCGAGCTACTTTTCCTTGACGCAATCGAAACTATCTCTGCGGAATACTGCATGAACGAACCACATTCCAAATTGCCCGGGGCCTCGCGAACTGCTTGGCTGTGTGTTTTGTTGCTGTTTCCGGTGGCATTGTTGAATTATCTCGATCGACAAATGTTGGCGTCGATGCAGGCCTCGGTCATGGCCTCCATTCCGAGCCTCGGCGAGGCCGAGAACTCTCAAGAGCTATGGGGACTGATGCTGGGACAATTCAAATTTGTCTATGCGGTCTTTAGTCTAATTGGTGGATATGTTGCGGATCGGTTCAGTCGGCGATTAACGATCTGCACCAGCCTATTCGTGTGGTCGATCATTACCTGGTGGACCGGGCAGGTCACAACCTACAATGAGTTGCTATGGGCGCGGTCGTTGATGGGTATCAGCGAGGCATTCTATATCCCGGCCGCATTGGCCCTGATCGCCGATCATCACATCGGATCGACTCGTTCTCGGGCTGTTGGCTTGCACCAAATCGCAATCTACCTGGGAGTGATCGTTGGTGGGTTTGGTGGATACGTGGCGGAAAATCCGCAACTTGGTTGGCGGACCGCCTTCACCGTCTGTGGCGTGGTGGGAATACTGTATGCCTTCCCACTGTTGGCGCTGCTGCGCGATGCACCGAATCGCAATAAAACAGTAGATACGCCTGCGGGCGATTCACCATGGGGCGCGTTGCGCGAACTAATTCTCAAGCCACTGAGCGCGGTGCGCGAACTAATCTCCAATCATTCATTTCTGCTGTTGGTATTGTACTTCACTCTACCTGCCATGGCTGGTTGGGTAGTCCGCGATTGGATGCCCGCCATTCTCAAGAAAGAGTTTCATATCGGTGAGGGGCATGCGGGTGTGGCCGCTACGATCTACTGGCAAGTAGCCGCAATTGTCGGCGCATTTGTCGGTGGCTGGCTGGCCGACCGCTGGATGCGGCATAGCCCTCGTGGACGAATCTATATCAGCGCCATCGGCATGTGCTGCATCGTGCCGGCCATCTTTGGTGTAGGGAACGCGGGTTCGCTCTCGGTCGCCATCGTCTTCTTAATGCTGTTCGGGCTCGGTTGGGGATTCTTTGACGGCAATAACATGCCCATCCTGGCGCAGGTTGTGCGACCTAACCTGCGCGCGACAGGTTATGGCCTGATGAATTTCGTCAGCATTAGCTGTGGCGGATTGGCGGATTGGGGTTTTGGCATCCTGCGAGATCGCGACGTTCCGCTGAATGTTATTTTCGGTATCTTCGCATCCGCTGCGATAGTCTCCGTCGTGCTCGTCCTGCTGATCCGACCACGCCCCGAACTCGCCGCATTGGAACAGGATGAGTGACAGACATGCTCTCTGTAGGCTCGTAACAAGTAATGCGCAGTTGCGGCAGGCCGAAGCAAGTGAATAGGGTGCCGCGTTTCCCATGCTCAGCGAGATAGCAACCTGTCGATGCGCAATGTTTTCGGTCAGATCAGATTTTGCAGTGGCCACAAATCACCGACGCGAGCACGGTTCCATTTCTTGACTGGACTGCGTGCGCATGATTCCCGTTTGGGTGATGAGCGATCGTTCTTGATACGATTCGAAATCGGAGTTGAGATCCCACAGGTTGTGGTGCTGGGCATGCAGTACATTATCCGCTGCCAACAATCCCATCAGGATACTATGGTCTTGATTGTTATATTTGAAGGAACCGTAGCGTCCTATCACGGTCAGTCCTGCTATCGATTGGAGGAATTCGGATAGGACATCGACATGCTGTCGGTAGCCGATGCGATAAATCGGGTAACAGCGGGGGATGCGAACGACATGGCTGTTGCAGATGCGTTGATCCTTGATCAATCCAGTTTTGCGCAATTCCGAGTTGGCTTGCTCAGCCAGTTCGTTGTCGCTCGCGGTCCACGCGGGGTCTGTATGATTGCACCAAAACTCGCAGCACAGAATACTGGTCTTGGAAGTGGGGTCCGTTATTCCCCAATTATTGAAATTCGTAACTCTTCCAACTCGCACGGCTCTATCATGAATGTAGAGCCATTGATCCTCGAATAAGTTTGTGCCTTCGACTTCCAAATAGACCAACAGCGTATTTCGAAAAGCCAGCTTATCGGCGGCATCATGGACGGACTGAGGCACGTTGCTCATCGCCTTGGTCAACAGAGTCAGCGGCATCGTTGAGATGACATGGTCGTACGCTACTACCGGCCCATCCGTTGATCGCACACCTGTCACTCGGCCATCTTCCGATAGCACTTCATCGATGGCATGAGCTAGATGGACTTGACCTCCAAGGGCGACGATCTGACTGGCAATCCGTTCGTAGACGGTTCCGGTACCTCCTAGTGGATAGGCAAAGCAGTCTGCCAGTGTTCTGTGTTCGCTTTTTTTCGGTCGCAACAGCGCATTGGAAATCGCGTCATGCAGGGTCAATTTGCGGATTCGTTGAGCGGCAAAGTCTTCGCTCAACTCCGTACACGGAATCCCCCAGAGCTTCTCGCTATAGGTTTTAAAGAAGGTCTCATACAAGCGTTGTCCGAAACGACGTACGACCCAGGTTTCGAAAGAAGGCAGCCCCGTTTCCCTTAAGCCAAGATGCAACCATTGCTTGGCGTAGCTGAGGAGCGTCAATGATGTTTCCGCAAACCCCAGTTTTGAAAATACGTCCAGCGGTCTTAGTGGGTATTGAAACAGCTTCCCCTTAAAGTGAATACGCGTTAGTCGCTCGACCATGACATAGTCGGAACCGACGATATTCTTCCAGAATTGATTGACGCGTGCATCGGTGCTGAAGAATCGATGCGGACCTAGGTCGACACGCCTTCCCCAAAGATCGAACGAACGAGCTAGTCCACCAACCTGCGAGCCAGCTTCGTAAACGTCGACAGACGCTCCGCCTCTGGACAATTGAAGCGCAGCCGTTAGCCCGGCCGGTCCAGCTCCAATTACCGCAACTCGCATAAAATGAACTCTCAGTTAACAATTCGAATTGGCGTAAAGGGGGCAAGAGTCAATTGCCGCCAGCGGTCCTTCGGGTGCTATGCACAATTGACTCCTGGCCCCTTTACCCCTGCCGTCAAACGGACTCGTAACCTCGTCCACTACAACCAACTGAGTGTGGACAAAGCACTGGAACAATAAATGCCGTCGCCAAACATAGTTTACAAATTGCGCGCCGAGCATGACGATCAGGGCAATTGGGCCAAAGTTGAGATGCAAACCAGCATACCCTAGCAATCAAACCGAATTGGGAAGTCAGCCTGAGCGCAAATCTCGATCTACAATACGATGCGACCCAGCTTGCCGAGGCGTATCGAATTTAGCGAATGTGACGGTCTGCCCTGTTTTTGCGGCCTTAGAAAATTCCCATGTCTTCCATGATTCCAAGCGATTCGCCTAACGCCAGTCATTCCCTGCGCAGGGTTTGTTTATGGTTTGCCGGTGTCATGGCTTTGGCGATTGTGGCGTGTGGCATCTACGTTCCGACGTTGACATACGACATGATCTTCGATGACCTAATGTCTATTGTCAGAAACGAATCGATTCATAGCCTGACTCCATTGTTTGGCACTCCCGATGGTTATGGGCCGCTGAAGCCACAGCCTGAAACGCCGGTTACAGCCAGGCCGTTGGTCAGCTTAACGTTTGCCCTGAACTACTACTTCAGTCAACAAGATCCGTGGGGATATCGCTTAACGCATATCATCGCGCACCTGCTGGTTACCCTGATAGTTTGGGACGTCGTATCGAGCACGCTGGGGCAGCCAGTTTTTAGGGGACGGTTCCTGAATAATCGCCATTGGCTCGGTTTTGTGGCCGCCATGATTTGGATGGTGCATCCAGTCAACACCGAAACGATTGTTTACTTGACCCAGCGTACCGAATTGCAGATGGGTTTGTTTTATGCATTGACTCTATATCTATCGATTCACTTTTGGAGAAGTCATCGAATTGCTACTCGCGTGCTACTTTGCGTGGGGGCAGGCCTGGCCAGCGTATGTGGAATGCTCTCTAAAGAGATGATGGCCTCGGTACCAGCCATGGTGTTCTTTTACGAATGGACATTTATTGGTGGATCGGTGTGGATGATCTTCAAGCGATCTTGGATGCTATATGTTGCACTAATGCTAAGCTGGCTGCCTCTCGCAGGCATTTACTTGTCCGGAATTGGGACTCCAGCCGCTGGATTTCATACCGCAATGTCAGCCCATGATTTTTGGCTGACCCAGTCAAATTCGTTTTTCGTATACTGGAGACTTCTGTTTGTACCTTGGCCCTTGATCGTTCACTACCATGTGCCGACACTATCTTCATTTTCGGCAGCATGGCCCAGTGTGTTGGGGCTGTCGCTCTATTTAGTTTTTACCGCAATATGCGTTTGGCGTAGAAAAGCGACCGGGTTTGCGCTGCTTTGGTTTTTTGCGGTGCTATCACCAACCCTGATTGTTCCATTGCCTCACGAGGAGATTTCTGAAAGACGCCTGTATGTCCCGCTGATGGCAATGATTCCGTTTCTGGTTGTCGGTGGCTACACGTTAGTGCAATCACTCATGCAAAGACGAGTGCAGTCGGGTCAGGCTGAAGGTCTGGCGCAGTCGGAAGCGACCAGGTGGGCGGTGCCGGTCTTTCTAACGCCGATTGTTGCGATCACCGCCGCATTTGTCTGGGTCTGTATCGTCTCGCTCCCCAGACTTCAGCATCGAGCAGAGCTCTGGTCATACGTTCTGAAGTACCAACCAGACAACACCTTCGCTATCGCCTCTCAAGGTATTGAAGACTGTCAGAGAGGCGAGTTCAAGATCGGTCTGGAGAAAATCCAGATTGCTTACGACTCGGAACCAACCTACTTTTTCTTCAGTGCGACGCTGCTCCAGACGCTCGACTACATGCAGGAACACGAACGCATGCTCGTCGTTAGCCGGCAGCTTTATGATCTGTTTCCCAACGATGCGGCTCGAACGCATACATTGGCAGCCTCGCTAGAAAAGAATGGAATGGTCGATGAAGCGATTGAGAAATACCGTGAAGCTGTCGAATTGAGTCCAAGTACATGGGAGGCACACAGCGCTCTGGCCACCCTCCTGGCAGAACGAAACCGCAATGAGGAAGCCCTGCCACACTTTGAGATGGCCACTGAGCTCCATCCTGACTTTATGAACTGCATGAACCTGATGACAGTTTATCTCAACCTGCAACAGCCACAGAAAGCGCTGTCCGTCGGCAAGCTGCTACTCGACGCTGCCCGCAAGGAAAAATCGTCGGAGGAAGTCGAGCAAATTGAACTCGCCCTCCAGCAAATGGAGCGTGAGATCGCCGCCTTGAGCCCTCGCTAATCGTGCTTTCGACCGTCTAAATGTATTGACTGAGCACGCTAGCTCGGCTCGGCCAAGATCTGTTTTTACCGGATCGTTCTCAACACAGACCTACGGATTGTTCCTTTGCTTGGAGGCAGCCAGGGGGCTTTAAAATTGCACGGCCCGGTGGCTGCCACACGCAGCATTCTGCGCCGCTGGATAACCCACGAGCATCATTTGATAAGCTGGGTTTCTTCTCGCGGGGCCAGAATTAGAAGTGTCGCGTGGTGCGGGCCCCGATGAATTGCCGTAGAATTGCGGGCGTTCCGATGCCCGTTGCGAATCTCATCGACGTCCTTTGGGGGAGTAGTCTATGTCCCGAATGAATTCTAGTTTCCGTCGTATGCTAGGTCGTACTTGCCAATGCGCCATGATCTGTCTATGGGGTTGGTGTGTCAGTGCCAGTCAACTACGAGCCGAAGAGCCAACGCTACCAAGCCTTACCGTGAAACGATGTAGCGATTTTCAAATCAATGGTCGAGGTGATGCCGACAACTGGAATAACACCTCTTGGGTCGACCTCAACCTGCGTCCGCCTGCAAATCATGACTATAGCGCTCGGTTTAAGATTTTGTACTCGGCGACAGGTATTTACATCTTGTTTGATGGCACCGATGAAACCTTAACGGCAACCATGCAGGAAGATTTTTTGGATTTGTGGAACGAAGATGTTTACGAGTTTTTCCTATGGCCTGATGAACAAGATACAATTTACTTCGAATACGAGATATCGCCTCTGGGGTATGAACTTCCGATACTTATTCCTAACCTGGGAGGTCGATTTCTAGGCTGGCGCCCCTGGCACTACGAGGGTGACCGAAAAATCCAAAAGAAAGTATCGGCAACCGGCGGTTCGACTGAGTCGTTGGCGAAGGTATCGGGTTGGCGGGCGGAGATCTATCTTCCCTATGAAACACTCAAGCCGTTGCGGAATGTACCCCCCGAGCCGGATACTCGCTGGAGAGCGAATTTTTACCGAGTCGACTACGACGCTCACAAGGTTTCGAGCTGGGATTGGGCTCGCACGGGTCCAAGCTTCCATGAGTTTAAAAAATTCGGGACGCTTGTTTTCGAGTAGTTTTACTTAGGTACAGCACGATTTGAAAGTTCGCTTGGCCAAGGAACCTGCGTATGGATTGAGTTGCCGACTAAGTCGTAAAACGAAGTCAATAACAAAAACTTGCTGAATTCGGCTAAATATAGTAAAATCTACGAAAACGTAGAGTAGTAAATAGCTGCGAAAATCGTTGTGTTGTAAAGTAAAGGCGATCAAAATGAGCAATGTTACGCAAATTTCCGCCAATATATCTGCCGAAACACGTGAACTTCTCGAACGTTACGTCGCCATCCATGGGGTCAAGAAATCGCATTTGATCGAGACAGCCGTATTGCATCATTTAAGCGCGCTGGATGCGATTCCACCTGACCTTGTGATTCCGCCGACAATCGAAGTTTCCAGGAAAACAGGGAAAATAATCTTGAGTCGAATCAAGAGCCCGAAGCCTCCGACAAAGGCGATGCGAGAATTGTTCAATGGTTGAGATCCGGCTACTGCGGCCAGACGACCGTCGCGATTCATTTGCAAGTGGTGATGTTGAACTCGATCGGTTCTTCCATAAATTCGCAGGCCAAAATCAATTTCGTTTGCACATTGGAAGTACCTACGTTGCGATAGGTGCCGATGAGATTGTTGGCTTTGTGACACTCTCTGCAACTTCCATCACGATTGACGACCTACCGGAAGCGTCTCGCAAGCGGCTTCCGAATTACCCGCTGCCAGCGCTGAGGCTCGCACGACTTGCGGTTGCTCAATCAGCACGCGGCCAAAGTATTGGTAAGTCACTCTTGCGAGCGACGTTTGCCATTGCACATGAAATGGCCGATCGCACAGGTTGCGTCACTGTCGTCGTCGACGCCAAAGAAAACGCAATCGGTTTTTACGAAAAATATGGGTTTGAGCCGTTCGAGATCATCACTGGTAGATTAGCCGACCGACCATCACCAGTGCCAATGTTTTTGCCGCTGGGGTCCATCCCACGCGAATAGTAGTGTCGTGGACGAGGTTACGAGTCCCCCCTCGCCCCAATACCAGTACTTCAGCCCAACGGCGGCGAGAGGTTAGGTCAGCTGACCCCTTTGAATTGCCAACCCTAGGTCAATTGATAAGGATCGGCAGCGCTCAAGTTGACTTGATAGCCGAGGTCAGCCAGCGAGGCGACGGTCAAGCGGCTCAACGGTAGATTCACTCCGGGGCCGACGTACCCAGTCATCAACTCGCTGCCAAAAACAGACTCGCGCCAATGAGCATCGCGTGTGCCTCTGCCACCGGCATTCTCAACAGGGACGGAGGTGAAATGACCGCCAGTCAATGTGTTGTACTCGGCAACGGCCCGTGAACCGATAAAGCCAGAGTTGCTGGTGCCGGCACCAACCAGCAGGCCCAGACTCTGCCAAAGCGTGCCAATTCCGAGCACGTGCCCGATCTCGTGTAGAACCACGTCTCGAAGCGTGCCATTGGCTTCCATGCTGGCCAAGTCGGCGCTGTCAAACTGGATGGTACCGTGATAGGGAAGTAGTGATCCTGCGCGGAAGCGATCTGCGGTGGCT
Source organism: Pirellulaceae bacterium (assembly GCA_020852965.1). Classification (GTDB taxonomy): domain Bacteria; phylum Planctomycetota; class Planctomycetia; order Pirellulales; family Pirellulaceae; genus Aureliella. The sequence goes on along the minus strand of JADYZV010000028.1, from coordinate 24,378 downwards.
CCGCCCAGTGTGCCGCCTGGGCCATCGATGGAGCCTGCACTGACGTCGATCAGCAGATCATCGACGGTGCGCCCATAGTAAACCGCGTCGGGAACGTCCCCCACCACAATTTGTTCCCAGTGTAATGCGGCATCGCGAAAGATCGCTTGTTGACTAGCCGTCAGGCCCTGCATGTTCATGGCGATCTGGTAGCCAGAGGCGACTGGGGTTGTCGGCGTTGGATTACTCGGTGTAGGAGCATTCGGCGTTGGCGAAGGTGTCGTGAAGGCAATGCCTGGTGATACCGTGAGCGAATAGTTTGGATTCGTCACGCCGCGATAGCCGTAGACATGCACGAAGTAGGTTCCGGCACCCAGCCCTGAAAGCGAAACGACTTCACTGTTGGTAACGCCGTTGGAGAGCCCCAGTCGACGACCGCTGCTGTTGTAGACCTCCAAATCCAAATCGCCAGCAGCATGTTGGAAACTGACTCCGACATAATTGGAGCTAGTGCCCTGGCCGTTCATCGTGAAGCGATACCAATCACCCGCGTCGGCCATAACAAGGTTTTGTTCTGTGTGATTGGCGGTCAACACGCCCAGGTCGGCTGCCTGAGCGAACGTGTTATTCGGCTCGAAGCGGTCATCGCTAACACTCCGACCCGGATCGACAGTGAGCGTGTAGTGCGGATTGGTCGCCCCAGCGTAGCCGTAGACGTAAACGTAGTACGTCCCCGCAGCCGCCCCAGCCAACGTGATGCTTTCGCTGTTGGAGATTCCGTTGGAGTAACCCAGCAAGCGACCACTTGAGTTGTAGACGGCCAAGTCCAAGTCACCGCTGGCCGATTGAAATTGTATGGCCACATTGGCTGTCGCGCTGGGCGTTTGAATTAAGCGAAACTGAAACCAGTCGGCTTGATCGGCCATGACGAGATTGTTCACTCCCGAGGGTTGGCTAACCGTCCCCAGATTGGCAGCTTGATAGAAGCTATCATTGTTCTCGAAAGCGTCGTCCACCGCAGCGGCATGCCACACATCGGCACTAAGCAAGTATCGCTGTTCGAGTTGCTCGAAAGCGGCAGCCGGGCGGACTCGCGAACGCACATTCAAATTACCGCGATGGGGACGAAATAGTTTCATCGATGACGGGACCTGTGATGCGAGTTACCTTGTCCAATTGAAGTCAGACGCTGTGGCTGCAATGTTACCGCCGCCGGCGTCGTGGTTGTGGGGAGCGTGGGATTGTTTGGGTTAGCAGTGAACGTGCCGGATAGGTCGGTACCAATTTCGATTGTGGAACCAGTCGCGATGACTGGGAAATTGGCTGGCAATGGAAGCTCCGGCCTGCCATCGGGATCGGTTGTCAATTGCAGCGCGCCGTTACCGCTAGCATCGGTCATAACCGAGCCAACCGTCACGCCATCGATCACCACGTCGAGTGTTGAGCTAGGGGTCGAATTGCGCACACGGACTTCGAGTTCGTTTTGAGCGGCCCCGTTTTCAGTTCCTGATTCGAACACCACCCTGGCGGTCTCCGCTCCTGTGCCCTGCAAGGTGGAGACAAGTCGTTGCGAAATCGTCTCCGCAGACTCAGAAGCTTCATTTCCTTCGTTAGTATCATCGTCATCGAAGTTCGTCCGCGAAGTTGGCGTTGTTGTCCCAGTTTTGGTGGGAGTTTTTGGGACCGCCGGCGTCGTGGTTATTGGCGTCGTGGTTACCGGCGTTGTGACTACCGGCGTTGTGACTACCGGCGTCGTGACTACAGGCGTCGTGGGAGTACTAGTAACCGGAGTGATGACTGGCGGAGTTGATCTAGGGATCGTAGTGACAGGTGGTGTTGTCAGCACGCCGTCATCATTGGTCTCCGTGTCGGGTAGTTCGTTCGTTTCAGGAAGTTCGCTCGTTTCAGCTAGTTCGTTGGCATCGTTTTGATCGCCAAACTGCCCTTCGTGCTCACCTTGCTGATCGACTTCACCAGTGTTGGTTGTCGTTGGGGTGGTCGCCGCAGTAGCAGCCGACTTGCAGTTCAATGAATTGATGATTGACAACGCATCCATGGGAGAGACGAGGCCGTCGTCATTGACATCCAGGTACGTCGCCTCCTGAGCCGATTCAACTGAGGCCAACGAGTTGTTGATGTTGGAGCTACGGTTGTTCGAGCTATTTAGGTGGTTGATGACAGCCAGTGCATCCATTGGCGATACGAATTGGTCCCCATTGACGTCATCCGGCATATCAAAGTTATGCTGAAATACATCGGCAGCCAACAGTCGACGGCTTTCCATGGATTCGAAGCGAAGATGGCGACGTACATTGCGGGGCTTTTCCCTGCGACTATTTTTACTCATATCAATCCTTATTCTTTTTTCTGAAAGTGGAAATCGATCTTTAATCTTCAATGCCACCAGCACCAGGCAAGTCAGGCTCAGACTGGTCGCCAAATTGCCCTTCGAATTGCCCCTCTTGTTCGTAGTTGGCCCCTGCCATGCCCGGTACAGTTGCCATGCTTGGCACTGTAACTCCTGCCGCACGAACCAGCATCTGAGCCGCAGCCATCTGAGCCAGGAACTGCCGTTGCTGCAGAATCTGTCGCCCAGCTTGGATAGCTAATGCTTGATCCGCTGGAGCCAACATCGCGATTGGCATTCGCAACAGTTGCCCAGAATCCATTTGTTTCATGACAGCAAATTCGATTTGCATTGTTGCGGGACGGCGCTGTTCTTTTAAAACTTGCGCAATCGCCGCCACATTCTTACCCGCTACAGCTTCCAAGACTTTCAAATCGTATGCATTGAGTTGGCTAGTCTTTCGACCATTGACCATTATGTCCTGGCCAATTAGCGTCAATTGAACGGGCATCGTTCCACAATCAACTATCGACATGGGTTCGGGGAATTTGTATCCGCTATCGTCGCTCCAACTAGTTCTACTAAGAGGTGACTGATACTGAGCGTGAACGTAAGTTGCGCCGCAAGTCAGGATGAATGTCGCAGTCCAGATGGCAATTGAAGTCTTCATCACGTTTCCCTTTCAAGGAGCTGAATGGAATGAAGCCCATGCTCAAATTGTGTGAATGCCGTACCGTGGTTAGCCAACTTTGGATAGGGCGACGCTCTCAACTTTGCTATCGACCTCGCCGTTTTCACCGACAATCCTGATAGGGGGCCGAGCCGGCAATTCGGAACGTCGAATCACCACGGATGGGTGAGCATCGACACCGATACGCACGCGACTTCCCTGCACTTCAAGAACGGTAATCGTGATCTCCTCCGAAATGACGATGCGTTGACCTGCTTTACGACTTAATACCAGCATTTTTGACACTCGCTTTGTCTAGTTTGGACTCCGTTCAAGCCATCGTGGTCGTTCGTCGCGTCCAAATCGTTGGCTCTATAACTATCAACGAACTTCGCCTAGCTCGGCGCGCGCTGGGATCAGTCAAAATTTGCAAAACGCAGAGATTTCCTAGGTTTTCTTGAAAACAACTCAAACCAATTGTGAATTCAAGGAAGAATCAGCCTCCCAGAGGCAAGCCAAAGGGGGGGCGACAAGAGACAGCATGGCGATCGGCAGAGCCAATGTCTCAGGTTTTGCACCTGGCGCTGTTCACAAGAAACATGACCGTTGTTGGCCATGGGAAACTTAGCATCGTGCGGGAAACAAGTGTCTGGTCTTAGTCGTAGCTACGATCGCCAGACCGTAGGGAGTCTACGATCTGGCGAACGTAGCTACGACAGTTAGTCGGTCTTTTTGAGCAGGCCGCGATGCACAAGGCGAGCTGATCAACAGGCGGGGCACTGATGCACCACAGCACATACCAACCCGCTATCGAGGCCTGCGCAGGCGAGGGGCACATGCGGCAGCCAACTGCTACGATCATTTGCGGCTGCAAACCGCACTCCATAAATCCTCTCGTGCGCGGTCTCGTTGATAGTTGCAATTCACTCCGCTCCTGCCTGCGCCTACGTAGCCGGTAAACTCGCGCTGGTTTAACTACTGGTGCTTCATCGCACGTCTCCATCGTAGACATCACTCACGATCCATCGACTACTCCGTCTAGGCGTTAAACAATTTGCTCGACTCAGTAAAGTCGTTTAACACCGAGCCGGAGTAGGACGTGAGTCTGGCTCGGCTATGGAGCTGGTTCGGCTAGGCGTTGCGCTTGAACAAAGTCCGCTTTGGCGCGGTCGGGTTGGTGATTTTCCGAAAAGGCTAAGCCACGATAGTGGTAACTCTCTGCCCGCTGCGGCTCCAGAGCAATACAGGCTCCAAAGGCAGCGATGGCGTCTGGGAATTTGCCGAGTCGATAGCTAACGACGCCGGCGTAGAACTGATACCAGTAGTGGTCTGGAGCTAAACTAGCAGCCAACCGCAGTTCGCACTCAGCTTCGGCAAACTGTTTGGACTGCAGGAATGAACGGCCCAGGGCGTAGTGTTCCCACGCAGATTGCGGAGGTACGTCACGGCTTATCGCAGCGTATTTTTCTGCCTCAGTTTGTAGGCCAGCGTGTTTCAGGTGTCGCGCTATCTCCTGATACACGACTGGGGCCGGTCCCACCAGCCGAATCGCCGCCAATAAGGTTTTCTCGCTTAACTTGCGCATCGGATTCGCCTCACTACCCGACGCCAAACGAATTCGGAAGTCAGACCACAATATCGCCAAATCGAGTAGATCGGTGCGCGGCCCCTGCTGCTCGGCAGCCGATGTTGCAATACCATTTGTCTCAATACCAAGCATGTCCACCAATTGCTGCCTTCGGCTCCAAACCTGCTCACACCGCTGGGCGATAACCCGAAGTTGGGCGTCGGGCAACGTGCGTGGCCCATCCAGCATACGAAGCTGATCCACAATGATATGCAGTTGTAGTGCCGCTTCCACTCGTTTGGTTAACTGTAGTTGCTCATCAATCTGGGCTCTTACATTTCCCGCTCCAGGGAGCCACGCGATACTCTCGGAGGCGTTGTACAGTAGCTGCGTTGCTTCAGCAGTTTCGTTTTGTCGCGTTAGCCCAGTGGCTCGAACAATCGCCAATTTTACATTCTCAATTCGAGCCAATACCGTGGTTATCGCAAATATGCTCGCCAACCAAGCTGCCGCGCCGATCATCGGCAGCCAACGCCGCCACCATGAACGCTTGGGTGTTTGTTTGCTCAATAGACTTGCTACGCGGCTCGGCTCGACCAGACAGCGTCTCAACTCGCTTGCCACGTCTTTGGCATTTTGAAAACGCAGTTTGGGATCGACTTGCAAACAGCGCTGAATTATAGAGTGAATACCGCTTTCGGTGGCGCGGTTGACGCAGTGGTCCCCTTCCTCTTTCGCCAGCCTACCAGACATTAACTCATTGAGTAAAACACCCAACGCATAGATGTCAGAACGTCGATCTACGAGCAAGTCGCTGGTCTGACCGTCTCGCAATGAATCGAGCAGTCGCTGTTGTTCGGGAGCCATGTAGCCAGCCGTTCCGCCAATCCAATCGACACGGCGAGCCGCTATTTCGCACGATTCGCGGGCGAGATGGAAATCGAGCAGCATCGGCTGACCGTCACTCGCTAAAAGCACGTTGGACGGCTTAACATCCAAGTGCAGCAAACCACGTTCGTGCGCATAGTGCAGTGCGTCAGCCAAGCAGGCACCAATCCAGCACACAGCCTGCGTATAGGTTGCGTTCGACAAAAATTGCCGCGCTGGCCCACGGATGCCGAACTGGATCGGTTCCGCATCCAAGGCACGATCCAGCAATCTGGAAATGTCGCGGCCCGAGCGATTCTCAGGCGGAGTGTCCTGTAGAGAGTCGAGCAACTGCGACAAAGTCAGGCCGCCCAAGTAGGGCATGCACAGTATGCGGAGTCCCTGCTCTGGAAACTCTTGTACCAAGTAGACGGGGACGATGCTTGAGTGTTGCAAGCGTGCCAGCGATAGGTGTTCGTCGCCGATGCATGGTGTCACTTTGAGAACTACATAGCGGTCGGAAAGCTCGGTTTGCCTTGCCAGGAAGACGCGACCCGCCGCGCCACGTCCCAATTCGGCAATCAGCTCGAAGTCGCCGAGTGTTTCGCCGATATCTGGAAAGCGCACATTGCGACTAGGAAACGCCAGCAACTCATAGCAATCGAGCAGCATTTCCAGTTGCTCTCGCCAGCGCGGAAACCTGCGCGCGTACTCTTGGCGCTGGACAACCTCACCGCTCTCCTCGCGCAGACAAAGTTCTTCGTAAATCAGAGGGATGATCACGTCGGACTGGTCAACAGACTCTGGGTGGCGCTGAAGCAATTCTTCGATCCTCAGCGATTGGCCGTCGCGCCATGCTCGTGCCAATTCATCGACAAGCAGTTGAGCTTGTGGCGACAATTGGCGAGAAAGGCTAGTCATGATCGAATCGACCACTAAATGATTTTGAGAATAGACTTGCGAGATCGAGATGCACTAAAGAATTATAGAAGAGCTGAGCCAGCTTTTCGTGTTCTTCGTGTTTTTCGTGGTCAACAAACGAACTAACTCGCGAACGATTGCGAGAAAGTTAAGCAAGAGTACTTACCGTTTATCTGGCCCGTTGCTGGCGACGAACTGGCGGGCGAGATCGTACAGAATGCGACGAATGCTACTCTCGTGATAGCCGGTTTGCGCGGCGATCTCGCTGAGTGATTTACCCTGACGTTTCAGTTCAAGCAAAACTCGGTGCGGCTCCGAACAGGTCTTGGTGATTTCGCTCCAAAGTTCCACCAGGCGAACTTCCTGACTGGCCCGCGGCGTGCGATGGTGAGGTATTTGACTCTCATCTGCAGCGGTCAAGGCTCGTTCGTGTTCCAGTGGAGTCCGCTGTTGACGCACTCGATCCAGAAAGCGATTCTGCGTGGCCTTCACCAAAAACGCTTGCAAATGCCCTACGTCCTCAAATCGCCAGCGTCCATTGCGGAAGCCTTGCAGCAAATCGGCCCAGGCAGACTGCACGATATCGGACGAATTAAACTTGGATTGCATTGCTCCGGTGATCTGACGTCGAACGATCATCCGCAGGTAGGGTTCGAAACGTTGGAATACAACTTCGGCGGCCGACCAGTCTCCGGAGTTTAGCTTCACCAACAGCGAATCGAGCGAGGTTTCACTGGTCGTCATAGGCTTGGCCTGCCCGAGACACCTGAGCACTCCGGATACATCCAGATCGCCAAGTGTTCTTCAATCGAGTCTTGGTCCACACGCACTTTTTCCCGCATTCTTCGCCGCACGATCTCGGCAGCGATCACCCCCACCACTGCAGTCGAAGCCAAGCCTCGCAAAGTGGATTCATCCAAGAGCAATGTCGCCTCGGTACGCACCGAATCCAAATCGTAAAGCAATTGACTCATCGCCATATCGATGGCTTGGTAGTCCCCGGACAATCCAGCAGAAAAAAGTTCTCTAGCGGCCGGCACAACTCTAGCAGTCAGGTCCGTTACCAAATCCTGTACGCTGGCAATTGCAGCGGACGATTGGTGCTGCACAGGGCCTTCGTCGGCACCGATGGCGACGGCGGAGTCTGCGGCGGAGCGTGCGCCCTCGGCCAATGGCGCGTCAAATCTAGAATTGGATACGTTTGAATCGGTTACAGGTTCGAGCTTCCTTAAGGATGGCGTGATCGGCTGTTGGATTGGATTGGCACTGCCGACCAATGGGGAGTTCGTTGGCTGCCTGCCGCGATCTGATTTGATTTCCAGGTTCGTAGCGTTTTGTTCAGAAGCCACCGACTCATCCGCTTGAGTTGCCGCCGTTTCGATGGGCATCGCGAACCTAGCCGTGCTGTTCGAGACGCTATGATTGGATGTTGCGACCAAGTTAGGGCTCGATGTCTTGATGGCTACGGCCACTGGTGACTCGCGAACACCATGTAAAGAGCTAGTGTCAATTTCGAAATCATCCGCTCCACCTTCACCTTCGCCTTCACCGCCATCGTCTTGGTGGTAGTCGATTACCACCACCCGCTGCACTGTAGTCACTTTGAATATCTCCAGCTCAATGATCCATTTTGGAGCATTTGTGTGCGGCAGTTCACTTCGCATAATCTGGGCGGACCGAATCGCCGCAACGAAAACGACTTGCTGTGGTAGGCGATCGTAGTCGTCCGGATCCACATCGTCCGTTCCCGAGTCGCCCGACTCGAACGTGCCAAAGTGATTCGCCAAGTGCTGGGAGGGGTGGTCCTTGTATTTCGCAGTAACCCGACTCTTGGATTCCCCGAAGGGATCGACTTGGCCAGACATTTGTGCGGTCGGGGCAATCGCGACGATGGCCGGTGCAGGTGCCTGCTTCGCGAGATCAATATGGAGATCGACCGCTCCGAAATCGGCGCTGAGCAGATGACGGTTTTCGAGGCACTCTAGTGCCAAATGTTGTTTGCCGCTTCTTGCTGCGTAAAACATCGAAGAACTCCTAGGATTAGGTCTCAGCCGGAATCGATGAGCCGAACTGCACCCAAATATGGTAACAAGCCAAGATGTAACAAGCCAATATGAGGACAAGATGAGAAACGGCACGGATTCGACAATAACAGTTGAACATTCCGCTGGGCACCCTTTAGAGCGGTCTGGCGTCGCTCCGGCCTATTTTACGGATGCGATGAACTTACCGGTACCGAATTGCAGGCGAAAATTCCCTCAAACACTCATCAACCTCTCATGATGTGTCGCGTAACCTAGGCAAGAACGTGGCGACAAATGTCGTTCGCTACAAAGTCAATAACTCTACTTGGAGATCGAAAACGATGGAAATGCACACTACTTGGCTGATGCGGCTGAGCCTGATGCTGTTGGCTGCGGTAACTCTATCAGCGACCAACTTAGTCCGAGCGGGCGAAAAAGAACAAACGATTAAGCTTGTTGATTTGCCGCCAAAAGTCCGTGAATCGGTTAAGCTAGCAACTGTGGGTGGCGAGATTGAGAAAGTTGAACTGACCACCGAGGGTGGTAAGAAAGTTTACGAGATCGAAGCGGAAGTCGAAGGGGGCACAGTTGAATTGGTGTTCAATGGCGACGGCCAGTTAATTGGGATTGAAGTTGCTGATGCCGAAGCGGACGAAGGCGACGACGGGGACGAGGAAGCGGATGGCGACGAAGACGAGGATGAGGAAGAACACGGTTCCGAAGTTTCCAAAACAATCACGATCGACGATGTCCCCTCGGCAGCTCGCAGCGCAATTAGCAAACGAGCCGGAGAAGCTAAGTTGGTGGGCATCGAGTCCGTAACCGAAGCCGGCCAAACCGTTTATGAAGCCGCCTGGATCAATGGTGATGCAAAAGTCGAAGTCATCGTTTCGGCCTCTGGCAGCCTCATCGCCGAAGAGAGTTCCTTGGCACTTGACCAACTACCCAAAGAACTGCGAGCAATCGCCGAGAAGTTCGCTGGCAAGGCCGAGCTAAAGCTCGAGCGCAAAACGGTTGTGCTATATGAGCTAGAAAAAGTTTCTGGCGGCAAAGAAGTCGAAATGTTCGTCGATGCAGCAGGACGCGAGGTCAAAGTCTCTATCGGTAGTGGCGAAGATGATCAGGATGAAGTGGGAAACGACGATGACGATGACGACGACGATGGAGATGACGATGGAGATGACGATGACAAGTAGTCGCTAAACTTTCGATTTACTTGACTTGCAAGCCGCGCGAAAGGAATACGTGCGGCCTGTCACATCGAACAAGTCCACGCCACACGAGGTTACCCATTGAAGATCTTGGTTGTTGAAGACTATGCACCGATTCGTAATGCCGTAACTGAATCGCTGCGCGAATCTGGTTACGCAGTGGACGTCGCAGTCGACGGCGAGGGAGGTTTGTGGGCCGCCTCCACGGGTAACTACGACTGCGTCGTACTTGACTGGATGTTGCCCAAGCAGAGCGGGCTCCAAGTGCTGGCACGCCTGCGCGAGCTATCGATCGCTGCTCCCGTACTTATGCTTACTGCCAAAGATGCAACGGAGGATCGAATCACCGGACTCGACTCGGGAGCTGACGATTACTTGGTCAAGCCATTTTCCTTGGGAGAACTACAAGCCCGCGTCCGCGCTCTGATCCGTCGGCACTATGTTGCCAAAAATCCGAAAATAGTGGTCGCGGACTTAGAACTCGATACGGTGGCAAAGCAAGTGTCCCGCCGTGGACGTCCTGTCGAGCTGTCTGCTCGGGAATACGCACTGTTGGAGTATCTGACCATGCGATCAGGTGAAGTCGTTTCGCGAACCGACATTTGGACGCACCTTTATGAAATGTCTGACGAGTCGACGAGTAACGTGGTAGATGTCTACGTCGGCTACCTCAGAAGGAAACTAGAAACAGGCGGCGGCGCGCGTTTGATTCATACTCGCCGAGGTTTGGGGTACGTCTTGGAGGCACCTAGCGAATGAACTCGATTCGCCTTCGCGTGCTTGCAGCGGCCGTAGCGGTTACCGTGGGTATGCTTGTACTGGCTGGCATCTCACAATTGACGCTATTGTACGATGGTTTGGTACGACAGCTTGACCAACGGTTGATGACCGCCGCCAGTGGTTTGACGCAAGCCTTTGAACGGCATGAGCAACGCACTGAATTCGAATGGGAAGGGATCGACGAAGGGTTGCCTTTGGAGTTTGTCGCGATCGACTCGCAGGGAATAGTACTGGCAGAGTCGCAGGGTAAACGCCAAATAGCCCCTGACTTTCTTGAAGGTCGCGCATGCGACGTTCCATCGGTTTCACGCATGAGCAATGGGACTTTGAGCGATGGAAGTGCGGCTCGTATACTGTTGCTTCGATTTCAGCCTCATGTAGAAGTGGAGCGGCATTCGGAACACGACACATCGACGTTTAGCGAGCCTATAGATCCTGAAGCTGACGTCCGTTTGTTCGTTGCGGGTTCGTTCGATGATATAAACGCCGTGATGCAACTGGCGAAATGGAGATTGGCTTGGGTGACAATGCTCGCCAGCGGATTGGCCGCCGTTATTCTGTGGCCAGTCACCGGCTTCGTTGTGCGCCCAATTAACAGGATGGCACAGCAGATCGCCACGCTTGATGTACACCGACTTGACGAACGAGTCGACGTGTCAGAGTGTCCTCGTGAGCTACAGCCTGTGATACTCCGACTCAATGAGTTCATCACGCGACTTGCAAAGGCATTTGAAAGGGAAAAGCAGACTACGGCGAATATTGCACATGAATTGCGAACGCCCCTGTCGGGTCTTGTAGCCACATTGGAATTGGCGGCATCGAGGTCGCGCACGGCCCAGTACTACCAACAAACGATCACTAGCTGTCGGCACATAAGTGCTGAATTGCAAACACTCGTCGAGCAAATTCTTCTGCTGTCGCGATTAGACGCTGGCCACATTTCAATGAACCGCCAAGTCGTCGATGCTATCCGCATGCTGAAGGAAAGCTGGAACGAAGTGCTGTCCCAACATTCAGATACTTCGCCGTCGATAGACTGGAACACTCCGGAATCCGTGCAAATCGAAGTCGATCCGACCTATCTCAGGCAAGTTTTTCGCAATTTGCTCGCCAATGCCCTGACACACGGAGAACCTTCGCAATCGGTTGGGATTTTCGTTGAAAAGACCCAAAGTGGTTACATGGTCCAAATTGTCAACACTTGTGCTGGTATTACTAAGGACGATATCCCTCGATTGAAGGAACGTTTTTTTCAGATAGACAACAATCGCGCCAATACGGGACAGAATGCTGGGCTGGGACTCGCCATTGCCGATCAACTCGTGACAATGCTCGACGGAAACTTGTCCTTAGAGCTTGTTAACAACGTTCAATTTGTTGCCACCGTGCGACTTAATATTCCTGAGGTACACGTCGCGACCGGTTGCTGTCTGCCATCGAACTAGCTAGCGGAACCTGAAGAAGTTTTCTTGGTTGCGCGGCGGCTTGTCATTCCAGTGCCATTCGGCGAAGTCCAAGATAGCACTCCAATCATCATCTAGCAGATCGTGTTTGCCCGCTCGAAATCGAAGCGCATTTCTGTCTACTTCGCCTAACCACTCAAATACGGCCTGGGCAGCTTGGCTGGTGGCGCGATTTCCAATTGGATTCGCCCATATATCTTCTGAGGCTTCCGTACAAATCAATGCTCGTGGAGCTACTAAAGCTTTGAGGAAATGTTGGTCGAATGGCAAACGCGATTCCTGACCCGCGAATGAACGCAGGTTCGGATGAAACCAATAGCCGAAACGATCGGGACGAGTTATCAGTTCCAGCGTCTCGACATGCTCGCCCTGAATTCGAAAGCAGCCGGCTCCCCCGGCACCCGACCCGTTAGCTGCCACCAGACTGAATCGCTCGTCGAGCGCACCGGCCAATAGCGCCATCTTGCCTCCACGCGAGTGCCCCACGATACCAATGCGATTCAAGTCAACATCCAGCCGTGACTCGAGGTAGTCAACGACGCGCATGGCCCCCCAGGCCCAAACGGCGAGGGTCGCCCAGTCGTATTCGGGATAGGCAGCTTGCGCGGAACCGATCACATTGGCTTCGTCTGGATCGAGGTCTTCCCGCGCAAACTCCACAAACATGAATTCGCGACCGATCACCAACGGAACTTCGTCGAGATGTCCAATCGCATGCTCTTCACGAATGATCACTGGGAGACGTTGATTCGATTCGGGGCGATAGACGGCTATCCTGAACTGCAAGTCTTTTTTGCCTGCCACGGTTAGCGTGATGCGTTCTTCGCTAATGTTGCTAGCCGGGAGCGTTGCGATGCTCGTCGTTTCGGCAACCACGGCAGCCGGCCGTGGGGGCAAATGGCCGTACTCGTAGAACGCAAGCATCGCTTGCATTTCCTTCCGCCGCTGCTGCCAATCCTGCTTCGACTCCACAGATCGCCCGTCGGCCAATCGCAGCAACTCAGGCAGAGAGACAACGATTGGAAGTTCCGAGAACGGACGTGGCTCCCAATTTGGATCCTCAGCATTCAATGGAACTAGCATCGCACAATGTACGAGCCATGAGATGGCTACAGCGATATGAATCGCTCGAATATTCATGCTATGTTTTCGCCGTAAGTACCCTTGCACCAGTTTCTCTGCATAATTAGCCCTTTTGCATTAGCCAAGTTTGCCTAATATAACTGCAAACCTATGCATGGGTGACTAAGTCACAACAAGCGACACTTTTTGAAGAAGCTCAAATGGAAACGATTGTCCGGAAAACTACTTGCCAGCGTAGCGCCGACGTGGTCATCTATCGTGGCGAAGCACGTTGGGTTGAAGTAGCCAATGATCCCGCTGCCGGGTTCGCTGGGCAGGCACAACAGATCCTCGAACAAATAGATCAAACGTTGGTCGCAATTGGCAGTTCGAAAGATCGACTGTTGGAGATCGTAATCTATGTGTCCGATTTGAAAGATGTTCCGACCTTAAACACGCTCTGGGATGCGTGGGTCGATCCGAATCATCCACCCACTCGAGCCTGTGTCCAGGTGGGACTCCAGAACCAATTGTTGGCAGAGTTGATTATTCGTGCAGCAGTCTAACTGATACCAGCCGCCCCTTCGAGCCGGAATGTTCGCAACTGAACGAAGGTTACAATAGGGCGGTAACGCCAATCACTACCTTCCACAGACATCGGACGCTCCTCATGAAGTACCCACCTCGATTTGTTTTGAAGAATGCCTCAGCTCTCATCCTTGCTCTCGGAGCACTACTCGCGTTTTCGCTTCCAATCCCCAGCGCGCGTGCGGAGCATGACGGGAAAATTCAAATTCTCCTACTGGGCGACAGCACCACGGAGGGAAGTGTGCCGCGGCGACTGAAACCCGAGGGGCCGCACTTGGAGCGAGTTCTGGAACTGTTGCTGGCAGCCGAAGGTGATTTGCCCCCGTGCCATGTGATCAATTCCAGCCTCAGCGGCGAAACCATCCGTCGGCTTTTCGATTCCGGGCGTTACGATCGCGACGCGGCAAAGCTTCCTGGATTGGACTACGTTTTCATTCGCTATGGCCTCAACGACCGAGCCAAACGCGAAAACTTCTCGGTGAACTTCCCGAGCGACTTTCGGGAATTGTTGTCTCGCCTGAGACACGACCATCCCCAAGCCCTACTGATCCCGATGACGGTCATTCCATTTGCAAATGAACAAGCCAGTAAGGAGATTAACGACTTGGTTCGCGGGGTCGCGGAAGCCGACAACCTCCGGCTCTTCGACATCTATCCGCGATACGCGGCTGAACTAGAGAAGGGACCCAATATGCTCAACTATCGGCGCTACCCGCTTGCGAAAGTCCCCGAGCCATTTCACGAATTAGTGACCCCCTTCGTGCATAGTGAGTCTGTCGAAGTGATGACCAATGAACTCGATCCAATCCTCGGGCACTTGCCTGGTTGGTACGGAGATCGGCATCCGAATCTAGCCGGCTACAATGTGATCGCTGACGAGACAGCCAAGTATCTCGCGAAAATCTTGCGCGCGAAATGAGGCTTTTAGAGGCCAAACTGAAACCCCAAAAAACGCGGCTGGTTTACCAAATTGTCTAATCGGTCGCGGTGGCTGGCTGCTTCTCTGTAGGCTCGTAACGAGTGCCGCGAGTTACGGCAGACCGAAGCCAGTGATCATTGCGTCGCGTTTCCACGTCCCAACGCGTACCGGCCTGACGATGCGCCACGGTTGATGATAAGGCAGACTCTACGGTGGACAAAAGGTGCTGGCGCGAACACGTGGGAACACGGGTGCGGGGCGTTCCGTACGCGCTGCCTCTGCCGTAACTCGCGGCACTCGTTACGAGCCTACTCCAGGGCGCAACAGTCGCGAGTTACGGCAGACCGAAGCCAGTGATCATAGCGTCGCGTTTCCACGTCCCAACGCGTACCGGCCTGACGATGCGCCACGGTTGATGATAAGACAGACTCTACGGTGGACAAAAGGTGCTGACGTGAACAGGTGGGAACACGGGTGCGGGGCGTTCCGTACGCGCTGCCCATGCCGTAACTCGCGGCACTCGTTACGAGCCTACTCCAGGGCGCAACAGTCGCGAGTTACGGCAGATCGAAGCCAGTGATCATAGCGTCGCGTTTCCACGTCCCAACGCGTCTTAGAGCCAACCGAAAGGCCACTTGAACTTGAGCGTTCCAAAGCCGAACCACGAGTAGGAGATTGGGATAAGATTCTCTGGCGTCGAGTTCACGTCAACTACGATTCCATTGACGGCGTCAATTTTCACGGGAGCGGTGAAAGCATACATCGTAAAGCTGCCATTTTTAAGTCGTGAGGGATCAAACTTGCCGCTACATTCCTCGAGCGCGGGTCGGAACTCAGCTACGAAGCGGGCGATGAAGGTGTCGTCAAAGGGGGTGCTGGGATCTGCGCCGTCATCGATGCTGTAGAAAGTCGCTTGCCCTAGGCTGGCCGCCGGCAAGCTGCCGGTGGTAATTCCGTAGTTACAGGCCAGCACATCGGTCGGATTCGCCGATGAAACGAATCGATAGGGGCGTATGCTCGAAAACTGCGCGGTAAGATTGGCCAGGTCCGGGGGAGCCACGAGCTGAAGTGCGCCGTCACCCGTATGGTCGCCGAGCTTGATTGCCCAGCCGTTTTCAGTGTTGTGATCCATCGGAATCTCCGGCGCAAGCGGAATAAATCCGCCTGGAGCATTGCCCGAACCGACCACTAGGAAGGGGATGGTTTGAGCGAATGATGACGTCGCCACCACCAACGAAAAGACAATAGCCAATGGCAGTGCGGACAGGAACATTTTCATGGTTTTCATGGAAGAGTCTTTCTTGCTAGAAACAGGGAAACAGGGAAGGGGAGACAGCTAGGCTTCTGCGCTCATCACGCGCTGCATGATGCTAATTTCTGTGACTCGTGTGACGAGGTGGTGTTCATACTCGCGCTCCAGAGTTGCTGACGGGCGGGAGGGCGGCGTACTCGATTTCCGCTTGGGGGATCGTTGCTCCAAGGGAATCGAGCTCGCTCCAGCCCTCTGCTTTTCGGTCGGCCAATTCGGGCGAGACAACGGACAAATCAATCAATGCTCGGGCGCGATCGTAGCGGGCACCAATCGTCTCAGCAGCCACAATAGCGCGTTCGAAACACTTGCGGGCCTTGACCGGTTTGCCGAGCGCGGTGTTCAATCGCCCCATCGAGCGCCAAGTATGTGGGCGAATGTTGGGAAACGATAAACTAAAGAACCTGGCATGGCGAACATACTTTTTGGCCTTGCGCCATTCGCAGTCGGTTGCGTCCCGCCCCAGATGCCAATTGGCACCTAGGAGAGCTTCGACCAAACGCGGGAATGTCGGCATCATGACCTCAAAGAAACACCAGCGTTTCTTCATCAGATCATAAGCATCGAGAAAGTACCGCACCGCCTCGGCGTAACGAGAATCCTGCATAAGAGCGAAGCCTTTTTCCATGTAGGCAATCGCGCAGATGGTGGAATCGTTCGTGCTGAGCAACCGAATGGACTCATCGACGGCCGCCATCGCCTCGTCGATTCGACCAGCCAAAGAATATCCGTGCGTCAGCCCGAAGTATGCCCAGCCGACGGGCTCTGTGTAGTTGAAGGAAGCGGAAACTTCGCGTTCACTTTCAGCCGTTTCGAGCACCTTGGCTACGTTACCGACCACGGAATAGGTGTGGCGTAGAGCGTGATAACAATAACTCGCATGAAGTCCTCGACAGCGACGCAGCGTTTTTTCCGCGTTCCACAGCACTGCTTCCGCGCGAGACAACTCGCCAGCGCAGTAGAGGGTAAATCCTAGCGAAGTTTCGCAGCATGCTTGCAACTCGGGTCGACTGTCTCGATGCGCATGTTCAACCCCCATCTCACTGTACCTCACCGAGAGGGACCTTTTCCCGAACGAAGGTAGTCCGAAACGAGCGTTAAATCCTGCGAAGCCCAGGTTCAGACCGTATTTCGCGTATGCCACCGCTTTCGCCGCATCGCTATCCATGGCCTTGGAATAACGGACATTGCGAGCGCAAATGTCGGTATAGGCCACGACGTCGTAGGTTACGACGCCGTGCGTGAATTCATACATCGTCTCACACGCCAGCCCTTGTCGATCTTCGCGACCGCGCGTCCTGTTGATGACACGCAAGATCGGTCGGGGAATCAGGTGAAAAGCAGCCAAGCTGAAATTGATCGAAGCCAATTGAAGCGGCAGCCACTTGGATCGGTGGATACCTAGCGTTTCTAGAGCTTTGTCAAAGTGGACCGCCGCGCCGCGATCATCTCCCTGCATGCACTGGAAAGTCCCCAGCTTGCGATGCATCGTAGCCAGATCGAGGGGACTGTCTGCGATCTGCAAGGCCTGCTGTGCAGCCTCTTTGGCTCTCGTTAGCTGTTGCGTTCGCCAGGCCGCTTCGGAAAGGAGTGAAAGACGGCGGAATTGCGCCGGCTTGGCAAGCTCATCAGGCTGATTGGCTTCCGCTTGTTCGAGATACTCCATCGCGTCACCGTAGGCGTAAACACGATTGGCGTTTTCCGCCGCGTCCAACAAGTAGAAAAACGCTTGTTGCGTCATCTCACCAGCCAGAAAGTGTCTAGCCAGTATTGCCGGTGGAACCTGCTTGCCCGATGCCGCTTGCCGTTCTTCGAGCACGCGGGCGATTTGGCGATGCAGTGCCCGGCGGCGACTGGCGCTCAAATCAGCTTGGACCGTCTCGCGCAGCAGGTCGTGTGCGAAAGCCACGCGGCTGGCCGAATTCGACTCGACAAATACACGCTTTTTGAGCAGCTCGTCCACCGCGTCGAGCAACTTGTTTTCGTCCAACTCTGAAACGACGGCAGCCAATAGATCCAGATCGACGATGCGACCGATGGCAGCCGCAGCAGGCACCAGCAACTGGGCGGACTCAGATAGCTCATTGATCCGCATTCGCAGCGCGCTGCGGACCGTACTGGGCAACGACGATTCTTCATCGATGGTGCTGTGAACGCGTTGCCAGCCGTCGGTGGTGCGAACGACCATACCGCGGGTATGCCATTCCCGGATGGTCTCGGATACAAAAAACGGATTTCCCTGGCACAGCGAGTCAATAGCTTGGGTCAATTCATCGACAATCGAGCTGGGCAGGCACCCCAGTCGCAATCCGAGCAATTCGCGGGTTTCGTCCACGTTGAGCGGCCTGAGCTCGATCTCGTCGACCAGTGTCTCCATTCGCTCGCGAAATGCGTTGAGCGATGCATAGCCACTTCGTCCAGTACACATCAGGGCGATGGGCCGCGTCTTGGCACGGTCCACATCTTGTCGATCCTGACGGATGGCTGCGGCCAAGTGATGCAGGAAGGTAAGCGTCGAGTTGTCGGCCCACTGAATATCATCGAAACACAAGCACAGCGAAGCCACCTGACTGAGCTCTATAAACATGGTGGCCAGCGCCCGAAAGATATACTCGGGATCGTTCTTAAAGGCGGGGGCATGTCCGTCTCCTGGAATCCAACGCCGCAGCTCGGGTGCTATCAGCAGCAATTCCGCGCGGTAGTCATGTAGGATATCCCCCATCCGCTGCAGATCGCTTTGACTAGCTTGATAGTCTGCCAACAAAGTGCTCTCTTCAACGCTCCGTTGAGATCGCGCTAAATTGGTAAAGATCTGACGCACGATCTCGATGACCGGTGAGAAGGAAGAGGTGCTACCATCGAAACAGCGTCCCTCGTAGACTTGAAAGCTCAATCCTACCGCCCGGCGAACGGCTTCTTGCATTGTGCTGGTTTTGCCCGTGCCAGGTTCACCGGTAAACAGCAGCAGTGTTTTGGCATCTCGCGCATCTTGCACCGAACGCGTCTTGCAAGGTTTGAGCTGCTCGAAGAAGTGGTCCACCTGGTGCAACTCACGCTCACGGCACACGAAGCCGACCGCGTTGAGCATGACTTCCGCAGGGGAGCTCATTTCGTCCAGCCGGGCGTCGACTGTGATCCCGTACTCCTCGCAAAGTACCCGACGGAGAGGCAACGCCGAGCTGGGGCGTAAGTCCGGTTCTTTGGCCAAATAGGATTCGACCACATCGCTAACCGCTGCGGAGATATTCGGATTGATGTCACGCAACTTCGAAGCCACAGTGGACAATTGCGCGTGTAGCAGCGCGTGCATACCTTGGCTACGGGCCTCGGCGAAGGGATGTCGCCCGCCGGAGAGCAGCTCAAAGGCCAGGATGCCGACCGCATACAAATCGACGCGGTGGTCGATCTCGTTTCCATCGATCTGTTCCGGAGCGCAATAGGCCGGAGTCCCCACCACGCCTCGTTCGATCGTTAGAGAAGAGTCGAGTTGATAGAACTTGGCCAGTCCAAAATCCGCAAGCTTGCAGGAGAGCCGACCTTGGGATGGATCACCGCTGCGCCGGACCATAACATTGGAAGGCTTGAGGTCGCGATGCACGACCCCCTGCGAATGAATGTAGTCAACGGCCAGCGTCAGATCGACCAGCATGGGGGCGACGACCTCCGGTGGGTCACCTAGCACGCTGGTCACCGTTTGGCCTGGGTGCAGCTCCATGGTGAAGTAGGGAGCATCGTGCGTTTCGCCGATCTCGTAGACTTTTAAGCAGCAGGGGTGTTGAATACCAGCGATCGTGTTGAATTCGCGAAAGAACCGACGACGAGCTGAACCGCCCAAATCGGATTTCATGAATTTGATCGCCACGTCGACCGCGTTCTTGTGGTCGTGGGCTAGATAAACCGTGGCCATACCCCCGGATCCGAGTTTCTCACGCACTTCGTACCGACCGGCGATTCGTGTGTCGCGCGGCGATCTGTCGTGGAATTCCCGTGTGCTCGTTTCGGTTAGCTCGTCTTGCATGGTTGGTTCTCCGGGTGTCTTTTGCTGGACAGCGCCACCTTGTGCCGCAACACTATGCCCTGTAACCGTTTCCGCCCCCTGCCAGCTTGCCTGGCCGGAGCGAAAGTTTGGCAAGCTAGCAAGGCACCACCATTTCTAGCCATTCAAACTCCGGTTCCTTAATTGCTTTACAAGATCTTGGATACGCTGACCGTTGGTTGCACCGTGGGACGCTGTTGCCGTGTCGGCTGCCTTTGGCAACCCAATGATGCGCTACGGCAGCGTGACCACCTCACCGCCTTGGATGGTGGATAATGCCTGGTAAATGGCCATGTCGATGTTGTCGCTCAGGTACTGAACGCTGCCGTCGCCAAAGGCGAAGTTCGCACCGCCAGAATGAAAGCTGCGAAAATTGGTGCAACGATGTGGGCCACCTTCGCTGCTCATCTTGAAGTTATGGGCTTGGCTCTCGTCATGTAACGAATCGGTCACGTAGAGTTTGTTGAGCTTTTCTACGGTGCTGGCCATCGATCCACTGTAGCGGAAGCCCCCCGCATAGAACGACGACGGATTAGTCCCACCGACCAACCAACCAAGGTAGGATTGGTTTTCGCCAACACTGCTCGATAGCGGAGTGGTGCAGCCGATACCGCTGCACATCTGCTTACCCGAGGCGGCCTCGCCGACGATAAACGTATTGCTGGTCCCGTCGGCGATATCCGCGAGCTTCGGCCAATAGTTAATGGCGGCGATCCCCGAAGCAGGCGTCACCGGCCGCGCCGTGTACTGTGGCGTATAGCCCAGTCCATCGTGATAGCCCACACTGTAGGCGTAGGAACAAGTCGCATACCGGTCGCCTGATGGGATCGAAAACGGGGTGATAAATGGATACAAATGAATTGATTCGGCCGAATCGGAAGGGCAAAGATAACCCGGCTCGACGATCGTCACCGCCGTACTCGTCTGTAGATACCAGGGCACATTCTTGTTGATCAAACTGGCGGCGTTGCTCTGCTCCAGAAAGTCCAGCAGAGCGATGAAACCGGTACCCGAGGCATCGGTAGTTCCGCCAAAACGCACCCAAGTCATGCCTGCTGGAAAACGCCTGTGGGTATTCTCGTAATTGTGCGTTGCCAGCCCAATCTGCTTGAGATTGTTGGAGCACTGCATGCGTCTGGCGGCTTCTCGCGCTGCCTGGACGGCCGGCAACAAAAGTCCAACTAAGACGCCGATGATCGCGATGACAACTAGGAGCTCGACCAGCGTAAACGCGGATCTGCTTGGCTTGTTCCAGGTTTTCATGAGAATCCCCTTGGGCAAAACAAAGCGTGGGTAACGGGAACCCCAGATGGCTTCCTGGTACTAAATGCGGGAAACGAGAGAGATCTTTCCGGAGAAAATCTTAGTTCTGAGAAAAAACTAGCGAGTTCGCAGAAAAACCGACAACCCCCCGGTGGGAAGCGCGGGGCGCTCAAAAGTCGCGCGCGTACTCAAACACGCCGTGAGTCGCAAGAAGTATTGGCGGATGTCTCGCACACCCGCCCTGCGCTGCGCGATGACCAACAAGTGGCCCCGCGCAACAAGGCTTGCTGTCATTAAAGCTGGCTCTGGTACGAGTCGGCTTCTCTTCACGGAATCGCCAAGTGCGAACCCGCATGCTAGGTGGTGTGGGGGCTGCCGTCAGCAATGGCGCGGCTACCCGATTTCGTCAATCATGGCTCTGGTATTCCAAGGTCACGGCAAATCTTGCGAACCAAAAAATCGTTGATTTCTCGGTGACGTGGAACCGCACTTGTCTGATTGTTGGCGGGATTTAAGTAGAGACTGTGTTTGGCACCTTCACGCAGAAGCTCGCAACCGTTGGACTGAAGATGTCGTTCGAGATTTAGACGCTTCATGGTGAAGCTAGATCAAAAGGCTCTCTCGACACAGTTTGCCCAGCGATTGCCTTTGCCGACAACTCTCGATTTGCGTCGAGAACCATTTGAACCGCCTCATGTAGGTTCTGTCGAGCCTCCTCCAGCGTGTCACCTTGAGTATTGGCACCTGGCAGCTCTTCCACGAAACCGATGTACCCTTCAGGTACCGCCATAAATACCGCCGTAAGTTTCATAATGTGCTCCTATCGTAGACATTGTAACTCAAGCGCGGTCGCGAGCAAAGTCACAGTCGAACTGCGTCGGTCTACAGCGATCCGTCATGCAGCGTAGTCGTTCGCGTTAGCTGAAAAGTTCCAGGCAAAACTCGACCGTGAATGTCCATCCGTATTTTAGTGTCCATAGTGCAGCCACGAACAGCAGCGGGTAGAACAAATAATAGTGCAGCCACGAACAGTAGCGGGTAGAACACCGGCCATCACGTGGGACCGGCATGTGATGAGGTTAACAAAGTAGACACGCCACCGGTCCTCGCCTGCATGGCAAGGTTCGTCCATATCACGTTCCGACGTCCGTCACGTGCTCGACAACCCATTCAGTAAACGGTGTGCGTTCAAGCTCGCCTGCCGCAAGTCGTAGGATAATAGACTCGGAATCATCTACGTCAGCATTTATTTCGAACCCGTTCATCACGAGAAACGTTTCCATCGCTGCGTGGCCGATCCGTTTGTTGCCGTCGACGAAGGGATGGTTCATCACCAACGAGAAGCACAACGCTGCCGCTTTTTCGGCGAGTGTCGGATAGAGCTCTACGCCGCCAAAAGCCATCTGCGGCTGAGCGAGCGCAGACTCAGCCAACCCCAGATCGCGGATTCCATTGGCACCACCTGATTGCTTGACAATGCGGCGGTGCAATTCGATCAGTTCCCCGAGCGTCAGAAATCGCATCAGGCCAATCGCTTGTACAACTCGGCGTTCTTCTTGAGAACACGTGTAGCGGCCTGCTCGAAATCATTTCCCGGCTTTGCGATCAAGTCATTGATTGCGGCCTTAGCAAGGTCGTGTACCGAGACGTTGAGTCTACGCGCTGCCTCCTGCAGGCGCTGCGTCTGTTGTTCGTCAAGTTCGAGATTCAGTGTCATTCCTATCGGGTCTCCGTTTTGAAGGACGAACGACGGCGATAGCCTCGTCCCCGGAATTGATTAGTTAGTAAGTCGGACGAGCTCGGCGACTGAGGTGTATCCGTATTGTTCGTCGGCGTTCAATCGCATTTGACCGGACAATTCCGGACGTTGAGATTTGTCATATCTTAAGTTTACCAGAACCACCACCAGTTCTCCTTGAGCCATTCGATAAATCCTTCGCCAAGGAAGTATCCAAGTGCTCCGCCAAGAATTGCTCCAATCAGAATTGTATCACCAGTGAAGAGCGGAGGTTCGTCAAATATGAACATGCATGCGCCCAAGCCCAGTCCCCCGCCGCACAATGCGCCCAGTAGCGTTCCATCGATGATGTTCCCAAAGCGATTCTCGTCTTGCGACATTGCCGTTCCAGAAGAACAAGGTCTATGATTTAGCATAGCTATGATAAATTCGTTCGGCAACCGAAATTCTTGGAGCCTGGTGCCCAGAGATCGCAATCTTTCCGAGATAAGCCGCGTCAATAATCGGAGATGGGCTAAGCCGACGAACGTTGGAAATCACGCGGTTGCGGGCAAGTGACTTTGAGACAAGGAAACTCGCCATCCGCAAATCGCGTGCATTTCTTTGTTCGTCGAGTTTCTGGGGCTAGTTAGAGGGAGATGACCGTGCCTCTTCGCTACCCTCATAGATAGCTAGTTCTTCGTTTAGCCTTGCAATTAACTTTCGAATCCCAGCTTTCGTGAACCCTTTTTCACCAATCGGATGATCCTTCTGCAATTCGGCGAGACGATTCTGTAAATCAATCAGTTCGATCTCCGCTCTTTCGTATTCGGCAGTCGTCGTTATCATAATTCAACCTCCACAAGCCCTTTTCGTCTTTTGTCAGATTCACGGGTTCGACCAAAGAATTCTAACCATTCTTCCCAATCACGTCGATCTTCCGCTGCAAAAATCTCCTCAGGGCGACGCGTAAGCAACATCGTTTCAAGTTCTAACGCCTCAATTTCCCCACGATGAATCCGGTCCGCAAAGTCTTCTGGCAGCCACACAACAGCATCGACATCGTTTGGTTCATTCTTGTCAGCGACGAAACTGCCGTCAACAAAGAATCGCTTGGCTCGAATGAGTCGTGATAGTTCAATCCATCGTCTTAGGCGAAGTATGAGCCGACGTCGTTTAGTCGATGCCGTACCAATAGTCGATGCCGTACCAAACCGGAATGCAATATCGGCATCCGTCGCGAGATGTAACCCTTCGGGCAAATAGCCATCGTCTCGAAATTCCGGAATCATGCTTCGAGCCCAAGTGAGATTTGCATCGATGAACTTTGGACATCATCGAGTTGCCGGCAGAGGTTTGTTAGCAAGTGTGCCTGAATCGGCAGTTTCGGCACGTTTCATAATTCGTCAACGTTGTGCGCTCGAAGTTTCCTACCGAGTGACACCCATGAAAAAAGTAAAGACTGGTTTGTCGCCCGCAGAGGCGTGATCATTTGGCCGTGCAAAGTCTAATTCGATCGGCGTTGCAAAGTCAAATACCGCAAAACGCTCGACTGGCGAATCAATAAAACCAAGTGCACGATTCGAGCCTGGTTCGTCAATCATGGTATCGCGATCGATAGAGGTGACAAGGCTTGGCACACAGGACGCGCGTTG
>JADYZV010000027.1 GCA_020852965.1 Pirellulaceae bacterium | reverse complement strand
CCCGATATCGTGGCTACCGCCGCACAGGGCAAACGTCCGAATCAATGGGTCGTCGGCTTTGCACTCGAAACCGAAGATCAGCGCTTTCGCGCAATCGTAAAAATGCAACGCAAGTGCTGCGACATGATGGTTTCCAATGGCCCAAGTGCGATCAACGCGACCGACAACGAAGTCGAGATTATCGCCGCCGACGGTACGACGTTAAACGTTGCCTCCGGAACCAAACGTGAGGTAGCCGAAGCCATCATTCGCGCCGCCGAACCACTCATGAAAAACGATTGAATGTGGCCCGACGCTCCGCCGTCGGTAAGTCCTGCTTTAATGTGGCCCGACGCTCCGTCGTCGGAGTCTGTTTTAATATGGCCCGACGCTCCGCCGTCGGTTTCCGCGTGGCTCCTCAGATTAAGGCAGCCGTTCGCATATTTGAAATGTCTCAAACCGTTTCTTCTGACAAAACGAAAAAATTAATGAATCGCATAGATTGAATTTATTCATTTGCTTGGCAGTCCCTGCCATCCGTGCCTCGGCTTTGCCATCCGTGCTAGAATTCATGTCATTGGCTAGCACGGATGGCAACGCCGGAGCACGGATAGAAATGCCACGTCATCATGGTAACTAATCGTGATTTTGAATAGTCGTGAACGGTTGCTGTCCTAATTGATCCTTGCCGCAAACACCACCTATGACCACTTCGACAGCTTCTACCCCCCCAACCGCCGCCAGCGATATGCATCCCAACATTGATCTTTCGGTGCAACTAGGGCGTTTGAGGCTGAGCAATCCAATTATGGTCGCCTCGGGGACGTTTGGGTACGCGCGTGAAATGGAGGGTTTCGTCGACCTCAATGCACTTGGTGCGATCCTTCCAAAAACCATTACGCTTCAGCCGCGAATTGGCAATGCACCCTGGCGCACGGTGGAAACCTCGGCCGGGTTACTCAACTCAATCGGCCTGGATAACGATGGGATCGATGCATTTATCGAGGGGCATCTAAAGTACCTGCGGCAATTGAAAACAGCCATCGTAGTCAGCATTGCGGGCAAGACCCGCGACGAGTTCATCGAGCTCGCTCGGCGCATTGAAGCCGCCGGTGGCGCTAGCGCGCTGGAGCTGAACGTCTCCTGTCCCAACGTGAGTGGCGGAGTCGACTTTGGAACCGACCCCGAGCTTTGTCGCCAAGTTGTTAGTGGCGTGCGCGAGCATTGCCAGCTACCGATTCTAGCCAAGCTGACGCCTAACGTAACTCGCATCGTCGACATCGCTCGCGCAGCGGCTGATGGTGGAGCCGACGCCGTTTGTTGCATCAACACCGTGTTGGGCATGGCCATCGATTGGCGCAATAAAAAGCCACTGCTGGGCAATAAGCTGGGCGGCCTCAGTGGTCCAGCCATCAAACCGATCGCCTTGCGCTGCGTCTATCAAGTCGCTCAAGCGGTCTCGATCCCGATCGTAGGAATTGGCGGAATCGCCACACTCGACGACGTGATGGAGTTTTTGGCTGCCGGTGCCAGCAGCGTACAGGTTGGTACAGCCAACTACTACGATCCCTGTGTAAGTCAACGGCTGGTAGAATCACTCCCGACTGCGCTCAACGAAGTCGGCGCCAAAAGTATCAGCGACTGCGTAGGGACAATTTTGTAGTCTCGTAGTGGACGAGGTTACGAGTCCCTGAAGCATGCCGGATCAAACGGACTCGTTACCTCGTCCACTACAACATACGAATTTCAAGAACACGTATCACGAGATTTGATAGCAGCTATGCGAGTACTTTCAGGCATTCAACCTACGGGGCGATTTCACTGGGGCAATTACTTCGGTGCGATCCAGCAATATATCGATTTGCAGCATGAGCACACGGGCTACTACTTCATAGCCAACTTGCACGCATTGACCACGATTCGCGAGCCCGAGTTGTTGCGACAATTGACGCGCGACGCCGCGCTCGACCTGCTGGCCCTTGGGCTCGATCCCGACAAGGCGACGTTGTTCGTGCAGTCCGATGTGCCCGAGGTATCACAGCTCACGTGGATCTTGATGACCTGCACGCCGCTAGGGCTGCTCGAGCGCTGTCATGCCTTCAAAGAGAAGAAGGCGCGTGGGCTGACCGCCGATGCGGGCTTGTTTACCTATCCCGTGCTAATGGCTGCGGACATCTTGGCCTACGATGCCAATTGGGTCCCCGTTGGTCAGGATCAAGTGCAACACATCGAAGTCTGTCGCGATTTGGCCACGAGCTTCAATCATCATTTTGCCGAAGTATTTGTGCTCCCTGAAGCGCGATTGCTGTCCAACGCCGCTAAGGTTCCTGGCACCGACGGCGAAAAGATGTCCAAGAGCTACGACAACACAATTGGGATCTTTGAAGACCCCAAGCAGGTTCGCAAGAAGATCATGCGCATGCCCACCGACAGCCGCGCGATGGAAGAACCCAAGGATCCCGATACGGATCACCTCTATCAACTCTTCCAGTTATTTGGTAGCCCTTCAGAAGTCCAAGAGATGGCCGAGCTCTATCGCCGAGGTGGATTTGGCTATGGTCAAATCAAGAAGTCGTTGGCCGATGCTGCCGAGCGGTATTTTTCCGAAGCCCACGCGCGCCGTAACGAGTTGGCTAATCGCCCCGACACGGTCGACGACATTCTGCGCGCCGGAGCTAAGCGCGCCCGAGAGCAAGCCAGCACAGTGCTCGAGCGTGTCGAGCAAGCCTGCGGCATTACCGCCAATTAATGTGGCCCGACGCTCCGCCGTCGGAGTTTGTTTTAATGTGGCCCGACGCTCCGCCGTCGGTGTTTTCTGTGGCGCTCACGACGCGGAGCGTCGAGCCACATTGGAAATTGAGATTGGGCAGGGGACAGAAACAATGGAAAGGGAAATGCGGAGGCAAGCGAGTATTGCGGGGACTAACCGTGTGAAGATGAATACCTTGCGCTTTTTCACATGTCATCCCTGGATATTGATGGTGGCAATCTCTAAGAACAACCTGAATCGATTGTCATACTGAAAGGCCTCCCAACGTGTCGAACGTAGCTTTCCCACTCATGATTCCGGCACGAGTAATTGGATACATCTACCATTGGTCGAGTACATTCCCTATCTCCGACAAGTATGTTTGCGAATGGCTGGAGATAGGAGGCGGAGTATGGTGTCCTAAGAAATTTCACGTTACGCGATACGACTACGATGAACTGAGGCTCGGAAGAAAGACTGTCAGTTGGAAGAAGCATTTTACAATTGAACAGGCGACACTTTCTCCGGCAATTGATGCCTATTCGTTTGCCGCGCCCTATCCGACGTTAATATCCGACAGGTAAAGAGTCGTTTGATTCGATCATGAGTCGCTCAGCCAATTTGACCAGCCATAGATTTGAATTGTTTCCATCCGTGCTCCGGCCTTGCCATCCGTGCGAGAATTCGTGTCATTCGCTAGCACGGATAGCAAGGCCGGAGCACGGATAGCATCGCTATGATTGGTCGGGTAGACTTGCATACCGTATCAAGACGATCGAAGGTGATCGAATAGTGGACCACGTTCGGGAATCGGTCTCTGAGTCTGCCGTCGCCCCATTTTGGACAATGGTGAACCATCGTCTCGGTGGTGCTACATCCCAAACAATTGGGGACAATTGTTCTACTCTCAAGCAGGAGAAGCTGAGTTGAATCAACGCTTTCGTGTGGCGGGAATATCGTTTGAGCATATGCACATGGGGGACAATCTGCGGATGGCCGCCGAACATCCCGACTGTGAAGTGGTCGGCCTGTGCGATGTGGATCGCTCGCGCATGCTGGCCGCGCAATCCGACTTGGGGCTCTCTGACAAATGTTTGTTTTCCGATTGGAAGCACTGTATCGAAGAATCGCGGCCTGACTTGTTGGTGGTCTGTCCGGCCACCGGCGATCATGCGATATGGGTCGAACGCTTGGCTCCCTTCGGATTGCCACTGTTGATAGAAAAGCCGATGGCCGCTTCGCTGGCAGACGCCGATCGCATGCTGGCCGCCTGTGCGCAGCATGACGTGGTGATGGCGATCAACTGGCCGATCGTGTGGGTTGCATCGCATCGAACAGCCAAGCGAATGGTCGACGAGGGATGCATTGGCCAAGTCATCGAGGTCCATCACTATGGCGGCAATCGCGGACCGCTGTGGCATACGGCCGGCAAACGTGAAATATCTGCTGCGGAAGTAGAGCGTGGCAAGCCTACAAGTTGGTTCTATCAACGCGATAAGGGTGGCGGTTCGATGCTCGACTATTTGGGCTACGGAGCGACCATCGGCACTTGGTTTCTGGACGGGGCCAAGCCGATCGAAGTCACGGCAGTGACCGCCGGTGCCGCTGGGCTGGAAGTCGACGAGCACTCGATCACAGTGGCGCGCTACGATTTTGGTTTAAGCAAATTTGTAACGCGATGGGGAACGTATACCGATCCCTGGACCCATCAGCCTCAACCTCAATGCGGATTTATCTTGGTCGGTACTGCGGGGACGATCAGTTCGTTCGACTACGCCAGCACAATTCGGCTTCAAGATGCGGAACATCCGGCCGGACGCGACATCCCCGTCGATACGTTGGCTGCGCCGACTCAGAATCCTATTCAGTATTTAGCGGACCGAGTACAGCGTGGGCTGCCAGTCGATGGGCCACTCTCGCCTGAAATTAGTCGCATTGGCCAGCAGATTGTCGATACTGCCTACCATAGTGCCCAGCAAAAACGAACTCTCCCCCTGATGGGCTAAAACTCGGGCAAAAATCACGCTCCAATGTGAACAGGTAAGTGGTTATAATAGATTTAGGTCCATTTTTTCCTCGGAACCTCATCCGCTACATATTGTACGTAGTCTCGCTGGCGGTGGACGAGGTTACGAGTCGCATTCTTCGTTCTTCGCTGAAATCGAAATCGAGGAAGGACTCCTAACCTCGTTCACTACTGGCGAAATTCGTAATTCCCCTCAGAACAGCAGTACTATGAAGCTACTCCCGCCAAGAATACGGCCGAACGAAGATCCGACGCGGAGCGTCGAGCCACATTGCAAGCCGAACGAAGATCCGACGCGGAGCGTCGGGCCACATTACCATGCGAAGGGCATCGGGCCACGCTGTATGGCGATGATGCTAGGGGCGTTCGCTTGTGTCGCGTCGGCAATGGTCACACCCGCAGCCCAAGCTGACGAGACGCTGTCGTACAATCGCGATATTCGTCCAATTCTCAGTGCGGCTTGTTTCAAATGCCACGGGTTTGATGAAAAAACGCGCCAAGCCGACTTGCGTCTGGACATCATCGGCGGGGCTGACGAGGTCATGGACTCGACAGTGCCCAGTGAGAACTATCTGTGGCAACGCATCGTTTCCACCGACGAATACGAGGTGATGCCACCTCCGGATGAGAATCGACAACTGACGGATACCGAAAAGCAGTTGATCGAGCGCTGGATTCAGCAGGGGGGGACTTTTCAAGGGCATTGGGCCTTCGAGCCGATCGTGGCTAGCGAACCTCCGCCACCGGCTACTGAGTCCATCACCGCACCAGCAAATTGGCAGGCCAATCCAATCGATCGATTTCTACTGGCCAAGATGACTGAGCGGGATTTGGCGCCACAGCCGGAGGCGGATCGAGAAACGCTCGTGCGCCGCGTGGCGTTCACGCTCACCGGTCTGCCTCCTACGCTCGAAGAGGTCGACACTTTTCTGCTCGACGAAGCGCCCGATGCCTACGAGCGGATGGTCGACCGCTATCTGAACTCAAAACACTATGGCGAACAGATGGCCAGTCCCTGGCTCGATGTTGCACGCTATGGTGACACGCACGGACTGCACTTGGACAATGTCCGCGATATTTGGGCCTATCGCGATTGGGTTGTCAACGCATTCAACGATAACAAACCGTTCGACGAATTCACAATCGAGCAATTGGCCGGCGACTTGCTCGAACATCCCACACAGCAGCAATTGATCGCGACCGGATTCAATCGCTGCAATGTCACGACCAGCGAAGGGGGTGCAATCAACGAAGAGTTCCTTTTTCGCTATGCGGTCGAGCGGTCGAGCACTACCTTCCAAGGCTGGCTGGGATTGACGGGTGGCTGCGCCGTTTGCCACGATCATAAGTATGACCCCATCTCTGCCAAAGAATTCTATCAGGTCTATTCGTTTTTCTACAGCAATGCCGATCCTGCGATGGACGGCAATCAACGCGACACGCCACCATTTCTCTCGTTAGCCACACCTGAGCAACAGCAGGAGCTCGAACAATTGCGACAGGTTGAGCAGGCCTCCGAGAGTCACTGGCAGAGCGTTGCCAGCGAAGTGGCCAGCGGCTGGGACCAGTGGCTGGTCGCCGACGCACTGCGCGCGGCGACTCCCGAAGCGAGGGCAGTCTACGACGTCTGGTTTGACGACTCCATTCCCTACGGTGCCAGTGCAACCAACTCCTCACGCAATGCCGAAGTGTGGCTGACTACCGGCGAGTTGGACATTCCCTTGGGCGATCGCGCGCTCGAGTTGGCCTTTGGGGACTACAATGAGCAGGTAATACGCAATGGTGTCGTGCCGCGCGTCATCCCGGAATCCGCGCAGCTTGAGATGTGGTTGCGCGTCGATCCATTGCACATTCCGTCGGCTGTGATGTTGCAGTTGGATACATCGCGGGGAACGCGCAAGTTCGCGTGGGGCAGTGCCGAATCATTGGGGCAGGGAGCCTTTGACGATCCACACAATCGACGCGTGGGAGATTTGCCCACTGCCGGACAGTGGACCAAGTTGACGCTCGATTCGCAAGCGCTCGACCTCGAGCCCGGTACGACTGTCCATTCTTTCAAATTTGCTGAGTTTGGTGGGATTTGTCAGTGGGATGGTTTGGCAGTGCGCGGCACATCCCCCGCCGCCGATGACCCGCGTGCCAGCTTCGGCGCCTGGCTGGCTTACGCCAAAGGGAAGAATATCCCGATCGTCCCCAAGCCGGTTGCCGATGAGTTGAAAGAACCAGCTTCCGATCCAGCCAACAGTGAAGGAATGTTATTCCAGATTCGCACACAGTATCTGAAGCACATCGCTCGCCACGTACCTTCACAGCTCGCCCGCGCGCGGGTTGACGCGGAGCGCAGCCGCTTAGCCGTCACGTTCTTAGCCGATTCGATTCCTGGCACGATGATCTACGGCGAGCTCGCAGAGCCGCGACAAGCGTTCGTGATGGAACGTGGGCAGTATGATCACCCCGGCGAGCCCGTTCAGCCAGGCACTCCCGATTGCCTACCCCCATTGAAGGTTTCTCAAGCTGACGGGCAAGAGGGTTCGCAAGATCAAGATAGCGCCGAGCCCGGGCCGCGCGCCACCCTGCTCGACCTGGCACGCTGGTTGGTTCTTGACGACCAACCACTGACTCCCCGCGTGGCCGCGAATCGCTTTTGGCAACAAGTCTTTGGAATTGGCTTGGTGGAAACCAGCGATGACTTCGGCGCACAAGGCTCGCCCCCGAGCCATCCCGATTTGCTCGAATGGTTGGCTCACGATTTCCAAAGCGATTGGGATATACGTCGATTTATGCGAAGTCTCGTGACGACGGCTGCATTCAAGCAAGCGACCTTCGTCCACCCCGAGAATCTGTCCAAGGACCCCAAGAATCGCTGGCTAGCGCGCGGCCCTCGCATTCGTCTAGCTGCCGAGCAGATTCGCGATGCCGCCTTGGCCACCAGCGGTTTGATCAATTTCAATATGGGTGGAAAACCGTTCCGAGGATATCAACCGGCAGGTATTTGGGAGCCGGTTGGCTACGGAAACAGCAACACTCGCTATTACCTACGCGATCAGGGTGACGATCTCTATCGTCGCAGCCTGTATGCCTTTGTGAAACGCACCGCACCACCGCCGTTCATGAGCAACTTCGACGCGCCGAATCGCGAGATGATTTGCTCGCGTCGCGAGCGAAGCAACACGCCGCTGCAAGCCTTGCAGTTGATGAATGATGAACAGCATGTGGAAGCAGCCCGCGCGTTGGCAGTGAAAGTCATGCAGCACAGTTCGTCGATCGACCGACGCATCGATATGCTGTTTCGTACAGTGCTCTCGCGCTACCCCGACGAGTTCGAGCACGCCGAGCTGGTAAGAGCTCTAACGGAGTTCCAGCTACGCTACGCCGCAGCACCCGAAGCGGCGCAACAATTGATCTCCGTCGGCGAGTCCCACTCACCGCAAACACTACAGGCGAGCGAATTGGCCGCGCATACGTTGCTTGCCAATTTAGTGCTCAATCTCGACGAAGCCATCACACGCAACTAAAAAGTAGTCAACCATGGATCCCCGACTAGAACACGACCTGACCCTCTCGCGTCGACAATTTTTTGGCGGCTCGGGTTTGCGCTTGGGAGCCCTTGCCATGGCTTCGCTGACGGGCGCAGCGATGCGCGGCGCGCGACCCGCCTGGGGTGCAGCGAACAATCAGGTTGTGCATCCGGCACTACCAGGACTGCCGCACTTCGCCCCTCAAGCCAAGTCGGTGATCTACTTGCACACCAACGGCGGACCCTCTCAAATCGATACCTGGGATTACAAACCCGGTTTGGAAGATCAGTTCGACAAGGACTTGCCCGACTCGATCCGCTCTGGACAGCGCATCACCACCATGACCAGCGGACAGTCGCGACTGCCAATCGCCCCGAGTAAATTCAAATTCTCGCAACATGGACAATGCGGACGCTGGGTGAGTGAATTGCTCCCGCACACGGCTGGGTGCGTCGATGATATTGCCCTGATCAAATCGGTGCACACCAATGCGATCAATCACGATCCAGCTTGTACCTTTGTGATGACTGGCAGTGAAGTCCCAGGCAAAGCGAGTCTTGGGAGCTGGCTGGCCTACGGGCTGGGGAGCGAAAGCAACGACCTACCCGCGTTTGTCGTGCTGACGCCCAGTTGGTCGGCCCAAGCGCCCGCGCAGGCGTTGTTTACACGAATGTGGAGCAGCGGCTTTCTTCCCACGCGTTTTAATGGTGTCGCCCTTCGCAGCAGTGGCGATCCAGTACTCTACCTTCCCAATCCACCTGGAATCACCGGTGCAGATCGTCGTGAGATGCTCGACTCCCTGGCGCGACTCAATCAACACCGCTTGGACCAAATCGGAGATCCCGAGATCCAGACACGGATCGCTCAATACGAAATGGCATTCCGCATGCAAACCAGCGTGCCAGAACTGACCGATTGGTCGGGCGAAAGCGAGGCTACGCTTTCCATGTACGGTCCCGAAGTCCACACCCCTGGAACCTTTGCCGCCAGCGCCTTGCTAGCTCGACGCTTGGTCGAGCGGGGCGTGCGCGTGGTGCAGTTGTTGCATCGCGGCTGGGATCAACACGGCAATATCGCCGGCGATCTGCCCAAGCAGTGCAGTGATGTCGATCAGCCGTGCGCTGCGCTATTGAAGGATCTCAAGCAACGCGGTCTGCTCGATTCTACTTTAGTGGTCTGGGGCGGAGAGTTTGGCCGCACGGTCTACTGCCAAGGTGGTCTCACTCGCGAGAATTACGGCCGCGATCACCACCCACGCTGCTTCCCCATGTGGTTGGCAGGTGGCGGAATTAAACCGGGCGTTTCCGTTGGCGAGACCGATGACTTCAGCTACAACGTCATCGAACGCCCCGTCCACATCAATGATATCAATGCAACGATCTTGCGTTGCCTGGGTGTCGACCACGAACGCTTTACCT
This sequence comes from Pirellulaceae bacterium, assembly GCA_020852965.1. Lineage (GTDB taxonomy): Bacteria > Planctomycetota > Planctomycetia > Pirellulales > Pirellulaceae > Aureliella. Next base: position 104,027 of record JADYZV010000027.1, on the reverse strand, counting down.
TCCAGTTCCAAGGGCTCGATCAACGGCTGACCGGCGTCGAACCGCAAGCGCCCGTTGAAGAAGTATTGCTCTGATTTATGGGTTTGTTGTCCGGCTGAATGTTCGTAGCAACAGGAAAACGCACGATGGCACTCCCGAAACTGACGGACTCTGGCGAGCTGCCGTTGGGAGTACATCCAGAATGAACAAGAGCTGGAAGCGACGCTTGAGCGTATCAGCCATTTCCAGGCACAGGTCAGACATATGCGTGAAACCGAAACTAACCCAACGAACTTTCGGCTTTCGTCGAGTGGATTTTTGGCCGAGATCGACAGAATGCAACTTGATGTCCGTGAGTACCTAAGCTTGCTTCCCACCCAACTAAAAGCAACTGCGTAACTGAGAACGTGAAGCGACGAACGAATCGGTGAACGAGAGTAGACTCGTTTTTCCCCAGTCAATGCCACGATATCAATCAGCTATGCGTTTCCATTGGCGAAGCCCATGAATGCTCAATCGGAATCGTTCGACCCGAAAACTTGGTGCGAAGATGCGAAACTAGTGACCACACCTGTTCCGGTCGCGGGGTTGATTGTTGGGCCATCGGATGACTGTAAGCCCGAGATTCGCTTATTCTGGCGCAGCGTTTCCGAAAACATGGAGCTAGTCACCAATGCTGATATACTCTGTGAGAACAATTTTGATGCGTTCCACTGTACACGGTGGAGAACGTCAAGCTATCCCGACGCTGGCGTTGAGCAGTACGAAGATGTACGATTCGGCGAATCGAATTACGTAGAATCGATGGCGAATCAAATGATCCATGCCAGTCGCTGAGTCTACTGGATTTGTTAGAACTTCAAATGTGCCGCCGAGGTGAGCGCCTCTGCTGTCCATGCTTGCAGCCACGACACCTACCGCGTAATAATAGGTAATCAATTCGAGCTCGAACCGCAGGGATGGCGGCATGGATGCAAATTTAACCGAGGCAGTGTTTGTCGATTTTGGTGATGATCTACTTTATCCCTTCGCACGCGTTGGGCTGAGTCGTATCGAAAGCGATGCTGCCGATGAACTGCGGGCGGATGTCCGGCGCTATGTACCGCGTGTCCCTGGTGTATATGGCATGCTCGATGTGCTCGGTCGACTAATCTACGTCGGCAAATCGAAGTGTCTACGCAATCGCCTGCTAAGCTATTTTCTCCCCAACAATGAAGAAGATAAGGCGGGGCGTATTGTCCAGTCGACCTGCGCCATCGTATGGGAGTATCAACCGAGCGATTTTGCCGCGCTGCTACGCGAACAGAGTCTAATTCGTCGCTTCCAACCGCGCTACAATGTGCAGGGGATCCCGCGCCGCCAGCAGCCGATCTACGTCTGTTTGGGACGCGGACCAGCCGAACAGTTCTATACGGCTCGACAACAGGACCCCAAAGCCCTTTTTGCGGTTGGGCCGCTATTTGGTGCCATGCGGGCCAATCGAGCGGTCGAGGTACTCAATCGCTTGTTCTTACTACGAGATTGCAGCAGTAAACAGCCCTGTAGTTTTACGGAGCAATTGCAGTTGTTCGATATCGCTCGGCGGCCCGGCTGTCTGCGTTTGGAGATCGAGTCATGCTTGGGGCCTTGCATCGCCGCTTGTTCGCGCAGCGTCTACGCTCGGCAAGTCGCTTTGGGCAAAGCGTTTTTAGAAGGGAGCAATGATGAGCCAGTTGCCGAAGTCGAGCAAGCCATGTTGCGTGCGGCCCGCGGTCGCCACTTTGAACAAGCCATTGTGCTGCGTGAGGATCTCAAGGCGATCACATGGCTGAGTCGCCGGGCTGGAGATATGGCTCAGGCTAGGCAGCGCTACACGTTTGTCTATCCGGTCATGAGCCAAGCCTCCGCGCAACAACCGCTCGGGCACGCCTCGCGCGAAGTTTGGTATTTGATCCGTCGCGGATTGATCGAAGGCGCAGTAGCGGCACCCACGACCGCTGGCGAAAGGCGTCAAGTCGAAAGCTTGCTGAAGAAATGGCTCGCCAACGATCGCTGTTTGGGAGCCGAGTATACTCCGCGACCAGAAACGCTGGCTTTGGTTGCAAGCTGGTTTCGCAACAATCGCTCCGAGCTCAAGCGAACGTTTTTGCCAGAGGGCAAAAGACACGCGGCGAAAGAGATTGTAGGCCGAACAGCTCTGTGAACTCTGTGCCTCTGTGTTTCCCGACCGTGGGAATACTGAAACACAGAGGCACGGAGAACACAGCGGGACTTGGTGGCTACTTCGGCCGATAGCGGTAGTTAGCCAACCAAGTCGTTGTTAGAGGCATTCAAGGCGGCCCGAGCCGTAACTCGCGGCACTCGTTACGAGCCTACACAAGAGCCTACACAAGAGCGTACACACGATCAGATTAGGCGGCGCGGCTGGCTGAGGTGTTGGATGATAGCCAACGGCGGATGCTCTCGAGTTCATTCCCCCAGGCGCCACCGATGCGTGTGTGGCAGAAGGAGTGGAATAACATGTCAACCGTCTCGCACAACGTGCGAATCGATTCGATGCGATCCTCCAACTGATTCTCGTCATGGTCGTTGTCGGGATCGGTATGGATTTTGGCTCCACCTATAGCAAACGATTCGGCTTGCAGCACCAAGTCGACTTGTTGGCCATTGCGAACTAGGGTCATCCCAGTTTTGCGTGGTAGCTTACCAGAGCGAATCGCCTGCAACGCCTCGGGGAGCTTTACCGGTGATTCGGACGAGATCGTCTCTTTGCCCGATTCCCCGTAGGGGCACTCAAGCGACAGGGTTTTGGTGAGCATGGCAGTGACTTCCGAGCCGTCGGCCAGTTCGATGGTGTCCGTCACGTTTTCCAGTTTCCACCACAGCCACATCATGAATTCGTTCCCCAAATAGTCGGGCTCCTGGCGATGTTCGTTGGCCCAGGCAATTTCTCCTTGCGGCTGCTGCGGCAGAAAGTTGGCGGGGAGCAATTCGTCGTAGGCCGCCTGTTGATCGTTTGCAAGCGCCCATTGATGGGCTATGGTGCCTGCCGAGACACGCGTCAATTCCACGTCGAAAGCGCGTTGCAATAGCTCGGCGGCATGGCCGCTAGCGGTTGCACCTGAACCACCAAAATAGAGCGTGCTCAATCGCAGATCCCACAGTAGCGGGAACTGCGCCATCTTGCGGTATTTGCCCGATGCGGCTTCGACGGAACAGCGCTGCTCGACCGCCTCCTTGGCCTCTTGGCGCTGAGCCTTAGTGGGGCGACCACTCGAATTCTCTTTGGATAGCGCCGCCAGTTCCATTTGCATCCAGGCTTTCTTAATTGCCGACGGAATGGTATTGGTGTCGACCCGCACACCGCAGTGCAGAGCCTCGTTGATTACATTTTTTTCTAGCGAGAAGTCGTGATCAAAAAGATGTTCGCCGGCCAGGAAGCCGACGAGCACATTTTCTTCGGCAACCGATTCGTTCTTTCCGCCTGCCAATTCAGCCATCGCGTCGAGGTGCTCTTGCTCGAATTGCGATGACTCGAAACCGCTAATCGTAAACCGTTCAAATCCGAGACTACCCGATAAAAATGCCATGCGCGATCCTATCGTAAAAAGAGAGGCCAAGAAATTGGGAGTTGTAAAGCTATCGACCAGAGCGGGCGCCCCACACCAAAAATCTGCGGCGGCCAAGCAAGCTCTGCCGAGTGCATTTAAACCAAGCGATACGCACTTCAACAACAATAGCGACAGCTTACCCAGCAGACTTGTCCGCTATCCTCTCCCATCGTCAGCTCGGAAAAGGCCAGAATTATTCGCTCGGTCGCTTGCCAATGCGCAGTTCCTGTGCATAGGCCTCGCTCACGAATGGCGTGGACCGAAAGACCATCAACGGCCGCAATGGTTGGAGTGTAGCCTTTAGGTGATTTCGGAAGGCACGGGGATCGGCTAATGCCTCGACTCCAGGGCTTAAGTACACGTCATTGCGGGCAAGCAAACGAGGAAGCGAAAGGAATACAATCTGATTTCTATTCGTTCAAAGCCTGCGACGGTGGCCAATCGGGCAGCCCTTCTAAACAACGCTTTGGCAAATTCCGGAGCGTCAATGTTTCGTCGTCAATCCGCTCGATTTGTAGTCCCACCAACGGAGCTCGAGCGAATGCGACAGCAACGAAAAATACCAATCCGAGTGCGCTGAGCAATGGTAAGAACCAAACTCCAGCCCCGTTCCATTGATACAAAAATGCCAGTCCTACGGCAGCGTACACGGCAATGAATCGAGCCCGAGTCGACTGGCGTTGACGTTTTGCCAACAAAACGGGCGCAATCGGGACTTTCAACCGCAAGTAGCGGCGGACGAATGGGGCGATCACGAAGTACGGTATGCACCACAACAGGAGCAGCAGGTATACCCATCGCGGCTGCCAATACGACCAAACGTCGGCGCTGCAGTCGGTATCGATGCCCGTCACAAGGCAGCGTGGCCTCAGCTCGGCACCTCGGCCAATGACCATCAAATTGCCGTCGCGCCAAACACGATCGCTGAGCCATTGCTCCTGGTCCAGTTGGAGCGACTCACTGTCTGGGGGGGGAGCGTATGGGTTTAGATCGACAGCCATCTAGTTTTCAACCATGTTATCCCTACGAAATACGCAAAACCAGCAACGGTCGGAGAATGCAGCGAATTTCAACGTGAAAGACCGATTCGTTGTGGCGGCTACCAGATTTTAACCCATGCGCCTTACAATACGTAAACTCTCCCAATTGCGGAGGATATCAATGGCTTCCCGGGTAGTTGGGATGCCGCCGACGACGGCTTAGCAACGAACCCTGAGAGCGAGCATGCGGCAGATGCGTTAGCGCACGCAATCCTACCGGTACCGCCGGCGTCCCGGACTGGCGGCCCAACCAAAGCGCCTCCCAACACGAATTCGTTTTGGGTGCCTGGAAGCTGGGCGGCTCGCGAGGATTGGCAAGACGAAGGGGTTGCCGCCAAGGGCGACGATGCTTACCAGTGGCGCGACGGCTACTGGACACAGCATGTCAACCATTGGATCTGGCAACCTGCGCGAGTAGTGTTTGTTGGCGAAGGCTATCGCACGATCAGTGGCTATTGGGACTACGAGCCTCAAAATCGCGGTCAAGGCTACGCTGCGGTCGTCTTCCATCCGCAAACGTTGGACAATTCAAACTATACCTTTGAGCCCTACTACCCGTTGTCCCGCGCAGCGGCGCTACTGTTACATCTGTTTGTGCGGGCGGATCAAACTCACTTGGTCTATGGCGATTTGTATAGCGATTCGCACCTTGCATCGGGCTACCGTCCGTGGTACCTGCCGATTGAGCAACCGTCGTCAGCACCACCGATGTCGGATGGCTCCAATGCTCTCACTTTGCCTCCGCTGCTGGACTACTACCAGTGGCAGTACCATGGTGCAGGGGTCGACTTCATTGCCAGTATGGCTCGGTACGCCCAACACTTCCGCAGCGCCCCGGGCATTCGCCCCGCAGCGCAAACGGACAAGCAGCCCGAATTAGCAATTCACGAAGGGTTGGCTGGTCGCGTTAACGCAAGTTCGTTTGAGCAAGTCGTGCTTGGAAACGTCAGCGGGCGTCGGCCACTGCTGCTCGATGGTTCTCCTGCGCCAGCGGATATCGCGAGCCATCTGCGTAGCGCAGGAGACGAGGCTGCGGTGACGCAGGCCTCTGCCACTCGAGCCTCGGCGGCATCCCAAGCCCCTGCGATGTCGCGATTGAAGGTCCCTGTTGACGATAGCCGTTTGGAGCGTAGTTTGTCATCCAACTACGACTCGGCGAATACCTCAGGTAGCGCGGCACGTGCGGATAGCGCGCAGCAACTTCCACGCGGCACAATGCCTTTTGGTCAACGTGGCAATGCGACCATGTTGGTGCTGCCTGGAGGGCGAGTCGTACTGGCACCTCCTGGAATGGTTCCACCATCGCTGCCGATCGGTCCCGGCGGCGCCTTGCTGCCGCCTCCTGGTTTCCCCTTGCCCCCAGGGCCGCTCAGCGTACTCCGCGGCCGTTTCGGGCATCGCTAGCAAAGTAGCTCGGTGGTCCCCCACCGAGAGTCAAAGTAGCTCGGTGGTCCCCCACCGAGAGTCACGTTGGGGGACCAACGTGCCACCGAGACCGAGTCTGTCCCGTAGGAAACGACCCCGCAGGCGGTTATAGTGTCCTGCCTGTGGTTTGCAGATTATTTGAAATCGAAAGAGAGGGTTAAGCGGTGGCCTACACAATCGGCGTCGATATCGGCACTTCTGGAACTAAGAGTTTACTGATCGATCCGGACGGCAATATCATTGCCGAATCATCGGCCAGTTACGGCGTGTCGATGCCTAAGCCGCTGTGGAGTGAACAAGATCCCGAGGATTGGTGGAACGCCACTGTCAAAACGATCCGAGCTGTCGTCAAGCAAGGTCGAGTCAAGGCAGCGGAAGTCAAGGCGATTGGACTCTCGGGGCAGATGCATGGCTCAGTCTTCCTCGACAAAGCAGGCAAGGTTCTGCGCCCAGCTCTATTGTGGAACGACGGTCGCACGGCGGCAGAGTGCGCCGAGATCACAGAAAAAGCGGGAGGGCGCGATGAATTGATTCGCATGGTCGCCAACCCGGCGATGACTGGCTTCACCGCCCCCAAGATTCTGTGGCTCAGAAACAATGAGCCCAAGCGGTTTGAGAAGTTGAGAACCGTACTGCTCCCCAAAGATGAGATCCGCCGACGTTTGACGGGGGAAATTGCTACGGACGTCAGCGACGCGAGTGGCATGTTGCTGCTCGACGTTCGCCATCGATGCTGGTCGGATGAACTGCTAGGTAAGCTCCAGTTGGACAAGTCGCTATTGGGGACGGTCTACGAATCGGAGCAAGTTACCGGAACGCTGCGTCCAGAAGTTGCCCAGAAGCTCGGCTTGACGAGCGCCTGCCAAGTCGTCGGCGGCGCGGGGGATTGCGCCGCTGGCGCGGTGGGCAATGGCATTGTCAGAGCGGGGGTGTTGACCGCTTCCTTGGGAACGTCGGGCGTCATGTTTGTGCATTGCGACGAGCCGCAATACGACAAATTGGGACGACTGCACACGTTTTGTCACGCTGTACATGGCAAGTGGCACATGATGGGAGTCACCTTGTCGGCCGCTGGATCATTGCAATGGTTTGTCGAGAAGTTGTGTATTGAACTGGCGCAGCGCCGTGGCGTCGATCCCTACGCCGAACTGGGGACCGAAGCGGCGGCGGTACCTGCGGGGAGCGATGGTTTGCTGTTTGCACCCTATTTGGCCGGTGAACGCACTCCGCATGCGGACCCCAATGCGCGTGGCTGTTTCGTCGGCTTGACCTCGAGTCACAAGCGTGGACACTTAGCGAGAGCGGTGATGGAAGGAGTTGCCATGAGTCTCCGCGATAGCTTAGAGATCATCCATAGTTTGGGAGTTCCCATTCGTGAGATGCGTCTTAGCGGCGGCGGTGCCAAGAGCAATTTATGGAAGCAGATCTTTGCGGATGTCTTGGACCAAACTGCCTGCACCATCAATGCCGAGCAGGGCCCTGCGTACGGCGTGGCTCTACTGGCCGCCGTTGGAAGTGGACAGTACAAATCGATCGAAGAGGCTTGTAAGGCAACTATCGAAGTGATCCACAAGACGCCGCCGAAGAAAGTCGCTGTGAAGAAATATCAGAAACTCTATCCCATCTATCATTCGCTGTATGGGTCACTGCAATCGACGTTTCAGCAACTTAGTGAACTGTAGCTCATGGCATCGTTCTACGTGATTCGCGGAAAAGACAACGGACAGCATTTCCCAATCTGCGGAGCTGTTGCGACAATTGGTCGCGAAGCGGTCAACCAAATCCGCTTGCGCGATACGGAAGTCTCGCGCTATCATGCCAAAGTAATTCGCGTTGAAGGTGGCGGACATCGCATCGAAGACAATGGCAGCAGCAACGGAACCTTCATCAATAGCCGGCGTATCGACGGAAAGGTTTTGCAAAGTGGCGACCGTGTGCAGGTTGGTCGCACACTGATGATCTACACAGGGGGGCCTGAGCCGAATCCTCAGCAGGCCTCCAATGCAGTGGTAATCGTAGCCGAGCAACCGACGGTCGAACCATCGCACATTCGCTCCAGCCTGGAGAGCATGCGCGTCTCGCACGCTTCCTTACTTGGCATCCAAGAGCCAAGCAGCTTGCTCCCGGCGGAAAGCCCATCGGCGACCGAGCCGTCAGCGTCAGCAGTCGTCAGCGACGATCAGCCTTCCAGCGACTGGGAGATCATCTATCAAGTCAGCCAGGCGATCAGCCGCACTGTTGATCTCGATGACCTACTCAATCAAGTACTCGACTTGATCTTTCAGTGGATCGAGTGCGATCGTGGCTGTTTTCTTATGCTCGATGATGTCACTGGTCAATTGACGCCGACCTATAGCCGCGACCGCAAGGCTCCGCTGGCAGGTAAACAAGCGGGCCGGCGTTTAACGATCAGTCGTACCATTCTCGATCACGTCATGTCGACCAAGGAGGGCGTCCTGACCAGCAATGCGCAGGACGATGCGCGTTGGGAAAACGTCGAGAGCATCGCCAGCTTGGGAGTTCAGGAGGCGATTTGCGTTCCCATGTTAGGACGTTACGGCCTGGTCGGTGCGATCTATGTCGACACCGCCATGTCTGCCGGATTGTATGCTGAGCGACAGGGACGCACCATCTTCGAACACCAACATCTCAAACTTATGTTGGCTATCGCTGGACAAGCCGCATTGGCAATCGAGGATACTCAGTTCTATCGCGCCATGCTTCAAGCTGAGCGGCTGGCAACCATGGGGCAAACCATCGCCAATCTTTCGCACCACGTAAAGAACATCCTGCAAGGAGTCAGTGGTGGTAGTTTTTTGGTCCAAGATGGTTTGAAGAAGCAAGACCTAGAGGTGATTCGCAAGGGTTGGGCGATCGTTGAACGCAATCAAGATCGTATCGGAAACCTGGTATTGGACATGCTCTCGTTCAGCAAGGATCGAGAACTGGAAATGGTGCGCAGCGATTTGCGCATCCTGCTCGATGAGGTCGTCGAGCTGGTGCAGACGCGAGCCAATGAGTTCAACTGCGAGCTGGATTGGCAGCGTCCAGCGCAACCCGTGTTGGTTGAATTCGATCACGAAGCCTTGCATCGCTCAGTCCTCAACGTACTCACCAATGCCATTGACGCCGTGAGCCAAGCTGAACGGGTCGACGAGCACCGAGGCCAAGTCGCGCTGTCCGTCGAGTTGTCTCAATTGAAAAACTACGTCCGGATTCACGTGGCCGATAACGGCCCGGGTATCGCCGAAGCTGACTTGGGACGGATCTTCTCTCCCTTCGAGTCGACCAAGGGCTCTCGAGGAACAGGTTTGGGATTGCCGGTCAGCCAGAAAGTACTGCGCGAACATGGTGGCGACATCGATGTCGCCAGTCGCGTTGGGGAAGGGACCACCTTCACCTTGCACTGGCCGGCCTACCACGACAAATCGGCTGATGCCACCGCCCCCGATGCCAGCGAGGATTGGAGCAACCGGGCTACGCTTTAAATGAACAAACTATTCGCGAAGCCTCACCATTTCATTGGCACGAGCACGGGCGTGTGATATGGCGGCCACTCTTGTCTTGAAAAGTAGCAGACGCAGTACCGATGCTGCTACAATAAAAGCAACCATTCATCGCATCTTTCGAAGGCATGCCAACGTGAACGGTACTAACGAGCGTTTGCGAAGTTCAGTCTACTTGGTAATCTTGCTGCTTGGATTGTTGCTCCTCGCGACGCGCACCGTAGCGCAAGAGCCGGCTGCTAGCGCTCGCGATGCGGCCATGAGCGAGCGTGTCGACACACTGCTCGAAGAACAGCTCCGCGCCAGCGGCTGGCCTGCGGCGGAAAGCTGTTCCGATGAAACCTTTCTGCGCCGCGCGCACTTGGATCTGACTAGCACACTGCCGGCGGCCAGCGAAGTGGTCGAATTCTCGCGCAGCGTGCTTGCCGATAAACGTAGCCGCTTGATCGATCGCTTGGTGGGCTCACCCGCTGCGGCCTCGCATCTCGCTCAGACTTGGGCCGGCTGGATGCTTCCCGAACAGGATAGCCCCGAATTACAATTGGGAAGGCAAGGCCTGCAGGACTGGTTGCGAAATCGATTTGCCGAGAACTTGCGCTACGATCGCTTGATCTCCGATTTGTTGGTGTCCACGGGACCACCGCAGCGTGGCCCGACGGCGTTTTTCGTTTCTCTCGAAGGTAAACCTGAGAAGATCGCTGCCAAAACGTCGCGTGTCTTTCTTGGTCTACAACTTGACTGCGCAGAGTGCCATGATCATCCGTTTGACGCATGGAAGCAAACTGACTTTTGGGGGTTTGCCGCCTACTTTGCACAGATGTCGATCGATAGTGAAACGGCTATGCAAAACGCGGGTGATGTGACCGATACCGGCACGGGTGAAGTCCTGCTTCCCGGTTCGGAAATAGTCGTCCCCCCTCGCCCGCTAGTCGCAACCGGTTTCAGTGGGCTGAGCTCTGGTACGCGGCGCCAGCAGTTGGCTCTGTGGTTGACCGCGCGCGAAAACCCATATGTTGCACGCGCAGCAGTCAATCGCGTGTGGGGCTTGCTCTTCGGACGCGGCTTGATCGAACCCATCGATGACATGCGAAACATACAAATGGCCTCCAACCCGCAACTGTTACGCGAGCTATCCGAGTACTTTGCGGAAAGCGGCTACAATTTGCGACGCTTGCTTTCGCTGCTGGCTAAGACGCGAGCCTACGCACGTAGCGGAGTTCACGTAAGCGGCGCTCCGCCCGAAGGAAGTTACGCGATCATGCCGGCCAAGCCACTCACCGAGAATCAGATGAGCAATTCCCTGGCACATGTCGCGCGCCAGGTTCTGGGGGAAGATAATGCTGGTGCACAAGCTGCCTTGCAGCAACAATTGGGGAAACTGCGTGGGGATGCGAGTGAGGCCAAGTTGGGAATTGTCAGCGCACTGGTCACACTGCACGGCGAGGCTTTCGACCGCGTCTCGCGCGAACAGAGCAGTCGACTATTAAGAGCTCTCGAAGCCCCCTACATGGATGAACGTCAGCAAGTGCGTTGGCTGTTTCTAGCGACGCTCGCGCGCGAACCGAGCCAGGCCGAACAGCAAGCCTTTTCCCAACTACTCCCTACACAGAGCGATACTGCCAGTGCCAAGCTTGCCCAATGGCGATCTGATCTCCTGTGGGCGCTGATCAACTCGACCGAATTTGCCATGACGCCTTGAATTTGTTTAACGCCGAGCCGCAGCAGGACGCGGATGCACAAGGTGAGTTGATCAACGGTAGAGTCTCTGATGCACCACAGCGCCAGCCAACCTACTATCGCGGCCTGCGCAGGCGACGGCACCTGCGACAGACACCTGCCATGCTCAAACGCGGATGCCAATCTGCTCTGCCATGCATGCTCTGGCCTCGCTCTCGCGCGCCCCGCGTCCCCTGCCCGGTGTGATCGACTCCGCTCCTGCCTGCGCCTACTTGGCCCGTACACTCGCGCTGATCCAATCGCTACCGCATCGAGTCGACTCTCCACAGTACACTGCACTCGCGCTCCACCGGCCAATCCGGCTAGGCGTTAAACGATTTGCGTTACTATTTCATATTTACAATTTCGCCGCCATTCATCGTGAACGCCCTGTTCCACTCCTCTGGCGTGTTATCGATTCTTACGGATCGAGCGCTGCCATCGGCGTAGGCGGTCAGAGCTTGGCCATCGCGAGAGTACAGTTTGGCCGCAGGATTTTTGGGATCGTAGCGATACTCCTCGGGAGACGTCCATGGAATAGCCTGGTCGGGAGCGAGTTCACCAATCATCACCGTGTTGCTGGTACCATCGCTGATCGTCTGGTATCTAACCGGTTTTTCGCCACCAAAGATTGTTTGCTCACCGACCGGTGCCGCATACAGGGTATGAAATGGCTGGACGGCAGTCGATTCAGCGATCATTGGAACCGGCGCGTAGGCTGCCGGCATGCGATTGAGTAGCTTGATGTTGTGCGGGCTATCCCAGGGTTCATCGAGCTTGAATTGTCGATACAGCTCAACTTCGCCGATATACGGCAGGATGTGAACTCGCCAGCTAAGGCCACTGCGTCCATCTTCCCCGCGCGCCGCAGCGTGGGGAGGAAAACTATTGTGGGCATCTACATAGTGATGGATGGCCAGAGCCAATTGCTTGAGTTTGGATGAGCTTTGATTGGTCGAGATACTAGCTTCAGACGTTTGGGCGGTAAGCTTCAAAAGTGAAAATACTAACTGAGTAGCATCGTCGTTTTGAAGTGGTAAGACAAGTTGGCTCCCCTGCTGTTGCGGTTGTAACAAGCCCGCCAGCGCTATGAGTGTCGTTTGAGAGATTTTCGTTTTCGCTCCCCACTGGTCAATCAAGCCACGCACCATGTTCGGAACATGTTTAGCCAGCGCGGCAGCCGCAGGATCGCTGTCGGATTGAATCAACAGACTTCCTTTTAAAGTGCTCGGGTCGTACGACAGGCGTAGCCACTGAACTCCCTCCGTCAGCACCTGACTGGAGCCGCCACCTAGCGCCGCGGGCAGTTCCGGGGCGAGCTCTTCAAAGGCTCGGCGCAAATAGCTCGGCGGCACAATAGCAACTTGTAGCGGAGCATCGGTTGGATCGGCAAGCGCCTGTTGCCATAGTTCGAGCTCCGGCGGTAGCACGCTGGTGGAGATCTGCGCGCTTTTCTTATTTTCATGCCAAGGCTGCGGCCGAACAACAACCATTGTCCACTCACCCTGAGCGATGGGTTGCTCGATGAATAAACCTGCCGAATAGCGTTGCAACAATTGCACGAGTTGCTCCTGTTGGATGCCTTGGGTTTTAGCCATGACTCGTACAACGTTGTCGGTCGGACGATAGGGCAAGTCGACGGCGAAGGTTAGCGACTGATCGCCAACGGCCTGTCGCACATTGTTGAGCACTCGTTGCAGCGACTGGAGCGATTCGTCATCTGGTAGTGTTAGACGCGACAAGTCTAGTTTGACAATGCACATAGTTGTGCCATTGGCGATTGTTTGGACCGCTGTGGGCTCGTCCCCCCGCGTTGCTATTTGGCCGCCAAGGCACGCCGTAACAAATAGCCCCAGCAGTGCAGGCCGTAGCAGGCTGGTCAGAGTTGCAATTGCGTTACATTTCGTAGTCATCATAGCGCTCACTTGTGTCAAACGTATTCGTCGTGAAGTGGTCAGTCAACGGGATTTTGTTGGAGTCCAGCCTTTAGGCGCTTTTGCATTTCTTTACATTTCCAGCGCTGAAAGATCGGCTGAAGCCTAGACTCCAGCGTAATTTGTCGATGTCCAACTACGGGCTATTGCCCTCCACGGCTGGGACGAGCACTAACTCATATTTAATTGCGTTTGTCACCGCCCCAGCCAGTTTGGCTTGGCCCGCTTCGTAGACATATTCGAATGGTTGCAGAGTCACTGGGTCATTGGGAGCAGGCAGTCGCAGTTCGCTTAACAGCTCTGGCAGCCTGCCGTCGTGCGCCGCCATGTGGTCGCGTAGAGCTTCGATCGTCTGCAGTAGGGCTAGCTGTTGTTGAAGACGATCCCGAGCACTGCCTGCCGCTTGCACGGCTGGTAGGAATAAGTTGTTCAGGACAGTGATCCAACCATACTTATCCTTGGCAGCCATCTCTGCTTGATAGGGCGAGAAGCCCGCGCGCTGCGGACTGGGCAAATACTGAAGCTTAAAGGAATCGTCTCGCAACTGTTCGTACAGGCGGCGCATGCCCAAGAAGACGACTTGTGTCACAGGCAGAGCCTCGACCTTGTCTGACTCCATACCAAGCTCTTCGGTCAGGAAAAACTTGGCACCTGGGTAGGCAGCTCCAATCAACATGGCTTGTGCGGCCGGCGTTTCGAATTCCTCCAGTTCTCCAAATCCGGTATCACTCCAATCCTTTGCCTCTTCAGCCAGCTCAGCCACGAAACGCTGCCAATAGATAGCTGGCTGCGGTATCTCGTCGACTTCCCTGAACTGTTTGAACTGCTCGAACGCCAATTCTCGCTCGTAGGCTAGCGAGCGTCTCATGCTCACGAGCGGCTGGGGAAGTGCGGCGATGGCCCAGTAGAGGTTCGGAGCCGTAGCCGTTTCACTCAAGTAATACGCATCGCTTACCCCGATATCTGCGCAAGCGATTCCTACCAGATTGCTCACGATAAAGTCCTCTTCATCCAGGTGATGCCCCATAGCCAATTGCTGAGCGAAAATTTGGATTGCATCTTGAATTCGAGCTTCGGCAATTGCTAAGCGAAAACGCATGCTCTGTAATCGCGATAGTTCGCGCATCATCTGAATTTCGGGGATAAGATAGCCAACCGGATCCTTGGCCTCGCGAATATTGCGATCGAAATCACAGTCGCGACGCTTGAGCGCTTCGTCCAAATAGCGAGTTTGAAAACTGCTGTAACCCAAATACGCTCGTACCCGCTCCAAGGGAAGATCGCTGGGTGCGGTCTCTAACCAAATGTTCGGCTCTGCTTGCGACGGGTCTTCGCCGCCTGCCTCAGCTTCGCGCCTACCTTTTCTTTGGAATTCTCGCATCGCGTCCAATGCATTGTGTTGCTCGGCGAAGGCCAGGGCCTGCATGTATTGCACCGCCGCATTGCCATCAATCAGGTCGAACTCGTTCGGAATCAACGTTACAGAAAGCGCGGGCTTGGCCTCCGCTTGCGGAGTCAAATTCACTTGTCGTTGCAAGATATACTGTCTTGGCGAGCTTATGTGCAACCACTCACCATTTCGAGTTGTAACGGCCTCGATCGAAGTATCCATTAACCCTGTGACCTTCTGGGCAGACGCCGAGCTGCACAACATTGACGCGACCAGTAGGCTCCAAAATGCTGAGTGTCTACTGGTAAAGTGTTGACGATTCATTGCTCAAACTTTCAAAAGAACTCGTGGGGCGAATTTAGCATCTGTCGCATCCACTGGCGTTGTGGCAACGGCTGTGAACCTCGCTCGACTCGCGAACTATCGTCTGAAGCTTCTACAACAATTTCTGGCGACTCGACACTTGATTTTTTTGCCGATTCAAACGTTGAATCGTTCCTTGTGCCTTGAAGCCTATTGGCTTGCCGACTGACCAATCGCGAACCGACCTCCAGTGTCCCTGGTTCCAAGCTCCGCAAGTTGTCCAACCAATCGTGTGGGAAGACGGAATTGCCGCTCATACGCAGGCGTGGATACTCTGGCGGCAATTCAACTTGGACAATGCTTGAGTCGCCGTCACGCTCAACCACGGAATCTTGCTTGCTTTCGCTGACGGCGGCAGCACCATTGGATGATAGTGCGGCAACCGAAGGCGCCGGGTTTGGGCTAGGAACTTCGCTCCAGCGCAGTACTAGCAAAGTACAGGCAGCTCCGAACAAGGCACCGAACGAGGCCGATATTCCAACGGTGCGATAATATGCATACGATGTCTCAGAATTTGTACTCCACCAACGTCGGCCACGTTCAACCTGAATTGCTTCACTCGCCTCTTCGACGAGCCGTGTCGCAGCCAATGGCGGACGTGGTTTCAACGATCTTAGCTGTGCTTCAAAATCACTCAGTTCGGTTTGGTCATGACGTTCGCTATTCATGGATTCTCTCCCGTTAACTGCTTCTTCTCGATGGCTTTGCTATGAACTTCTGGGATCAATGGCTCCGACTGGACGTCGTCAATCAATGGTTCAACTGCGGCTCGCAGTTTGGCAAGTACAGCCTGGTAGCGACGATGAGCTGAACTCGCAGAACAGCCGAGCAATTGCCCGAGTTGTTCGAAGGATAAATTACCCCACACCCTGGCTACTATCAGCTCCCGCTCATCGTCAGCCAAACCATTCAACCCAGTCGCCACGCTATCGGCTAAACTCTCGGATTGATTGTTTTCAATGCCCTGCTCGGCCGCAGTGAACCACTGTGCGTGCTCTTCGACTGCGCGAGCGTGATGATGTTGACGTCGCAATTCACCGCGAGCGATGTTCATAGCTCGTCGCTTCGTTGCGGTATACAACCAGGCTACCGGATCGTCAGGGATTGGCTGGCATTTGGCTAGCGCCAGCATGGCTTCTTGCAATGCGTCGTCGGGCGCGCAGCACCACTGACGAGCGTACAGAATAAGCGCAGCGGCATGGTCTCGATAAAGTTCCTGTATCCGCTGGGAATGCATGTCCCCCCCATGTCGTGCGTCTGTACTGTTCTCTATCCATAGATCTCTATCCACAGAATTGTCACCGCTCGCAGCTCATGATTCCACCAGCGAATAAGATTTGTACCAATTTCGGAAAAACGATCCACTTTTCTGGCGCTCCTCGCTGAACACCACAACATCCCTCTGTGAACTCTGTGCCTCCGTGTTTAAATTTCCTGCTGAATGAGCCCAATATCGAGGGTGCAGCTCGTATCGTTTTTGAAACACAGAGGCACAGAGTTCACAGAGGTACTTTGGCTTTAGCGCCATTGATCCATCGATCGCGCCGATTGCTAGGGACAAAGAGCTTCAGAAAATTGCTTTCGATAGCGAAATTGGCGCAAAGGTCGTCGACAAGCTGTTCGAAGTACGGCTGATCGACGGGAAGCTTGTGTAGAGCGTTTAGCTCGCAATGAAGGGCGCAATGAAGGGCGCGAAGAAGGCTTCTTTGCGGGTAAAATACAAATGGCCCAGCGGATGCTGCGCATCGAGCAGACACCGACCGATGAGTTGCTGGCCAAGCCACTAGACGAACTTCAGTCGATTTTCTCTCAACTCGAAGCCCAGTTGGATGGTCCTGCGCCAAAGGCATAGCTCTTTTGGGGCATCCGATTGGCATTCTTAGAATGTATTGCGCGTTCGATTTCCTTGCGAATCGCCGGTGCTGTACGTACCTCTCTCTTAGCGCTTGCAAAGACAATTTTGGACTACAATGAGAGTTTCTATTTTTCGGGCAGTTTGGCTGCCGCGTAGTTAAATCTTTCATTGATACTTCCAGGCTCGATAGCGATGGTACTAATGCACTGGTTGCGGAGCGCACCACAGAGAATTCTCGGTTGGTTTGTCTGTCTGTGCGGGCTGCTGGCATCGTACCGCTCCGTAGACACTCAGCGGGCTTGGTCATTCGAAACGCTCGAGCCTCGTCTGCCAATGGCGGGAGTCCCAGGACTAGTCCCTGTTGGTGAGCAACCATCTGGAACACTCGACGGTAAGATTGTCTATACGTCCGGTGGGCATGGTTGGCAATGGAATGACAATTTGGGTCGCTGGGCAACCGATCGAGGCAATCTACTATCGATGGTCGAGGACTTCGGCAATCAAGATCAAATGAGCTACTATGCCGACTACTTGCTGCGAGCGGGTGCCACCGTGGTTCCCATGCGGCCTGTCGGTAGACAAGCGATTGAAGTGGTGCTCGACAACGATTCGCCTGGTGTAACATGGAGCGGGTCGTGGAGCAACAACACAGTCGGACCGCGCTGGTACGACGAAGATTACGGGGCGGCTACCGATGCCGTCAAGTACCGCTTCGCCACGGTCAATAGTACCAGCGAAACTGCGGTCGCAACTTACACACCTAACATTCCAGCCGCAGGTTTCTATCCCGTCTATGCGTGGGCGTCGATGGGAACCAATCGCACCGACCAACTCTACCGCATCCATCACACCGGTGGAGAAACGCAACTCACCATCGACCATCGTCAAGTCGGCAATGGCTGGGTCTACCTGGGAACCTACCACTTTGACGCGGGTAGTTCGCCCAGCGATGGATCGGTGCAGATTAGCAACCTATCCAGCGGTGGTGGCTCAGTCGTAATCGCCGACTCCATTCGCTTTGGCAATGGTATGGGGGATCTCCCGTGGGGGGCCAATGGGATTGGAACTGGCAATGTGTCGGGCTATCCCCGCGAGGACGAAGATTCGCTCGTGTGGTTGTGGCGAGGAGTCGGACAGGGAAGCAGTTTTAGCAGCCCTTCTGCGATCATTGGAACTAGCAATGTATCGGCACCGATTCGCATGGCCGAGCAGATGAACGCTGACTCCAATCCGTACGGCACGAGCGTCTATGTGGGTTTCCACTCCAATGCGACGACGGGCAACCCCGATACGGCGGCGAGTCGCGGGGCGATCGGCTTGATTTCCGCAGCGGATCCGACCCCCAATCAATCCTCGCTGGCTGCCAGTATGGGACGTCAAATAAACGAGGACATGCGAGCTTTAGATGGTCGCTTCGCACATGATTGGAGTACTCGAACGAGCAATACCCTGGCCGGTGCCTTTGGCGAAATCACCAATGCCAGGGCGGGTGGTGAATTCGATGCGACCATTGTCGAAGTAGCCTTCCATGACAATACGCAAGACGCCGAGTTGTTGCGTGACCCGAAAGTGCGCGACCAATTGGCGCGTAGCACTTATGAAGCAACTCTCGAACATTTAATTAACTTTAATGGTACGACCGCACAGCCCGCCAATGTGACGCTCCCCTCGCCACCACGAGATGTGACGGCCGTCAGTGCGGCGGCTGGTGAAGTGACAGTTTCATGGACGGCAGGGCCAAGCTCAACAGGTGGCTTCAATGGCGTTTACGGCGGTCCAGCCAGCGGCTTTCGCGTATACGCTTCGATAGATGGTTATGGTTTCGATGGCGGTACGTACGTGGCCGGTGGCAGCGTTTCGAGTCTGGCGCTCGACGGCTTCGATGCGTCCCGTCCCTACTATTTCAAAGTTGTCGCTGAGAACGCTGGGGGACAGTCGCTAGCATCGGAAGTCTTGACTGCGCTACCTACCGGTGGCCCTCAGCAGCTATTGATCGTCAACGGCTACGACCGACTCGATCGCAGCCAGAACTTCAAGCTCCCCTTCCTTTCCAGCAGCGCAACGACCGATCGTGTCTGGACGCGATTTAACAACAGTCGCGATTATACCATTCAGGTTCAGCAGGCTATCCAAACTGCTCGACCGGGCGTTCATGTCGATAGCACCAGCAATGAAGCCGTCATCAATGGCACGATCAACCTAGCCAACTACGATTCCGTCGTGTGGATCCTCGGTACAGAATCTACGGCTGATGATACTCTCAACAGCACCGAACAGACTTTGGTGGGACAATTTCTAGCCGGCGGAGGCAATCTACTGATCACGGGCTCAGAAATCGGCTGGGACCTAGATGCCAAAAACAACGGACGAAGTTTTTTCCGCAATACGCTCGGTGCCTCGTACGTGGCCGACAATGCCAATACGTATACGATTACCGCAGCCAGCAACAGCATCTTTGCCGGGTTAGCCGATTTCAATATCTCCGATGGATCTGTGTTTTCCAGCTTGGATGGCCAAACCTACGATGTCGCTTTCCCAGATGTACTCAGCCCTGGAACTGGTGCGCAGGCCGCTTTGATGTATAGCGGCGGGAGCGGCGGCGTGGCCGCCGTGCAGAAGGCTGGCACTGCCGGTCAGGGGAGTCTGGTGATGTTCGGCTTCCCGTTTGAAACGATTGTCGATCCTAGCTTGCGATCGGCGGTGATGGACAACGTGCTGGAGTTCTTCAATCTTAGCCCCCCTGCGTTGGCCGAGTCGCCACGAGTCATCGACGTGATCGTGGCGGCCAGTGGCTGGGATGCAGCGGCGATCGACCTGGTCGATGGCCTGGGAGTCGGTGCGGGCAACGGCTTGGGACTGTCGCTGGTCGGCAGCGAACAGTTGTCGAATCTAACTTGGGACGCCATCGATCGCATCTACGTTGTCTTCGATCGCGACGTGGCCGGGTCGTTCGTCGAAGCTAACGTCGCTTTGGTCGGCACGAAAGTCGCCGACTACCAGTCGCTGACGCAAATTAGCTATGGTCAAGCTGGCGCGCTGGTCGGTACGATTGCGCTCTCCACCCCATTGAGCAATGACGCGATGGTCCTCAGCCTGTCCGAAGCGATACGCGATACCCATGGAACTTTCTTGGATGGTGAATGGAGCGACGGCGTCAGCCTTCGCTCCGGGGACGATTCCGCAGGTGGTCAATTCAACTTCCGAATCAATAGTCTTCCCGGCGACGTAGACCAAAGTGGAGGAGTCAATATTAATGACGTTCTGGGAGTCAATGCCAAGCGTGGAATCATTCCCGACGACCTGATCGAAGCCCGCGTGGATATCGATCGAAACGGCGGCATCAACATCACCGACTTGCTGCTGGTCAATGCTCGTCGTGGCACCGTTTTGCCTGCTCCGCCGTCGCCGCACAACTTTGGACAAACGGAAACTAGTTCGTTCTATGTAGCCGCTGATGCTCTAGTCATTGAAGTGCCAGTCGCCAAAGTGCCAGTCGCCGAAGTGCCCGTCGCCGAGGTGCCAGTCGCCGAGGTGCCCGTCGCTGAAGTGCCAGTTGTCGAAGTTCCAGTCGCTGAAGTGCCCGTCGCCGAGGTGCCAGTCGCCGAAGTGCCCGTCGCCGAGGTGCCCGTCGCCGAGGTGCCCGTCGCTGAAGTGCCCGTCGCCGAGGTGCCCGTCGCTGAAGTGCCCGTCGCTGAAGTGCCAGGTGAGTCGTTAGTGACCTCGGCTGACAATTCATTTCCAGCCGAATCGTTAGTAGAATTCGCGCCTGAAATCGACGAGCGTGTGTGCCGCAGCCCGAGTCCTGCGGCGCATCAGCAGGCTATGAGCGAACTGGGATATGCCACGCCGCTTTTGAATAGTTCGGATTTGAAACAGCGCCAACTATACTGGGTAGAGTCGGTTTAGCTTTTCTCGAGTCAAGCCGCGCCTTAAAACGAACTTTCGTGAACCCTACCAGACGCCGAGCGACCTTTAACGAAGAATGATATTAATGTCTCGCTTGCATTCGCTAATGATTCTCTGTGCAGTCATTTCACTTTGCGCAACCAACAGCGCATGTGCTGGAGTGGTGCTAACGTTTGACCCTTCAGTCAATGAATTGACATTACCGCAATCGGGAACGACAAGTTTCACCATTGCGGTTCGCCTCAACGCAGAAGTCGGGACGGAGTCTGTCTCGGGATACGACATTCCCATCGATCTTGCACCCGCAGTTGGGCGAGGATTGCCTGACGGTTGGTCCATTTCAGGCTTTACCAGGCTGACCGATTTCGGCAGCGGGGATCTATTCTTTTCCGGCGGCGATCCGTTTGAACTAGGCGAAGGAGATTTCCTCAAAGGCGACGCTACTCTAGGTGATCCTTTGGTTTTCAACACAGACCCCACAGCCCTGTTTTCTTTCACCATCGATGTGGCGTCAACAGCTCACCCGGCTCCTACACGGCGAGCATCGTGGACGGTGCGTTGATTAGCATCGGTGGGTTCGCGCGAAATCAGATCGCACTTCCCGACGCCGCCAGCATTACCGTTCATGCCGTACCCGAACCGACTGGGCTCGTGGTCCTATGGAGTGCTGTAACTTGCGCGTTCTATCGCCGCAGAACGTCCATCGCTCGAATGTAGGCCGATTGGGTGTTCTCCTCAACTCCCAACTCCTACTCTCGAGATCCGTCCCAAGCTTGCAGGCGACGTTCAAGCAAACTCAGCGGCATGCAGCCGTTGCGTAGGACTTGATCGTGAAAGGCTGGGAGCGAAAAGTCATCTCCCAAACGCTGCTCGCAAGATCGCCGAAGCTGGCGGATTGTCAGTTGCCCGATCTTGTAGCTGAGTGCCTGTGCCGTGTAGGCCATGTAGCGTTCGATCTCAGCTACTGCGCCATCTTTCGAGATCGGTTCATGCGCCATCATGTAATCGAGGGCTTGCTCGCGAGTCCAACCTTTCCAGTGCATACCGACGTCGACTACTAGGCGGATGGCTCGGTGCATTTCGTCCCCCAAGGCGCCGATTTTTTGGCGTGGGTCGGTGTACAGTCCCAATTCCTCTCCCATCGATTCGCAGTACAGCGCCCAGCCTTCACCGTAAGCACCGTACCATAAAAAGCGGGCAAATTTTGGTAGTTGTTGATTCTCCTGTTGCAACGAAACTTGGTAGTGATGCCCCGGCAATGCCTCGTGTAAAAACAGCGATTCCATACCGCTGGTGATGTTGTACTGTTTGGCGTCAGGAATGGGGCAGTAAAAGATTCCTGGCCGTGAGCCGTCGGCCGAACCGGGCATATACTCGGCACTAGCCGTCTTCTCCCGAAAAGCCTCGGTGCGCCGAATTTCAAAGGGAGTCTTCGGTTTCTTCAAGAACTCTCGCGCCAAGGCTGGTTCCAGTTTGACCTGCAAGCCGCGAAAGAAGTCCAGCACTTCCTCAGGAGATTGAAAGGGTTTGAACTGCGGATCACTGCGCAGGAACTCAAAGAACTCGGCCAGTGATTGATCGCCGTATCTCATCTGTTGCTTGACTTGCTCCATCTCCGTCGTGATGCGCGCGACCTCCTGTTCTCCCAGCTCAAAGATCTCTTCGGGTGTGAGTTTCGTTGTCGTCCAATTGCCGACCCAATACTGGTACTGCTCACGTCCGCCTTCGAGCGCTAAAATGCCTGTGGATTGGCGAGCGTGAGGTAGGTACTCGTCGCGCAAGAATTCGCCCAGTCCTTGGTAGGCGGGGATGAGTTGTACTTCGATGGCACGGCGATAGGCGGCGGTCAAACGAGTCCTTTCTGCGGGGCTAATACTATCGGGAAGTTTGTCGATAGGTTGATAGAATAGACTTTGCGTAGGATCGTCCGTGACGATGGTTTTATCGAGCATCTGAGCCACCATCTTTTCCACCAAAACCCTGGGCAGCACATAATCCTCCGCAATCCCTTCGCGAAAGCGCGAGATGGCGACTTGGCACCAGGCCACAAATGCATCAACGCGCTTCAGCCAATTGTCGTAATCTTTGGCCGTCTTGAATGGCTGGCTGGAAGCACCACTCCCCAACTGCGCGAACGTTAATGGCAGTCCGTCAAATTGTTGAAATGGAATTCGCTCGAACCGAAATGGAAACTTAGCCAGTCGTGTTTCCAATTCATACTGGAGAATCTCAGCCATCAGGTGCGGCGTGTCGGAGACTTGATCGAGGTCGATTGCACCCAGCCGCTGAAGCGTTTGTTGGTAGAAATCCTGCTCTTTAGCGAGAAAGTCGGCAGAGATCGACAATTGCAATTGATCGTTGTATCGGCTGTCGCCAAAATTCGTAGCTTCAAGCGGAAACAGGATCAAGTACTGCTGGTAGTAATCCTCGAAAAGCTGATCGAGTTTGCGTTCCTCAGCGGTTTTTCCAGCTTCCTTAAGTGACTGAGTGCCGAGTTCTTGAGCCAGGCAGTTCGGGCGAATTGTCAAACTGGCGCACTGCCAGACTAAAACAGTCGCCAGAGTACCTATAATTCGTCGACGATTGTTTTGGTTGAATTTGAGCATGGTTTCTTTTTCGATTGCGTGATTTATTATGCAGAACTGGATTCGCTACTCTACTGTCTGGCTGCGATAGCCACAGAGGTTCAACGACAATCCCAACTTGGAATGACTTAATGTTACCAAATGAGTCCACAGTGCAACGCAATGAACGGCTATTTCGATGCGAGTCGCCGGTCGTGATGGTCACCGGCAGCGCGGCACCGCGCGTCGGCCGCCGAGTGATCGAGACGTTTCTCAGCGAAAAGTTTCGTGTGGTCATCCATTCCCATCACGCTGACAAGGCAGCCCAGCAAGCCCTCGACGAACTGACTGCAGCGGGGCACACGGCAATGTTGATCACGGGCGCGGTCGAGGATGAGGCGGCCGTTACGGGCTGGGTCGAGCAGACGTTCGAGCGTTTCGGACGGATCGATGTACTGGTGTGTTCAGCCGCAATCTGGGATCCGTACCCACTAGAAAAAACGCGTACCGCCGACTATGAACGCTTTTTCCGTGTTAACTCGCTGGGGACCGCGCTGTGTGGTCAACACTTTGGGCTAGCGATGGCCAAGCAAACCAGCGGTGGAGCGATCGTCAATATCGGTGACTGGGCCATGGCACGCCCCTATCGCGACTTTTTGCCCTACTTGATTAGCAAAGGGACGATCGAATGTTGTACGCGCTCGCTCGCCGTCGAACTGGCCCATCGCAATCCACTTGTGCGCGTCAATGCAGTCATGCCTGGGCCGATTCAGTTGGCCAGCGGCATCAGCCCTGAGCGCCAAGCCAAGATTGTGCAGGCCAGCTTGCTCAAACGCGCTGGGACGCCCGACGATCTGGCGCAGGCCGTATTGTTTCTAGCGACCAGTCCCTTCATCACCGGAGTCTGTTTGCCCGTCGACGGCGGACGGACGATATGGAGTGGGGACAGCACTGATGTCAGTGCCCACCCCGATTGCGAACAGGGGTAAAGGGGGCAGCAGTGGACGAAGTTACGAGTCCCGAACGGTTGACGAATCAAACGGACTCGTCCACTTCCTCGAAATTGTTTCTTGACAGACGACTAGGGCAGCAAGACTACAACTCCTGGATCGCCTTTTCCAAGCGGCGGATCTGCAGGCGGACAGATTCTAAGTCGGGATAGACGTCGAGTGCTTGGCGGAACCAGAACAGGCTCTCGAGCAGGTCGCCCAATTCCAGATGACAATGGCCTAAGCCAACCATGGCCGCATAGTGAAAGGGATGGAGCTTGAGCGTCTGACGACAATCATCGATGGCGTGTTCGATCGAGTCGAGTTGAAAAAAAGCCAGCGAACGCTGGTGATAGGTCTCAGAGGTACCGCCAGTCGACTCAATCAACTGCGTAGACAATTCGACAGAGCGTTCGAAGTTTCCGCATTCATTGCAGCGGACGATACGTTCAAGCTGCTGACGTTGAGCGGCTGAGCCCTCGCGCGCCGAGATAGCTCGCAGCGCATCGTCGACAACCAAACGCAGTTTGCGATCGTGACTACGGAGCATAGGTCCGAGCACAGCAACGCTACGCACATCACCTAGCAAGCCCAGAGCGAGCGCTGCGGCTCGACGCGAAAACTTGTCTCCCGATGCGGCCAAACGCTGTAGCGTCGCTAACGAATACTTGCGAGCGACGGCCGCAATGAACTGGGCCGTCTCGCCATCGTTTAAATAGCGCTGATAGTAGGTTAAGAGGATCGAATAACGTGTCGCACGGTCTTCCACGGAAGAACATCCTGAGCTGAGGGAAACATTCGTTGTCGCGTCGCTGATAAGGCTCCTGCGCCCGACCGATCCAGTATAATCAAGTTTGCCGCCGAGGCAATTTACTCGCCAGAGGCTGCTTCGCAAGCCAGCCAGCGTGCGGTTGGAAATGTGCAGTGCCACCCCCGTTTGGGACCAGAGTTACCGTGCTTGGACGACGCCGCAAACCATCCATTTCACCTAGACTGTCATTGCCCACCGGGAATTGGACCAAAGGTGCAATCCTGAAGTTCTTTATTTATTTAGTCGGGGGCGTTCTGGACACACGGGCACTTCGCATCAATGCGTTGCCTGGGCTTCTAATCATTGGTCGGTGGGTGGGCCTCTTCCTGGCAGGACTTCAGTCTAGCGTCTGGGCTCAACCGCAGGGTGAAATATTGTCGATCACGGTGAATTTGCTAGAGCTGCCGAGCAGTCGAGCGGCTCAGTCAGCTCTGCAATCGCCGACGCGAATTTTTTGGGATCAAACTCCCCTCCGCACCGGTCTGCAGGAGCTCAGCCAACAATTTAGCATTTCAATTTGGCTCGATCGCGACATCGATCCAAACCACTTGATCAACTCAACCCCGGCGGACGTTCGGCAGAATGCCAGCCTACTGAGAACGCTGGAGCATATCGCCTCCGTAGCAGACGCTGAACTAGGGTTAATTGAGAATGTGATTTACATGGGCCCCCACGGTCGTGTCAGTCGTTTGCAACGCGCTGCGGTTGGACTGCACGATAAACTGAGTCGCGCTGGCGGCACTCATCAGCCGGCGTCGCTGCGTGAACTTCAGTGGGACGAACTGGCTACCCCCACGGAGATGCTGCAACAAATTGAATCCCATTGGAAGATCGAGATCGCGGGGGAGCTGCCGCACGATCTGTTTCACGCAGGACGGTTTTTACAACCCTCCACGTTGGCGACTCAAGCGACTGTGTTGCTGGGGGGCTTCGATCGTGAAATGGAGTGGATGCAAGGCAATCGCTTTCGCATCGTGCCACTCCAACCAGTTGCCGAGTGGCAAGCCAACTACAGCAAGGCTGAGCTCGATTTACGCGGCTTGGCGAGTTTGCGAGCGAAGTACGTTGGCGCACTATGCCAAACTCGCGGTAGCATCAGTCACGTTCAGGGACCGACTGCGTTTCACTTAGCGTTGCTGGCTCCACCGCAGGCCCATCGTCCCGCCGTGGCGTTGGGCAACAAATCCGAGCGGTACGAATTTGAGGTCGCCAATACACCGGTAGTCAGCGTCCTGGAACACCTGGGAACAAGCCTAGGTTTCGCACTCCAGTGGGACGAAAACTGCCCAGCGGCGATGCGCGAGCGGCGTATCAGTTTTAAAGTCAAGCAGGTAACGCTCGACCAGCTACTCGCCGAGATTGCGCGCACCAGCGAACTGAACATTAACCGCCAAGGGACCAACGTAAAAGTCAGCGGGCCTCCGAGGTAAAGCGGCAACCATCGATCACGGTTTCAAGAATGAAGCAAATGAGTACTGCTCCTTTCGCTCCTGGCGACGAAATAATTGGACTAAACTGCAAATCAAAAGCCAGCCCAATGCGCTCGGCTCAGGCACCGCCGAAATTGTTACGCTCCAGGAAATCGACCGAGTCAGCGGAGCAGAATTGAGACGCCACCAATCCAAACTATCCCCCGTAAACGAATGGTCCAAGAGATTGTCGTAGGCTGTGGCAGTTAACGTATAGTCGCCGGGGCTAAGACCAAGTTGTCCGATATTCAAGTTTTCACCGGTAGCGCTTAGCAAGTTTCCATCCAAAAACCAATCGACATCGATCACGGACGGGTCGACCACATCGACCCACGCCGAACTGGACTGATCCAACTTGCTCGACTCTGCTAGCCAAGCGTCTAGTGGATTGACTTCACTGTAAATCGTGGAAATGAGAGCTTCGCGTCCAACGGCATCAAACGGACGATTGAGAGAACGCATGAGCGAGTTGTCCGACGGACGATAGATGCCATTGGATACGTATTTCCCCCCTTCGTAGTATCCAATTTCCCCAATATCCGAATCGGGGTCATCGTAGCCGACCCAGCGATCCCATTTTCCCGTTGCTGGGCTAGTCGTTACGTTGGCTTCCACAGGTTCCGGGCCCGCGTACGATCCAGGACTAAAATACTCGTCTGCCAAGCCCGCGTAGGAATGTCCCAATTCATGCACGGCGATTTCTTTCGAATCCTGAATGTTGGCGCCAGCATAAACGGCCCATTGCCCTCCGCCTCCGCCATAAACCGATTCGTTGACTACTCCGACACGCATATCGATATCCACGCCAGTCCCTGCCAACGCAGTGTTTACGGCTGAATTCGCTTTGTCAGCGTTGAAATACAGCAAACGATCGGTCACGCCATCGTAGCGATAGGTTGCGTCCAGCGCGGTATCGCGGAGGATGCCCGACTGTGGCACATCTGCGCCTGATTGATTGCTGATTACATTGACGCGGTGAACATTAAAGAAACTGGCATATCGCGATAGTGGGTTACTCGCAGTACCAAACAAATAGGAGACCATCGAACTGACATGCGCAGCATAGGTGGTCGATATCTCGCCGGCTGTATAGCCGTCCCCCACAAATACCAAGTCGACTCGGTTGCTCGAGCGGCCATTGTCGACCAAGGTGATGAAGTCACCCCAGCACGGAGCGCTAAGTAAAATAAGTCCAATCAAACTTATACAACCAGTGACGCCACTGAAAAAACCCCTGTCGAAGCCCATCATGCACCTGCCTTTAGACCGGAAATGAGTTAAGGCATCAGCCTAGATCAACTCGACAGCCTTTACAAGCTATCACCCCCACCAAAATCGCAACTTCGATCCTGATCGTTTATCCCACGACCATGCCCTGTTAGTTGAACTGTGGGCTGCTCGAACCGATTCTGGCGACAACGGATAAGACAACGGATTAAAACGCCCCTCAATGAAGAGTGAACATCAACGGTCGCTCCTGATCAGGGGGGGGGCGGTGTTCTGCTTGCGAATCGGCTACTCGTATGTGTTGTCGCTGACGCTCTTTTAGGATGACGAACACTCAATCGGATTCCGACAATCCCGATTTGATATGAACTCGATCGTCGATCCTATGTAAACTATGAAAGTGAGCGTCTATCTTTCGGTTGTCAGGCAAGATGGCGACCGCCATAAGTCCTTATGTAGCAAGTAGCTGAGGCGGGGGTCGAACCCGCACGGGCTTTACGCCCACAGGATTTTAAGTCGTTCTTGGGGCTTAGGCGGCTGTTGAAAATGCGTCAAAACCTTTGGTTTTCTTGAGCAGCAAAGGCTACTTGCCGCTGATTTTGGCAACTGCGGGTGTCGCGACACCTGATACTTGCTGAGCGTACGGATGTTCCTTATTGAGCCGCGACACAGCGTCTAGCCTCTTGCACGCACACTGCTTCATTAGACCGTCGACCAGCGATTTAATAGTGGGAGAGCGTCTCCAAGCCAACTGCGACATGCGCAGCGCTGTGTCACCTATGCCTCGCTCGCCTGGTGCGCGAAAGAACGTAAGCCAGCCGATAAGTCTTCTCTCCTCTGCAGAAGCCGCCTTGACTCTAGCGCGCCTCGCTTCTTTTTCATCGGGAGTGAGACCGACTATCTTGCGATTGACTACCTGCAGCTCATCGCCGCCATGAAAATATCTCTGCCACTTCGCGCGTTTCTCGGGCGAGCTGACGGGATTGCCGTCATCGTCGTGGCCTCGGCACAAGTCACGCAATCGGCCTTGGAATTGGTTACAGTCGGTGGTCATTATGATGGGTCAAAAATGTGTAAAATTAGTTCGGTTGCGAATGCCTCGCCGTCGCAGCAACTTGATGCTGACTCAATTACAAATGTGAAAATGAACGGGTCGCAACTGTCGGTCGCCTCTTCAGCCCCAACATTGTCCCCGTCGCATATTGGGTCTGAATCGCCGGTGATCGTCAAGAACATGCGAGTGCTGCCAGGGGATGCACCGTAGGGTGTGCATTCCATGCACAGCTGTAATTTTTTCCCGCACGACCCTACATCTACTGTCCCTACCCATCGGGCGTATGCACCGTAGCCCATGAGCTCTGGGAAAGAGAGGTACGGAGCGGGCGGGCTCGCTGGAGACGCTGGAACTCTGGTCAGCGTTTTTGCGGGTCCTACGCCTGTTGAGCATGTGCAGCCACCCAATACTGCTTTTGTGAAATAGGCTTCGAGCGTGTCAGGGTAGGCGTAATCGGGACAGCAATACTCGTTTGGCCGTACACAGACCTTGCTCGGCCACTCGCAACCCTCTGGCGGGTCGGAAAGATCAGCCCGATACTCAAAAACTGCCGTACATAGCGGGTTATAGGTGATCGACGTAACCGGGGTGTAAACCAGAGCGTTAGACCCTTTGGTGATCGTCAGAACCGCATCGGGGCCAGCCGATATTTCAAGCGTTCCGACACATCCCCCATGTTCCTCAGTTACCCATGTGCAAGATTCGTCAAGCCCGTCATTCACCAAGTAGAAGTTGCCGCCAAGGTCATCCGGGGTAAATAGCTTGTCGCAGCAAGTATCCTCGCTGTAGGTGTCGCCGTAGAGCGGGAAAACCACCTCATAGTAGCGAGCCGCATCAACAGTACTGCACGGCGCGCCGCTGTTCTCAATGCAATATTTTTCGCACAATCCAGGTCCGCAGCAACATCTTTTAGTAGGCATTATCCAAACACCTCGACGGCTGTTGCCCAGTAGACATCGTCGTCGATAGATATGTCTCCAGGTGTTTCCGAGGCACTCAAGTCCGTTTTCCAGCCGACGCTTAGCACTAACGACGATGCCGTGTGCCCTGGTGCAATCGAGTCGTAGTAGCCCATATACCCAGATGGGAATGTCTCTAGTTTGCGACCGTCAATGAACGCTAGCGAAAGCATTTGCATGACGTCAATACTTACCGTTGGAGACGGAGCCGCCGACGTGGCCGTGTCGCTGAAGCCTCCACTTGAACTACCGCTCTCCTCGTGAGGACAGGTGAGTCGATAGGCTATTGCGCACACCTGAGTCGAGGACGACGTGGTCGATGCAATTGACGATCCCTCGCTACCGTCAGCCACCTTCGTGTACGTCCGCAGCGCCCCCTTGCTTGAGTCGCCGTTCAGGTACTGCGTTCTAAGCAGCGTGTAGCTTCCGAACCCCGACGGCGGCGCGGCGTAGTCGCGATAGGCGACGGCAATCGCTATTTTGTCTCCCGCTACAATTCCGCCAGGGAGCGTGATCGAGTGCGATGTGCCCGTACCGGCGTACGACGACTGGCTTAGGATCGCGCAGCCTCCTGGTGGATCAACACCGCTTGGATCGCTTTCAATTGGGACGGGTTGGAAGCCGAACATAATTACATGACTTTCTAGGCGGCGTTTATTGTTGGGCTGCCGGTAATCGTTGCGTTTTTTCCGTTGCCGCTGGAGTCGAGGAATGTTCCTCCAGAGATTTCACTAAACTCATAACGAACAAGCACGTCACTTGGTCCAGAGCCTCCAGCGATTACCGCCTGGATTTGTGCATCGCTCCAGCGAGAGTCGCCCACTAGGAATCTATCAATCGCCCCGTCCAGCTTGTTGCCCGTAGCGTTCGCTCCTATGTATCGCCTATCTGGGCTTGTATTCCATGCTTGGTGTGACTGGGTAGATATTGACACGAGCACTCCATCGTCTAATGACTGCAAGGCTTCCCAACCGCTGGTGGCGTCATCCCGTATTATTAACCAATGCCATCCAGTTCGACTTATTGATCCAGACGGTGTTACAGGACCAACTCTCGATGTGCGAAATGGGGATAGGTACAGTACGCCAGTATTGAACGGATAATGTGTTGATCCCACCGAATTATGACTCCACTCAATCAATCCGGACTGGGCATAATCTGGTGGTGTAGCCACATCCAGCTTGCATCGAACCATAAGCGTTCCTGCGGCTGATGTATGTGACGTCGCTGGGATTGATGCGTAGTCACTCGTTCCGTTTAATTGGGCGTAGTAATTAGCGAAACCAGAGCCTACACCACCCTTGATGTTCTTCGTTACTGTGACGGTACAAGTTGTCGCGGTGTCGAAAAAGAACATTAGTCGATCAACCGCATTTGGAGTTGTGGTCAGTTCGATAGCGACTCCGCCAGGAGTGTGATACCCGGCCCCAAGCGATAGTATCCGAGAACCAGTTCCATCTTGTTTAACATATATAAAAGCTGTTTCTCCCTCAGCAATATTTGACGGAAGATTTAATGTAAAATTTCCAGTTGCAGTTAAAGTATGATATAAACCATTGTTTAAATCCCAATTTTGCGTTGATGCGAACGTCAGCACGTTCTTGGCTCGCCGCAAGATGAGTCTTGCCTGCGCAGGAGTTAGGTCAACTGGATCGCCAGCGGACACAGCGCCTTTGATTGTGCCAGCAGCCATGTCGGCTAGCTTCGCGTTGGTCACGACGTTGTTGTCGATAGTCCAAACGTCGAAGCTTCCGGAGACGGTGATGTCGCCCTTGTCGCCGTTAGTGATTCCGGCTCCATCTGCGCCGTCGGCTCCATCTGCACCATCAGCACCCGCAGGGCCAGTAGCGCCTGTTGGGCCTGCCGGTCCGGTATCGCCCGTATCACCCTTTGGACCAGCCGGACCCGTAGCACCGTCTGCGCCCGTGGCCCCTGTAGCGCCAGTTGCACCTGTTGGCCCCGTTGGGCCTGTTGGTCCTGTTGGTCCGGCAGGACCTGTGTCGCCAGTGTCCCCTTTCGGTCCTGTCGCGCCAGCCGCACCCGTTGGTCCTGCTGGTCCAGTATCACCAGTATCCCCTTTCGGTCCTGCTGGACCGGCTGGCCCCGTGTCGCCCTTTGGTCCAGTAGCGCCATCTGCACCTGCCGGCCCAGTATCGCCGGTTGGTCCTGCCGGACCCGCTGGTCCCGTGTCGCCTGTGTCGCCCTTCGGTCCTGCTGGTCCTGCTGGTCCTGCTGGCCCCGCTGGCCCTGCTGGCCCCGCTGGCCCTGCTGGCCCTGCTGGTCCGGGCTCGCCGCCGCCACCTTCGGAACCCGTGCAACAGCGGTCATCGGCAGACCAGTGAATGGGTGTTAGCGTCCCCGGGGCAGCTCCATCCTCCAGCGACTCGGCAATTCGCTCCGATGCCCACCCCCAAACGCCAACCAAATCTGCTTCCGGAAGATCAAAGATACAGCCAGAGTGATCGATGATCTCGATTTCAGTATTGAGCAACTCGGGCCTGTCGGGAGGCGGTATCTTTACGGTCACTAGCGCCGCAGTCAGACCGGCGTATGGGCCGGTAGACTTGGTGTAAATTTCGCTTATCTCGAACTCAAGCGAGCCAAACTCCCGTCGACGAAACGAGATTACCTCCCACCTCGCTTTGCGGTAGCTATATTCGACGACACCTTCGTCGTTTTCCTTGCCGTCGATGACGAGCTGCAATGGATCGTAGATCGAGAGCGTCGGTGGCGACGGAAGAAACGGCATTTCCCCTGACGTAAACTCTCGTGTCTCAGTCGGCAGGAATTTGTCCGTGCTGCTGATCTTCACCGTCGGCATGTCTTCGGTCAGCTTGAATGCAACGCGGCGTTTTTCCTGCGGGTAGATTTCGATAAGCTGAAATTTATCGACAGACTCGTTGTAGGTCACCAGTCCGCGATCACCAGCGAGTCCTATTAGGTTTAGCGGGTTCCCGATGTCAGGAAAGGGGTCTGGCAAAAACGCAAACGGGTATGGCGTCATAGCGGCCATCGCCGACACGCTTACAGGTGGGGCCTTTTGATCTGCTCGTTTCCCTTGGTAGGTTCCGTATGGCGAAAACGTATGCGTAGCGTCAGCAAGCGTGACTACGCTATGGATGGGGTATTGATCGACCTCCACAACCCAGTATTCACTACCGATCTTTAATGCCCAGCCGATTGCGCCAGTCCACGATTTCTTCTTGCCGGTGTTGTAGACCGTAACCTCGTTGCCTATCGATACTCCCTCTACTCCAGTAACGATTACATTTGCCGTTGCGGAAGCTGCTACGGCCCCAGCCAAGTTGGCCGTGAGTGTGAATACCACACCGCCCGATTCGCCCTCTGGATGCACAGCGTAATACACGCCGTCGACCTTGACGCAGATTCCGCGATCGCCTTCGCCAAGATGCGAGAAGTCCCCTAGCGTGTTCTTGACCGTCGCGGATGCTTCTATTTGCGTTGTATCGTCCATTGTGCGAATCTCAGCATCAGCGCCACTGCCTGCCATGTACTCGCTCAGCGTAAACAGAAAGTGATCCTCAGAATCACAGCAATCATCGTCGCCGCCGCCAAGCAGTATTGCGCGGGGAAGGAACACGCCAGGCAGTTCGCGAATCGTTGTACGAAATACGTACTCCTGCGCAGAAGTCTCCTCGAGCAGAATTGACATATAGTCATCGTGTCCGCTCGGCAGATAGTTGATCGGTCCCGCAAGACAATATTGACCTTCGCAATTTGCCCAGGCCGCTACGTTAGTAGCAATCGCACTAGCAAACGCCGTAGTAGCCGAAGCGTTGCTCGACGTCTTTAGCCAGCTCGACCAAACAGCCAATGGAGGACCGTAGGGCAGCGTGCCGGTGACACTATACGCCTCGACGTGGAATTTAACGTCTCCCTCTTTGCGACAGTGAACCCGAACGCTCGACGGCAAAACGGCCTTTCCGCGTTTACCTCCACTGAGTACTTGCCAGTCGTTGGCAAGCGTTGCATCGCGCCGCACATCAGTCGGCTGAACTGCGCGAAGCGTTCCTACTGGATCGCGCACAATGCGCAGGCCTGAAGATAAACAAGCAGCATCGAGAACTTGCACGGCTGGCTGTTCGGCCCCCCAGAGCCGTTTGTCTGGTTCTCCATTGATTAGCCGCGTGCCAGAGACGATTGTTGTCCCAGCAGCAGAGGCAGCCGATGCGATTAACACGTCCATATCGTCGGGTTTGTAGGGCAACGGCTCAAACGCACGCTGAGCCATCAGCCAACGCTTATCTACAAGCGGAAGCAGCCAGCAGGCAACTCCGGCACCAGTAACTCGATACGGCCTTAGCGCAAGCATGGGAGCCTGGAATTGCTGCGTGTCGATTCCTCGAATAATCAATGGAACTTCGTTTACGCCAACTCCCCAATCCTCAGGAACGTCGCTCGGGGTGACCTCTCGCTTGTTATCCGGATCATCAGGGTCGCCACCTGGGTCAATCAACTCGGTTGGTGGAGACCATCCCCAGGCCGCCATTGCAATTCCCCGCATCGTTGGCCAATCGACCGCATAGAGTGCTCGAGCATATCGGCTGGCACCACTAGGCCACTGAATCTCACCGATGGATAGCGGAGGTAACGCTGGGTATGGCGAGTCGATGTAGTCAGGTGCGTTGTCGCACACAAACGGATTTTCGCGGAGTCGCTTCGTCATGCACCGAGCGAACAGGATTTCCTCCGGAGGCAGTCGATCGGCCAAGAACTTCCGAAGCTGAAACTGGTAGTCGACCAGAATCGGCTGGCCAGCGATCGTCACAGAGCCAGAGTTTGGATCAGGCATATAAGTCCCAATCCCATGCAATCGAGAAGGTCAATTGGAATCCGAGCCAACCTGGATGCTCAGGAACGTCCAGGATGCCCGTAGAACGCTTTGGGGCGGGGATATCTCTACAGAGAGGAATACCAAGCTTCATCGGCTCCCACGCCTGCGACATCGTTCCGTGGGCCTTATTCTCGACCGTCAGCAGACTGAGTATGTCACGCTTCCACCTAAGCAGGCTGGGACGCTCTTGTTGCTCTGCGGCCGGTGTGGCTTGATGCCTGCGGCCAAACAGAGCAGACTCCCTGCGACCAGGTCGATCGCGACGGTTTGATGCGTAGCAGCCAACGATGACCGAACCATCTTCCGTGGCCGTAGCGTGGCCTCCACCGGTCCAGAGTTCTCCAGGAAATTCCCCAGGTCCGGGAGCCACCACGATGCAGTAGCCACCGCCGGGAAACTGATCCGGAACCGGTTGGTCGGCTACGATGGCATTTTGCTCATTTAGCTGTGGATGTTCGCGCAATCGATCGACGAAAGCAAGTAGAATATCAGCTTGATCGGCTCGGCTGCGTCGGTCGGGTTGAGTGGTAATTGGCATGTGGGCATGGTGTAAGATGGGTGGTTTTGGGTCAATCTCGGTTGGTCATAATGCGACATGCCCACACTGCGACGAGCCATTGCCACCGCCGCCAGAAAGCTGGTCGTGGATGCCGCCTTGGCAATGCTCTTATTGCGGCGGACTGTATGGCCATGGCGAGGCAGGGGCGTTCAGGATCGATCCTGGAATACAGCCATTCTTTCCGCTGTTCAGTTGGATCGAGGCGCTCAGGTTCGGCTACTACTCGGGCGGTCGTACCTATGTCTATCTGATCTGCTATCCAAGTGGCCTGCCGTTCTATGTCGGCAAGGGCAAGGGGACTCGGGCCACGCAGCACTACCACAATGCGTTCAGTGAGAAATATCAGCGCCGGGGAGAGAAGGAGCGTTTGATTGTCGAGCTCAACGAGCGCAACGGAGAATGTGAGTGGTACCACTTCTTGGCGCTGTGCGACGATCCAGCCGAGGCTTGGCAGCTCGAGCAGCACCTGATCAACAAGTGGGGAATCAGGGCCGACAGCGGGATGCTGTGCAATTCTGCGCGCGGACTGAATCAAGGGCCACAATTCGAGCAAGAACGTGAACCAGTCAAAATCCCCTACTGGACCAATTCAGACAATATCACGCAAAACAACCGTGAAAAGCCGCGCGAGGTGTACTATCCGCTCGAAATGCGCAAGCGGCAGATGGACCCATTG
The DNA here is from genome assembly GCA_020852965.1 of Pirellulaceae bacterium. GTDB lineage: Bacteria > Planctomycetota > Planctomycetia > Pirellulales > Pirellulaceae > Aureliella. The sequence goes on along the minus strand of JADYZV010000027.1, from coordinate 68,160 downwards.
CAGCCCTGCTGGTGCCCGGCGTGCAGTGGCGAATGCCTGGTCCCTGAAGAACTGATGATGATACCAGTTCAGTGTCCGTTCTGTGCGCACTATTTTAGGCCAAGAACCGGAGCCAGGATGCACGGTTCGGTAAGTTTTGCCAAGCATCCACAAATGCACACTTAGGCTAAGTCGCCTCAATTGACCCTGAGTAATCATAGAACGAATCAATCGGCAGCAAATTGGTAGTCGGGGTGGTTTTATCCATGGGATCTGATGACGTTCGGTAGGCGTCCCCTGCGTTTGCCCCGATCGGACGCGAACTGACGTAGGTCCACTTCACTTCGACCGTGTATCTCAGCGTTCTCCCGTCGCTCTCTAGCTTAGGAGCGCTGGGGAGAACTTCCGCCTTCATGAGCTTTTCCACGTAGCCCGCAGATGAATTCGAGATCGTTACCATCGGTGCCGGGACTTTCGGCCACGCGCCCTGCCTGCTAGCCAACATGCGGAAGGTTCGCCCCTGGATTCCCGCGTGGACCGGAATGAATGCTACAGTGGCAGGTCCAGACTCCGTGTTTCGCTGCTTGCTAAGTGGCAGCGCCAGTATCCCAGTATTGCCGTCGTAGTGGTTTTCAATATCGACGCTTAGATGGGTGAATCCCTGAGCTAGGTTTTCGTCGGACCATCCGTAAGATGTCAGCGGAAGAACTGGATTCGGAATCGCAGTTGGTAGTCCTACAGTAAGTGCGCTGGTGTCACCGCCGTACAAATAGGCTTCCGTCGTGGGAACGTTTTCTTCAACTGGATCGGTTGGAGGCTGCTGCAGGTCAAAGTCCCTGGCAAGACCTTCAGGTTTACCATGCCACTGCGAACAAGGGGACTGGAAATAGCAGTCGTAGGCGCTCCCCATCTTGTTATGTCTTGGGTTTGCTTCCCAAGTGAATGCTGGTGGTATTGGCCATTCGGTCGGGTCCCAATTGGCTAGCGCTGGATTGGTCGCGTCATAGATCGTTTTGCCGAAATTGTGCAAGCGAACAGAAAACTTCTTGTATGGGTCTGGACCAGAATGCAATACCGTTAGACGAGCTTCAATTTCAGGCTCTTTCATGTTCTCGATGACCACGAAGTCAACCGGGACCATTGTGTCAGGCTTTTTTCCAGGTTCTGGGTCGAACGCATCAGCCACAGCCAATCGGCTTTGGATTATCAGCATTATCCAGTCGGTCAGATACAGCTTGTAACGGCGATGATCGGTAATAAACTCTCCATTGAAATCTTTGATTGTGGCGGGAATCTTGTGGGTACCTCGCACTTTGACATTCATCGTTCCGATAGCTTTGCCTCCCGTCTGCATGCTTTCTGAGTATTTGCCGCTCCAATCGACGATATAGGGCGGGGGAGAAATACCAGCCTCCTTGATCGTGTATCGATACTTGAGCTTCAAGCCATCCGCAGACGTTGAGAACATGCGCCCTGTCATCTTGGCATAGGGAAACATTCCGGTAGATGTCATCAGCCGCATCGAGTCGGCCTTAAACCGCTGGTCGGAAATGATCAGCGTTCCCTCGATAACGATCTCCGCTTCCCAATTCTCATTGAGCGTTTCCTGAATACTCCAGCGATTGGAAATAACGCCTTTGACTTTTTTGGCGTCTCGTATTGGATGCGTCGTAGGATCAGTGCTCGGCTGGCAGAGAGGCCTGCATACCTCGATCGTCACTTGCACGCGCATCGATCGACCGCCATTGATCTGAACGACATTGACGCCCTGTGGTTTGGGACCATTGTTCGCATCGACTACATCCTTGCGTTCAATTTGAACATTGGTGAACTGGGTGGCTCCAGCCAACATGCCCGTTACTTTTCGACCGCCTTTCGTGCCGTCGTTTTCATCGGTGCTCATGTCGGCAAAGTCGTCAATGCCGGTCGCGGCCAGAACGATGCGATAGGAGTCGTTGGCGCTCGAATCTTTGGCCGGTGTAAACTGGTCTGGGGAGTTGTTTACCAGAGGCTTGTTCGTGGTCGCATTAAGTGCTAGCCAGAAGTCTTTGCGGGGCTGCTGCAGCCTAGACTCGATGAATTGCAGGCGATCCACCACAGTTTCCCCAGTCACCGCCGGAAGTGCGATCGTGGAAAGATGTTGTCGCGTTAGGGCGTTTGACGTGTCGCCAAGATTGATCGGCGGTCCATCGCTGGGATTCGTCGAATGTAGGCTAATCAACGTCGACGCGACTGTTAGGCGGAATCTACTGTAGAGCGGATCGGTTTCGGACTCGTCGTATTCGATCACTTGAGCGAACTCGATCATTTCACAGTCGCGCATTAGCACGCCGTTATAAAACAGATGTGTACCGCTCACTTACAGTCTCCTTTTGGCCATGCGTTCGTTGGCTTCGCGAGCCATGTACTGGGCAGCACTTGTGGCCAGATTCTTGTCCTTCTCTTCGCCATACCACGCTTGGAGCAGCTCGCTGATCGGCTCCAGGTAATCGATTATCTGAATAGCATAAGTGCTGATGTTGACGAAAAATGCCTGCATGTCGACGCCGGGCTTTTGAAACGGCAGAAACAAGTCTTGCCGTGCTGCTTCGTTTGCCGACTGTGCGCCGGTCAACCTGCCTAGCGGACCTGTTAACTGCTGTCCGCGTTCGATGTCTCTGAGAAGTCGCTGGTTGTCCAAAGTCGCATAGGAACCCGCCAATCCACCGCTGTACTGGGCCAGGTGTCGATTGCCCTCGATCGTCTTGCGGGCTGCCTCGTCGACCTTTCCCATCCAGGTGACAAAAGCCTTTAGGCCAAGCACCACTCCAGCAACAGCAAATCCAACCGGACCCATAGCCCTAGCCAGATTGCCGATAGCACCCAAGGCACCCTCGATCAACCCACCAGCGCCACTGTCGCTACGGCTACCGCTTGAGCCACTGCCGTCTCCGCCCGATCCTCCGCCTCCGTCGCTGCCACCGCCGCCCAATCCCAGCGAGGCAAGCATGCGGCCCGCCTTAGTCTGCGGATCGATCTTGTCGCCATACTTGGCCAGCTTGGCCGCATCGCCAACGTAGGGGACAAATGCCGATACCAGTGAGATACCAGCGTTACGCAAATGCTTTCCAGCATTCTTAGGATCGGCGAGTGCTCTCATGCCTGAGATTCCAGCATTGATCCCATCGGCGAAAGGTGTCGGCTCGACAATACCAATAGCATCCAGGCCGGATTGCAGTTGATCCAGCCAACCACCACGCTTGCCTCCGCTTGCCGGTGGACTTGGATCGTTAGACGATGCACCCAATTGGACAGGAGGAGCGCCAGAACGCTGCTCTACGTCTCCATCGCCTGGCGGTCTTGGTCCTGATCTATCGTGACGCTCGGCAAAACCAGCAGAAGTCGAACCATACTGAGCAGGATCAACTCCCGCTCGCTCAACCACCGAATCCCAGAACTCTTTGAAGTCGGTCTTGGGCATGTCGCCAATTTCGGGAGACAGCTTGCGCATGGTCTCGATTGGCACAGAAGCCACGTCGGCATCAGGCTTTCCTGCTTTTGGCTCTCCCGTCTTGGCGTCTCGGCTGGGAGTGTAGTGGGTGGTCTTCTTTTCTGTTCGCTCCCGCTTGGCTCGGCCTGGGAGGGACCAAAGCTTTTCCTGATAGGTCGCATTCGTGATTTTCTGGTCTCGATACTGACGCTGAAGGAATGCTACCGAATCGTGAAGATTCTTGTACTCATTGAGTGTCAAGTCGCTCCCGGCTGCTCTGGCGATAAGTAACGTATCGCGCTCGATGGCTGCTTTAATAAGCTCAGGTTCAGGTGCGTCAACCTCCTTACCGGTGATTGGGTCTTTGGCGAACTTACGACCAACATCGGTCATCCCTTGGGAGTACAGGGCATAGCCACGGCCGTATTCGAAGAAATCAGAACTTGAGTCAGCCATAGCGGAAAGTGCCTACTTTTCAGAGTCTTGCAGGAAAATAGCTTGATCGTCGGTTTCGGTGATATTCGCATACCATTCTTCGGGCATGCGGCCACCGACGATCGGCAGCAAAGCAGCTCGAACACCGTCACGCGTCGCTAAAGAGTGCTTGGCGAGAGCTCGGCGGCGATTGAGCCAGAGTCCGACGTATCGAGCGTAGTCGGTGCGCCTGCATCGGTCGATGTCGACTCCGTAGATGGCGCTGAGGTCTGCGTCGGTTTGAAACTTTTTTTTTGCAAATCGACATAGAGCATGAATACGGCAAGCAGCTCCACGCATTCGTAGACTGTCAGTCCTGGTTTGCCTGGTTGCGTGAACGGAGTAACCGAGAATGCCTGACGAACAGCGTCAGCCATGGTCAACAGTGCATCTTGGTCGCCATCCTGGAGAGCCCGCTTTGGGTCCAGGTCCATTCGGAATTTAGGATGCGCTTCGAGTGCGATCAATACGCCAATCGGGTCGACTTCGCGAGTCTTGACGCCATCGTTGAAACGGAACAGTCCGCGATTCTGTGTCGCTGCTGTCGTTCGTATAATTCGCCAACGCACTGCCAGGGTGAAGGCCGCAACAACCAACAGGAACGCAACTGAATACAGAGCTAAGTCACTCATCGGCATCTAGCAAATCCTCTGCTACCATAGAATCAACGGCGGGAACAGTAACGCGGCGCTCGTGCAACCTTCGTCCGTTTGGGTCGGACACCTTTATCCGGTAAACTCCACCACGAGTAAACTGCGATGCCTGGATCATTTCTACGTCAACGATGCCGTTTTCATCGGTGCGCGCAACGTGCTCGACTCGGGACACCAGCGCCGCATCGACAGTGGGATTCTTTTCTTCGAGTCCGACGTGGACGATAGCACCTTCGACGGGAGTTCCATTGTCGAGGACATGAAAACGGACCACCGATAGACCGGGTGATGATGGATTCTCGACGGTCCCCACGAGTCCGAAATTCATGCCGATGCCAAACGTCATGTTTACTCCCGATAGCCTGCCAGTCGTTGTGTCGTTGGATCAGTAAGCGCTGCCCCGCCTGGTTGCTTGGCGAATTTGGCGGGAATTAGCTCGGTGCTGGTTCCTCGCTTGTATATGCGGAGTACTTGCACTCCGCCCGCTAGCTCAATAATTGGATCAGCTTCGAGCAAATCGTGTACGAGCGATTCCGTCAAGTCAAACAGCACACCGACCAATTTAGTTGCGTAGCCGCCGGGGGCCGAATCGCTGGGAAACACCACCCACTTCTCGCTTACTGATGGATCAACCGCCCCTGAGTACACGCCAACCATCTCGGCAGTGCCCTCCGGCATCGGTACTTTATATTCAGCCCAATTTTCTGTCGTTGGCGCGATGTCGGCAGGATACAATCTGAGCGTACCGCCTGTTGGGTAGTCGAATAATTGGAGCGTTATCACGTCGAGTAGTCCGTAAACGATGAAAGGTCGACTGTGGATAGTGAGTGTCCGCCGCCGAGTGTGGTGAGGGCTGCGGCAATCTCAGTCAACATCATATGGTGGGCTGCACCCATGCCCGCGAAAGTCCAGTGACAAATCAGGACTGGAGTGCCATTGATGACGACGAATGCGGGACTACCCGAGTCACCAACGATTACCTGCTCGTACATTACACCGTAGGGTGGCTCTGTCGTGACTATAGAAGCGACGTAATCCGCAGCACTCTGGTGTGAGATTTTCGACGGAGCACAAGCCATCCGCTCAGACCGATTGGTGTATATCAGCGGTAACGGCCAAGCATCCCAGCTCGGTAGGTACTCGTAGGCATTAGCAGGCAAAAACTTAACAGGAGTGATCGAAGCCGGCAGGTCCGAATCCAGTCGAACAATTTGCACATCCTTACTGTACGCGACTGTCTCCGGTACGTTGTATATTGCATCTACTGTTCGATCCACAACCACATTTCCGGCCGTGACAAATCGTACGGTATCACTTACCGCTAGTGGATAATGCTTAGCGACCAGCACATGCCGTGGAGTAATAGCTACACCTCCCCGTGTTTGGCCGCCGCGTGAATTCCACGGGCTGATAGCCGTTAGGTTTAGCGGGTAAACCCAACACGAGGTATTGCGAGTGTAGGTTGCCCCTGTGTGATTCTGCACTGAGTAAATCGGCATATCGTCGGCGGTATGGCTGCTGATCAGTGCCGTCGTTTGGTCCACTATGTGTCGAGCCAAGGAGCCTGCGGCGTAGTCATCCAGTGTGGTGTAGGTATGCTCGTTGATGCGAGTCATATCGCAATTGATAATAGATCGCTTGAGCCAGCTATCCCCTTGGACTCGGCAGTTTCCATCACTCACTCTGCTCAGTCGGTTGTTGCTATCGAGCACTCCAGTGGCGTCAAGCACGGAGAGCGTAACATCTGTAGCATCCCCTTGTATCTGGATGTCATAGTACGGGTCGGAGTAATCTGATGTAATGCGAGTGATGTTTGCGTCTTTGACAACGACACTGATGGACGACCCGCTAAAGTCGTTGTAACCAACGACTGGCGTTAGCCGATACACAAAATCTGCATCGGTTGCGGGCCGGAATGTTTGTCCTACGCCAGATTTGAACGTGATGGTCAAAGTATTCGCCTCCACAAATAACTGACATTTGCCTTGATCGTCGCTACTCCATTCAGTGCGTTAGGGGCAAGGAACAGTTGTGAGTTTCCAGCCCCTTTCACCCTCATAGACACAACGAGACCAAGTCCCGCTCGTGTCGTGGCAACCTGTGGTGCTATCTGGTAATACGCCGACTCGACCATAGACGAGAGCATTGTTTCTTCCTCGATTGTGCGGAAACCATCACCCACAACTAACCCTAGCCATGATGCGGACGCGGAAAACGCCGTAACTTGCAGCCCTAGTCCGTCGTATATGATTGCCAGGGCGAAACTACTACTGTTTGTGCTGTCCCCGCTGAAATCTACAGATGCCACTACCTCATATACTGCGTTTGTTAGCGTGAGAATTGCCAATCCCGCTGCTCCCTCAGAGCTTGTGCTAACCGACTCGCATGATTGGTTTATTTTGTTTATCGCTTGCCATTTTTGCCATAAAAACTTTCCACCCGCCGTCACCCCATCCCCGATAAACGTCTCTTGCGTATCAGTCGTGAATGCAAGCTCTCCATTCTTGAGCACGATGCCCGCAATGTTTGCGGCCGTATCTATCCGTTGAGCAAACGTACCGATCACGTCACCGCTGCCGTCAATGCCGACGTATCCGCCTGCTTGATTCTTGCGTCCCAGCTCGGCTACGCCCGGGATGTACGATTGTGCCGTGCTCATTGCTATGCCTTCCAGAGAAGGACCAGCGAACTATCGCTACCAGCCGCCGAGTTGACCTTGAGCTTGCACAGACCGACTGCCGCAACCTCGCGAAGTTGTGCTTCAGTGAGGGCATTCGCACCCGCTGCTAGCGTGATGGGCGTGGTCAACAGATCGGTGTCCGAAAACTTCGCTGGCGAGCTTTCGGACACTGCTACAAATTGCAGCGTCTTGCCAATCAGCGCAGAACCTGTCGGAACAAGAATGGTCCCAAACGCACCGAAGCCCAGCGGCTGCGAGTCCGACAGAGTTTGACCACTTGCCCAGGTAAATTTTACCTCGCGTGAATAACGTGATCCGCTCATTTATCACCGACACCTTAGCTTGGGACATACGGGCTAGGAATGCCTTCGGTATCTGCGTTGTAGACCGTGCCCACGGCCCCGGCGTACCAGTAACCTTCAGGCGCACGCTCGGCCACGACGTTGAACGAGCAAGTGGAGTACTTTGTTTGTCGACTCGACGACTGCGGCTGAGTCCATTGACAGCACGGAAAATTCAAGCTTAGCGTCGGATCGCGCACGCAGTAAAGTAAGAACCGCACGCCATGGTCGCGATGCAAAAGAGCGCCAATGGTAGCGAGTGGAACTACGCCTTCAGTGGCGAGCAAACCGCCAAACTTTTCCAGCTTCTTGATCTGCGCCGGGTCCCAACGGCTCATCGACAATTGGAACTCTGCAGCCAGGCCAAAGAACTGACGTTCGATCGGACGTCCACTTGAACCTCCATACCGATCCCCCACGACTTCGCCTACCACAGGAATCTTACGAACTTCGATTCCGTTCTCGGATTCGCCGATCTTGAATAGATCGGTGTAGGCGCTAGGAAACGCGCAGAGGATCTCGACCTTCCCCGAGACCTGGATGTATTCGGCTGGTGTGGCAAGCGTCATTTGGCTTCAGTTATCTCACTCTGGGAGTGCGTTGCTCGGTGCCAGGAAAAAAACGTGGCATTCTCGCTGGGAGTAAATTCAGGTTCTCAATCGAAACTGATTCGACCGTCACGACATCGATCGACCCCGAATCGATCACTTCAGGAATACCGAACACGTTGTCGCCGCGCCGGAGTTGTTCCAAATGCCCCTTGGCTGTCTTGCGGTAGCTTTCAGCCATATCGAGGTTGATCCGATCAGGTCGGCGCTCGCACATCAGCGACATGGCGATAGCACACGTGATGCGAATCAAATGGTTCCGCGTATTGCCGGTCAGCGTGGTCAACTGTGACGGCTGGTATCTACCACCGCTCAGCAGGGACACATCGATTTCACCCGATGCGTCCAAGAGAGCAGCCAGGATGTTTGGATGAGTTGGAACCGCCACGCGATCGAGTTCTTCGCGATCATCCGTCGCTAAGTCGCCGAGCTGGTCGACGTCATAGCGCTGGACAAGCTCGTCACCCGTCGCGTAAGCTGCCAAAGTTCACCCCTATATCTCTTCAAACCGAAGGAATCAGCCAGCTACCGCTTACGACAGGCAAGCGCGGAATGCGAAACCTGACGAGGAGGCCGTGATGCCAACGCCAACGTCATCGACCACATCGACATCCAGGAAGCGATCGCGTTCTTCGTGGTTGCGCTGGACAGTCATTTCTTCCTTCGCGAACAGCGTCACAGTAGTGAAGCTTGGACCGCCCCCTTTGGATTCCAGGCCGCCGACCCGAGCCATCAAGAATGCCACGCCGGTGGGCATGACATACTCTTCGGTTTGGGTTGCAGCCCCCTTGGGACTTGTGACCATGACCGCATCTTCGACCACGACCTCCAGGCCGTAGAGCTTGTTGGGCAATCCGTACTCACTCCAACGTCCTTCGTCCTGAGTAACCAGGCCGTAGGCTTCAGCCGATTGCTTGACCACATCGTGAATCTCTTGCGTTTCACCGATGGCCGTGGCCGTGTCGGGATTCATCACCAAGTGAAGCTGAGACTTCTTGATCTTGCCGAGCGTGCTCTTCTTGACGCGCTTGACCGCATAGTTGAGCGACTTCTTGATGAACAAGTTGGTCGACAAGGCCGCGTCCCAAGTGCCGGTGACGCCAGGAATGGAGGTTACGTTACTCCAGTGGGCTGCGTCCCAGTTGGCCTGCAAGTTGATGGCCGTTTGCACCAGCTTTGTCCGCGCGGTCATGGCCTGTTGGGCCTGCATGGCTTCCTGCGTATCCTCGACGTTCCAATCGGCTTCCTGTCGTGCGATGTCGCCGATAGGCTGGCCAAAGTTGCGGCGGACCGTCTGGTAGTTGCGGAAGTTGAACTCTTGCCCGTTCTGACGAGTCCGTGGCCGTGGCTGACCGTCAGGCCAAACAAAGTCGTTCAAATCACCGCCGACAAGTCGACCAGCCTGGCGCGGATCGATGGCGAGGTAGACGCCGCGTTGCTTTGGAATTTTGCGAATCTGAACATAGTTCGGAAGCGAAAAGTCCTTGGGGTTGCGGCTGTACTCAATGACCAGCCGAGAATCGTTTTGTGGGATGTAGGTGTTGTTGTTGCCTACTTGAACTAGCGGACCAGCGGCCATTGGATATTCTCCTGGAAGGGGCCGCGATTCCGCTTCATTCGGTCATCGCACAGTGATTTTGGATTGTGAAACTAAAACAGTTGGTTGATTAGAGACGAGGGACGATTAGCGATTAAGGAACGATTCCAGCTCGCATGATGACCTGCATCTTGACGCCAGCGGCCGCGCCACCGCGCTCAGCCACCGCGTAGTACTTTTCGCCAGTGCCAGCCGTGACTCCTCGTCCGGTGTTGTCGGACTTAAGGAATGCACCATCGGCCACAAGATCGCCTGCCTCGAGCAGACAATTCTCGGTGTCGCTGTAGACTCGCAGCGGATCGCCAGCGATCGCGGCCAGTGAACTAGCTCCAGGTAAGGGGACTTCGCGCGAGCCCTCATGTGAAATGCCGATGGCAACAGCGCCAGCGGTAGCTTGGGCGACCGTGTAAGGGCCGCTCTTGGTTACGAAGCGGCTGGGGCTGATGTCCCCAGAGGCTGTTTGTCCAGCGAGCATAGTGTGGTTTCCGATTGAAACGATTTAGGAAGGTTGTGGTTTACAGTTGCGGGCAGTCGAAGCCAGCGCGAAACTTACTTCGCGCCAGCCATTTCCTGCTTGATTTCTCGTTCGATCTCGTCGTAGGACTTAATCACACCTTGATCGGCATAAGCCGTGTAACGCTCGACAATCTGCTCTCCAAGAGTCGCAGTGCCTGAGTACTGGTCGCTCGGAAGTGCTCCGCCGGGGATCATGCGAGTGACAGGGCTCGAGCGTTTGGCGTAGGATTCGACCGATTCAACGTGACGCTCAAAGGCTTCGTGGTCCATTTCCGAACCGCGCGAGTAGAGACACTTGTCAAGTTCTTCTTCGAGCACCACGAAGTGTTGATGCGCTTGGTATAGGTCGCGCAGTCGCTCCGTCCGTTCGCTGTCGACGGCTCGCTGCTCGAGATTGACAACCGCTTGGCGATTGGCGGCCAACTGTGCCATCAGATCCTTGTTGACCTCATGGACCTGAGCGTACTTTTCCGCCAGTTCTTCGTTCTGCTCGGACAGCGTGTTAACGCTTTCCAGCAAAGCTGCGTAGCGTTCGCTGTCGTCAGCACCAGGATCATTCTGCGTGCTGTAGCGATGAGGCTGCTGCGCAGGGTTGACTTGGGGCTGAGTCTGTTGTTGATGGACTCCCATCGAGTTTCCTCCCGTAGCGGGACCAGCGGCCCCGTGTTGTGGTTGTGGTGAAGCTGGTGGACTTGGCGGAACGTGTGGAGCGGGCGCAGCGACTGGAGCAGCCGCCGCATCCGATTGACCTGGGGCGGATGAAGCGCCCATTTGCGATTGAACCCACTGCATTTCAGGGGTGTTTTGAATGGCCTGAACAATGGCGGCGATGGCGGCTTCGTCCATGGATGACTCCGAGTAGCTAAGTTTTTCCTCGTCCTTATTTGGACCGAGGCTGGGGATGAACGTATTGCCACCAGCCACCATGGCAGGCGCTACAACGGAGTACCGCTCGATGATTTGATCGTCCTCGTCGGACCAGTAGCGAGCCACCGGCAGAGGCAATCGGGGCGAATCGGCACCGAGGGCCGCAATTGGGTCGAAGTATGGCCTGCGTCCGTCGCGGTAGCGATTGACTTCAACGCTACGGCGTTGCTTCTTGTCGAGGGTCTTGATTCCATCCTGCCGATGGTGCTCGTCAAGAAAGATTGCCCACTTGTCGCCAACCATGCCCATGCGAGCTGATCCAGCGTAGCCGAGTACTTCGGGCTCCATCCCTTTGGGCAGCGGTCGATCGGCCGTGTGTCGGTCAGCGATGGCCGAGTAGTTGTGATTCAGAGCGCGAGCATTATGCTCTTCGGTAATTCCAGCCAGTTCGTCGAATGTGTACTTGACTGGCTTGCCGTCCCGGCCAATCGTTTCATGCTCTAGGAAGTAGCACACGTCAGGTACGAATCGCGTACAGGCCTTGGCAAAGTACTTTTGCGATCGATCGCGTAGGGCGTGACCATTGCGGCTATCCCATGCGTCCCAAACCTTTCGATTGCGGGCTTCCCAGTCTGGCTCGCTGTCGGCCAAGGCACCATGGGCACGCTGCAGGAAGTCAGCGTACGCCTCGCCGTCGTGCGGCTTGATGGTAGTTCTAGGTAGTGAGACGACAGCAGACATATAACGGACAAACTCTCAATGAAGTTCGTGCGTCAGTCCGCTATTTTCGGTCCCGACTAATGGAAGATTCTAAAGGTCAGTTTCCTTTACCGATGTTTCAATCAGCGTGATGTGACCATTCACCACTTTGTATTCTTGGGTAACAATGCCGTAGGGCGTTTCCCTCAGTTTATTGGAAAGCTTTATTGCAGCGATACGCCTCAAGCGTTCTGATCGCTGATCTGGGCTCTCCTTACTCTCGTTGTTGTTGGCCAACGTGGCTTTCCTGTCAATATCGTTTATGAAAACTACGGCAAATCGACCAGTGCGATAATCTTGAGATTCGCGTCCACTAGCGCGGCACTGGTGACGAAAATACTGGTAACGTCGGCAGTCAGTAGCAATGTGTTATAGTCGCCTGTGCCCCAAACGTACGCGACTCCAGCGGCAATGTTGAGCGTATCGTCAGGGCTTCCACTGTCGTTGGTCTTGATCGTCAACGCCACGTCTGAGCTAATCGCGATCATCGTCAATTCGCTGACATCGATCCCCAGAGTGATTTCCTGGTTGGTTGTCGAGGCAGGGATAACCTGATCGACAGCCGCTTGCAGGTCACCCGAAAGGTTCCGTACCGACGAAATGTTGAGCGAGCTCGCAAATACGTCAGTTCGAATCGTGCACTGAAATGCCATCCTGGAGACTCGCTAAAATTCTGGTCAGACCGAAAGTTTGAATTGTGATTCTTGGTTCTGGTGGATTATGGGGCAATAGCGGTTGTGGCCGAGTACCTGCTAATTTACCGGCCTAAGCGACTCCTCAACACTCAAGCCTTTCCGTAACCTGCCGGCTACAGTTCTTGGGTCCAGTCCATAACGCCTAGCCATTTCGCACATCGGCAGCTTCATACCGTTATGCGTCAACATCCGGCTAGTTACTCTTGGTGCATTAACGGGTGTTTCTACTGCCCTTGCTATAGTCCATCCGTATGACCGAACTCTTGACTTGAGTGTCGCGTATGGAATTCCCGTAGCTTCGGCCCAGTCTACAAGAATCATACTTCTTCCTTTGTAGGTGTATCTTTTATTGTTTCTCTTGTTTCGACTCTGGGCTGCATACGTTGCCCATCGGCAATTCTCTGGGCTGTACCCAAGATCGTTGTTGTCTCGTTCTAGCAACCACTCCCTACCCGTTCCTGGACGCCTGCCCATATCACGCAAAAACGTCTCAAAGCTATTCAACCACGCAGCGCAAATAGTTATGCCCCTACCTCCATAAAGACCATACCTCTTGTTGTTTGGGTTGGTGCATCTACCCTTCATTTCCAACCATACTTGATACTCTGGAAAATATTTTTTTCCGTGTCGCTCTTGCCGACTTCCAGTAGCTGCCATCGGATCGATTCCTAAAAGGAGCTACCCAGAAAGCTGTCACAAAACCTCGGATAGAAACCGAAGAATTTACCTTCTGGGCAGCATTTTTAGAGCAAATTGTTTTGTGACGAAGGCAATATCTGCCTAGCGAAGTTATAGGTCAATGTCGGTCGGACTAAAGAGTAGCGATCCATCTCCTCGTTTACCCAATACCGCTGAACCATTCGCTTGATGTCGGCGCGCACGCTGAACGGGATCGAATCCCAGTCATCGGAACCACTGGCCGCTGCGGGCTCAAGCTCTTCGAAGAAGTGCGGACCGACCATCTGCATGGCTTGGTCAATCACTTCATCATCCCACGGCTGCGGTACCGGCTGAATGCCTTTGGTGAGTGCCTTTATGAGGCCTTCTTCCGCCGATCCCGATTCCGACTCGCTGGCAACGTGTGAAACGATGTGTGGGAACTCTCTGGCCGCGTAATCGACCATTTCGTCAAACCCGCGAATCTTGGTTGGGTCCGCGCCACGAGCCAGAGCTGCGGCAATACCACCGTGCCCCTTCTTGGTGAACTGCGCCATGATTTCGCGCATGGCGTCGTTATGATCTTCGGCCTGCGACTTCATTTGCTTCCAGGCGTCGAGTGCGGTCTGCTTGAAGTGCTCCTTCTTCGACTGGTCACCATCACCTACGACTTCGTTGACGATACCGTCGAGCTTGTTTTCTCCCTGTTTGGAGAGTCCGGTTGGAATCTTCTTTGCTTCCGGTTGAGCATCCTGCCCAGAAGTATCCGGCTGACTCGGTTTCCTATTCGGGTCGCTCGGCTTCAGACCCATAGCCCTTTCAATCGCAGCTCGAATCGAATCGTTTTCAAGTGCAGCTTTCCTGCTTGATCGATCCGCCGTCGAGAAGTCCCGCACCGACTTCACTACAGATGGATTGTCGTCCGATTTAGCCTGAATTCTCCCGCGAAGATTCTCCGGCATAAAGAACCTCGCACCGCCGTCGAGGCGTTCGGCCAGACCGCGCGGGATGAGCTTGTTGGCGTTCACGAAGTCATCGAGCGGAATGCCTTGCTGCTTGGCCTGTCGGTCCATGTCGTTCATTTCAGCGAGCATTTGCCGAACCGCATTCTTGTCAACTTTCCGCCAGCCTTGTTCGAACTGCTCTTCGGGTGACAGCTTGGTGACCGTAGCAGGCAGCGTGTCCGTAGGCTTCAGCAGACCATGCATACGAGCATTCCAGTCGAGCACCGCGTTCTTCCATTTTGGAGATAGACTGCTTAGGTGCAGATGGTGCCCCTGCTTGATGATCCCAGGGACTTCCGCTATATCGCGCTTTTTGGTCGATGGGAAAGCGGAAGATCGACCGCCACTACCCCCAAGAGAGACGCCAGTCCCGCCACTTGCGCCAGCGTTTCGGAACTCCCCACCCTGTGAATTGCCAGCCGGATTGCGTGGGTGCTGCGCTGAATTCCAGTCGTAGCGGTCGACCACATTGGATTCAGGTGCTAGGTACAGATCGTCGGCGCGTACCGCGTTCCAGTAGCGATCAACGACCGCACTCAAATCGCTTGAATAGTAGTCATTTCCTTCCTTGGCTTTCTCCCAAGGTTCTTTGAGAATTAAGGGAGATGGGGTGCCTACCACCGTGCTTAACTGCCTCGCAGCAGAATTGGCTGTTTTTTCAGGTGCCCACTTTTTCGTATCGGCAACATACGACTTGCTAAGCGAATTCGCATACCGATCGCTATCTTTTTGCCTTCGTTTTCCGGCAAATGGATTGACTCCACGGAACAGCGCGCGTAGAGTTAAAGTGCCCGGTGAGATGGTTGGATCAGGCTTCGGCCCAGACTTCCTAGTAGCCGGGTTTTTTTGTGCGCTCACTACGATGTCTTGAACCCGCCCACTGTGCAATTTGTTGGGACCATTTGGGTTTTTTATAGCCAAGTGTTTTACGATCCAGCGGACTCTATACAAATTGCCGTCGTGCTCGAAGGCTGAGTAGACTTCTGAGATTTTTTCTACGCTATCGTCGTCATTACTATCCTCTCGTTCCACTCGAACACCGGCTCGGAATAGTTCAGCGATCTTCCCGGCAACCGCCATTCGGACTTGCGGATACCCTTTGTTACCAGCAGTTATTTTCCGGATCGTATTCGAGGTGACGTAAGCTCGCAAGTCTTGATTGATTACTTCCCTTGGTCCATTTTCCCTCCACTGCTTAAGAGCATATTTTGCAGATCTCGGATCCGAGTCGTCTGACATTACAACGGCAATATCAGTATTTGATAGTCGCTCCCATTCCAGGCCGGGACGTGAAGTGAATTCCCCGCCATGCCCCCCTGGAGTTCCTTTTGGAAACCGTGGCTGTTTGGGATTTCCTGCGTACCGTTCAAGCTCCCCCAGGCGCTCCGCTGTTAGGCCTCCCTTGGGAATTCCGTAGCGGTCGATGAGTAGTGGCACAAATGCCTGGTTGGCTTCGCGCCGTGAAAACTTGACTTTGGCCGGTGAACCGTGCTTGTGCTTGCGGTACTCTTCGAAAATCTTGTCGAAGGCAGGAGCCATCTGCTTGTTCTCTTCGTCACTGGGCCAGTACGGGTGACTACCACCCATCCCTGACAGGTAGGTGTTCTCGTTGCCAGCCTCTCTTAGCTTGTGCTGGACATGGCGCTCAAAAGCCCGCGCGAACAATTCGCGATGCGAGGACCAATACTGGGCTTTCTTATCACTCATGAGCTTGCCCTTTACGTCTTCTCTTAGTTGCGACTTGACGCGATCGACAAACGGCTTGGCGGCCTTGTTCCATGCTTGGTAGGCTTTGCGAATATCCGACTTCGGGCGCGGAGTGACGGTGTAGCCCATAGATTCCATGTGCTCCGGTTTGGATGTGGTCGACTTCCACTGGCGACCGTGCTTGTCGAGAGATATTTCGTGTGTGTCCAAATCTTCGGACATATAGTCGCCACCCTTGCGTTCCCCCTGCTGCGATAGGCCGAAACCGTTAAGCATGTGATCGAATCCGTGGCCCCACTCATGCGCAAGCGTACCAACTCCGTTGGCTCTGGTCAGGTTGATGACTTGCGAGCCGGGTTCATAATGCGCGGCAGCCAAGCCCTTTCCGCGTGCGCCGATCGCCAGTCCCAACTTGCCTTCGAGCGCAATGTCATTTGGATGTAGCCCCAGCGTGTCTGCCAGATCGGTCAGCGCTTCAACCGCTTTGGCCGCATGGTGCTTGCGTTCTTCGTCCGTGACCGTGTTGCCCCACTGCACGCCACGCAATCCCATCGTCCCAACCATGTGCTTGGTTGCTTTGTTGGGATCGCTAGTCACGCTAGAAAGGTCTCGCCCGCCTTTTCGCGTGGCGACTTTGACATACACTTCGGCTGGGTCGAATCGTCGAACTGATTTCCCTGCCCTTCCGAACGTCTTGTTAAGCGAATGCCCTTCGATCAAGTCCTTCGCATGACCGGCAGCCCGGACAACGGATTCCGACTTGTCGCTATTCGATTCGAGGTCATCGAAAGGCGTGCCGTGCTTTTCCTGGACTGCCTTAGCGAACTCGTTTAGCCGATTGGCGACTCCCGTTTTGTTTGCTCGATAGCCAGTGATTAGCGCACTGTGCAATTTTACGAGGTCGTTAGCTGTCTGGTTGAACCTGTCGGTAACTTGAACTCCATTGCCGTTATCGACCTTGCTCGAACGCAGCGACTCAATCTTCGATTTCACGAATTCGCGCAGCTTGCCTACCGCATCAATCGCGTTGTGGTCGGGGGCCGAGTTCGATGCCAGCTCTTCCGCCTTGGACTTGATGTCGCGATACGCCTGCAGGAATTGCTCTCGATCTTTTTTCGCGTCACCCTTCTTTCCCGTACCGGGCTGTGCGGGAAAGGCACGCATCGCGTAGTGCATAGCCAATGAAGTAAACGGTTTCTTGTCGGCCATCACAACGAAGTTCGTCGGCTCGAGCTTGGCCAGTTGATCGCGAGTTACCATCGCAGCCGCCGTGCCGTCCTTTTCTGCTTCGTCGAGCCCCTTCCATGCGTTGACTTTGCGTCGCGCGGAGCCCTTCAGGTCTTCGCCCGCGTTTCGCACTTCGGACGCGCGCGCGAATTCGTAGTCAGCGTCGAGTTGCTTCTGGGAAGCGTCTGCAGCTTGCCGCGGCGACTTACCGGCGTCGAGCGCATCGTCAAAGGCGCTCGCCGCCTTTTCTTGGGTGTCTGGCTTTTGCTCCGGCTGGTGAACCATATCCTCCGGAGTGACCCCATCGTCAAATAGAATCTTCTGGTCTTTGTCCCCCTTCGTGTCGAATAGCGACCCTTGTTTGCCTTTGGTGTCAAGTAAACTTGGCTTCCAGGGCTTCGGCTTAGCTTTCTCCCCTTCGCCGAATAGGCCAAGCTGATCGCCAGCTTTTGCGTCCTCGTTCTTGACGGAGGTGGAGCCAGGGACGATGCCGGGCTTGGGGGCTGAAGGAACTTGCGGCGTAACGATCGACTTCGGCTTTGGCTTGTTCGATTCGCCTGGACCTGGATCGCCACCGGGGCCATAGCTGACCACTTTTGTCTGGCCCTTCATGTGCCCTTCCATCATTTCAATTTCGTAGAACTTTCCTCCGTGAAGATTCTCTGTTTTGCCAGTGAATTCGGCACGATCGCCCCGCCAGTAAGTGCTTGGCCGGTTTTCCTTCTTCTCTGGCGTGTCTGCCCTGGGTGGATTCTGGTCGACCGCATCCATCGCCAACTTCAGCGCGTCCTTCGTCGCTACTTTCTTGGACACCAGAAAGTCCGCGATTTCCTGATGCGTTTTCCCAGCCTTGGCCATGTCGCCAGCAACCTTGCTACGGTCACGCAGAGGGATGAAGTCGCGATTCGCAACATCCACCGGCTCGGTCGATTTGCCGTCAGGATCGCGACGTTTCTTCAGGTCCTCAAGCCGCTTGTCGAAGTCCGTAGGCTTCTTGGATTCTCCTTCATCGGGTCCGTAGCCTGCTGGAGTAACATCGGTGATGGTCGACTTAGGGCGTTTTTCGTCATGCGCTTTGGCTTTGGCCCTCAAGCCGTCGACGTGATCCTGCCACTGCTTATCGGTCAAGTTCTTTGGCTTCGGTGGATACCCAGCTTTCTTTTGCGCAAACGCTTCATCGAGCGACTTGCCAGAGAATGCCCCTGTTTTCATCTTGCCATCGTTGCCAACGAAAACGTGATGCCCGCCGTGGTTCTCACCATGGATCGTAATCCATCGACCTGGGCCCAAACCGCTCAAATGCGGCTGGTGGCTAGTCTCGAATAACGATGGCTGCCCGAGGTCTGGATTCTTCTTGCGGGCCGCGTACTTCTCGACAGCAAGGGAGTTCCAGGCAAAAGCGATGGACGCCGCAAGATTCAGTTTGGTGCTCATTGATGCTCTCTGAGGTTATCGAAAACGACTCTTAAAATACCGGCAAGCTCTCGGTGGGAGCCTGCGAACCAATAGCCACCGCACAAGCTTCCTTGCGGCCTGCAACTTGACCGAAACTGGCCTGGACAATGCGTCAATCCGCTGCGGATAACTACACCCATAGCGTGACCAATTCGACACGCCCAGGCGCACCCATTGCCACCCAAACGAAACATGCAATGCTTCCAGTTCAGCCATAACTACCCCGCTAACATAAGCCCGCTGCCTTGCTGCAGCGCCTGTCTGATCATCTGCGTCAGTTGCTCGGGAGTAGACGGCTGCATTGGCACAACCTGACCACCAGAGCCAAGCATTTGCATCATTCCGCCGACGATCTGAGGGTTGAATATCTTCTTCTCTTCGTCAGTCGGGATCGATACACCAATAACGTCGGCCACGTCAGAGGCTTTCATTTCGAGCCCCATGTCCCAAGCCGACTTGAAGGCTTCCATCTTGGCTTGAATGTTCGGCGCTTCGGTGTCGATCGTGAATTGCAGATACGTGCTAGCCGACTGCGGGAAGTTCCATAGTTGCAAGTGCCGAACGAAGTCTTCGGTAAGCGTCTCTTCGAGGTTCCGACTGTCGTACGCCACGATGTCGGCAAACGTCGCCATGTGAGCATCAGCCACTCCCGAGCCCATCCCGGTAGCTTCGGCTTCGCTGGTCAGCGTCTGCCCCAGAATGTACCGCTTGATCTTGTGACCGAAGTACTCCTTGATCACTTGCAGCAGCCGGTCGACGCCCTGCAAGCCTGGCTCGATGTGCTCGACTCCGTACTGGTCTTGCTGATCCCCTGCGAATACCGGGACCATGACGATAGAGCGACCGCCGCCTACGTTCTGCTTGGCCGCCCGTTCGGTATCCGCCTTCGCGCGTGGATTGTTGGCCGGAAAACGCCACAACTCGACACCAAACGCTGATCGATCGAGGTACTCGAGCGCCCGCTGCAAGCATTCAACCATCGCGTACCAAGTCCAGTAGACTCGCGAGCGAACACCGACGCCGTGAATCCGTCCGGAAGTGTACGCGTCCTCAAACACACCATCCTCTACGGTATGTTTGTGGACCACCAGCGTCTTGCGTTCCCAGTCGGCCAGCCAGTAGACCATGCCCTGCTCGGTGTACTGAATCTGCTGTCTGTTCAGCCCCAGCGGCCGCGTGTCGATTTGCCCCATCACTCCCAGGCGAATACCGACTTGATCGGGTTGGTACTGACCGGACCCATCGTCGTAGCGAAACACCAGCTTGTCACCGTGGCGTGGCTCCCAGCGAGTAACAGCGATAGCTCGCTTGCCAGCGATCTCCCGCGCACCGTACTGCATCGCGGTTCCATATCGACCGTACCATACCGCTTCGAGCAAACACCGTCGCATCTCGAGGAATCGCGGAGTGCGCCGTACGATCTTTGTCACCGCCGCCGCCAGCTCTTTTGACTCAGGGCTACTATCGTCCTCCGGCTCCAGGTGCCAGTTGAGCAGAGCAGAGGCCCGCTGGCGAGCTTCCAGGCATTCCATGATGCCGCAGTCAACCCGCATTCGTTCGGAGTTGCTAGGCGAGTGCCGTACTGCTTCGTCGGCATTGAGGTAAGCGCGACCAGCTAGGCCAGTCTGCCCGGCCACAGTAAAGACGTGGGGGACAACCTGTTCTCCGAAGTTAGTTGGGGCTCCTGGCCAGGATTGCGCCGGATCCGCAGCCGCTGCGAATACGGCGCTGGGGCGCTGACTGGCGTCGAGAATATTGGTCGTTGTCATGCCGAGTAACTCTCTGGGGTGTGAGTGAGTTTGCCCAGAGTGTTACCGAAGACTGATTATGGGGGAATTCCGGTTTCCTAGGCCTTAACCGCCGACTTCACTCGCGGCAGGCTGTAGACCACAGTTACCCGAGTGCGGCCAGTCGCTCCCGATGCGCCAGTTGTGGTCACGATAGCTGAGACCACTCGCGCAGCCGCAGCGTAGCGCGGTGAAACCTGGGAATTGGCGATGTATGCCCCAGCCTTACCACCGGCCAGCGCAAACGAAAGCGATTCACCGACAAGCAGGTCAGTGGCCTTGAGATTGACCCCAGTGTAGTAGCCAGCGTCATTGCCGACGTCGCCTACCTTCAGTGTCGCAGCACTACTTGCAGCCCATAGCGCGACACCGTTTACGATGATATCGTGGATAGTGGCACCTGCAGGAACATCTACGCTGCCGGTATAAGTTCCTGCGCCATCAGTCTCGGTGATCTCGATTTCTTCACAGACCACGCCGCTTGCCAGTCGCCAGCCTGCAGCGCCCGCTGTCTTGGTGTCATCCCAAACCTTCCATTGCCCGACAGTTGCGTCAAAGAAAAACTGCCCTTCAGGAGCCGATGCAGGAAGCTCTGTCGTTGTGCCAGCTACTGGACAGCCTTCGAAACCAAGTGCGCGTGACATTTTGAATCCCCGTCATGTGTTCAGGTGTTTGTTTGATTGACCTATCGAGTCAGAACCGCCAAGTTTGCTCAAAGCGGGGAGATAGAGCAATTGCGGTTTAAGCTGTCGTGCAAGTTCTCCACGAACCAATGCGGTCTGACATTCCTGGCCAGCCTATCGTTCCCAGGTCAACGGGGCGTCCCGGCATAGATATTCCATTAAGGTATGCCAATATGCGATCGCCCATTTCGATGTTGTCGTTACACATCGCGACTTGTGCACGGAGTGCTTCAATTCGACCCTCCAGCGCACCCGTAATCAGCTCAAAGGCTTCGGAGTTATCGGTCTGTGCATTGTGGGACACGAAAACCTTGAGCCGTGCAGAGAGCTTCTCCATGTCCCCCTCAGCCTTGGCTTTGTCCGAGCGATGGGATTGCCTCTGTCCATCGATCTGATCTTTCATCCAGGCTACGGGATTATCTGCGTTTCCCTCGAAAGCTTGGACAGCCAGTTGCGCTACAGTATTCGCGATTATGTCACTCTTGCCGTTGTCGTAGCAGCCGGTTTCTTCGTACAGAATGCGACGGCTGACGTCGACAAGAACCTCGTAAGCGAGGGAAATGTCTCGGAATATCGCAGCATCGCCGCCGTGGTCGGGGTGATGCTTCATAGATAGCTTCCTGTACGCTCGCTTGATTTCTTCTGTGCTGGAGATTCGTTCGACGCCAAGTATTTCGTAAAGGTCTTTGTTCATCGTTTAGACGTTTCTATATCAAGCTTCGGAAGTGTTGAGCAACAAAACCAACCAACCCAATCAGAACAGCAATTGCCAGCGGTAAGCCGATCGATGCAATCGGATCGAATTCATCTTCGTACTTCGAAGGGGGCGCAGCAGGATTTCGATCATCATCCACGATTTGGCGTTCCCCTGTTCGGCGTTCCCCGATTCGGGCTCGCCGCGTAATTCCGCTTCGGCAACTGCCTGCGAAAACTTGCATCGCGTGGAGGCAACTGACGATTTGCCAACTGCCCCTTGAGATTTCTTCGCCCCGCACCAATTGCAGCCGGTTGCCGAGATTTGAAGCCCTTCGCAGTCGCCTTGCGTGGCGTGTAGTCGCCACCGGTCTGGATTAGCCGATATGTATGCTGATGCTCGAACACCGAATGACGCACACGGCAGAAGTCCCACACGGCACCACCAGCCGAGCTGGCTGCCATCCCTTCGAACGCTTTGTACTTCCCGATTGGAAAATCGTAGTAGGCATACGTTGCCCCAGGACCACTTCGCGAACCGTCGCCACCGAAATCCTTTGGCAACCAGTTCAGGAATGTGACGTACAAAATCCCCATGGTGGACGATTCCTGCTGGAATCCGTAGGCGTAGACGTTCGACGACTCCACCTGACGCATTGACAGCTTGAATTCTTCCCATCCCTGCTCGTCGTAGCTCTCGTCGCGACCAAGCAGCCGCACTTCATCGTAGCCGTCGTCATCATCACCGGTTGGCGCGTTGCCGGTTGGTGGACGAGGCGGGATGATCGGTGGAGCTCCAGATCGGCGGTCTCTCGCTAGTCGCGGATCGATCGGCGGGGCCCCACTTCGCTGGTCAGGATAGCCACGAGGATCAACAGGCGGAAGATGTCCGCCAGCCGTCCCTTGAATGCGACTGCGCCAGTAGGCGCTAATCGCTTGTGCTAGCCTGGTCAGTCTGGACAAGGGCTACTCAGCGCGAAGCTGCTCCTTGACGGCCGTAACCTGACCGGATTGAACAATCACGTTCTTTGCGCGCAATGCGTCGATCACCGATTTGTTGGTCACTTCCAGCCCGTGCTCGAGTAGGTATTCACCAATGATGTCGGCTTCGGATTGTTCGGCCGTAGGCTGCTCCGCCTCAGTTTCGCTCTCGGATTCCGGCCCTTGGTATGTCGTGCCCTCTCCGCCCCCAAGGTCTTGCCCTGATTGCTCGGGCTCTGTTTGTCTCTCGACCGCTTCGGGCGCGTGCAATGCGTCCAAGATGTGCTCAACGCCATAGCCATCAAGGTCGCAGTACAAGTATCGGGACGGTTCACGATCAGGCCAAGCTATAGCCGCCGTAGCCATGCCGGTATGCGTTTGGACGAAACCAACACCGATAACTCCGTCTAGTACTCGTCTGAATTGTTCGTGCTTTGATTCCAAGGTAAATCTCCCCATCGTGAAATTGAGTTGCCTTCTGAGTGCGCCGCAGTATGTCCATAACGCGATTGTGGAGCAACTTCGGTTGACCGTGTGGCTGTGACATCGCCAAAATTCGGCCCAAGCGACTGGAGCACATTGAAGGCTGAAGCTCCAGCATCCACACGGTCAGCAAACGCGAATTCTGGGAAAGCGCAGTACTCTTCAATGAAGTCTCGGTGCCACCTGCCATTTGTGGGGCCAAGCACTAGCCGGACGTTTCCAGCCTCGCACTGCGCTGAAAATGGACGCGCTCGGCGCACCTTCGCGTCCCCTGGTAGCCGGACATTACCTTTGGTTTTCCAGCTTGATGCAGTGCTGGTGCTCCAGCGATAAACAGGGTAGGCCGAAAGCATGGTTATCAGTTGATCGATTACCGTCTTGCCGTCACCCCCGCCTTCCTGCTCGATGTAGGTCAGAACGGTTCCGCCATATTTAATGGCGTCACTGCGCGCCGTTTGCAGCATGATGTTATTCCGCTCGTGCGCTGACCATTGCCCACGAACCTCATCTTCGATGTAATAAATGCCTCTTGAATCTCGCGCCATCAGCAGGCCGACAGTTGCACAACCTGCCGATTGTGTAGCCGCTTTATCCCAGAATCTTACCCTCATGCAGTCAATTGGCGCTTGGTCCACGGTCTGGCTGAACCACTCGCGCTTGAAGATCAAGCCGCTGATCTCGATGAAGTCCCCTTCCAGTTCCTGCAGGGCCAGAGTGGATGAATAGTTCTGGCCGATCCGACCAACGTACTCTGGTGGTGCAAACGGATTCTCTCGAGTTGCACAGCGAACGAGAAAGGTATCCTTGCGAGGAACGAACGGCTTTGACTGCATCCACTCGACCTTTTCACGGTCGTATGCGTGGCCGATAGAACTCTCGTCGATGCCGTCGTAGAAGCTCTCGAATGTCCAGTGCTTGAATCCGCGCGGCGTGAATGTTGCAAGCACCGGCCCCATCTTGCCACGAAAGCGACAGCAGGCTATCGCGACATCAAACGCTTCCTTGGAAATGATCGACGCCTCGTCAAACCATATCCCAGCCTTGTTTGGTCCGCGAAGCTTGTCAGGAACCTCAGCCCCCTTGAACACGAGCTCGGCTTGCCCTCCCCATATCGTGCGGAACCACACTCGTGGAGTCGGCGATAGAACGTGGTCTATGTACTGACCGCTAAAACGTACTGTCTCAAGAAATGTCGGAAGAGTAGTTTCCCGAATCATATTGTTGTCGGGACTAATAGCCATCCACGGATCGCCAGGCTTCGCGGTCTGGGAGATGTGGATCGTACCGATTTTCGATTTGCCAGCCGATCTGCCAGCACAAAAACCGGTCATCCAGTACTTAGTATTCCTGAATGCAAATTGCGGCTTCGATATGGGGATAGCGCGAATCTTCACGACTACCCCTAATTCTTCGATGGAGCTGTCAGCGTCTCGTAATCC
The DNA here is from genome assembly GCA_020852965.1 of Pirellulaceae bacterium. Taxonomy (GTDB): domain Bacteria; phylum Planctomycetota; class Planctomycetia; order Pirellulales; family Pirellulaceae; genus Aureliella. Next base: position 43,406 of record JADYZV010000027.1, on the reverse strand, counting down.
GCGTAGTTCATCATTGCCGCAACTTGCTCTGGATTTTCCACCACGACCTCGATCAGCTTGGCTGTCATCACGCCCGTTTCTTCCGTGCTGTATTCCCCGATCTTCATCAGACGGCAACGCTTGTCGACACACTGCATAGCCAACTGCATGTAGCGTGGATCACCGCACTGACCTTTGACCCGCTTGCCCTTCTTGGTGACTCCGCCAGTTCCGTCGCGCTCGCTGTACCGCTGCGTCTGGTCCTCCTTGGACCGTTCCCACTGGTCCCACAGCTCGGACTCGATTCGGTCCAGCTTGGCCACCTCTTCGGCAATGAGCGCATCGGCCGCTCGGTCGTTGCGCTTGTGCCAAATCTTTCGAGCCACGCGCAGATCGCGATAAATCGCCTGCCTATCAAGACCATAAGCCTTGGCGATTTCCATTACGCTCTTACCCTTCAGGTAGAGCTTAATGACAGACTCGATGCGTTCGCGTCGCTGGTCTGCCAGAAGCGCCGTAGCCTTGTCGCCGATTCTCTTGCGCTGCCTGCCCATGGCTAAACGCTACCTTTTTCCCTTGGTAGCCACCGCAGTTCCACCGCCACTACTGCCAGACGCCACCGCTGCAACGTCTCGCTCGATCTGCTCTTGTTCGGCCATTCGTTCTTGGTGCGCAACGGTCGCATTTGCGGGCATGATGAACCGATCTTCGAACTCTACCAAGCCGCGCTCCTGAGCGTGAAACTCTACTTCTTCGTCGCTCAAGTGATGCAGTCGCATGATCTGGGCCTTGGGGGCTCTGGCCGCAAACAGTTCATCCAGGCTTGGCACATGGTTCTCTGCGGGGCCAGTCTGCTCCGGCTGATCCAAGTGCGCGAACATCTTAGCGCGTGGCGAGCGCTGTTTCCACGCTTCGTCAGTCTCCCGCTGCATGGCTCGAAGCGCCGGATGCTGCCACTTTTCCGGATCGTAGTGAGTGCCAGGCGATTCGGTTTCTTCGAATACCTTTTGGCAGTCAGGCGAACCGTCTTCTAGCTTCCACCCGTAGATGATCGCGATTTGATTGGGCGACACTCGCCGCGCAATCAACTGGGCAATTGGCTCTGGCTTGGGCAATCGCTCGGCCTCCAATAGCTTTTGCAGTCGCTCCAGATTGTTGCGCAGGTCAGTTGATCCGCCGGGAGGTGCGCTGGGAAGCTGCATTGAGGCATCTTGAATCCATTGCAGGTAAGAATCTGCGATGTCATCGAAACAGAGCACAATCGCCCTGGCTTTCTCGTCGACCTCGCTGCCAGCGTCAGCCATGTCGTCACAGGCTCCGCGTATCGCGATGTCTAGCTGCTCGCTGATCCCCTTGACCATCTGGTTATTCCAGTTGACGTGCGGGCCGTCCTGGCTGAACCACTGTTGATAGGCGCTGACTAACCGTTTTGCCACGTTGACGGCATCGAGAGACTTGATTTTCGACATTGAGAGAATCCCCTAGACTGGTAATGAAACTACCGAGAGGATTTAGCAAAACCGAGAATGGAGCAAGAGCGGTTGGTTTGCAACCAAGCTATCCCTTGATTGCCTTGACCGTCGCCAGCAGCCCCGAGACGATCGGATTGTTACTGGCCAGTGCGGACAAGCTTGCTTCACCGAACGCCAATACCGCCTTATTGATCGTTGGTGCAAACGGGCTCAGCCGCTCAAATAGAGCCTGAGCCTTTTCCAGCGTTGTGCGCTCTTGCTGCTGCGCGATAGGAAGATTTGCCATCAGCCGCAACGGCTCGACTACTTCATTTACGAACTCATCGCGGCCCGCTTCCGGCAACTCTTGGAGCGATTCCTTCACTGCATCAAACACGGCAGGAATCGTCGCCTCCGGCTTGCCGAAGTGCTGAGTGTTCGACTGCGTGTTGCCGTCACCGATTTGCAAGCCGCCGATAGTCCCACCGCCGATGTTGATATTGGTTGTCTTTCCGTCGCTCATTTCTGATTGTTCCCATCACCAATTTGTGTACCACTAGCTCCACCACTAATGTTTACGCTGGTTCCATCGCGCCGATAATTAGCCTGCAACTTAATCCACTCACGATTGTCGTGCAGCTCATCTTTGAGGCGCTTTTCCACATCCAGCACCAATACCGAAACATTGCTGATCATGCCGCGCAGGTGCTCTTGATTGTCGCGAGTGAACTGAGTTCCGGAAGTCATGCCGTCACAGATTTTATGCAGTGTGTTCTCGATCTCGCGAATGGCAGCCGCTACCTCTTGGCTGTTGGCTGCCGTCTGCATTTCGATACGGCGTGACTGAATCACGCGAACAACCACCAGCACTGCCGCAACAACACCAACGAGGATTAGCATTATGGCAATAACTGCTGCGATTACGTGCCACACTTCAGCCATGCTGTGCCTGATCAAGCTTAGAGCTACATTCTTCGAGGCTTAGGCGGCACTCACGTACCGTCTCCGTAGATTTCTTCAATTTCTCGATCGGTAAATTGTGGCCCACGAATATTCTCTTCGCCTGTCGTCTCAGTCGTTGGCACGCTCTCTGTATGGATGTCATCGTCGATTGACTTGTTGTCCCTCGATTGCTTGCGTCGTTCTCGCCAGCTTCCCTTTTCTTGCCGGTCTTCGTGCCGCTTGTCGCGACCCTCTTGCCACTGCTGATACCTCTCTTGCCGATGCTCACGGAATTTATCGAATCGATTTCCACAGCCCTGTACCATCCAAATGAGTAGAGCCAGCACTACAGCCAGCCAGAACAGAGTCCCTTTGATGTCAGGCATATCACTTGCCGCCAGTTACAAACGCCACGATTCCAATAACAATCCATACCAACATCGACGCGGCACCGGCTGGTATCGTAATGAACAACATCCACGGCAACGCTGCTATCGAGCTATTGCTTTCGTTGAGTCCATCGGCCAGCCCAAGTAGACCGAGCGTCAGAATTGGGATCACCGGAGATAGCGATAGCAGCACGATTACAAGCACGCCCATTATCCACCACATCGATCGATCCCATTCTTGAGGATTCATCGCTCAGTTGCCACTAGCGACGGAAGCGAAAGACACCACGGCCTAGCAGGCCACCGCGACTCTGCACATTCACTGATCGCGACATGCCTGAACTACCGAAGCTATTTCCATTTACAGGGCAGTTCCCACCGGGGCAACTCGAGGTTACGTTTGATCTAGTCCGCGTAACGGTGCGGCCAGTCATGCCACTACTAGGTGCGGAAAGCTGCGCAGCTACGTTTCTGTACTGAGTACCGACAGGCGAGGCCGGTCCATACTGGTCGTGATAAGCGTCATGCTGCATAGCCATTTGTGGCGTCGATAGGCTTGGATCGAATCCATGGTCTTGAATCATGTGGTCTCTGAGCGATTTGCCGTCGTTGTTCGTCCATCGCGGCGAATAGCTCTGTGATGTAGTCGTGACACTTACGCCGCCGCTACTTCCACCAGACGTGACAGCCTGCAGTGCCCCGCCCGCACTTGGGTAAGCCGCTGACGTCGTGGTAACAGTCGCAGCCTTGAGACTAGCCTTTAGTGTCTCAAGCTCTTTTACCTTCGCGTCTAGCTCGGCCTGCTTGGCCTCCAGAGCTCGAACGGCAGTCCACAGTTCGTCCGAATCCGGCATTGCCGTAGGTGCGGCTGACTGAGGTGGCAGGGCATTTGCCAGCGCCACAAACCGCTGATCCATCCGTTTCTCTAAACCGTCGCGTTGCTGTCCGATCGAGTACTGTAATTCAGCCACGCTGCTGGCCAGATCGGCAATTGCCTGAGTCTGCGCCGCAATGTTCGCCTGATCGATACTCGCACGAGGCTGAGAATCAGGCGATGTAACAAACACAAAAGCGATGGCGATACACGCCATCAGGCCAATAGCAAACTTCATTTTGATTCCTTTTTCTCTAATTGAAACAATAGGAAAAGCCAAGTTAGAACGCTTACGCAGTAAGCGACAAACCGAGCTACCCAATACCACTCCGTTAACACGCCTGGTTCATTGGGATAGCCCAACAATTCCATGCACGACAAAACAAACATTACCGCTTCAGCCGCCAGCGAAAGCATCAAGGTGACGATCAACACTTTCAGAGCAGCTTGATTCATTATTGAAACGCCGGGTCGCTGGGATCGATCTTTACGCTCGCCATGATGTAGGTGCAATGGTTCCTAGCGCAGGCCCACATGTCCTCCATCGTGAACAGACCGAATCCGTCTTCGCCCCATCCCGCTCCGCCTGTTGGCCCCCATAGTGCGTTCTTTGCTGGCCCCCAAGAGTTCTGATCGTCTGGCTGAATTAAAGTCTTTCCGCCGATCCACTTAGCTGAGTGCATCAGGTTGGAGTGGTTGCCTGGTCCACGACCTACTACCACCATTCCGTTGCGCAATCGCATGCTGTTGTCACCAACATGCCACGCGAAGACTACTGGCTGATCTCTAGCCAAAGCGCTCGCGACAGCTCGGCAGTAGTTCGCAAATGAGTCCATAGGAGCCTTGTAGAACTCCCATCCCATAAACCGCTTGGCTTCGATGTCCGCTTGCTTCAACAAAGCCGCATCGACTTGGCGACGGCTGTAAAAGTCATTCGGCAGAACCTTCGTCATGCCGCCGACTTGGATCTCCATCGGTGCCGTTCCCGCTTCTTGCATTTGCGTGAACGTCGTGATCAACGCGCTACCGCGATCCTGGCCACCATTGGCCAGCGAGTAAGCGTAGCAGTCACTGATTGCTACCTCTGGCATTCCCTGCATTTCCCGAAGCTGCTCGACACCAGAAGAGTTTGAACTGCCGTTGCACTTGCCCAGACGACCTTGATTGCGGACACGATGCGATCGCTTTTTGCGTTTCTCAAGATAGACCTGCGTACCGTTCCGGACTAACCGGCGCTGAATCTCCTTGTCGTCCAAGTAGAATTCTTGCGAGTACTCAGGCAAGGCAGCCATCAGCAATTGCTCTGCATCCGTCGGCATGTTCAGTCCGGTTGAGACTTGAACACCATCAGGCAGTTTGAAGATTTCGGTATCGGTGTCAGCCATTACTTGAATACCTTTTTCAGCTCGTCAAGTGAGTGAGGGAAGGCGACTGCATTTCGGAAGTCGCCTGCTTGCTTACCCTTGTGAACTAAGCACGGAGGAACTACCCCCTTGGTCTTGGCAAAATCGATTGCTGCTACCACACCAGGGCTGTCGTCTTCGTCATCGACGCTGCGCACCTCGAGTCCCGATGTGACCGACGCGAAGTCTTCAGCAACGTCCACCATGTCGGCTTCATCCGCAGACAGCGTTTGCCGTTCATGGATGAAAATCAGATACCCTTCGACCTTGCCCGGCTGCACGTGTTCGTGCTTGTCGCCACCGCCGCCATCATCGCCATGCGAGAAGTCGCCGCCGAAGCGTTGGTATCCCAGCAATAGAGCAATACCAAGCAGAACGCCAACGATAGCCCAACTGAGCCCACCACCACCGCCGCTGGTCGTTGCAGCCTGCGTTGGCGCTGGCTGCGAAGCGGGAAACAACCCTAGGGGATCGCGGCTGCTCATGACTGCCCCTTTGCGTTGATCATCGAATTCAACTCGGTGGTAAGCTTCTCTGCTCGCTTTGCATCGCCATCGTTGTAGGCCTGGGCCAGTTCATCGAGCGCGTATGGCTTGCGGATTTGGACCTTCAGCTTGGCCATGGTCGCGGTATCGTTGGTGGCTGCTGCACGGGCCAGGCCCTGTACCAAGCTATCCACCGACATGGGTTGCTGTGATTCAATCGCCGTAGTCGTTGACGCCGATGTTGTGGGATCTGTTTGCGGGCTATCGGACTGATTGACCAAACCGTAAAGCCAATCCCAGAGCTTGCACGCCCAAGCGATCGCCGAGGCACCGAGGATGACCATTGCCTCAAAAAACATTGGCCACAGAACGCTCAAGATAGCAACGCTCTTCGTCTCGCCCTCTTGTGGCGGTTCAGCAGCCGTTCGCGCGGCAAACAGCAGATCACCGGTCAGGAGCCAGCGAACCAGCAATACTACCAGCGTGACACCCACCGCGAACTGAAGTGTTTTGTTGTTTTTCCAAGCTTCCATGGGATTTGGTATCTCCAAAAAAAGGGCCGCACACGGCTGGGTGCGTGGCAGATGGGCATAGGACCACCACCTTTCGTGGCTAGGGAAATTCCCAGCCGTGTGCGGTTGGCAGCGTGCAGAATGCCCCAGGTTGAAATATGGGGCAATATCGGTTCAGTCGCAAAGAACTAGTTCAAATCGCCGCGTAGAGCTCGCTCGGCCGCTGCCCGCCGCGTGCTGAGCTTGAGGGAAAGGCAAATAATTTCCTTGCGGACGCTAGAGCGAATCCGCTCCATCCGCTCGATAGTGCTAACGCCAAAGTACGGGATGGCCTCCAGATCGCGTTTGTCCGCTTCGACGAACGCGCGGACCGACAGGAACCCCTCGCGCTCGAGCATGTTGATCTCGCGAACGTCAAGTCCCTCGCTACCAACAGGTCGGCTCTCCGTTTGCAGAAAGCTGATCGGCGAGTCCATCGTCAGCGATTCCCGGACCCCGTTCTCCTGCAGGAACCGCGTCAGTGCCGACATCGCTTGAGTTGGGGACTGTTGCTTTACGGCTAGTTCAATTTGTGAAACGCATAGCGCGAACGCCTCCACATCAAACACGCCGGACTCGATCTCAAGTGAAGGCCTTTTGCCAGCAGGATTGCCGCACTTGAGACCTTTAGTCGATGTTGAACCCCTTTTAGCGCCCGATCTCGGTTGCTTCGTGCTCGCTTTCTTGATCAAGTTAACTCCTCACTTGAACGCGCTGGCCCCACCTTCGACGATCACACACAAACAGACAGCACACTCCCATCGAGCCTGCTTGCCGATCGGATAGACTCTCACAAATCGACCCTCCCGGCATACTGGGCAGTCGCTACTAGGTCTCGATCGAACAGCATTTTGACCATCGCTTGGTACTGGTGTTCCAGCAAATGCATTCACATATTCGTCACTACACTTGGTTACATCCCAAAGCCTAGTGTCGATCGTCCGCACCAACTGACCGCCGCCGATCGGGCGAATGGCCAGGTAAGGTGCGCATATTCCGACTACAGCAGCTGGCGCTCCATAGACCTCATATCGATCATCATCGTAGGCCGCACTTTTCAGCCCCACGATCACCACGTTGTCTCCGACGTGAATATTCTCGATGTTCATTTAGATTACTTAGCTCCATCCGCAAATGTAAACTACGACCGTTCGCGAAAACCTATGTTGCTTATCACTTTCCAATCTCCCTAATTTCGACTTCAGTACGTTCCGCCTCAATGGTCCATAGTCGTTCAGAGACTATTCTTGCAATCAACTTGTCATCATGAATCACTACCCCAGTTAGGCTATCGCCTAATGCCCTGGTGAGCTTATCCAGGTCCGGTGATTGCGCGTGAATCCTTGGTGCCGATGCTTTGAGTACCCCAGCGTTCTTTCCGCTGCCATAGTGCGATTTAGGGCGCGCGAAGTAGAACCGTGCGGTCAACTCGATCGGAGCCGTTACCAGCTCGATCTGGCCAAGCTCAGCAATCGCAGCGTGCCTGACTTCCTGCATCCACGACTTCGACTTGTGGTTATCATCGGTCGCGAAAGTTAGCACCCTACCGTTTTTTGTAACCGGCTTTCCATTGCGATCGTACCGAACTCGAGCTTGCTTGCTCCCACGTTGTTGGGCACGGCCCCAGACCGTGAACGCGAAATCAGGCTTCGAAGGACAACCGCGAATCTCGTCGATAGCTTGCTCCACGTCGCCAACATCGTCCCAGCCGGTCGGTATGCCTTCCAGTAGCCTATAGTTTTCGTTTCGATCCGTCATTGTTGTGCCCTAACCCTTCATAGTTTCTCTATGGCTTGGCCAATCGCAAAACAGCGCCAATGCCTCATCTCTAAGACGGTCAGCGTTTTGCGGTCCAAGTCTAGACTCAAGCTCATCGCGATTAGATGCGTTCACTGTCACCCACGTTGGCCGTAAATTCGAGTATCGTCCGTCGATCACTCGAAACAGTCGGTCTTGCTGCGCGTCCGTTAACGCACCACTCACCGGCAATGGATCGCTGATCCAGAGTATTTTGCGACTTATCAACCGCGATGCGTAGTCGCGCTCCAGTTCGTCGTTCCTAGTCGAATCGCGAACGTCTCCGCGCATGTCAGCACCGTTCACCCAGTCCACTTTTAAGCGACACGCAATAGCCGCATAGGCCATTCCCATCATCAAGTGGTCTTTACCAGTTCCCTTTGGGCCGAATAGTATTATTCCCTTCCCATTATTAGCGTTATCAACCATCGCTTCCCGAAACTTATTCAGCTTCTCAAGAACCATACTTTGCTTTTCGTTCGCAATCTTGAACGTCTCAATTCGGCAATCTCTGTAGCGTAATCCGCGATTTCTTACTAACTCGCCCCAGTACGAATTTCGGTGATCAATTTCGCCGTACCCACGTTCCACTCCAGAAATTCGCTGCTTTGGCTGGAGAGGTAGCGGCGATGGCTGGGCGCGGATTGGCTCGTACTTTGGCAGACCAGACCGCTTTTCGTCGATGGTCTTTTGAAGATCAGACAAGTCAACTTCAGCTTCATTTTCATTTTCGGAATCCATTACATTTCCCCGTAACTGGCTGCTGGTGTTGTTTTGTGAGTGACCCCCGACGATATGCTTTTCTTCGGACCGTCTCGGTTGTCGTATTTACCCTCGATCAGCTTCGCGACCGAATCCGGCTTAAGGAACCACTCCAGGTCAGCAACCCAACCGCGATCGTTGATGCCTCGACAGAAATCGCTTTTCGATGCGATGCTAACGGCCTTCGACCAACTATCGAGCCAAGCAGGATCACGCACCCGAACATGGACCGCCTTCCGGCGTTTGTCGGTCAGTGTGCATCGCTGTCCCATCGTGCTGTTCCAGAAATCGAGAATCTTCCGATCGATGTCCGACGGGGGTTCTCCCCTCTTAGAATCCTTGGCTACGTTAGGGTTAGGGTTAGGGCTAGGCTTGGCTAGGTCACGCGGGGGAGAAGCTTCTGCAATAGCTTCTGTAGCGTCTATTACAGTCGCTACTGTAGACGCTTCTGTAATAGCTTCTGCTGATAAAAAGTCTAGTTTTAGCTTCTGCAATTTCAATCTCACCCACTGCTCACAATGATCGCTCCAATCGTGGATGACAAGGCGGTGCGCGGCGCTTTCGTCGAGCCAACCAGACTCAACTAGAGACGACACAAACGCACAAGCGTCCTCGTTCCAGTCGCAGGCGCGAGCGATGGCACCATTCCTGTGCTTGCCGACGTCGCCCTGTGGCGCGTACGTGGCGGCAAAGTCAAACAAGAGTGTCATAATGCCAATAGCTTGCGCCCTACTGCAATCCAAGCGTGAAGCTAGATCAAGCATCTTAGGGTGCGATAGTGCATCGCGTTTCATTTCACCGCCCCTCCAAAACTCGGGCCGTTGTCCTGTCCTGTTGTTTCGATCACTGCGACCCAATCAGCGCACGCAGGAGATCAACCCGCTACCCACTCGCATCAACATTTGGTACTTTCGATCACTGCGACAGGGCGTAGTCCTGCGCACGTGGGTTTTGGGCGGTCCTCGCATCAACATTTGGTACTTTCGATCACTGCGACCTATGCAGCTAGCTGTACTTCGACGAGCAGTCATTCCTCGCATCAACATTTGGTACTTTCGATCACTGCGACCGGCACCCCATTTTTACCAACGGAATACCGTCGCTTCTCGCATATTTTGCGAGCACCTATCTAAGCGGCTCGCATCGCCCCAGCAATTTCCAAGGCTTTATTGAGCGCGGCCAGCTCGCCACGTAGCCGCTCGCATTCCTTCTCCGCCGCTAAACAGCGTTCCTTCCATCCGATTCGCTCGGACGCCTTTCGTTCAGATTTCTGCGAATCAATCACTTCCGCGATTAATTCGCGAATGTTACGCACTCGCCAAATGTCAGCATCGGGATACGTTTCGAGTACGGTCTTAAGCGTTAGAAACCCGATAGCCACATCGGATAGCTCATCGTCCAGTACATCAAGATCGTTCTTCCCTGTCGATTCGCACCAAGCGCGAAACTCGGTATCTTCGTAGCACGCTACAAGCAACCTTGCCCGCCGGTGCAACAGCTCAGCTCCTGCCTTGCGCAGCTCGCGTTGCTCGTGCATATTCACTTCCCACTTCTTTTGTTTCATCGCCATGACGTAACCTTTCATACCAGGACCTAAGAAACGAACACTTTCCGCAAATCGGCAAATGGCCACATAGCACGCTACCCACCGATTGATCAATCAGTCTTCCGCACGCCACGCATGCCACGGGCGGGAGCCTTAGTTTTCTTCCCACACTCGATACCCTCCGTCTCGCATTTACTGGCCAGCAATGACCCAAACTGGAAGTAGTCCCAGAACATTGCACTATGTCCATCGTTCCCTGCCGTCGAAAGATACCTTCCCTCTCGCTGGCTATCCTTCGGCTGAAAATATACGACCCTTCCGCAGCCACGACTGACAGCCAAGCGGACGATTTGGCGTGTTACCTCGTGGTTGTATCGCTTGCTAAAATCTTTCCACCTGCTGGACAGCTTGGTCCATACCGATCTAGCACGATGGCCACCGCGTCCCTTCTGCGAACTCCCTGCCCATCGATAGTGCTCCTTGCGCTGAGCGCGTTCGCGAATGACTGCTCGCCGCGCGTATTCCACATGGGAGCCGTTTCCTCCAAACATCCAACTCTCCTCATATCCTATTTTGACTCGCCATGGATTCTTGGTTCCAGGGCGAACGAACAGCGTCTTATTCGCATCGAGTCCAACACGCTCGCGAACTGGCATTTCATACGCCAGCAGGGCATACCACTTGCCACGATCGTACATCAGGTTGCTTCCCTTCCATGCGTACTCTCCAGACACGATCTTATTCGCTACAACTCGCGAGTTTCTGGCCTTCTTTTTATTTAGCAAGAGAGTGAAGGTATCGACAAAAGACTTGCCGTCGTCTTCGTTTCTCTCAAGTCTTGTCTGAAGCTTTATTTCTCCATCTACTACAGAAAGTCTTGCGTTGTCCTTATCGAAAGGTATTGGCTGAGGCCGAGTGAATGATGGGAGTGATTCGTTGGCAAATAGGATTGAAACCCAGCCTGGGAGGTTCCCATTGGCTGCCTCTCGTTTGCCAATCCGAGACTGCCAAGCGTTAGTCAAGAGACCCCGAGTCCTTACATGCACGTCTGGGAATTCTGCCGATAGGATGCGGTAGAATGAGTCGTCTCGGTGGCTTTGCGTGAGGAAAGGCTTGAATGTTTCTTTGCCTTTTTTCCCACCTTTAGTCGACTTTTCAAAACTACCGGCCCCGAGTGGCAGAACTGGCCAATCTGGCTTTTTGCCTTCCTTCGTCTGTTCCCACTTTCTGTAAGCGTCAAAGTGCAGGCGAAGTTTATTCGCTGAGTCATTGTTGCTGTGATGGCACAGCCATATTTGCCATAGCCTGTTTTGCATCCTCTGGCACGAGACGGCAAGGCTTTTGAGTGCTTCCTTGCGAGACTTGTCAACGATGATCTCAACTCGTGTTGTTCTTACTGTCATTGGCCGTGCCTGTAGTCGCTTGAAAAAAGGTGGGCTGGCTTTCACCAGCCCACCAAACCAAATGTTGTGGTGAGTGCTTCACGGCTATCGAAGTCCGTAGCTTTTCTCACCTCCACCCGTGCGATCGGGCGTCCTGGTCTGAACGACCAGTGCTCGCTCTTGTTTTGTACGTCGCCTCGCTTGTGCCCTACTAGTCCAAGACCCTACCCGTCTCGGGATCGATAACGCGTCCATCCCTGGTCGCTAGCTTCATCTGCCGCGGGTGGACCTCATCCGAACCGCTCGAGCGCACGAACAGTGCCATCTTTCCACCGTCGTCGACGCCACCCATTGCCATCGACACCGAAGCCGGTCGCTTGGGCATGGTCGTCTTGATCGTGGTCTTCACGGAGAACGCTTTGTCGTCCGTGTTCTCGACCTTGAGAGCGACCTGAATGTCGAGCTTAGCCACCGCCTTCAGCGCGTTGTCGCCAAACTGCTCGACGTACTTGACGATGCGGTCTTGCAGATCGGCAAGCTCCATATTCAGGTCTTGAAGAAACACCCCCTCGTCAACCAGTTGGCCGGTCAACGGTACAAACTGCGTAGCAGCCATGCGGAATCGTCCTAATACAAAAAAAATTATGTAAACACAATAAAATTTGCCCCGCCGCACCGACGTCGTTCAACTCGTCAACGCGGCGGGGCTGGTCAGCTACGTCGCTGGCCGGTTAGTCGTCATAGTTTTCGTACTCCTGATCGCAACTCAATCGCTCAGCTTCATCGAGCTTGTCCGTAAGCGTTCTCTCTGGCTCTCGGCCTAGTTCGCGGTCGTAATTGCGTATGCTGGCCTCCCAGCGCGCTATCGTGCGCGGCTTGCATTTGTGGTCAGCCGCAGGTGGCCATTCGCCGCAAATAGGACAACCGTGATTGAAGTCGCGAGCCATCGTGTCTCCCGCCGTTAGTTTGAAAGTGCTCTGTCCGCTGACGTATGACTGAGCAGTACCACGCCATTCTCTCCAGGTGTCACACCACTTAAAGCAGGTGTTTCCCTACCGCACAGTGTTCCAACCGCGATGGCTGATCGAACCGAGCCCAACCAGCATTCCCGTTGCAACAGCCAAGTCCGATACCATCTGCTCGAACGCGAAAATCCGCTGGGCTTCCACGTCGGCAGCCGTGCAATAGACCACCACGTCATCGCCCTTATTGGTCACCAGCAAATCAATTTCAATGCGCTGCGATGGCGAGCCAACGAATAGCGGCACGTCGATGATGATTGTCTCGGGAAGCTCCACCACCATCCCCTTGCGCTCGCCCGCGATCTCAATATCGACCAGCACGCCGTTGAGCGACTTCTTGCCTACGCCCGAGTGGACCGATACCGCTTTGCTCATTTTGACTTGGCTGAACGTCAGCGCAAGCTCGCGACCTTCCGGCTCAATGATTGCCCGCCGATACTTCATGCAGAACAGAGAGAACTCAATCACCCCCACCGCACGCTCCAGCAACGATCCCCAGGGAGAAAACAGCGGGTGCTCGATAGCCCGCATGGTCACCTGTTCGTTGTCTGTGTCGTCGTTTTCGTCGAGCACAGCGGTAATCAACCGGCTCGATACGTCCGCCAAGATCGTCGCCCCAGACGGGGATGCTTCCCGTTTTAGATAGCCCGCAAACGTACCGATGTCATTGAAGATGTGCGAGCGAGCTTGAGCCCGCGCTAGTTCCGCTTCGACCGGCGGAATCGGCGGCTCCGGCTGTAGCTTCCTGCGTTTAACCTCGATGGTCTTGACCGAAGCACCCCCCTGGTCGAGCAAATCGAAAACCGTCTCATTCCCCTCCGGCACATTGCGCAGCAAGTGCTCTATGGTCGACATACTATCGGCCACCCTGTTTCCATCCTCATCGTGCATCATCGCTATCGTTCCTTAAAACAAATCCAATTGAACTTCCTTCTCCGTCAGCTCCGGCTCCGTTGCCGGCGCGATCAAAATCAACCCATCGCGTTCAACTAGCAAGCCTTGCCTACAAGCTGAATCAACCGCCTCACCCCACTGTCTCGGCGTAGCCGTTGGCCACGATCGGCTATGCCGAGCAAACAGGGTAATTTCCTCCACTAGCCTGAAGCGACTCAGCGGCACACGCTCGCCTCTAAGCCACTCAATGAGCGAATCTGTCAGGGTGTCCGTGCTCACTTGCTCACCCAGTACACGCTAGCCGTCTGGCCCGTCACATCACACGTTTTCGTTCCGACCTCGACCACATAGCCCAGCCGAACACACTCCTTAGCCCTTTTGCGAACGCTCTCACGGACGCGAACGTCCGCCATTGCCGCTATCTCCTGTGCTGTCGCTGGATGCCCTATTCGCTGCAAGCACGCCACGAACTCAGCCCTTCGTCCCGACAGCTTCGGTAGCACGCTTTCCGCTGCTACGTGGCTGGTTATCGGGTCGCTCGTTCGTGCGATTGCCGGTTGGTCGAATAGGCTTAGCTGGCTCATGGCTCGTTCCCTGGTTTCAAAACGGCTCGTCCGAATCACTTGGTGGAGACGGCGGGCAGACTGGTTCCAGAATCTGAATCAAGTGCATCTTGGTATTTTGGCTGAAGTCTTTATCCAGCATCCAATACCCGAAGCCGCGATCATCCTCAACAGCCGTACCCTTAACCTTGCCGATGTTGTACGTCGGCCTCCCGTCTTTACCGACGATGATCTTTCCAGCCAGGTCAACGCGAACCTCGTCGTAGGCCGACTCCTTGGCCAGCGTGTCGCGGTCAGCTTTGGCTAGGCCGTACTTATCGAGCTGTGCCCGCCAAACGTCCCATGTGGCCACTACGTCGCTTCCAGCGTCGTGGGCGTCGGTATGCTCTCGACCACAATAGAACTGCACAGCAGCGGCTAGCGTGCGTTCCTCCCGTCGTTTAAACAGCGTGCCCGCGTCGAATATCTTTGTGTCAGACAAATCCCACTCGATTCCGCAGCGGTAGAACTCCTCCCATAGAATCGGAACATCGAAGTTCGACAGATTGAACCCAAGCAGATCGTACCGCTTGAAGATTTCGTGGATGTCGCTGGCGTGATAGTCGAACTTTGGACACTCGGCCACCATTGCATCGGTGATCTTGTGGATCTCGGTAGCTCCAGGCGGAATTGGCCTGCCTGGATTGAATAGCCAAGTACCTACCGCACCGTCGCCACGGATTGCCAACTGGACAATCCTGTCTGTAGCTGGGTCCGTTCCGGTCGCTTCGATGTCAAAGCAAAGTATTGGTTTCATTACTCAGGAGCCTTTCCGGTTTTAACCTGCTGGATAATATCTTCCGCCGCTTGTTCTAAAATCTCCAACGCCGCTTCTTTGTTGCGGCAATGAGCGTTGAGTGTGAACGCAATACTGAAGGCAACCCAACCCTTCAGGTCACGCTTAAAATCCTCTGCCGATAGGCCGACACCGTGAAAGTCAAACTGCATCATGTTGCTCACTGCCCTTATTTCGAGTTAATTACCACGCCTGAACTTCGCACACTGCTTGACGAATGCGCTTAGCTCCAATGTCAGCCACACGAGCCCTTACTTCTTCAAAAGTTCCATCGAATGACATGATTGCCTGCAGTGCCTTGGCTCCGCGCTGTGCATCGCGCTGTCTCGCAAACGGTATGGCAAACGTAGCGCGATCATCGGGAAATTGCACGCTGATCCGCCACGCTGGCCTACCGTCATCGCTGAACCCACAAGTTGCATTGACCATTCTGCTAATCACGCACTTGCGTACATGCACAGTGTTTGCCATCGCTATTTGTCCTGCTCGCTTGCCGCCAACTTCTCTTCCGCTTCGATCTCTGCTTGCTCCCTGGCGATGGCCTCAGCGTCAGCCTTGGCGGCTGCCGTCTCTTCGGCGGTTGGCTCGGATACTTCGTACTTCTCAGGTTCATCGACCAGCGTAATATCACCAGGCGTCAGCGACTCCAGGCTGCGCATGGATACCTTGCTGCCATTCAACCGGCCAGCACTTTCGCCGCCACCAAGATCGTGCTGCACTTCCTCGGGAATGAACTCGCCGCCGACTTCCTCGGGAAACGCCGCGCGTAGTGCAGCCGCCTCGGCGCACTTTTCTATCTGCCCACGTGGACGGGTCGCCCACATTTCGTTAGGACTCTTGTCGTTCCTGCTGCGAGTAGCATACGTCTCCAGCCAGTACGCCCGAGGTCCGCAGAACTCGACTTTCTCCCCGCGAATCATGCGGACCAATGTCACTTGCGCCCAGCTTGGAAACGTCAGCTCGACAACTCCGACCTTTTGGGTTACGTCTGGCCCGTACTCTGTCGCGCACCTGCCAGCGTATTCACCTGTGCGAAACGCAGTCGTGCGCAACTCGCCAATCCCAGGCCACACCGTGTCGACCATCGCCCCCTGGTCTTTGCTCCAAATAGGAACGATATGCACGTTACGCTTAAACGGATCGAGCTTCCGAGCCTGACAGTAGCTCAGCGCAAGAATAACGCTCTCCGTCGTCGTCGCATTTGGGAAGATCGCCTCCACCAATGCTTTCCAAGCGGCCTTGTTGATACCAAAGCGTTCCTCGATTGCTGGGTGATATGGCAATCTCGGGCCATGAAGTGCGAGCGTCTTGCTTGTGTCTTTCGCTGGTCCGTCAGTCTTTGTTACTGCTTTGCTCACAATGTTAACCTTTCTTAGTGTTACGGCTTTTAGCCGTCTTGACTGGAGTAGTAATCGCTTCGTGCAGTGTCATTCCTCGATAGAACCTCTTGTAAACAGTTATGGGCTTGATCCCATACACTTCGCACCATTCGTTGATCTTCTTTTCCTCGCCATTAATGACGGCGCTTAGCGGCTTTCTGCGTGGAGTCGTTATTGCTTCTAGCCTAGACATTCCTTGCTTTATTCGAATATTGAAGCCGGTTTGCGATATCTCATAAATCTCAAGCCATTCCGAAGTAAGCTTCGTAATTCCGTTGATTGCCATAGGCTTGGATACCGAACTGTTCCTCACCTGGTCTCGCTGCGTTGCCCAGCGGCAATTCAACGGCCAACCATTCTTCTTACATTGCTTGCATCTTCCGCATGAGTAATTTCCATCGTTGTCGATGCGATCAATAGTCGTCCCCTTTGGCCTGTCCCCCATGTCATCGAAAAAGTTTGTGAACCTCTGCCAGCCTTCGCAAATCACAACATGCTTGTAAATGTGGTAATGCTGTTGGTTCTTGTTTGTGCAGCGCGTACGCATAGCCACCCATGTCTTGTACACACCTGTCGTTGACATGTGATGCCGAGGCTTAAGTATCGTAGTCATGTCGATATTTCATCCAGTTAGGTGGAGACAGTTCGATAATCGAGTCATGGTTGCGTGCAAGCCAGTCGTTGGCTCGTGTTCGCTCAGCCAGATCGAGTAATGCGTTTTCAACGTCCGTTTCTGCTATTTCAAGAAACTCGCTAGATAGCGTGTAGCAGTCCACCGTGTGCGGTTGGTCGATTGATACCGCCACGAACACGAAACTAGCGATGTTCACCGAATTGGCTTCCAGTACTTTCTTGTAAAAGTATTCCTGATTTGCGTATTTGAACGATGCAACAGACTTAACGAACTTTTCACTCTTCGTACCCGTGCCAGTCGTCTTCAAATCCATCACCACATTGCCCGCTGGCAACAGGCACAGCTTGTCGACCTTGCAACGTAGAGTCAGCCCGAGCGTTTCATCGTCGTAGCTAAACGCATGTTCCGTTGGTCCCTGCGCGTAGAGCAACTTAGATGCGACCGGATGTTTCGCCACCGCGTCAACGCATCGCAAGACCGCCATGTATTCGTCGTGCTTGAGAAGCAACTTGCCAGCGTTCTCGGCCTCAAAGTCTTTCCATGCTCCACCAGCCTTGGAGCCGCTTTTACTCAGCACGCTTGATGGAATCGCGACGATGTTAGCCTGGCTCCCAAGCAAGCAAATATCATGCACCGCAGAGCCGAAGTCGAAGCACGACTTTGGCTTGGCGACGTATTCACCGCTCAAAAACTGATAGTAGTAGTCGCGCACGTCATCCATGAATACCTTGAGCTTGGAGTTGCTGACCCCAGGCGATGCGTGATAGGTGTCGTTGTCCATCGGCACGCCGATTTGTTGTGTTGCTGTGCTCATGATTCACCCCCAAATGCTTCGCACTTCTCCGCTAGCTCGGCAATCGATTCCTCGATTGCCACCAAGAACCCGTAGGCTTCTTCGCTGTTGACCGTGGGCGTGATGATCGAGCGCAGAACAGCGGCGAACGCCTGCACCTTTTCTACGTCCGGTCGCATAGCCTCAAGTCGCTCTGCCTCAGCCACTTCGGCAAGCCTGATAGCCTCAGCCATCTTTTCCGCTTCGATCTTCTCTATCCGCTCCTGCTCGGCTTTCTCCTTGGCGATGCGTTCAGCTTCCAGCCGTGCGTTTAGCTCGGCCTCTTTGCGATCCTGCTCGGCCTTGATGGCCGCGATGCGTTCCCGCTCGATACGGTTAGCCTCTTCGCGTTGCGCGTCGATCTCACGTTGCTTGGCTTCGAGTGCTTCGCGTTCGGCGGCTCGCTTGGCTTCGTCCTCGCGCCGCTGCCGATCAAGCTCGGCACGCTCCGCAGCCTGCCTGGCTTCCACTTCGCGCTGCCTCGCCTCGATTTTTTCTTGTTCCGCCCGACGCTCAGCCGCGATGCGTTCCTGTTCGGCCCGCTGCTTGGCTTCGGCTTCAGCCCTTTCCGCTTCAAGCTTGGCCCGCTCAGCCTCAAGTGCCTTGCGTTCTTCTGCCAGCCTGGCTTCTTCGGCTTCGCGAATCGCACGCAAACGAGCCTCTTCGGCTTCGCGCTGTGCTTGCAACGCCGCTTCGATCTCCGCTTTTTCCGCAGCTTCCTTTTCCGCTTTGATGCGAGCCTTTTCGTTGTCGATAACGTCCTTTTCCGCCTGGAGCGGCCCTTCGATGTCGCTAAGCAGCGCAGTCAACCGCTTGGCCTCAGAGTCAACCTTGCGGCCATACTCGAGCGCACTGGCCTTGAGTCCCTTACGAGTCTTCTCGACCTCGACACGATACTTACGTGTGACTGCAATCGCCTTGCGTACCTCTTCGTAGCCCTCCGGCGTATCAGCCTTCAGACCATCAAACTCGCTGCGTAGCTTCGCGATGGTCGTATCTGCGATAGAGAATCGCACCACGCCAACCTCCGACAGCTCTAGTTCCCCTTCAACTACCGTACTCATTGCCATGCCCTTATTACCAAAGTAAACACCCAACCCCAAAACAAGATGCTTGCACCCAGGACCGACAGCAGCCACCATCGGTCGTTGTCGTAAGCACCGTCATCGACAGCACTCTCAACAGGCACTGCCTCACGTGTCGCACCCACAATCTGTCGCATCGAACGCGTAATCTGCTCAGCGTCCTGCCATGTCAAATTCAACTCAGGATCAGCCGCGCACCGACCTACCAGCCTCAGACTCGCTTGCAGCGTTTCTGGAGTAGCGACAAAAACATAATGATCTTCGCCACGATAAAACTCGACGCACGATAAATCGCCAGTAATGGACCAGCACAATACTGTCTGAATTGCACACTCCATTGCCGCTGCGCCTTACCTATTGAGCCAAGATCACCACCACAATCCCAACCAAAGCAAACAGTGCCACGCACACCGCTTGCGCGTCTAGGTTTCGCATGATTCACCGCCGTAATCCACGACCAACTGCCTCGCGTGCTGACGAGCCTCGTCAACCGTAAACTCATGGTCGCAAATGCGGTCCTCGCTATCGTTGATCGCCACGATATGCTCGAAGTCCCATTGGTACGCATCGCCAATGAGCCTAATAATGTCGGGTGCCAGATCGCTAGCCACCGAAGCCGCCTGGCTGTTGTTCCGTAGCGGGTTGTGATGACTCGCAATCCGCTCCCTGACTCGATTAAGCTCACGACAGATTGCCGTCAGCACGTCGCACAGCTCCAGCTCCACATCGCCGCACGCCTGCGCGGCGACCTCGCGACGATACTCCGCGTCTTGCTCCTGGATCACAGTTAGCTCTTGCATGGTTCAGCCCTTTTCAGTTAGTAAAAGCCTTGCTGGGATAGCCTCCCAGCAAGGCACTCAAACGCAGCCTCTCACAGCCACGGTTAAACGCTTACAATGTTTGGTCATCGAGATACTTCCGGCTTGCGTCGCAAAGCGGATCGTTTTGGATGCGGGCGCACTCCGCCTCGCTCCTTGCGCTCCAGTAACTTCCCCTCGCGAATAAAGCTCTCGATGGACGCCTCGCCTCGCTCCACTATCCTCGCGATGTACTGACGGCAAGCAGCGCAACACCCTCGCCTAATAGCCCCAGTTTCAACAGGCTCCTCGCAAACTAGGCATAGACTTCCCCTCAACAATCGGTCACGTCTCTCGCGGCCCTGCTTAGTGATCCTGATAGTCACGGTCTTGATCTCCACCACTTTGTTGATGACTTGCATGGATATCTCACTGTCTTAGCGTCCATGCGAATCATGTTGCTGTTCACTACTATCGGAATATTAGCCTGCGAATGTCCCGTGTCAACACATGAATGTTACAAAAAACACTCACGCAACAAACAAAGACCACCTAAGTCTAGTAGGTATAAGCACTTGCGTTTTTCAAGAAAAAATGTTCTCATTTGTTACATGGAACAATCTAGCGACATAGCAGAGCGGCTTATTGCCGTTGCTGGAGAATTAACGGCGCTTGCAAACAGCATCAGCGCACCTACTGCGGACGTTCAGTTTCCTGAGCGTGCCGTCGAGAGGATGGCGTCGGGTAAGTGCTTGAATTGCGAGCGAAAACCCAGTGAAATCAGCGTAATACGACGAGGCCTTTGCCAGGCGTGCTACCAGAAAGCAAAACGGATGCTAGCACCGAACCCGCTGTTGGAGAAAACGCTAATATCTAAAGGTCTGCTAGCGCCATCAGGGTTTACCGTTAACTCCGAATCCACTCCATTAGACGAAATGTTCAAAAAGGCCGTGGACAAAGCATCCGCCCAATCCGCCGTAGCCGACCTGGAGGCGGAAGTGATCCAGAGGCGAAAGAAAACCAAGAAGAAAGGCACCCCATGAATCGCATAGTGTTTCTGGCCGTCTTTTGTTTTACGGCAACCGCTCTCTACGCCCAGGATGCGACCAAGCTGGAAATTGTCGACAGGCTATGGGTGGATGCGACCGGAAGCCACATGGTCCGGGCAAAGCTTCTTGATGTCGTAGATGGCAAAGCACGCCTGCAACGTAGCGATAATCAGCAAATCGTCGAAATGTCTGTCGATAAGTTGTCTCTTGACGACAGAATCTATTGCATCAAGCTCTACGAGGCCATCCAAGAAAAACTAGAGCAAGTCAAGAAGAACGACATCGATCCCACTGCTGTAACAGCCAACCTGTCGGTCGAGACACTAGACCTTCTCGACCAAGCCAATCGGGATTTAAGCAAAGAGATGGTAGCGATCGAAAGCCGAAACCCAACAACTCTCCAGCGAAACAAAGAGTTCATCGAAGCGTCAAAGAAGTTCGCAAAAACTATCACTGGTAGACGCCTTCAAGTCCACTTCCTTCTGGATGATGTCCGTCCCACCCAGTTCGTCAGTCTAGAGCGTAGAAAAATCGAACTTACACTTTCGGCTCCTGATGTCCAGCTAAGTTTCAGCCCAAATACAATAGAAGTCTGGATAGACTCAGAGTATGCCGAGAAGTTGCACCGCGGTGATGTTTTGAAAATGCAGGGGCATGTCAACGAAACGTCTAGGAAATCATTTGGTGTCATCGAATTTCAGTTAGAACCCATCAATGTGCCCGACGTTGTGCTGGGGTCGTATGTAGAGCAGTTCAGAAACTCACTAATCACTAAGGATTTTACGATCCGAGTCCCATTCTATATCGACACACTTCGTAAGCTGAACGACACAGACACCCAGGCATTCCTTGCTGCTCAGGGTGGCACGCAGTTGCCGGCCAATCGTATCGCGCCGTAGGGCGATTGTGCCTAGCTTTATTCACCGTGGAACGTAACACATTCTCCACATCGCACCGAGACTTCCGCCCTGAGTTTTCCTTACTCAACACCGCATTGACCAAAGGTGTCACTGCTCCAAGCAAAATCCATACAACCTGAATTTTGCTATCTATCGGTGCCTTGCCAACCTCAGATCGGTTGCCGCTGATCAGGGCATTGCCAATGAAGCTCTCAACATGGAGTCCGCTACCTACGTTTTCACTCTCGACTACATCGACTCAATCACTGGACAGCCAGCCAGCGCCGAAGTCACCGACCACGCAACAGCCCGCCAGCTCGCGCGCGCGCTCGCCCTGGCCAGCGGGCGTAGGGCAATCATCACACGTCAGCGAGTCCAATTGTGGAACATCCGCATTGTGGACACGCAAACCGGAGAAGTATGGCAAGCCTGGACGGGACTAACAAAGCCCGACGTATTGGCTCGCTGGAAGCGTTGGCGCGAGCGCAAAACAGAATGTGTCTTGGTCGCGTGGCCCCAATGGCTTCCGCAAGCCACGATCACTATGAGCGCTCCCGACGAACACCGCGAAAATAATTCTGCGCAATCTGCTTGACTTCGTTTCGCGATCAGAATAGATTACAAGCACTCAAACGAGCCTCTACCACAGCCGCTGCCACTCTCACATTTAGCAGCGAGCCTCTTACATGCAATCAGTCATTACGTGGATTGCCACGTCCGTCGAGCTACCCGACGACTCGATCACCGTCCTCGTCGCGCTCGAATCTATCGACGATCCAACATGGATTGGCTACTACGATTCCGCCGAGGACGGTTGGTTTAATTCGGATGGAATGCGGTTCAAATCATCAGTCAGCCACTGGGCCGAGCTGCCACAAATACCAGGCTTGGTCGATCGCGGTAACCGCTACCCATCAACGGGCGGCGACGAACGATTAACCACCATGCAACGGCTGATTCGCCGCTCCGTTGCATGGGTTTGTTATGCGGCGATTAGGGTTTAGGCATGGCGACTAAGGAATTACGTGAAATCGAGTTTGACGGGCAGAAGCTTTACACATGCCCTAACGGTTGCTCCGAATCCGAATTGGAGCTAGGCAAGGACCAGCAGTCGTTTATGGCAATTATGGGCACGCCGTACAAGTATCTGCGGTGCGGGCAGTGTGGTTTCGGCGACGACATTGAAGACAGACAACCAAAGCTAGACATGGCAGAAGTAATAGAAGTGTGGAATCGGAAGTGTTTGGTTCAGTCCGCATAACGCTCGGTTTTCCCGTTCAAAGAAAAAGATTATGGCATCAAATAAATTTACAGTCGAACTAGACGAGTCTGATCGAAAGTTGATTACCCGACTATGCGATTTAATCGAAGTGGCTAACGCGCAGCGTGAATCGGGAACAACCGATTGTTCCAGACGGCAGGATGCCTCGTTGAGCACGGAAAACCGCAGCGTTCCAGCCGGCAGGTTTCCCCCTTGGACTCATCGAAGAATATGAGCAATGGCTAAAGGCAGAGCACGAATCAGCAATACATGCGGTCGAAGTGCATCGGTCGGACAAATGGAGATTCTACCGTGATGGAATTTGGCTCTGCTATGAGCGGTTGCGAGAACTGCGAAGCCAAGGGGGCTGCTAGGCCACGATGGCCGACGCAGCCTGCCGGCTGGAACGCTCGGGTTTACCGGGCACGAACCAACAATTTAACCACAAGGAAAGACGCTAATGAGTGCTCCGGTACAACCCGTTGTTCTACCGATATGGATCGATCTTCTCACGCATACGCTGGGAGCGGGTAGCCATGTGCGGAAGTCGAAACACGGATATAGAAACCATTTTTGTGCTAGCGTCGGATCAGACGACGACAAGGCGTTCGAGGAAATGGTTGCGGCAGGACTCGCGGAAAAGGGTTCGTCGATAAACGGCGGCAAGTCGGTCTATTACAGGGCGACCGTCGAAGGGTGCAAAGCCGTTGGGTTATCAAAGGCGGCAATTAAGCGAGCGTTTGAGGATTGAGCGACCATTTTCTTGATGTCGGGAACATGGTCGGTAGAACGCTTGTTTTCATCCGTGTTCGAGGAGTTGAGTATGACCAAACCAAACGACGCAACCGAGAACTCGGATGCAAAACATTGTTCCACCGCTCGCCAATGCTGGACCCACATTGGACGCGAGCAACCGGACTACAAGCGGAATTGGGATTGTCAGTGTGCTCGCTGCGGCTCCAGTCTTGACTTTGAGTTGTGCGACCATTGCGGAGGCGATGGATTTTACGAAGAGGAAGATTGCGAATTTTGCGATACGTTCTACGATCAATGCCCTGGATGCCGTGGCGCGTGCTCGTTTCCAGTGTGTTTGTCGAGTCACGAGTATTGCGAGGCGAACCCGCTAGAGGGCCGCGAGTCGATTGAAAGCGGCACGCCGGAGTGGTTCACTTTTGACCCACCGAACGATTGAGTCGGTGGAACTACTTATTACTAGGCAAGGTTGCCGCATATTTACCAACATTGCCTGATAATTACGGGGAGCAACCTTGTCTGATTTACTAGATAAATTCAACGTGAAGATGCGGGTCAAAGGATCGCCGATCAGCACTCGCAAGACTTACCTACTCTGGATCGAGCGATTCATCCGCCACTGTCGCAATCCAGATGGTTCGTGGCGGCACTTCACTGAGCTTGAAAAAGTCGATATTGAGAACTGGCTTACCAGCATGGCGATGACTGGAAACATCGCGCCAGCGACTCAAGACATTGCGTTACAGTCAGTGCTCACGTTCTACCGGGTCATGTTTGATCGGCAGTTCGAGGGAATCAATGCACTGCGGCCAAAGAAGCCCGAGCGTATGCCGACGTTCCTGAACATGACGGAGCTTGGCCAACTCTTTGTTGAGCTTCCACGTGTGCCGTTAGTTAAGGCTCAACTCCAAACTGCCTGCGGATTGCGAGTAGGTGAAATGCTCTCGATTCGCATGAAGGACTTTGATTTCGAGCGAGAGCAGATAATCGTCCGAAGTGCAAAGGGGGCTAAGGACCGCGCGACGATATTCCCGAAGGAAATGCATGATCTGGTGCGCTGGCAAATGAACTCTATGCGGGTGCTGTATGAATCCGACCGCAGGAACAACATGCCTGGAGTCTCATTGCCGTATGCGTTCGGTCGCAAGTGCAAGAGCGCTGCAACCGACTGGGCTTGGTTCTATCTATTCGCAAGTGACCGAATTTCGAAGTGTCCCGAATACGGAACGGTGGCCAGGCATCATGCCGACGATTCGAGCTACAACAAGCAGCTTCGCGCCGCAGCTCGCAAGGCGAAAATACCCAAGCGGGTTTCGTCGCACGTTCTGCGACATGCGTTCGGGACGTACATGGTTTCTTGTGGGACCGACATTCGCACGCTGCAATCGATGATGGGTCATTCGGACATTCGCACGACGCAGATTTACCTGCACTGCGATGCTAATACTGGCACGCTGAATCAAACGCCGTTCGCGAAATTGCTGGCCAATCCTGATCTAGTCCAGTCGTACAGGCAGATTGGCCATGATGTCCCGCCGCTTAGAAGATTCACAGGGACCGATGGCTAGTCGCATAATTAACTGTCACCACAACTGAGGATTTTCACAGCATGAACAACGACATTAAACGCAGGCTCAAACCTGCAGAGGTTGCGGCCATCTGGAATTGCAGCGCATCGCAGGTACTTTCGCTGATTCACTCTGGCAGGCTACACGCAATTAACATTGGCACTCAGAAGCGTGGCCGATACGTCATCGATCCCGACGAGATTGAGCGATTTGAGAAAGGGCAGGTAACCGCCAAACCAGTACTTCGACGGCCAAGAAGACACAAATTCAAGCAGTACGTGTAAACCACTCTCGGACGGATTCGGCCACCGCCGCAAGTCTCTCAGTCGATATTCTTTGCCTGTATGTTCCACTTATTGAATTATCGGCGTGTCCCATTGTCACCATAATCGCTGGCTGGTCGCCCTGTTCATCTGCCACCGTTCTGTAGGTATGTCGCAACCCGTAGAACCCTCTTCCTGTTTTAGCTGGCTCGCCATCTACGTCGACATCAATCCCTACTTCAGTCATCAAGTCGCGGAACTGATGTGCGATCGGCGTGTTATCTGACGCGTCAACGAGCTGGCCTCCGCTTGCGTTGCAGCAAACCCATTGGCTTGATGGTGAATCTGATCGCCACAATTCCAAGGCCGAAACTGTCTCTGTCCACAGAATAGCTTGACGCATCACGCCTGTCTTCGGCCTAGGAAAGTTTAGATGCTTTCCGCTGATGATATGCTTCCATTGCAATTCACAAACGTCACGATTACCCATTCCGGCGTTGATTCCCAGGTAGATCGCAGGAACCAAGTAGCCATTAGCATTCTTAACCAGCAGTCGAACTTCATCCGCCGAAAACTCTCTACTCCTGGCTGCTTTTGCCAACCTCAGCAATCTCGCTGGGGGTGGTTTCATTGACAGTGAATACGCCAGTGGCGAACTAACCAAACCAGACTCAAACGCCCATCGAAATAGCACCTTGAGCCGCGTCAACTCGTTCTGTAGGGTCTTCGGGGACTTGCACGCCTTAACCAGTCCCGCACGAAGTAATGCGAAGTCGCCCGGCTTGAGCTGACTTGCATCCAGGTTGCCATCGAGAATCTTCAGCATCCGTTTGCACGATCGGGTGTATTCCTTCCACATTCCCAGCGTGATTTGATCCGACCTAGCTTGGCCTTCTTTGAACTGCAAAAACCCATTAGCCAATTGGCGAAGAGTGAGGAGGCCTCCAACGTCCGGCGTCCGCCCAAAGTACAAGTCATCACGCACTCTCTGGTAGAAATTGACTGCCGACTCTGGATCAACCCAAGCTCCAAAATAGTACAGTTTCCCTCTAATTTTTTTCGCCCACTGACCATTGGCATGAGCGAAAAGCGGGAAGTCTTTGTACGGCTTGGCTGGCTTAATTCTTGGTTGCGTCATAGTGCAACCAGCGTACAGCCGGACGGCGACACCTTTGGTCACTAGGTGTCGTATCGGGTGTCGTCTTTTTCCTTGACTGTTCGAGCCAACCAGGAAAGGTGCGTTTCACCCTTGTTTTTACAGTAGCTGAGGCGGGGGTCGAACCCGCACGGGCTTTACGCCCACAGGATTTTAAGTCCTGTGTGTCTGCCATTCCACCACTCAGCCAAGTTGTTGTCTGTCTATGACTTACGTTGACTGCGGGGGTTTCACGCGAATAAATAATATACTGGCACGTTACACTCCCGCATGCTTCCCTAGGTTTAAAGTACGATGCGAGCATCCTCTAAACCGCCCCAAGCCCCCCTAAGGTAGGTGAAAAAGGTTATGGGGCAAGGTCGTCAAAGGCGCACAACATCGTATCGGAGCGCGTTGGGCTAGTCCAGATGCTTGATCGGTTGGTAAATCGCCTTTGGCGACTTGGGCATGGCGAGTATAGAAACCTGCCAGCTTCAATGGTGGCATTCAGCACGAATTACCGATACTAGACCGAAAAACGTGCTTAAATAATTATAATTATCGATGGTCTCAATACAAGCGATACCGATGGCGGAGCGTCGGGCCACAATTGGCCGACTACTTTTGGGAAGAAGTTTGACGGTAGCTGTCGAGAGTTTTGGGAAGATCGACCAGTGCCGTCTTTCCGGCCATGGCTAACAGCAACAGTAGGCCGACGACACCAGCGGCGATCGTCCAGGGACGATTGACATGCTGGCCCATCACTTTTCGCGAACTGGTGAGCCATAGCAGTACGCCAGCCACCAAGGGAGCGGCAACCACGGTGAGAGCTTGCGCGGCGATAATCGTTGGAGTGCGATCGAAATTAAACTGTTGTACTGCAATGCCGACCAACATACCGATTAGCAACGCAGAGGTAGTCAACACTCGTGGTCCCAAGTCATTGGCTTTGCTTCCCCAGCCGAGCGCGTCGGCAGCCATGAAGCCACCGACCATCGAATTGATTAAAAACGACGAGTATGCTGCAGAAAACAAACCAAAACAAAAAATGAACTTCGAAGTCGGACCGAAAGTAACTTCTAACGATTCGGCCACGTCGACTGGATTGGCTAGCTTCACTGGTTGGCCGGTATACAAACCCGCCGCAGCCGTCGACATGAGCATCACGGTAATCAAAAACATAATCATGGCACCGACGCGTGCGTCGATCATGCCGTGCTTCAAGTCCGAAATGCTCCAGCCCTTCTGCCGCACCAAATAGGCCTGGTAAAAGGCTCCAGCGATAACCAAAGTCGTCCCCACCAGACCTAGCAGGGGCAGCATATCGGTCGAACGTCCCAGCGATGGGATAAAACCCGCCGCCATAGCTCCCACATCGGGCTTGAGGATGATGAGGTTGATTGCGAAGCTGACTAGCATCAATCCAACAAAGACCATCATCACGCGTTCGAGCATGGCATACAAATCGCGGAAGGCATAGAGAAAGCCGATGGCCAGAGCGTTGAATAGCAGCAACAATCCAGTCACCAACCACTTCGTCTGGACAAAGGCTTCGAAGGCGGCCGCCACGCCGATGTTGTTGCCGGACTGATAAGCCGATGAGATAAAAAAGACGCTCAGCCCCAACATCCAAGCCAGCGGCCAGCCAGCATGGCGACGAATCAGATCGCCTGGTGAAGCATCGCCGACCGCTCCCAGCTTGGCACCCAGCGACATGAAGAGCAACATGAAAGCGACAGAAACCGCCACGACCCACAGCATCGCGTAACGCTCGTTGGCCCCTACAGTTGAACTGGTCATAATGCTCCCTGGGCCGATGACTACGCAAGCGGTAATCAGGCCGGGGCCGACGCGGTGATACCAACGTGTGGCAGTGGGACTGTTGTTCATCGGCAATCTCTCCATCTCTTTCTCTTTAGATCTTTAAAAACTAACGATTGACTCGATAGTCGCTAACCGCTCCGCCGGTCGGGTGCTTCTTAAGTTGCCAACCGCTCCGCCGCTGAGTTGCCCTCATGCCACCGGTACCATCGATGCTAACACTAAGGCAGTCTTCAAAGCCATGGATCGGTGCAGCGGGGCCACGACTAACCTGAAGCATGGCTGTCCGCTAGAATACACGCTAGCGACCGTTCCATCCTTCCCTATCGAACAAAAATTTTACTTATGTTCTATTTCACGCATGCTCTACTACCTCCGCTCGCACCACGTTTTCGCTGTCTGACCATTGCTTTGGTGACTCGTTGGCTCGTCCAGTACCACGCACCGCCGCTCAAACTATTTTGTGGTTGGTTGAGCCAATCTGGCGTAGTCGTAGCGATTATGTGTGGCTGTCTGCTCGAACCAGCGATAGGTCGAGCACAAGCGATTCCCAATGTGCAACTCAAAGGGAGTGTGACGCAGATTGAGCAAGTGGAGGATGTCATTGACAACTGGCAGCCGAACCGGCACGTATTTGTTAAAGGCGATCTCGGTGTTGGGCGGCGGCAGCTCGACGAACTCCAGGACTGGATTAGCCAAAATGCTCCGCACTGGACTGTGGTCTTGATGGACACGGCCAGTGATGAACGTTACCGCGCTGCCGATGGTCGCGACTATCAGGGGCTCGATGCGGTCGAGTATGCTCTGGGCAATGGACTGAGCAACCGGACCGACTTCGGAAACCTGGAAAACCCAACGACGGGCGAGAGCGACGGTGCGATCTTCGTTCTGTTTTTGCGTGAGAAGAAATTCAGTTACTTCGGATCCGACGCCCAAGATCGACGCGGCTTGGGTGAATCGGCTTGGATGGGGCGGCTCGATCAGCCTGCCTTTCGCGCCATGCGCGGCGGTGGTCGGATTATAGACGCAGCTCGTGACACGATTCAAACCATCGACGAGCGGCTTCAGCAAGCGATCAAGTCCGAAGCTGACACGGCAGCGCGTGCCGAGCGTGAGCGTGCGCGCGCCGTCGAGGAAGTGCGCCGAGGACTGACGGCGACCAGCCAGCGTGTCGAGCAAGTCAAATTGGAAGCGGCCAACTTTCGACAAAAGAAACCTACCGCTACGGGGCCGCTGGCCGCGCCCCCTTTGGCAGCCTGGCAAACCGAACTGGACGCGATCGCAGCCGAGCTGACCCCGGCCACAGCACGCGAAATGAGCCAACGTCTGTCGCGGCTCAATGACGCGGTTGAACGGAACCTCAACGGCTACGCTTCGGTACATGGCTTGGACGATCGCGAGACGGCGCTCAATCGTCGACTGACAATACTTGAACATTCCCCTGGCGGAGTCGCAGCGAACAATGTCACCACGGCCAAGAAGCTCTTTGGCCAAGCCAGACAAAGAGCGCAGGCTGGTGAACTTGGAATCGAAGAAACTCTGGCACAAATCGAAGCGAGCCTGCATGCTGGGCAAGCGCTGGTAGATGAAGAAGCGGCCGCGCTGCAACAAGCCCGACTGCGAGCGATGTGGATTCGCCGCACGGTGTGGTTCATGCTAGGGTTGGTAGCGCTGGCCATCGCCGCAGTACTGACAATTCTCAATCGCCGCCGACGCGCTGCAATGCTCAAAGCTCAAGCTGATTTAGCCGAGCGAGAGCGGTCGGTGGCCGAACAAACCGACGGTGTCAATACGCTGTTCGTTCGCAACGACGAAATTCTAGGCAGCCGCGAACATCTCAAAAAGCGTGGCTACGAGGGGCGCACTCAACAGCTCAGCAATCAAGCCCTCGACTACGTGGACGACTTGTTCATCATGTCCAAGGAAATTCGGCGTGTCGTGAGCGAGGCCAGAGAGTTGGTCTATCCCAGCAGTCCCCTTGGACGATTGACAAACCTGTTCAGCTCAACCCGCTATCACCAAGCGATCAACCATGTCAGTGGCAAACCGCTGCAGTTCAATAGTTTCGATGGACTTCCCTCGGTGCTGCGCGGGCAAATTCCGCTCGACAGCGCTGGCTCACTTCCCGACCAGATATCGATGACCTTTGAAGATGTCTTTCAAGCCTTTAAGAAGCGTGGTCAGGATGCCACGCAGGCTCTCGATACCATCGAAACATGCTTGGCGGGTGTCAATGATGAGTTGACTAGTCTGCAGAACGACCTCGAGCGGATGACGCTTCGCGAACAGGAGCTTGCACAAGCTGCTGCCAACGACCACTACTTCGACCTCCCCAATTTCTTCGAACAACTCATCCCAGCGGTACAGAAAGACGTCGCGACCGCCGATCAACAATCGGCATTTAATGCGGTGGAAGCCATGCAGAGGTCCATCCCCGAGGCACGGCGCAAACTGGACCAAGCAGACAAGCTGGCCACGCAGATCCAACACGCCCGCGAACAGCTCTTCCCCGAGTTGACTCGTGCGGCGGAGAAGTTGAAGCAGTGGCACTATACATCGACTTGGATCGACGATGATTTGCACGAGATTACCACTCGGGCCAACGAACTCATGCAGCTCGCGACCGAGCGGTCCATCGCACAGGAAATTGACGAGATGGCCGAACGCTTTTCGCAACTGAAAAGCAAAGCACAAGCCAGTGTTGAACTCGGCCAGCGCATCGAAGAGGAGCTTGCTCCCGAGTTGCAGACGCTTCAGGCTCGCATCGAAGAGGGACGCAAATTGCTTGCGCAAAAGCTGGGCACTTCGATAGATCGCGTCTTGGAGGAACCCAACCGCGACCCCGACGATTGGCTGGCCACTGCACGAAAACACTTGGAGACTGCGCGCAGCACGCTCAGTTTGGGACGTAACGAAGTGGTCAGTTCTGCGCTCGAAGCCATGCAATCCACGGCTGCGCGAGCTGAAGGGTTGGTGCAAGCATCCCACGCCGCCGTCGACGCTTACGAAGATCATCGACGACAGACACAAAGCGAACTCGAGCGACTCAGCAAGCGGCTGCCGGTCGTCGCCCGCGCGCTGGCACCCGTCGAGCAGAGCTACGAATCGTCGACGCTACTCATCGCCTCGGACGCAGAGCATAGCGTAGCCGACACTGGAAACAACGCAGCAGCAGGCACTCTAAAACGTGCTGCGTCGGAACTGCTGCGCGCCGCTGGCGAACCGACGGTGCAGATTGAAAAGCTGTTGCAGCAAGCGGCTCAAGCTCGAGAGCAAGCCTTGGTCTTGCAGGCTGAGGATTGTTTGCACGAAGCGGCTATTACTGTAGCTCACTCACATCAACAACTCGATCATATCGAAGCACACTTGCAAGCGATCGCCGCTCAGTCGCGCGAGAATACCAATTTGCTCAAACGCCTGGCTGATCATTCTGAGAAGTTGCTAGATTTCAGACGAGATCCGCTGGTCATGCAACCGACGCTCGCCGCGATCGACTCGATGCGCCAGTCGCTCGATGGTTGGAAGCGTGAATTGTCGACGAATCACCTCGCACGCAACCCGTTTGAAGTTGCGAATCGCTTGGATGAACTGCGTCAGCAGTTGTTGCAACTCGAAGCTCAATGCACTGCCGACCGTCAGGCTCATGCGGAGGCGGCTCGGGCCGTGGCAGGGGCCGAACGTCAGCGGCAAGCCGCCGAACAATTGGTTCGCCAATCGCAGACCGACGGTATTCCCGATAGCCAAGATATCGTGCAAGCCAATACACGTATCGCCGCCTTGACGCGTACTTTAGCGAGCGTCGCGGTCGATCTGGAAACTCCGCATGGTGATTGGAAAGTGGTTAACGACAGCGCTTCGCAGATTCAGATTGACATGCGAACTGCTTGCGATGCGCTCGGCGGTGAATTGCAAAACGCCAGCCAAGCGTTGTCGAATTTCCAATTGGCTTCTCAGGCGGTGTACCAAGCAGAGCACTGGTCGGGAGCTTTTGGTGTGCGTGTATTGGGGTCGCCTGGCGTACATGAGCTAGAGCGCGCGCGCCAAGGACTACAACAGGGCAACTATGGTGCGGTGCTGGACCTGGCACGAATGGCTATGACGTCAGCCCAGTCCGCTGTATCTCAGGCGGAACGCGAAGTCACTCGCCAGCGCATGGCTGCACAGCACGCCGCCGAGGTCGACCGACGGCGGCGGCAGGCGAAACGCGCCAGTCGCAATGCACCCTTCGGTGGTGGAGGCTTTACCATGGGCGGTGGCGGGTTCGGCGGCTTTGGAGGTGGTGGCTCTTCGAGGGGGCACTCGTCAGGTGGCTCATTTGGAGGCGGCGGCTCTTCCAGCGGCAGCAGCGGTTCAGGTTTTGGCCGTTCGGGATGGTAGGGAGATTTCCTTTCGCCCCCTCGCCGGCTTGCCCGGCAGGAGCGCGAGTTTTGGTGGTAGATGCGGTATCCGACGCCTCCCGTCCCGCCTTCCTGGTCCATTCACCGCCGGTGGCGGTGAATGGACCAGGAAGGAAGGTAGAGCTCATAGCTGACTGGTTCTATACACAAAACTTTTGCTCCTGCCAGACAAGCTGGTAGGGGGCAAGTCTATATTCACAAAACTTTTGCTCCTGCCAGACAAGCTGGTAGGGGGCAAGTCTATATACACAAAACTTTTGCTCCTGCCAGACAAGCTGGTAGGGGTATTGCATAGCTAACAAAAACTTTCATCGGAGATAATTCCATGTCCAATTTTCTTAAACGACGCGACCGCTTGCGGAAAGTGATTCGTCACGAGCGAGCTGAAG
Source organism: Pirellulaceae bacterium (assembly GCA_020852965.1). Taxonomy (GTDB): domain Bacteria; phylum Planctomycetota; class Planctomycetia; order Pirellulales; family Pirellulaceae; genus Aureliella. The sequence continues at coordinate 10,269 of JADYZV010000027.1, read as the reverse complement.
CACTGTTGGTGACCAACCCAGTCAACGTTACTTACCTAACAGGCTTTACTGGAGGTGATAGCTACCTGCTCGTTACGCAAGCAACGGACTTGCTGCTGAGCGATCCTCGTTACGAAGAGCAAATTGGTGAAGAATCACCAGGCTTGGCCACTTTTATTCGCCAGCCTGGTGAACTGCTCAGCGAAGTGACCGTTCGTGAACTCAATAAGCTGGAGCTCAAGAGTTTGGCCGTCGAAGGGGACCACTTGACGGTCAACACCTTCGATGGGTGGCAGCGCGAGCTGAATGTGGAATCGCTGTTGAAGGGCAGCGGCTGGGTAGAGGGTTTGCGAGCCATTAAGGATAAAGTGGAGTTGGCGGCGATTCGCCGAGCCATCGATGTGGCGGAGCGTGTTTTCACATCGGTTCGCGCCCAGTTGAGTGCGCGGCAAAGCGAGCGCGATGTGGCCAATGAGATCGAGCGTTTAACGCGCGCCATGGGGGGGGCTGCTTGCGCTTTCAAACCGATTGTGGCGGTCGGACCGCGGTCCGCATTGCCCCATGCCACGCCCGGCGAGTGCCTGATGGGTTCGAGCCCGTTTGTGCTAATCGACTGGGGGGCAATCGTCGATGGCTACCGCAGCGACTTGACGCGTGTACTGTTGACTAGTAGAATCCCCCCCAAATTTGCCAAGGTTTATGAAACGGTGCTCGCCGCGCAGACGGCGGCCATTGAGGCCCTAAAACCTGGAGTCATGGTCAGCCAAGTCGACCAAATTGCCCGCGATGTGATTGCGCGAGCCGGCATGGGACCTCGCTTCAATCATGGCTTGGGTCATGGTATCGGGCTCGACATCCACGAAGCTCCGCGAATGAGCAAAAAACTGGACCAGCCGCTGGTTGCGGGGATGGTCGTTACCGTAGAACCAGGCATATACTATACCGGCTGGGGCGGCGTGCGAATTGAAGACGATGTGTTGATTACCGCTGACGGCTATGAGCTCCTCAGTTCGCTACCACGCAGCTTGTCGGAGAATACAGCACCGTTGCTGCTTGGCTAGTTGGATAGCGCCCCGTAGCGCTGGAGTCCAGGCTTTAGCTGCTTTTGCGGCGTTAGACATGTAAAAGTCGCCTCAAGACTCCAACATAATCCAATTCATTTTCAGATAGAACGCGTAGGAAAACCTATGGCTAAAGCGGATAGCGGCTCTTCCAAAGCGGGAGACGTATTTGACCTGGCTCGCATTCGCGACCTCATCGCTTTGATGGAAGAAAGCAATCTCAGCGAGGTCGATCTAAGGCAGGACGAGCAACAGATCCGGCTAGTGCGCGGCGGTGTTGCGGCGTCCCCGGCCGTCCCACCGGCAGCGGCTCCCGCTCCTCCTGTGGCAACAGCGGTTGCCGCGCCGACCGTCGTAGCGGATGGTGGGCATATCCAAGTTATCAAATCGCCCATGGTGGGGACTTTCTATAGTAGGTCCAGCCCCAAAGCCGAAGATTTTGTTAAGGTCGGTAGCAAGGTCTCGGCAGATACGGTGGTCTGTATTGTCGAAGCGATGAAGGTTTTCAACGAAATCCCGGCTGAAATCAGCGGTACTATCGTCGAGATCCTAGCCCGCAATGAAGATGCGGTCGACTTCGACCGTCCCCTGTTCAAGGTCGATACCCGAGGGTAACTTTTCCTCGCATGTACAATCGAATTTTAATTGCCAATCGCGGCGAAATTGCGTTGCGGATCGTCCGCGCGTGCAAAGAAATGGGTATCGAATCGGTGGCCGTGTATAGCACGGCGGATCGCGATTCGGCCCACGTGCGCTATGCCGACCAAGCCTATTGCATTGGCCCACCGAAGTCGGTCGATAGTTACTTGCGCATCGAACACATCATCGGGGCGGCAGAAGTCAGCGGGGCTGAAGCCATTCACCCCGGCTATGGTTTTCTAGCGGAGAACGCGCATTTCAATGAAGTGGTCCGTAGTAGCAACTTCGACTTTATCGGCCCCACCCCGCAGGCCATGCAACAACTGGGCGACAAGAACACAGCTCGGGCAGTAGCCATTCGGGCCAAAGTTCCGGTGGTTCCTGGTAGCGATGGTTTGCTCGTCGACGAAGAACATGCCATCGCCGCAGCCAAGGAAATTGGCTACCCCGTACTGATCAAAGCCACAGCGGGGGGAGGTGGCAAAGGAATGCGGGTAGCGCTTAACGAACAATCCATACGGACCGCCTTTCAACAAGCTCAGACGGAAGCGCAAGCCGCCTTTGGCAATGGTGGCGTCTACTTGGAGAAGTTCGTCGACAAGCCACGCCACGTGGAAGTCCAAGTCATCGCCGACTTGCACGGCAACGTGTGCCACCTCTACGAACGCGATTGCTCCGTGCAGCGTCGTCACCAGAAATTGATCGAAGAGAGTCCCTCGCCGCTGCTATCGCAGAAGACGCGGACCGCGATTTGCGAAGCGGCCGCGCGGCTGGTCGCAGAAGCCGATTATCAAAACGCAGGAACCGTCGAATTCATCGTCGACCAACAAGACAATTTTTACTTCATCGAAGTCAACGCACGCATCCAAGTCGAGCATCCTGTAACCGAAATGGTCACCGGCATCGACTTGATCCAGTCGCAGATTCGCGTAGCTGCAGGAGAACCACTACCGTTCAAGCAATCGGACATTCAACTGCGCGGCGCTGCGATGGAGTGTCGCATCAATGCCGAAGACCCGAGCAAAAATTTTCAACCGTGCCCTGGACACATTCAAAAAATGTTTGTCCCCGGCGGCCTGGGAGTCCGCTTTGATTCCCACGCACAAGCTGGCTACACCGTCCCACCCTATTACGATTCGATGATTGGCAAGTTGATCGTCTACAAGCCGACGCGCGAAGAGGCGATCGCTTGTATGATTCGCGGCTTGGAAGAGTTGCGAGTCGAAGGTATTGCCACCACAGCGGCTTTTCAAATCCAGGTGCTCAAGCATCCCGCCTTCATTGCAGGTACCGTCGACACCAAATGGGTCGAGCGCGAATTGCTCGCACCGTCATAAAGTAGCTCGGTGGTCCCCCACCGAGGCGCTGGGGTCGCCAGACCGCGGAAGTCTACCGTCTGGCGAACGTAGCTACATCTACTGGAGCAACTTGGGGACGGCGGGAGTTGACTCGGATGGCGCGGGAGCAGCGGGCTTGTCCGGCGTCACCGAGCTGGGTTTACCAGATTTATTGGGTTTGATTGCAGGCTGCGAAATGGCCGGTGGTGCGGGAGCTGTGTCATTCGCGTCGCGTGGTTGCATGAGAGGCGCTCCGGCCAGCCAGGCAAGCACAAAGGTGATGGCGAGGTAGAACGCGTAGAGCAGCAGTCCCTGCAACACTTCCAATTCAAAAACGAGTACGGAAGCGATGGTGCCGAGGGCAAGCATAACCGGCAACAGCATGGCGATCTGCATTCCGTCAGTTTCCACATCGCCGGTCACGTAGCCAGGCAAGTATGCGTATAGAGCCCACAAGCTGGCAAACACGATCGCGCAAACACCGCAGCGAATCAGCAGCTCGCGACCTCGAAAGCTATCGAGCTCGTCGTCGTGCAGGAACCAGTAGCCAACAAAGACCAACGGAGCGGCAAGCAGAAGTGCGCCAATGGCATAAAGTCCCGTGGGGGCACCGCCGCTGAGACCGATACCTAAGGCAATTCCGAAGACGACCACAGTCGACAGCGAAGTCGCCAGGATGACCGGCATGCTCAGCTTGACTTCGGTTCGCCGAATCGGTTTGAGGATCGACCTCCCTTTGGAATCCTTGGGCGCGGCGTCGTCGGGGGCGTGAATGACGACTTCGTCCGATTTTTCCGGAATACGGATCTTCTTCTTACAATTGGGGCAGGGGCCCGACTTGCCCGCAAATTTGTCGCTTACGTTAAATCGCTTTAAGCAGCTCGGACAAGTGACAGGAATTGCCATAAAATGAGGTGTCGTTAAGAATGTTGAGATGCTGATGGAAGTTACGTGCAAAGCTGTAGGTTTTTAAAGTAGCAGGCATACTCCGAGTGCCTTTGCCCCCTAAAATCAAAGTTACCAAACTCCAGCGAACGACACACGGTGTGTGTCTGCTAGGGTGCCTGCGAAGGGACAGGTGGTTTTAGCCGCTACTTTGCGAACTTTATTTTATCATAAGATTTGTTGACACGTACCGAAAGACCGCCATGCCCGCCGCTGGGAGCCCCAATACTCGGAGCAGTGCCTCATCCGCTCCGCCCTATCCACTGCATATCGTACTCTACCAGCCCGAGATTCCGCCCAATACGGGCAACATCGGTCGGAGCTGCGTTGCGTTGGGTGCCAAGCTATGGATCGTGGGGCCGACTGGTTTTAGTCTGGACTCGAAGCAGATTCGTCGGTCCGGATTGGACTACTGGGACGACCTCGCCTGGGAGTTGGTCGACGATTGGGATCAGCTCATCGAGCGGCTCCCCAGCCAACGATTGTGGCTGTTGACCAAGTTCGGCAATCGAGCTCACTGCGATGTCGACTTTCAAATGGGGGACGCCTTAGTTTTTGGTCGCGAATCGACGGGCTTTCCCGACTGGCTGCATGCGCAGCACGTGGAGCGTCAGGTCTTCATACCGATGCCGGGCCCTGTGCGATGTCTGAATTTGTCCACGGCAGCCGGAATCGTGATGTACGAAGCGGCCCGACAGATCGGCATGTTGCATAACGTGCTCCCGCCCACTCTGTCGCGATCGACCAACACAGAGCTCGAAGCATGATCTCACGCATACCAACTTGCCTAACGCTTTGGGCACTGACGGCTAGCTGCTTCGCAGTGAGCGCAACACTCCATGCGCAGGACGAAGCCGACGAGCAGACGGTACACTCGATGTGTCGCCTGGGCTTAGCCACGTCGGCCGTTGACTACGTAAATGCGCGGCGCGAGTTGGCTAGTTCGGATCGCGATTTGGCCGCCAAGTGGACGATGCTGCTGATGGAATGCCATGCGCAGGCTGGTCTCTATGTTGGTCGTAGCGAAGACGACAACGGAAACCGCGGCGCAGCCGAACAGTGGGGGAAGTGCCGTAGCGTGTACGATACGTTCATCGACAGCGAACAGGACAACCCGCGACTACCCTGGTTACAATGGCAATTGGCTCGTTGCGAACTACTGCGCGCTCAGTCCGACGCGGCGCGATACTTGGCCGCACCGGCAAGTGTCCAGCCGCGTGAGCAGGCGCTGCAGCGGATTCGACGGCTGCTCGTTGATTTGGAAGCGCTCGAAGACGATCTCGCCAACCGACAGCCCTTGGCCGCACGCGGTAGTGGACAAGACGAGAAACAGGCACCGGCAGAGCAGCTTGCCGCCTTAGTGGTCGATGTGGGGCTGCTGCGTTGCGAAGCACTACTATTGCGAACACGCCTGTACCCACGTGGTTCGGCAGACCGTATTGCATCGGCAACCGAAGTGGACCAGCAAGCGGCCGTGATCTTACAACGCACCGAACCGGTCTGGCCATCGCGCGCTCAATTGCAGGTCGCCGCTGCTACCGCCCGGCTCGACTTGGGCCAGAGTGCCGAAGCGGTCCGCGAGCTCGAGCAGCTAGCCAATAGTGCGAACAATCGTCTGGCGCGGCTGCGTGCTGCGTTGGCTGCGATCGAGCACATCGCTTACTCACAAGCTGGTGGCAACTCTCCCAGCACTAGCGCTGACCAGCCAACTAGTATCTCGCGCGGATACGTGTTGCTCGAGCACTTACAATTGACCGAATCGGGACCCGAGATCGATTTGGCTCATATACAGCTAGCTCTGGCCGAAGTGGCTCGTACGAGCGGTAGCGAAAAACAGGCCGCGATGCAAGCCTTGGTCGCGCAGGCACAGCAGTTGGGGAAGCGTTACGGTGACTACTGGCGCAGTCGCGCCGATGCACTTCTAGTCGGTTCTCTCGAAACATCATCGACCGACGATGGCAGCTCGCTTACGGCCGATTTGGTTTTGGTGGAAGTCCGCCAGTTGCTGGCCGCCGGCGACCATACCGCTGCCATCGAGAAGCTTGTCGCGTTCCGCGATCACGAAGCGGCCGCTGGGCGCGGAGAGAGCGCGCTGCGCAGCGCCAGCCAAGCGGCCGCGCTGCTCGCGCGGCAACAGCAGTGGACTGCCGCCTCGGCATCGCTGGCCCCGATCAGTCGTCGCTTGGCATCGCTCGCAGAAGCCCCCGATGCGCATCGGCAAGCAATCTACTATCAGTCGCAAGCGATGCGCGCTTCGACGACTGACCCGCAAGCCTCCACAGACTACGAAGCGTTGCTCAAAGATCAATTGTCCCAATGGCCCGATGCTCCGGCCACGGACGAAGTAACGCAGTGGTTGAGTCTCTGGTTGACTCAAGCTGGCCGGCACGACGAGCTGGCCAGCGTCTACCTGCACCGCGCGATGGCTTGTGGGAAGCCCGCGAACATCGAGCGTGCATTGTTGGATTGGCTGGGCGAGTTGCTGCATCTGCCTGAGGCCGAACAGCTACAACAGCAGCTATCCGCTCTGAGGGGAGCGCGCGCCAGAGCGCAATGGCCGACCACGCCGGCCTGGAGTGAAGCCGCTTTGATTTTTGCGGAAGTGACAGCACCCGAGCCAAGCGACGAACAACTTCAACAAGCGGTGCATGGCCTATCACGTCTCGATGTCACGTCGGTCGATGGTGCCTGGAAGCAAATGCTGTTGGCGGTGCGCTGGCTGCATGCGATTCGGACTGAACAACGCCCCGCAGATCTACCGCCGGAATTATTGCAATGGCAACCCGACCAATTGCCGAGCGCAATTCGGCAGGGCCTAGCGCGCAGCTTGATCGCGGCGATCGACGAAACTCCAGCGGCTGGGCATGCTCAATGGGCTCAGCGCGTGAAGCTCGATGCTACGTGGCGGGAACTTCTGTTGGACAGCCCCAGCCCGGCGGTGCAGGCGAGCGGTTTTCGCTTGTTGGCTTGGAGCGGGAATGTGTCGGGTGGGCTCGATGGGTTGATTGAGCTTAGTCAGCGAGCTGGTCGCGCTGGGGGGGGGGTGCAGATTGAATTGGCGAATGCGTTGGCGGATTCGGGTCCCAACCGTTGGCAGCAGAGCAGCGATCTGGCCAAAACTGTAGTGGCCAACTCTGCGGCGGGAAGTGAACTGAACCAGCGAGCTCGTTGGCGATTGGTCAAGAATTTGCTGCTGTTGGGGGAAATCGCCGAGGCGCAGCAGATGGCCAAGCTCTGGCTAGCCACTCAGCCTGCCCAGGCGAGCCTGTGGAAAACACGTTTCGAAAGTGTGCTGTCGAAACCCGCCAGCAACAACTAGAATAGTGTCGTCGATCGCTCCGCCGGTCGATGTTTTCACAATTGACAAATCCGTACCAGTGCATCACCCACACTAAGAATTGGTTGTAGTGGACGAGGTTACGAGTCCCAAACGTATTTACGAAGCAAACGGTTTCGAGAGTTTTTTGTTCCCCCTGTTCCCCTTCCTTGAGAGAGAACCTCCTGATGATTCGCACGTTGTCTTTGGCAGCCTTGGCTGTTTGTCTAGTTGCTGCCGTGATTGTTTCGCCTCGCCATGTACAAGCCCAAGAGGATAAGTGGGTCTCGCTGTTCGACGGTAAATCGCTTGATGGCTGGGAGAAGGTTGGTAACGAGAACAGCAAGTGGGAAGTCAAGGACGGCGAGCTGCGAGGCTCTGGGCCGGCTTCGATGCTTGTTAACACGAGTGGCCCATACAAGAACTTCCGTTACCGCGCTGAAATCAAGATCAATGACAAAGGCAATTCGGGGATGTACTTTCGCACCACACGCAAGCCCGGTTTTAGCGATGGACACGAGGCACAAATCGACAGTACGCACAGTGACCCAATTCGCACCGGTTCGCTGTATGGCATGTGTCATATCTACGAACAACTGGTCAAACCGGACGAATGGTTTACCTACGAAGTCGAAGTTCGCGATGACGAATGGCGCGGTGCTGTTACGCGCATTAAAGTTACGGTCAATGGCAAGGAGCTGTACGAATACATGGACTATGAAAACAAGTTCAAGGAAGGTCACTTTGCCTTCCAACAGCATGATCCCGGCAGCCGTGTCAGTATTCGCAAAGTCGAAGTGCAGGAATTGAAATAAGTTGCGTGTCCATTTTCGCAATGTTTCCATGCCTGTGGGAGATACTCTCCACGCAAACAATGTGGTCATGTTTGATTGTCGCCGCCGCAGCCCTAGTCCAGGCTACGGTCGGCTTTGCAGCGGCCATGTTCGGATTGCCGCTGCTGATGTGGGTGGGAAATGATTTTGTGGAGTCGCAGGTTCTGTTGGTGACCGCCATGTTTCCGCAGAACCTCTTCAACCTATGGAAGCTCAGGCACAAAATCGATTTACGCGAAGTCGCCCTCCCAGTGGCGATTCGCACGGCAGCCATGCCGATTGGTATTGCAGGCCTAGCCCTCGTGATGACGTGGCCTCAGGGGACTATTCAACAATTGGTTGGTGCGCTGATTCTCCTGGCCCTCGGCGTGCAGACATTGGTCGGTACCCAGTGGCGGTCGGCGCGGCATCCCGTGTGGATGGGTGTGGTGTTTGGCGGTAGCGGCGTCCTGCAGGGCCTTTCGGGCATGAGTGCTCCGCCGATGGTCTTGTGGGTCCACGCTCAGCGCTATACACACGATCGCGCGCGAGCGTTTCTATTTGCTATTTACTGCAGCAATTTCGTCCCTCAAATATTGCTGTTGTGGTGGAAGTTTGGCAACTCCGTGTTTCATTCTATGGCGGTTGCCCTGCTCACCTTGCCAGGGGTGTTGTTGAGCGCTACACTCGGATTGTGGCTAGGGAGTCGTCTGGGGGAGCGCTGGATGCGTCCTGCGGTATTCGCGCTGCTCCTGTGGATCGGGATCAGTAGCCTCCTCCAACCCTGGCTACATGGCGTCGTTCTTCCGTGGCTGCGGTAATGCGTTATCCGCGAGCAGTGACGTTTATTCGGCCGATTTTTTCGGCATCTGATTTTCGATGGTGCCGATGATTTCAATGGCTTTCTTGCCTTTGAATGCGCCGGCTTTGCCTTGGAATTTTCCCACCCCGGACACTTCGACTTCCAATGGTTCCTTGACATCTTTCTCCGTGGTTACGATGTCTCCCACCGCCAGATTCAGCAAGTCGACGGCGCGAATGGTCGATTGGGCCAAGCTGACGACCAACTCGACACGCGAAGCCCCCAAGAGCTCTTCGAGCTGCTTTTGGCTGGTCGGGCTACTCTTGGCTGAGGCGTAACTGATCCAACTGTTGTTGGTTAGTTTCGAACCGATACGTTCAATGGTATTGAAAGGAATGCACAAGTTGACCATCCCACGCGACTTGCCCATGGTCAATTCAAAGCTGACGAGAATGACGACTTCATTCGGCGGAACGATTTGTACCAATTGCGGATTGCTTTCAACACGTTCCAGTTCAACATTGAGACTGACGGTATTGAGCCAGGCCGACCGCATTTCGCGCAAGAAGGTATTGGTGATGCGACCGGTCAGACGCAATTCAATTTCGCTCAGCGGCCGCTTCATTTGAGACGCGGCCGAGGCGCTGCCGCCTAGCATACGGTCGATAATCGGATATAAGATCGACGGACTAAAGTCGAGAATCCAATTGCCTTCCAGCGGCGTGGGGCGCAATAGGTTGAAGCAGGTGGGAATCTCCAAGCTATAGACAAATTCGCTATAGGTTAGCTGATCGACGCTGATCAACTTGGATTCGACGATAGTGCGCAACAGGGCCGATAGCGAGGCCCCAAAGTTGCGAGCGAAGCCTTCGTGCAACGACTGCAAAGCGCGCATTTGTTCTTTGCCCACCCGTTCTGGACGTTTGAAGTCGTAGGCGACTACACGCTGACGGGACCCGCTGGGCCGCTCACTTCCCGCCGCCTTTGTCTCAGCCTTGAGATGCGGTGTGGTGGTTGCGCTCTCCGCGACATTGGGTCCAGCAGCGGTCGCTGTTTCCGGTGCTGCTTCTTCTGGCGCAGCTCCTCCCTTCTTCTTCGCATCGGCATCCATCGAACGAAGCAGATCTTCGACTTCGTTGCGGTTCAGAGAATCTTCGGACATGCTAGCCTTCCGTGGCAGTTGCTCAGGGCCAAAAGTAGGTTGAAATTAAGAACCGCTCGCTTACTGGCGAACCTGTCCGTTGCCCACCACCAAGTATTTGTACGTTGTCAACTCATTCAATCCACACGGACCTCGAGCGTGGAATTTGTCGGTACTTATGCCGATCTCTGCACCCAATCCGAATTCTCCTCCGTCGTTGAAACGGGTGCTAGCGTT
>JADYZV010000026.1 GCA_020852965.1 Pirellulaceae bacterium | reverse complement strand
TTCGGGCTCGAGTTCTTCATCGCTCGCACAGTTGCCCCGTGCCATCACGGTTGATAGGTGAATTCTGCAAAGCTGCTCTTCGCTAACCTGAGTCATAGAGCCCCACGGTTCCATATCAACCGCTTCTTCAACCTCTCCAGGGTCGCCATGGCATTTACAACGGAAGATGCAACTAAGTCGATTGGCACCAACACTTGGATATCGCCCTTTTCCAGAACAAATACGCCGAGTTTTGGCTGATTTCAATTAACTTGTGGAATATGCAAGTCCAGTAGGATCAACGGAACCGAGCGGCCGGGATCGAACATAGCGGTATACATTCATGTCCCCACCGTAGAACCCGATAGGATCTTTGGAGCAAAACGCGATCGGCAGTGTCGTAGGTACAGGTGCGACCATCGTAGACGCACTTTTCTCAGGCTTGGCGGTCGCGGAGTTGCTGTTGCAAGTCGGCTACGTTGGCCGTAAGTGCACTCATACTGAGTTTGGCCAGCGCGGTTGCTGTCGTAGGTTCAACTCCTAGCAAATCTTGGAGTAAGCGGACTTTGCCAATCAGCTCACCCTTCTCAAGTCCCAAACGCTCACCCTCTTCACGGGCGCCTGAGATGGCCCATTCGTAGTCACGTTGAGCTTTTTCGCGTTGGTCGTACATGGCTCGATCCTCTGTTTTAGCGGATATCGTTTCTATTGTTTCAATGGCTTGCTCGAACTCAATGCCTGGCAACAGCTCTCGCAGTACTGCGGACTCGTAGTCTTGAGCGAAAAGCAGCAGAAACGCCCACTGTTGGATTTTCGACGCCTGCAAGAACGATCAGCTTACTCTCGGCAAACTCCTGATAGTTGAAGGGATTCAGTACCTCAACTGCGACGATTGACTCTTTCAACTCAAGAATCGCGTTGAGCAGCCCAATCAGCGCAGCGGAATTTTGCGGCGAGCCGAATATCTTTTTGAATGCGAAATCAACCGTTGGTTTGATACCAAGTGGCATGAGCAGGACCAGCTGAGTGGCGCAGCAAATAGTTCCAAGCCCACATTGTAGCAACAGGTCAGGATCGTCGTTATCGCCGCCTGCACTAGCATGGTGCTCGCGGGCCACTTGCTGCTGCGCGGTTTTCGCTTACGGGTATCCATGCCCTACAGAGGTGGCCCAGGTTTCGCGGACACGGTTGTATTCACACCAAATCCGACTATTCTGAGCCAGGCAGAGTTGTCGATTCCTTCGAAATTCGAGGGAAAGGCACTATCGGTTATCTGCCCGTTCGATCACTTTTGTCCCGATTTTTCCCGCTGCTTGAATTGGTTGGGTGTTGGCACCGGGTGGGGATGCCCCCCTAGTGGTTCCGTTTGCGGGTTCTGAGCAAATAGGGAGCAGCAAGCGCTCTCCGTGTGCCGCAGCCCAATAAAATCAAGGGTTTTATGCTCCGCAGGCCGAAAACGCTGGAGATAGAGCGGGCGGCTCGACCTACTTGGTCTTGCGACTTTTTGAATGGTATTGCGATCACGGTGGGCTTTAGTTTGCAGCTTAGGCAATTAAACTAGATGGTTGAGGTAACCTGGCGAGGGCGAGCTGTGTCGTTCGGATCGGGACTTTTCGTTTTATTGAAACTAGCTTAGGAACTGGCTATGGGGATCCCTAGAAGTCGTCGAGTTGCTCGTGTTTTGCGCGTGATGGCTTGGGTGACGTTGGGCTATTGCACAGTGACTATTTCCGGGGCTAGCGCGCAAGGCATTCCGACGTCACGCACTAGCGAGCGGCGTTTGGCACCCGATGCGCTCATCGAGATCGCACCGGCGATGCAATATGGCGAAACGTTTCAGGGGCCAATTGACCTACCGCTGACGGTCAAAAATCCAGATTTGGCTTGGGATCCTCATTATTCACCGAAGAGCGATACGCTGGCCGAGATGGCGCGCGATGTCGTATTTCGCGGCGAGGTCTACTGTTTAGATTTCGCCTTCAAGCCGGTACGGATGCTCGAAGTTGGCGGGCAAACGGTGTGGTATATGTTGTATCGCGTGCGGTACTTGGGTGGCGAACTGCGTCCTCAGGTCGAACCGGATAAATATAATAACGAGGTTTTCGCGCAGCCGGCCACGGCTCCGGCGGGTAGTGCCGAGCAGATGCCGGGGCGGTTCTTGCCGCTATTTCGCTTGCAAGTGCGCAATTTACGGACCGAATATCTGGACCAGATCATCCCTGGGGCCAAAGCGGCCATTGCAGCCAAAGAACGGGTCGGTCGCCCACTTTACGACTCGGTCGAAGTGCAGACGATGCCGATCAAGCTCTGGCGCGACACCGATACGATCGACAACTCGGTGTGGGGCGTAGCCACATGGACCCATGTCGACCCCCGAACCGACTTCTTTTCGGTGCAGGTCGCAGGGCTGACCAACGCCCAGCGGCTGAAGCAGGAGGGGAGTTCGATCAAGTATTTGCAGAAGAATTTGGTGCTCAACTTCTCGCGCCCCGGCGATACGGTCAACGAATTGGAAGATCGCATCCGTTACGGCGTACCCGCCTTGTCCGACCCCGAGCGTCAGCGCTACGTCTTACAGCAGTTCGGCTTGGAAGAACGCCTTGATCATCTATGGATCTATCGGTAGACTAGTGCTTTGTCAAAGTGCTAATGCGATAGTTTTAGCCGTTTAGACGCTAGCCACGGTTCGTGTAGTAGGAAACGAGGCTATCGCCCAAACGGCTAGTTCCTGCTTTTGAATTTGACAAAGCACATCGCAGCTTCAATAATTTCTTAAGCGTCGGATTTAAATCATGGCACATAAAAAAGGTCAAGGGTCGACCCGCAACGGTCGCGATAGCAACGCTCAGCGGCGAGGGGTCAAGCGCTTCGGTGGTCAGCTAGTAACGCCTGGCAGCATCATCATTCGCCAAGTTGGCACCAAGTGGCATCCGGGTCGCAATGTGGGCATGGGCAAAGACTATACCATCTTCGCGCTGACCGACGGGACGGTCTACTTCGACCAAGAAGGACGCCGCGTCAACGTCAAGCTGGCCGAAGCCAACTAGCGCTTTGCGCAATTGACTCCTGCCCCCTTTAGCCCACAGGGACGCGTCGCCGGGGTCCATTGCGGCGAGCCCGAGCAACACAAGCCGTGATCTTTTGCGCTGGACGCGACCAACACCTCCAGCGCTGGAGCTCACGGTTTTTTTTGGTTACTCCCTTTGAAATCGTTGACCGTTCGGGACTCGCGGGCCTCGTCCACTACACCCCCAACGCCAAAGTTCAAGTTGGATGAAGCGCTAGCCACGGTTGCTTAATAATCACTGAAAGCTCATTCGTGGATGTGCATAAATCTCGGTGAATATCGCGCTACGCACCGGCTGTGGCCGATTGGAAATTTGTGGCGTTCACCGTTGAGTGCCGTATTAAAGGTAAAGTGTTATGTTTGTCGATCGGGCCGAAATTGAAATCGAAGCGGGCAAGGGTGGCAACGGTTGTGTCGCCTTCCGGCGTGAAAAGCACATTCCATTCGGTGGCCCGAGTGGCGGTGATGGCGGGGATGGTGGGGACGTGATCGTCCGTGCCCGCGAAGGAGTCAACAGCTTGGTTGCCTTCGCTCATCGCAAACACTGGCGGGCCGAACCTGGTCGCATGGGTGGCGGGTCGGATCGGCATGGTCGCAGTGGCCAAGACTTGACCATCGACGTCCCTCCTGGAACCGTCATCATCGATCGGGCCAGTGGACTAGTACTCAAAGACCTGGTCGCCGACGGTGAAGAGACGATCATCGCCCGTGGTGGCCGGGGAGGCAAAGGGAACCCACACTTCAAGAGCTCGACCAACCAAGCTCCGCGCGAGGCAACGCCGGGCGCTCCGGGCGAACTGCGCCGCGTAATTTTAGAGTTAAAAGTCATCGCCGACGTGGGACTTGTTGGCAAGCCCAACGCGGGCAAGAGCACACTACTGAGTCGCCTATCGCGGGCTAGGCCCGAAATCGCAGATTACCCATTCACGACAAAGTTCCCGAACTTGGGACAAGTCGTAGTGGACATCGATCACTCGTTTGTCCTCGCCGATATTCCGGGCTTGATCGAAGGTGCCGCTGACGGAATTGGCTTGGGGCACGACTTTTTGCGACACATCATGCGCGCTGGCATCCTAGTCCACTTGGTCGAACCCCTGCCTTCCGATGGTAGCGATCCGATCGAGAACTACTGGATTATTCGCAAAGAGCTACAGCAGTACAGTGAAGAACTCGCCGCGCGTCCCGAAATCGTGGTCGTTAGTAAATCGGAAATTCCCGAATCGCAAGATGTGTACGACAAATTGGCCAGCGAAGTCGACGGAGAAGTACTGTTGATTAGCGCCGTCACCGGTGACGGACTCAACCGTTTGATCCGCCGTGTGGCCATCGAGTTGTCGCAGGCCAAGGCATTGCACGCCGATCATACGTAAACCCATGGCGCGGAGCTGAAACTGGCGTCTTTTCGAGGAACTACAGCGAGCATGCAGCAGACCTTCGGTGTCGACATTGGCAACAGTGGCATTCGCGTAGCTGAGCTCGATTTAAGAAGTCGCGAACTGGGCGAAATGCTTAGAGTGGATTGGTGTTCGGCTGATTTGAATGCAGTGCGGCGCTGCGACGAATCATCGCGACGCTATCTACCCGAAGATCGACAATGGCTTCGTGAGCTCGATCGCTATATCGAATCGGCCGAGCAGTCGGACTCTACGCTGCCCGCGCGTTGGTTGATTAGCAGTGTTCGCCGCGATGCGCTGCGATTGTTGCAAGACCATCTATTGCAGGCGAGTTTGCCTGAAACTCGATTCGGCCCGGTACGCCGTCGAGTTGACGTAGTGATTCATACAGCACTACCGCTCGAAGTTCGTGTCGATTATCCGCAGGCAGTTGGCATCGATCGCTTGTTAGCCGCTCTGGCCGCGTTAGAGCTCACCGCATTACGTCCTGCCGTTGTCATTCAAGCGGGCTCAGCGGTAACTGTCGACTTGATCACAGCACCCACTGGTGAGCCGCGTCAGCCCGCTTCGCTGGGATGCTTCGAAGGTGGCGCGATACTCCCCGGCGTGCCGATGATGTTGCGTCTACTGGGGAAAGGCGCAGATATGCTCCCGGAGATCGACGCGGCCGAATTGTTAGGGCTTCCCCCACTCCCTGGCAAAAACACCGAGTCGGCAATGATCTGCGGAGCGGCGAGCGCATTGGTCGGGGGCGTCTTACATTTGGTGGAGCGATATCGCCAACAATACGGCCAAGCGATTCCGATTATAATCAGCGGAGGTGACGGCATGCGGCTGAGGTCCTATGTGCCAGCTCCATTGATTGTCAAAGACCATTTGGTCCATCGCGGCTTACTGCGTTTGGCCGAACTTATCACCTAGCTGAGTTCGCGCCAAATGGGCCGTATGGTATTCTCCCTTGAATCTGTAGTCACCTTCGCCAGTCGGTGGATGTCCTGCCGAATAAAGCCAATGGGCACGTGGTAGGCCATTGCTTTGAGGAAACTGTGAATCGTGCGCTTGCCGCAGAATGAACTTGCCCTATGACAGATCCTGCTAACTCAGCCGCGTGGCAAACGTTAGTGAAGCTGTGGCGCGAGCCGGCGGCTGGATTGTCGCGCACATTCCCCGCCACGCCGCGCAAGCTTAGCTTGCTTGAAGCGCTGAGCGATGCGGAGGTCGCCTGCTCCTCGGCCATGGCCGAGTCGGGACGGGAAATGGCCACACGCATCGACGGTCTGCTGGAGCAATTGGAGCTATTCGCCAACATCAGCCGCTGTCCCATCTTGGCCTTGGCTGGACAGCTCAACGCCGGCAAAAGCTCCTTGCTGGCCAGCTATTTGAGTCCCGCCAATCGGCCACGAGTGCTGCGCGGGACATCAAATCATGCTGGCACGCACCGCTTTGTATTGTGGCTTCCCAAAATCTGGTGGGACGATCCCAACCTGCTCAATGTGTTGATTGGATTCATGACCAATTTGTTTGGCCATGCCCCACAGCGATTGGCCGATGATCCTCAGTTGGCTGCGGCGCAGTATAACGACAGTGACCAGGCGGTCGCTTCGCTGGGCGTTCCATTGATAGCCTACGACGAACGGCTCGATAGCCTGAGTTTGGGCCTGCTCGACTGCCCCGACATTCAGACAGGCTTTGTTGCGGCGGCGACCGATTCATCGGGAATCGCTCCTGCTGAGCTGGCTAGCGCACGGCAACAACAACTGTCGCGGATCGGTCGATTGTGTTCGGCTTTCGTGGTCGTTAGTCGGCTCAACACGCTCCACGACACGGCGTTGATGCAGATCTTGACTACGCTGCGCGATTCGATGCCCGGTGTACCCCGTTGGTTGGCCATCAATCGCATCAAAGCCCGCTATGCTCCAGGCACTGTCTTCGAGGAAGCGCGCGGCTTGGTCAGCCGCTTTGGCCTGGACGGCGTGTATGCGGCCTACGATTTCCGCAGCGCGCTGGCGAGCTCGCGCATTCCGCCTCCACCTGCTCGGATGGAGCTGGCGGGAGAACAACATCCGATCTTTTTCGAAATCTCCTCGGAGACTCGCGCGGACGACTCGAAGACTACCCGTTATCTATTCGACCTGGGAGAGCGGCTCGATGGTGGCGCACTGGCCGAAGCCAGCAGCCGTAGCCTGGTTGCGCAACTCAAGGCTCAATCGTCATCAGCCCGACAATGGTTCGCGACCAATCAACGTCAACGCCACGAGCAAGTGAGTGATGCGTGGCAGACGGTGGCGGATGCCTGCTATGAATTTATGGCGCAGCGTAATGCGGATGGCCAAGCTATTGGACTTCGGCTACAAGCTTCTCCGGCGATCATCGGCCAGATGGCTGACAGTTTGCAGCGCACAGCACCGTATTGGATGCGCGTCAGCCTAAGTATCGATCGCACCGCGCGACAATTTCAACAAGCGATTACCAACTCAGCCTCGCGCTTCAAGATTCTGCAGAGCGCGTCGCAAACCGTTTTGCAATTCACGCAGCGTTTTCGACGTGGAGAAGGGGCGCAGGTGGTTACGCCTCAGCGGCTGGCCGATACGCTGAGGAGTTTCGATCGACACGATGCGTTGCAAGGCGTCATGCCTGAGACGCTGCTGGCCGCCAGCGAGACGGCACTGCAGCGTTTCGCACAGGAAAACAAGACGCTGCTCGACCCTGGCGAGCTAGAAAAGTGGAGTCAGCAGGTATGGCGCGAAATGTCGTGGCGCGACAAACTTTGGAAGGGAACGCAGCCGCTGGCGGTGATGTTTGGACCGCTTTTGGCTGTGGTCCTCATACCGTTTGACGGTGGCGGGACCGCAGTGTTGGTGTTTGCGTCGACCAAAGAGTTGTTGGCAGCCGCCGGATTAGCCGCATTGCTCGGACCGACCGCAACGGGAGGGGAAGCGCTGAGCATCGTACATCGCGAGACACCCTGGCGACAGTTGAGTGATTTGTTCGCTATTTGTTGCGATAGCCTCGGGTTGCCTCGACCCACGGCAGGCGATGCATTTCCCGGCGTGCGTTGCGATAGCACCCTTCGAAGGTTGGTCGCGAGTCAATTGGAGATTAAACCTAGTACGCAACCATCCGCAGTTAGCTTGTGGGAACTGAATCCCACGCAGCTCAAAACGCTTGAATCCATGCTCTAGCCGCTACTAGTTCGTTCAGTTTGCTTTTCTTCCGCCCCTCGCCGGCTTGTCCGGCAGGAGCGCGAGTTTTGGTTTTATGCCAAATGAGGAAGGCGCTATGTGCTTAGTTCTTTATATCGAAAACTTCTGCTCCTGCCAGTCAAGCTGGCGGGGGGCGTTTACTTCCTAATTTGAAAACTCCTGCTCCTGCCAGACGAGCTGGCGGGGGGCATTTACTTCCTATTTTGAAAACTTCTGCTCCTGCCAGTCAAGCTGGCGGGGGGCGTTTACTTCCTAATTTGAAAACTTCTGCTCCTGCCAGACGAGCTGGCGGGGGGCGTTTACTTCCTAATTTGAAAACTTCTGCTCCTGCCAGTCAAGCTGGCGGGGGGCGTTTACTTCCTTCTCTTTCCACAAGCGAGAACCGTGTGAGCGAGCCTCTTCCCAGTCTTGCCCAGCGCGTCGTTGACGCGACCCACGCTGTCTTCGGCCAGACGCCGTTAACATCCGCCGTGCAAGAGGCGTGCGAGCAGTACGCGCACGATTTGGCCAATATCCAAGCGGGGCGAGGAATTGACGCATTGTTGATCGCCATCGTGGGTGCCAAGGGACAGGGTAAGACGTGGGCGGCGCGACAGTTCGTACGCGACGAGCGGCTGCAAAGTCTTCTCCCCAGTGGCGATCTCAGCGGCGACGCGACGACGCGATTGGTATGGATCGGACCGCTGGCACCCGACGGCCTCGATCCGACCTGCGAAATCTATCATCCCTGCCCAACGGAGCAATTGGCCGCAATTGGTCAATCGTATGTGCTCCTCGATACTCCGGGACAGACCGACGCCAATGAGTTGGCGGCCAAACTAGCGAGGCAAGCCCTATCGCTGGCCCCGTTGAAGCTGTTGGTCATTGCCCGAGATCAATTGCGAGCGGCGGCCAATCTGACCATCGCCCGTCAAATCGACGGAGCGGCTTGTATCCCGATTATAACGTCGGTCGAGCCGGACGAGATGTCAGACGGGGAGGGAGCCACTCTTCTACGTCAAGACTTGCGCGAGTTACGAGGGCAGCTCGAAGCGATGGCCCCACATTCGCATATGATGCCGGAGCTACTGATTCCCGACTTCGAGATCACTGGCGACGAAGCGGCCGCTGGCGCAGTTTTCCTGCGCGGTGTGCTCGATCGCTTCAGTGAGTTGGGCGTTGCGGACGGACGTTTGGGGAATGCTCAGGAGCAGCGCGCAACTGCTGCAACGGAGCGTTTGAAAGCCCAAGTCTCACGGAAAATCCATACCGAACTACCGCAATTGTTGCAAGCCGTCGAGCAGTTGCATCGTGAAACAAGGCAGCTTCCCGAACGCGTGCTCGACACCTTGCTGGGCAGTTCGACCGTGCTCTCCACCGGAGTGCGGATGCGCTTGCGAGCTCGACTGGTGGGAGACACTTCGTTGTTGTGGTTCCCCTATCGTACGCTGATGTCGACGCTGCACTTGACGCAGGGGGCCTGGGATCGGGTCGTATTGGCGATGGCTGGTAGTGTGCCAAGCCTGTTTGGTGCGTTGGCCTCTTGGGCGAGGAACGTGCGCCAGAACCGTGAATTTAACACTGAGATTCAAGACGGCATACGCCGCCGTACGCAGCAACAGCTCGAAGAGCGTTTGCGCCCTTTGTGCGAGCGATTTCACCGAGCCGTCTTGAAGCTGCGTCCACGAGATGAACGAGGGCAGGATAACGCGCACACAACCGGCATGCGTTTGAGCGGTATCGAAGAGTTGCAAACTCGATCGCAACACATTTTTGATGCGGCTCTCGACCGCCACGCTACGCCCGGTTGGTTGGTACAGCTCTGGGGCGCGCTGGGGGTGGTTCTATTCTGGATGTTTATGGCTGGACCCATCGTACTGATCTACCGCGAGTACTTCGTAGCGTCGTACCATGTGCTCAGCGGCGAAGTTGCGACGCACTTGGAAGACTTTCCACATCCCTCTCCAGCCTTGTTATTCACTAGCCTTCTACTATCGCTATTGCCGCTGGCCATCTACTGCATGGTCGTGCTAACACTCTCGCTCAGCCGCAGAAAGGTCGAGCGAGTAACCCGACAAGTCATCGAGGAGCATCAGCGAGCCATTTCTGAATTGAAAGATGAGCGCGTTATTCGACTCGAGTACGATGATCCATTGCTACAGCAAGCTGAATTCTTGTTAACGCTGAGTGAGTAGCTAGAAGCTGTGGGCGGTGGCGTCGAGTGCGAAATCTGCGGTGGCATCGACGGGGTAGAATAGGGTCGAAACCGTTCGTGCTACGATGGCCAAATAACGAGCGCGGAATTTGGCTTCGCTGACGTCGGTAATGGACGGACCTCCCATTTTGGGAAAGACAAATTCAGGAATGTTTTTTTGGTATAAGATCTTTCCTCCAGCAGAAATGTCGTAGACCGTTACCGCAATATCGGATTTGCCCTGGAAGAGCGTGGCACCGTTCTTGACCGAAAGGTTGACCACTTCGACCGCTACCAAACGATCGGCTTTGACCCCTTTGCCGATTTCCAAATAGTCGGCGCCCTCATGGCTGTGGGAATCGATCCATCGTTCGACCTCGGAGGAACGCACCACGTCGATCTTCTTGATATTGGAATTAAACCCCGCGTGAATATAGCTGGTCAACATAGCGCTGTCGGCATCGGCGGCTAAGCCTCCGTCGGTCAAGCACACCACAGCGACCCGTTTTTCTTTGAGACCATCGAAGTCGGCTGCGCGATTATTGCCTGTGATGGCGTGAATCATGTTGGCTGCAAAGTTGATGCAGCCACCGAACGACGAAATACCTGCGACCAACAGGATGACGAGAAAGGTCTGCCGAGTCCGTTGATTCATGATTGTGCTGGCTTTGAGCTAGTGCGTTAATGGTGCGCGAGCGCATGGGAAGCGATTGGAAACCTTGCAGCGCTGGTCAATGGAGCAATCGCCAGCCCCACTGTGCAATCGCCACGGCCAGCGCGACGAGAAGGCTCATGCCGAGCGTCAGCCACGTTCGATCGCTTGGGGAAGTTTTTCCAACCGCCAACCAATAGCAACTTGTCGGCACCAATGCTAGAGCGATTAGGCAAAGCAGAAAGCCCCCTGCGTTGGCGTGGGCCGCCAGCGTCCATTGGCCACGTGTGGCAAGTGCCCAGGAGGTCGTCATACCGCAAGCGGGGCAAGGAACTCCCCACACTACTCTTGTCATGCAGGCTGGTAAGCCCAGTTGTTGGTGTGTGCCAACTCCGCGATCAGCAGGTTCGAGGCAGCGCGCTGTTGCTAGCAGGGCGAGTAATACGAGGAGCACCAAGCCCAGCAGGCCGCGTTGCAGGATCGGGAAAGCTGGTTGCATGGGGAAACAAATGTCCGTGACAACTACCTGGGGGCAACTAAGCACTCGACATAGCATAACAAAAAGACGTAGCAAAAAGTGGTGGCCAATTTCACTTCAAAATGGGAGGCTTGCGGAGCGTTTGTCGGCTGGGAATTCTGATCTGAAGACTACGGTGGCAGAGGCCGATCTTTGGAAAGTAAGTACCTACGCACTAGAATTCTCACAGGAATGTCAAAGATCCATGAATGCTACTACACCTGTCGAGAAAATCCGTTTGGTTGTCGCTCAACAATTGAGCCAGCTTGGTGCTACCGGGACCGACTCCGTGGGCGAGTCCATTCTGATTCGAAATGGTCTATTCTGTGGTAGAAAATTCCAGTGTTCGGGCTACCACGTCGTGTTGTTCATCGAGGAGGACGAAATTAAATTTTTCAGTCCTTGTGGCGATCTGCTCAAGTCGACATCGGCGATTGCGTGCATTCATGAGTATGAAGCTCACCTAGATTCGCATCCAGATTCTGGGCAATTCGAGCCAGAGCGTCGACGCGCTGCCTAGTGCTCGGTCCCTATTAGATTCTAGGGTTGGTGGTCGTGGACGAGGTGTAGTGGACGAGGTGTAGTGGACGAGGTGTAGTGGACGAGGTTACGAGTCCCAAAACGGTTTCTTGACAATCGCCAAGCCGCAATACCGTCCGCCATAGTAGCATGGAAGCATTCGTTTGCGTTTCCCACTAGCACTGTGGGGCTGTTGCTGGTATTGCTTCATCCGTGCTCGATCGCCGGGAAACAACCGCAATTGCTCAAGCAATCCAGTCGCCGAGTCCGATTGTAGCGATAAAGACAATACTGCGGGTCTGCTACCACTGCGCCCAGTCGGCTCGAAGCTCACGCTCACCGCCGCGTATACCTTCCGGAGTTCTAATCGTGAACCGTCCAAAGCTGCTCAAATATCGAGCTTGTCGCATTGCCTTAATGGGCCTGTCCACCCTCAGCCTGGCATCGGGTTGCGCGAGCCTAAGCGGTCCGGGGAGTTGGTTCTCGGGAAGTACGGGCAACGGCGGATTGGCCAGCACGCTCAGCAATACCGGTCAGGGAGTAACGGGGCAAGTCAAGTCGATGGGGACCACCATGTCCACCGCCATGGTCAAGGCCAAAAACATCGTCACCTCTCCGTTTGCCCCCAGTACCGACAAGGGAGATCCAACCAGCCTGTCCAACCTGCCTGACAGCTTAGGCCCTGAAATCTGGGTAACCAACGGGCAGCTCTACGAGTCCCAAAGCAAGTACGCCAAGGCTCAGGAGAACTACACGAAGGCGTTGACTGTTGAACCGACCAACCAGGCCGCTCTGCTAAGCATGGCGCGACTGCATGTGCGGCAGCAACAATACGCCGAGGCCGAACAGATGTTCGTCAAAGCACTGGCCGGCAATCCGCAAGCGGATGTGTATAACGAACTTGCTTCTATCCTGCAAAAGCAAGGTCGCATGGCCGAGGCACAGTCGGCCGTACAGCAAGCGATTGCGGCAGAACCCAGCAGCCAGCGTTTCCGAAATAATCTGGCGGGCATGCTAGTTGCCAGCGGTCGCTCGGACGAAGCGGTACAGCAGCTTTCACAGGTCTTCCCTCCGGCAATTGCTAGCTACAATGTGGCCTACCTACATTTCGCCAATCAAGACTTGGCCGGCGCCCAGCAGTACCTACAAACGGCTTTGCAAGCCGATCCGAACCTCAAAGAAGCTCGCGATTTGATGGACAAGATCAACGGTAGCCCCACGGCACAAAACGCCGTGGCTGCTTATCAAACGGCCAATCAAATCTACCGTACTGCCCAAGCGACCGTGACACCCACCCCGCCTGCCAACAATGCGGTATATCAGATACCGCAATCGCCACCTACACAGATGCCGAGCTATCCACAGTAGTCTATCCTCCTTCGCTTTACTTGTGGTCGGTTTCGGCAAAGGGATCAGTCCGTTGGCTTTTCATGCAAGTAACCGCTCGCTAGTGTTCGCTAGTTTGTTGTCATTGGCAATACTCTCGCACAGCGCATCTGGACAAGTTCCGTTGGACCGCCTGCCCGCGCTACTCGAGGGGCAACCAGCTTGGCGGTCGGTGGCGCAAGAGACACTCCCGGCGGCAGCGGCCGATAAGAAGGCGGAAAGTAAGCAGGAGTCCGTTGAGAGTCCAGTCGCATCCGCTGCGGGGGCGCCCAGTAGAAGCGAGAACCTCGAAGCGGAAAAGGGTTTGTCGGCTGACACCGAGCCGAGCGCCGACGAGTCAACAAAAGAGCTGCAAGCGCTGCAAAAGAAGTTTGATGAGCGTTTGAAGGAGTTGGAAGACCAATTCCAGACGCAAGCCGACGCGAAGAAGGAGGCCGACGATGCGGCAAAAGAGAAGCCGACCTTCGAGCTGGGTGGCCGGATTCACCTCGATTACTGGACTTTTCCGGCCAACCAACCTGGGCTGGGTTTCCTAGAGCATCCCTTCCCAACCCTACCCAACTACGGCGACGATCCGGAAGATCGCTTTTTATTTCGCCGAATTCGACTGGAAATGCAGGGCGATATTCCCACCCACATGCTGTGGCGGATGCAGATAGATTTCAATAATCCCTCGATCCCTGAATACAAAGATGTCTATTTGGGTTGGAATGAACTGTCGGGAAATCATTCTTTATTGGTGGGCAATCAGAAGCGCCCACTCGGATTGGATCACCTCAATAGCTCACGCTTCAACGTGTTTATGGAACGGCCGTTGGTGGTTGAGGCATTCAATCAAGATTCACGGCGCATCGGTGCTTGCCTATACGGTTACTCCGATGATGAATCGCTCAATTGGCGATACGGTATTTTTAATCTGGAAAATACATCCGCCACGGGGCGGTACACTGGTGACTCGTTGCAGATGGCTGGCTACGGTCGCTTGGTTGCCAGCCCATCGTACTCGACGGACGGACGTTGCTACAGCCACTTGGCAATAGCCGGGGCGATTGCGCATCCCGATGGCGGCGATGCTAGGTCGAGAGTAACGAACCGTAACGAAGGACGCTTTCGCACTCGTCCCGAGGCGCGTACCGACACACGATGGCTCGATACGGGGCCGATTGCGGGTGCCAATTGGTACGAGATTTTAGCGGCAGAAAGCATCATCAATAACGGGCCATTTCAATTGACCAGCGAATACATGGTCAGCTTCTTACAACGCGACAGCAATACCCCGGGGACTGGACCCGATACTTTCTTTCATGGGTTCTATATCTATGGTGCCTACTTTCTGACTGGCGAACACATAGCCTATGATCGGACATCGGGGACACTCGACCGCGTCAAGCCGCACAAGAACTTTTTCCTGGCCGACCGAATGTGTGGTCGACACGACGGCAGAGGTTGGGGCGCCTGGCAAATCATCGCGAGATACGATTATCTCGACCTAACCGACCAAGATATTGCCGGTGGCGTCGCGCAGAACTTTACGCTCGGCTTGAATTGGCACTGGAATGCCTATGCGAAAGTGCAAACCAATCTTATCTTCGGTGACATTCGCGAACACCGTCCTGTAGCTGGCTTTGATGGCGGCAACTTCACCATTCTCGGGACGCGACTGAATTGCGATTTCTAAGTATCCAAAGTGGTAAAGCAAATTCTCCCACACTCTAAACTCAGGCTAGCGACCGAAAAGGGAATCACCGAAGCCGTCTTCTATAGCGGAGCGCTGCGACTGGGCAGAGCCACCGAATCTGAAGACTGGGCGTGGAGGAGGCGTTTGGTCGGTCAGGGTGAAGCGCAGGCTGCGCGCCCCGAGACCAATGTCGATTGTCTGCCGCTCGGGACGCAAGCTCATGGCAAAGCCCATGCTAGCGCGTAGCGGCAAATCGGGATTGGAGTAGGCAAGCCGACCGGATCGAAGGTCGATCAGCGCTACGGCGGCATGATGTTCGCCAATTTCTTGGGGCTGCATGCGAAACACGAACATGAATGGACTCTCGCGTGGCTGCGATTTAGGAAACTGCATATTGATCAAACGGCCCGGTTTGTCCCACAGTAGCTCGCCGGTCTCGGTATCGAGCGTATACACATCGCCGCTGACGGGCAACATATCGTCCAACGCGGTACGGGCTATTCCGCTATTGGGTAAAACGACCAGTCGATTCTCAAAACGCTGCACCGCAATCGACTCGACATTCAAATCGGTCTTGATGGCGTGCCGCTTGACCAGGATATGTTGTGGGTCGTTCAGGTCGCAGTAGTGCAGATAGGAGTTTGGTTCGAGCACGACCAGATAGCGTCCTTCACACACTTGGGCGCAGCCACCGAGAGGAACTTCCAATCGCAAGGCTTCTTCGCCGGTCAGCGCATTCCAAACTCGCAGCGTCGTTGGTGGCGGAGGGACTATCTGGCTTTCTGAAAAGTCGACCAGCATGCCGTTGTGAGAGAACCAAGGTTTCCAGTCGCCGCGAAATTCTCGCGTGCGCAATTCGGTACCGTCACGGCAATCGACCACTTGAACCACGCCCAGCGATGGGTTGACGATGGCCACTTCCAAGCCTTGTCCGGCCAGACGCACTCGATCGTCATAGCCCTCACGCGACCAGATTTGGCGCCCAGTTAGAGCGTCGAGCAGAATCACTCGAGTGCCGACTTGCAGCACCAGACCGGACGGTGTTAGCGGGCCGACAAGTGCCTGTTGTTTACCAGGCATCTGGCGATGGGTGAGCGTAAACCCCAAGCGAGTGTTGTCGGTCGATACTTCGGGGATGGAAAATGGAACCGATGGTCCCGCACCGGGATTAAAAAGTGAATGTCGCCATAGCATCGCGTCCACTCGCGAAGTCATGTCGCGATGGATATCGAAGGCGGCGACTTCAGAACTCTTCTCGATTAGCAACAAACCGCCGCGAATGGTAGCGCGAGTAATGGCATCGGTCGAAGCGTCGGAAGAGGCGCCGGGAAACTCGAAGTGGGCGCGATCGTCACCTTGCCCTGTGCGCAGTACCACCATCGAAGCGGACAAAGCTACAGACAACTCAGGTCGACCATAGCGCTCGGCGACCAGTTCGACCTTCGAGCCAAATTGATAACGGCTCTCGTCGCTGGCATCCATGCGCACCACCCCGCGATTCCATTCGTCGGGCCAACGAGCGTGGTTTGAATCGGGACTTGCATTTTCAGGTGTGAGCAACGCGGCATCGTTGAAACCAGCCCGGTTGGCTAAACGCGATGCACTGAAATTCGGACTGGCAAAGCGTTGGTCTGCCAAGGCTGGTAGTTTTAGCAACTCACGTGCGATCTGCGAATCTTTCGCGTCGCCTGAAACGAGTGGGGGGAGCAGCAATTGTTCGGCAATTGTCTGCTCTTCACCACCGAGCAGGGAGCTAGCCAAGGCGATGAGGGCTGGATTGGCCGTAGGTAGCCATTGCAGAAACCGAAGTTTCTCGCGCCGCAAGGGCACCATGGTGTTTTCGATCGAACTCAGTTCAGACTCGATCGATCGTTGCATCGACCGACGATCTGTGGGGGTAGCCGCAACATATGCACGCGATAGTTCGGTAGCGATCCAAGCGTCCGAGTCGACTTGGTGGCCACGGCCGAGCGTGATATCGCGCTGTCGATTCTGCGTGGTGGCAAACGTGCTGCCAACCTGCGGGATCAGCGACAGCAGTCGCTCGAAGGCATCCAGATATTGTCCGGAGCGTATCTTTCCTAGTGCGAGTTGCTGCAAGAAGCGGAAGCGTTGGGGGCCGAACTCGACAACCGCAGCATACTTATGGGCCAGCTCTTCGAATCGTGGAAAATCGGCCACTAGTCCATTGAGCAGTAGATCGACCAATAAGTAGCGCGTGTCGGCGCTATTCGGGTCGAGCGCGTAGGACGCTTCCAGCGACCGTAGGGCTTGTGGTAAATCACCTTGGACCAATGCCAATTGCGACTGTTGATTGAGCGCCCAAGTGTCGTTGGCATTGGCTGCCAGCCGCTGAGCCACTTCCTCGCTTAGAGCGTCGCGGGTGTAATAGACGGTCACTGACGACGAGCCGACGGAGAGCAATTGGTTTTTATAGGCAAACAGATTTCCCAACGGTTGGGCGACTTGTGCCGATTCGAGCACGCGTCCATCGTCGGTACTGACGCGAATAAGCTGATTGTCTGAGAGCGGAATGAGCAGGCTATCGGACTGCCACAGGCCTTTTCCCGCCAGGCTCAAACCCTTCGGGAAATCGCGTTGCCAGGCTGGACGACCCGTGGCCAAATCGATGGCCACAACTTGTCTTTCACCGACTGCAAACAGCCTGCCGTGCCTCATACCCGCGATGTAGCGATACGCGTTTCGGCGTTGCGGCGCGAGCCGTATGGCACCGGTCAAAATGTCGCGGCAGAACATTTCATCCGACTCGGGAGGGCTGATCGCCACAATGCCGTCCTGGGCGATCATGCCTGGCTCTTGCCATCGCCGTTCCAGCGCCGAGAACTCGGGCCCTTCGCCAAACGCACCGCGTTGCAGAAAGGCATTGTTCACATTGCTGCGGTGAGTAGCGTAGGCAGCACCCCAGCGCAGGCCGCGCGAGAGCAGATCGACTGCGACTATCGCCCCCACGCCCGTCGGACAAAGGATGACACCATCGGCAATCGTCGGCGACAGCGCTTGGCTATTGCGTTCGCCGTCGAGTCGCGGCATCGCATTGGAGGCTTGAACCAATTGCTGTTTCCATCTCAGTCTACCCGTGGCCGCATCGAGCACCACCAGCTTGGTTTCTCCACGAATGTCGACGACACAATATAAATCGCCTTGATAGGGCAGAGGAGGACCGAGGAAGTAGGCACCCGACAACTGCGGCTCGTCGACTCCAGAACTGCCACCTACGCGCCACAGAATCGCCCCTTGGGCTCGAAGACTGGCCCCTTCCAAGAAATTGCTGTCCCGCGTGGTATCTTCGACCTTGAAAACCGATTCGCCCGCCAGGAGATGGTCCGACTGTTGGCTGACCAAATAAAGTCGTTGTTCATCGCAACTGAATTTACCAAAGGCTGAACTACCCCATATGCGATTTTGCAGTTCGTCCGACAGAGGGGCGTTTCCACCAACTTCCGCGTAGGGAAGATTGGTCAATTGCACTGGCGCGTTGTGGAAATAGAGGGGCCACTTGATGACGCCCGTATCAAAGTCGATCGCCAGTAGCGAAGCATCGGTGGTTTTGGTCAGCACAAGGTCGCCGACCATCCGCAGTTCGAATTTGGGAAGCAGCACGCGCCCCTTCTGAGTTTCGGCTTGGCTCTGGCGCTCGATGGCTTCCTCTTCGGGGAGACTGCTGTGGATTTTTTTCATCCAGCGTTCTGTCGGCAATGGCATGCTAGCTTGGGACGTTGCATTCCGTTCAGGCGATCCGCCACTCATGGTCCAGGCACTGCCGGCGGTAGTGTCGACGATTGGCTGCTCTTTGTCGGCATCGCGCGACAGGATGGACCTCCAATCGGTGACCGCGTCCAGCGGCATTTGCTGACCAGCGATCGTGAGGCTCTCGCCAGGGAAGTTGCGGGCGGCCAATTTGAGTGTCGTACCCGCCGCGTCCACGTTACCAGCAGCGCGCAGGGCACGTGCGGTGGCCAGCGCCAACGCGGCCCCGTATCGCTGACGTGCGGCCGGATAGCCGAGCAGGTTTTGCAACAACCCCGCCGCCGCCAACGGATGCCCGCTAGTCAATTTATATTGGGCCAACAGAACTTGTGCGTCGTAGCCTGCTTCCGTGTGCATGTACTTTCGAGCCACCGACCCCAAACGCTCAAAGTCGGCTTCGGAGATGGCGGTAGCCAATTCGCGTTGGGCAGTGACGCCAAATTGCAACTCCAGCGTACGACGACCTTCGGCAGGCAGTTCGCTCAACAAGCGGATCGCCTCCCCTTTGACACTCTTGTTCAACAGCCCTGCGATCCCATGGTCGACAAAGTAGTCCTGCCCACGCAAATCGGCTGGCAATGTATTGTCATCGGACCAAAGCAATGCAGATAATGCGGTAATGCCGTCGGACCAACGCTCCTCCTTGAAAGCAATCTCCCCTTCTCGCAACAAACGCATCAACGGACGCGGGGCGATCGGGAAGGCTTCTTCGGATGCGTCGTTCTGCCTGCGATTTGGAAACTGCGCCTGACAGTGGGTCGCCACGATCCCAAGCAATAACCAGCAGCAAACGCTATTCTTCAGACCAATCATGAATGCTTCTCTTTTGTAACCGTTCATGGGTTTAGCAAACTAGTCGTGGACTGCTCCGTCGGTCCATGTTTTTGTCGTTAGTCAAATGGTTCGCGTCAATGTCACGGGTGACACCAATGCGTCGAAGCGATCAGCGACACCAAAACGACTGACCGGACAGCGACACGAAAGCGACGGATCGACGGCGCGATCCGCGACTATTCCAGCTTCTCAACCAACTCCAATTGCAGTTCGAGTCGCTGGCCATCGCGAATGATCGTCATGGGTAGCGCTATTCCGATCGGCGATTGCAGCACCAATTCTGCGAAGCCTGCGTTGGAATGTACGCGGCCACCGGCGAAATCGATGATCACATCCCCTGTTCGCAAGCCCGCTTTGGCTGCAGGGTAACCGGGGACGACCCGGTTGACCAGCGCGCCGGTATTGTCGGGAAGGTCCAACTGCTGAGCGAGATCGTAAGGCACGCTCGACGCGCTCACACCTACGTAGGCGCGACGCACTTTATTGTGTTTGAGCAGTTCGTTCTTGATCCAAATGGCCCGATTGATTGGAATCGCAAAGCCAATCCCTTCAAAGCCGCCGGAACGCGACGAGATGGCGGTGTTGATGCCGACCACGCGGCCTTCTAAATCGAGCAATGGTCCTCCGGAATTGCCGGGGTTGATCGCTGCGTCGGTTTGCAGAAACTGCCCTTTGACACTTCGCGACAGCGATTGGTAGCGCCCCATGCCGCTGATAATCCCTGCGCTGACCGACGACTCAATCATAAATGGACTGCCGATGGCGATGACCCAATCGCCCACGAAGAGGGTATCCGAATCGCCGATCTCGGCAGCGGGAAGTCCACCATGGACATCAATTTTCAAAATGGCCACATCGCTTTGTGGATCCGATCTCGGGTTTTCGGCGCGAAATTGTCGGCCATCCTGTAGACGCACCTCGATGATGGCGGCGTCCGCAACCACATGGTGATTGGTCAGAATCAAACCATCGCTGCTGATGATGACACCGGAGCCGACGCTATCGAACTTTTGAGCGCGTTCGCCGCCGATGATGTCGAGCACGGGGTTGGCTGCACTGGCTTCCTTCGAGCGACTAAAAATCGTGACCACGGAGGGGAGTGCCTTTTGAGCCGAATTGCGAAAGGCAAACGACAGGGCGCGCGCATGCGCCAGCGACTCGTCGCTTGGGTTCATTTCGAAGGCACGTTGGGTAGGTTCGGATGTCCCTTCGTCAACTTGCGGAGCGGGCCTCGGTGGAGACTCGTTTGGTTCGTTGGCCTTGGCGGCGTCTCCTTCGTCGGCAAGCGTGCGAGAGCCGTGGAGCGCGAGGCTGAGCGAGAACATCATTAGTCCAGCTAGCAACCTGACTCGCCACAACGAGCTTGTGTGTGAATTCCGATTCATGCTAAACGCTTCTCCCAGAGATTTGATATTCGTAGCCAATACGCAT
Organism: Pirellulaceae bacterium; assembly: GCA_020852965.1. Lineage (GTDB taxonomy): Bacteria > Planctomycetota > Planctomycetia > Pirellulales > Pirellulaceae > Aureliella. The sequence goes on along the minus strand of JADYZV010000026.1, from coordinate 46,977 downwards.
TCATTATAGGCCATTTGCCTACTTGGACAGCACCATTTCGCGCGGGAGTCGGGGCTTTAGCCGCTCGTACAGAGTTCTGCATTCCAAGGCACCTAAAGGCTGTGCTTCAACCAACTTAAAAAAATGCCAGGCGTCCCAAGAGGCCCGTCGGAGCAGCTCCTTCTTTCAGGCAAATCGCTCACTCGCTCATACCGAGCTGCTGCATTTTTCGGTAGAGATTCGAGCGATGCATTCCCAATTGCTTGGCGGCCGCCGCCAGATTGCCGGAGGCGGATTCGACGTGCCTGGCGATGTATTGGCGTTGGAATGTCGAGGTGGCATCGGCCAGGGTCATATTGGCGGGCACGTGGGCCACGTCGCCCGACGACAGCGGCGAAAGCACAAAGGCCAGATCCGATTCCTCGACCACAGGTCCGCTAGTCAGGTAGGCCACGCGTTCCATCAAATTTCGCAGTTCGCGAACATTGCCTGGCCAAGCGTGCGCGAGCAGCCGTTTGCGTGCGGCTGCGGAAAGAGTCGGCGGCGGACGACCAATCTGGTGGCCGAACTGCTGCAAGAAATGTTCTGCCAACACAATCACATCATCCCCACGTTCGCGCATGGGGGGCAATTGCAAGGTGACCACGTTTAGGCGGAAATAGAGATCCTCGCGGAATCGTTTCTCCCGGACGAGCTTGACCAGGTCCTGGTTGGTGGCTGCGATGACGCGTACATCGGTTTGAATCGACTTGCTACCACCGACACGCACGACCACTTTGTCCTCCAGCACGCGTAGCAGTTTGGCTTGTCCTCCCACACTCATTTCACCAATCTCATCTAGCAGTAGCGTGCCGCCAGTGGCGAGTTCGAATTTGCCGGCGCGTTCGCTAACCGCGTCGGTGAAGGCCCCTTTTTCGTGACCGAACAATTCACTTTCGAGAAGCGTTTCGGCGATCGCCGCGCAGTTGACGGCAACGAAGGCTTGATCCCGGCGGTTGCTTTGCAGATGTAGGCTACGCGCGATGACCTCCTTGCCGGTCCCGTTTTCGCCGAGGATGAGTACCGCCAACTCGGTCGGAGCCACGCGCGCGACGGTGTCGCGCAGGGCGCGAATCTGCGGGCAGTCGCCAATTAATTGTAGCGATTCGGAGACGCTCTGCACCAAACGATCGCGACTCTTGATCAACGAAGCGATGTGCTGTGTGTTTTCGACCGCCGCTGCAGCGTGCCGAGCCATCTCGGACAAAAAACGTTCGTCTTCGCTGGTGAACTGCCCCGAGCGATGGTTGAGGACTTCGAAGACCCCCAGCGGACGATGGCGTCGATCGAGCAGCGGTACGGCGACTAAAGAACGCGTGGTGTAACCGAGCTGCTGGCCCACTTTGGCGTTGATCGCCCCTGGATCGCCCGACATGTCCCAGCGTTCGGCTTGTCCACTCTTGAGCACCAGTCCAGCAATTCCTTGATCATCGCGAATGCGCAGGTCCCCCCCTTCCACGCCCATGGCTGGATGACCGACCAATTGATTCGCCGATTTATCCCACAAGAAAATGCTTGCGCGATCGCCGTGTAGCACGCGCGCGGCGGCTACGGCCATGTTGCTGAGCAGTTCAGTCAGATCATGACTCTGCTGCCAATCGGCGGCGAGTTGCAAGAGTGTTTGCAACTGCTCGACGCGCGATTGCAGTTCGGAATTGTCTTTGGCGATGACCAATCCGCTGCGAAGCATGTGGCTCATCGCCTCCGCTTCGTCTGCGTCGACCATGTTGGCAGGACTGAGCAACAGAACTTCAGGGGCCTGCAATCGTCCGGCGATTGGCACAGCTAGCCAGCCTCCGGCGCTGAGTACCGACATCTGTTCGCACGACGAAGCGGCTAGCTCGATGGGAAGCTGGGCCAATGAGCCAGCCGAACCGGCTACTTCCCAGTGGGCGCCATGCTGGTGGACCCAGGCCACTCGCGCTTGGCCAAACTGGCCACCGACGGCCGCCAAGGCATGTTCGCGAAATTCACTGGCCGTTTTGCTGCGCGCGATGGCCGCCAAAAGCTCGCTGGCGATCGAGCAACCAGTACCGGATTGAGACGATGACGTCATGCTTTTTGAGACAAGTTGGCGAAAAGGGAGCCGAAAGTAGTAGGCACTAGTGTAGTTTACTGGCGATACCTGCGACAGCCACCTGGGGCGACCGAGTTGACGCGCGGCCGGCTCTACTGGGTTTTCTAGGCCAATCGGGCAATTACCCTCTAATAGTGGTGTCGTCGTCGTAGTATGATGGACACTTGGAATTTCGTTTCGTGAGTCTGGAGGAAACTCGCTGTCATGCCCAAACCGATTCGCCGAATTGGAGTCAGCAAATTCGCTACGGTTTCTGAGTATCAGACGCCTCAAGGGACGCACTTTGCCCTCAAGGAATACAATCGTCAGCCGCTGTCCAAAATCGAACACGAACTCATTTTCACCGCCGCCCAGCGCTGGACGACACTGAACATTTCTGGCTTGGTCCCCTACTTGGAAGTGGCTCCCGAGCGGAATGAAGTGGTGATGGAACGATTCGACCGCAGCGCTGCCATTCGGCTGAGAGAAGGTCACTCCGATCCGCGGTTGGTGCTGCACGCGCTGCGTGGAATTCTGGCAGCCCTGGCACAGCTGCACGAGCAAGGTTGGTTGCATGCCAATCTTAAACCGACCAATGTCTTCTTTGATGGCGACGGCCGAGCCCGCTTGAGCGACGGTCTGTTGATTAGTGCCAACGCTCCGCTTACCTTGCCACCGCCCAGCAATCAAAAGTACTTGACCCCCGAACACATCCGCCAAGAGTTCGGCCCGATGACGCCGGCTACGGATCTCTACGCCGTCGGCTTTATGGCACTGGAGCTCTTGGCTGGTGACCACTTTGGCCGTGCCTTTCAAGGAATCCGTGACGACGCTGCCGACGATGACGTGGCTTGGTTCCAATGGCACGGCTCCTCGCAAGAAGCCCCGAGCGCCAATTCGTTCTCGAAAACCTGCCCTGCGGAATTGTCGGCGGTTATCGCGCGATTGGTAGCCAAACAGCCGAGCGAACGCTACCGTTCGGCGCGACAGGCCTTCGACGACTTGCCTCAAGACATCACGGTCCAATCCAGGCTCCCCACGCAGACTGTCGCCACGCAGGCTGTCGCCACGCAGGCTAAGCGTGAAGTGCTTTCAGCCCACGTGGTCGAGCGGCCAGCTACCGGAATCGTGCTGGCTATCGCCTCGGGAACACGAGCCGGGGAAATGATTGGCACCAACGACAACGAATTGATGATTGGTTTCGACCACGACTGCTTCCTCCGCTTCTCCAGTGAGCAGTACCCACACGGGAGTGGCAAAGTGCTCATGCGTCGCAGTTCCGAGGGATGGTACGTATTGCGTGTAGCGGGCGATTCGGCATTCGTCAATCAACACCTGCTCGAAGATAAGTCACCGTTGCGCTCCGGCGACATCGTGCGGCTTTCGTCGCGTGGCCCTGATGTTCAGTTCACAATGCAGAGCGGTGGAGTCGCCGTGCGAGCCTTGGTCGATCGCTTTCTGCCTTCGCATCCCCACGCTCCGCGAGGACCGGCCGCCGGACCGGCGAAGCGTCCCGCGCCGGAGGCAGCACCATTACCGCAGCAGCAGATGCCGCCAATGCAATCGCCGGCGCGTTCCCCGGCGGGGCAGCCTGTCGCTGCGGCGCCAATGACTGCGACGCATCGAGCACAGGCAACTCAAAAACACGATACTACCACAGCGGCCAATGTTGTCTCCAGGGGCGCCCCCAAAACACGGAGCAAGAACCTGACCAACACGATCATTGCTGCAGTCGTAGGAATTCTAGTGCTGCTGGCGGTGTTTCTGTTCCCAAGCACGTCGCCACCGACAGTGATCGAGAAGCAAGGGACCGAACAAGCAGCACCCGAATTGCAGCAGACGGCACCTGAGAAAAGCCAATCACAAAATAGCCAACCACGGGCACCTGAGCAGAGCAACGCGTCAGACGTCGATACGCTCGGCGGTCAGGTTTCCGAGAATCCACTACCCACGGCTGAAACGAAGTAACACGCCATGCAACGCGCCGGTTTAGGATTAGATTTAGGAACCACCACGTCCCTGGCGTCGATCGTCGATAGTCGCGGACGCCCCGAGGTCGTTAGTGGTCCGGTGGGAAGGCACTTGATCCCCAGCGCTATCTATTTCGACGCCAATATCGTCGTTGGTGAAAGCGCGCTCGAGCTGGGATTGCGAGACCCAGAGGGCTTGGCGGAAGCATTCAAACGCGATATTGGCAAACCGCATTACAGCCGCGAGATTCGCTCGACCCAGGTTCCCCCCGAGGTGCTAACGGGCTTCCTGATTCGTCACCTGCTCGCCAACGTCCGTTCCCACTGTGGAGATGTCAACTCGGCGGTGGTTACCGTGCCAGCCTATTTCGACGAGCGCAAGCGTACAGCGACGCAACAAGCTGCCCAGTTGGCTGGCCTAGAGGTGCTCGACATAATCAACGAGCCTACAGCAGCGGCCATCGCACTGGGGCATGAGATGATGATCGACTCGAAGCCCAACGAAAAGCCGCGGCGCTTGTTAGTTTACGATTTGGGAGGGGGGACGTTCGACGTCACGCTACTCGAGTTTGCCGATCGCACGTTCCGCGCGCTGGGCACCGACGGGGATATCTACTTGGGCGGACGCGACTTCGACGAACGCATCATCGCCATCATCTCCGATCAATTCCGCGACCGCCACGGAATCGACCCGCGTCAGAATATTGTGGAGATGCAAAAGCTATGGAAGCATGCGCGCGAGCTGAAACACGTATTGTCCACGCAAGCCAGTGTCCCCGTTGACTTCGAGTGCGATGGGATGCGTGTTCAGTTTGAACTGGCGCGCGAGGATTTCGAGGATGCGATCGAACCGCTGGTCGAACGTTCAATGGCCACTACGCGCGATGTTATTTTGGCCGCTGGGAGTAGTTGGGATGAAATTGACGAGTTCCTTTTGGTGGGAGGTTCGAGCCGCATTCCGCTGATTGCGGCCAAGGCCCAAGAGCTGTCGGGGCTACTGCCGCGATTGGCTAGCAACCCGGACGAGCTGATCGCCCATGGGGCAGCTCTCTACGCAGCCACCAAACGGGGCGATATTCTCGATGCAGCCGCGCGCTTCGATGTGGTCAACGTCAATGCGCATAGCTTGGGTGTGCGTGGAACCGATGCGGCCACCAAGCACAAGGTCAATAAGATCTTGATCCCACGCAATACCCCATTGCCCGCCTCACGCATCTACAGCTTTGTCACCTCGCGCGACGGCCAACGCAATGCCAAAGTGCCGCTGCTGGAAGGGGAGAGCGAAAATCCAGACTTCTGCACTCTTCTCGGAGAATGCCTAGTCAAAATCGACGTGCCATTGCCCAAAGGTACTGGCATCAAAGTCATTTGCAATTACGCCGCCAATGGTACCATATCCGTAACGGCAAAATTGGCGCATAACAATACGGCGGCCTACGTTGAGATTCGCCGCGACGGCTACTCGACGCTAGAATCGCTCGACGTGTGGACGGCGCGGCTGACCTCCGGCGGTGACATCCAATCGACGGATGTTTTGACTCAATTGGCGGGCCGCCCGGCGGCGCTCCCCTTGGCCGATCGGACTGACAAAGATAAGGTCATCGCCCGTTTAGATGAACTGTATCGCTTCGTTGGCAAGCTGTCGGTCAACGCGACGCCACCGGCCAGTGCCGTTCAGACACATCGCCTCGTCGGCTCGATGCAACAAGAAACGACCACTCTCAAACAGCTCATTCGGCAACTCGAAATGCGACATCAACAGACGGAACGATTCCAGGATCGCTTGGAGCTGGCCGGACAACTGGCGCAACTCAAAATGGCTTGGGAGCACTCGATGCGACTGCTGGATCATTCGTTAGTCGTACTGGGACGCGAGTGCATTGTCGGAAATTTGGTCGATACCAAAGCCGATGGCTTCTTAGACGAGGCCCGCGAACTTCAAACGGTGCTGGATGGCTGAGTTCGGGTACGGTGCGATGGACGAATACGACGCATATCACCTGTGGTTGGGTATCCCCCCTGACGAACAGCCGCCGTCGCACTATCGACTATTGGGAGTGCGACTGTTCGAGCAGAATGCCGAGGTCATTCGCAACGCGGCAGATCGTCAGCGCGCGCATGTAAAACGGCTGGGGATCAACCAGTACGAAAAACGAGGCCAAGATCTTCTCAACGATATTGAGGCCGCCAAGATCTGCTTGCTGAAGCCAGAAAAGCGCAAGCTCTACGACGAACGACTAAGGGCTGAGCTGCAACGCGAGGCAGATGGAGATCGCCATGGTACCTACGAAGAACAGCTCAGCGAAGAAACACTCATAGTCGGTTCCGATCGTCATTGCGATATCGTGATCGACTTGCCCATCATCTCGGGCATTCACTGCTCGGTGATGCGTCGAGCCGAAAAAGTGATCCTGCGTGACCTCAAATCGACCAACGGGACCTACTTGAATTTTTCGCGTGTCGTACGTCCGTCCAAGGCCACTCCCAGCGATTTGATCATTCTCGGCCGCGATACGCGATTGAAGCTGCCGACCTCTTTCTTTCCTGCATCACTACGTGGACAACGCGTTGGTTTTGTCGGGCGCAGCGATCAATGCGAAGTATGCATCCCTGATCATACCGTCTCCTCGTTTCACGCTCGCATACTATTTGACAATGCGACCATAGCCATTGAAGACCTCAACTCGACCAACGGTACCAGCTTGATCGATGCGCGCGGACGCACGATTCGACTTCCTCCGCGTGTTCCTACCGAGCTCGCCGACATCGAGCACGTGAACTTTGGCAAGCACCAGATGTCGATCGACGACCTACGTCGTCGCACCTCCTTCGACGGAACCTGGGTCGAAAAATAATTGCAACAGAGTAGCATTCATATCGGTGCGCGGATGAATGGGACAGACGACGATCCTACTCGCCTCCATGCACTCATGCATTGTCAGGCGAATAGCGCGAGCGATTGCAAAACTGATGAATGACTAACGGAAAACTACCGTCTGGCGGCGATAGCTACAGATGCGAGTAGAAGTAAGCGAGGAGTTTCAGATTTAATCTATTTTACTTTTGGCGAAGGCGTCGGCCAGCGATGTGTCCATGCCGACCGTCCAGAGCTTGCCGTCGCTCTCTAATTCGACAAAGTCTTCATTGAGATTGATGCTGATCACTTTGCCTTTGATCGATCCGATCTCGAAGGTGGAGCCCACCGAGAGCTCATGCGTCTTGCCTTCGGTTCGCGAGTGAATCCAGACTTCACTCCCCGCGCGGCCGCTAACCAAACCTGAGACAAAGGCTTGTGTGGCTGCGTCGAATTTGGCCGGTTCGGCCGCAGGCTCTTCGGCTGGCAGAGGATCGACGACTTTTAAAGTTAGCTTCTCTTCGTGCGTAGCGCTGGGCCAGCCATCGTCGGTTGTGCGCAGCGTGAGCTGGAACTCGCCGTTCTCGGTCGGTGTCCACTTGAGCGTCTTCCCAGCTAGGCGCAGCCCCTCAGGCAGCGAGTCACCATCCAGGCTCAGCGTCACTTCGTGGTTCTCTGCATCTTCCGTCTTGAGGATCTGCTCCCAGGGCGTACCACGCGGTATTTCAAAACTGCGTGGACCGGCAAATGTGGGTGCCTGATTGGGTGGGGAAAACTGATTGCGATTGAGTATGACTTGCTTGTATTCATCAACCGTTCTACTCAGTCGCCCCGAAGATAAACCGCTGGCGGGTTGATTGGGCGCGGCACTGTTCAAGGCGAGGGCGTGAGAGTCTACGACGATCCTGATCACATTCGGGACACTTGTCAGAGTCAATTTCATCGTCTGCATTTTGTGCAAAAAGTCTGCATCGTAGTAGGTCGCCATAAGATCGAGCCATTGATCGATGCGACACTGGCCAGACAATATGAACTTATACTCTTTATACGCCAGAGACTCTCTCTCAGGCCGATCAGGTGGCGTGACTACGATGTTGGTTACGCCGGTATCCAAGGCGATTTTGTGCAGCCAGGCGCTGTATTCGGCAACCGCCGTCTCTTGCTTACTCGGCAGAGATTTAGCATTCAATTGTTGCAATTGGCGCTCGGCGATCGTGCCGGCCGTCTCGATGCGTTGCATCGCCTCCCAGTCGGCGCGGGCGCTATCGACCAAGTCTTGTTTGGCTTGCCAGCGGTTACTGACGGAGCTAACCGCAGTTTGCAACCCAAATAGGCCGACGGCAACCCCTACGCCTATCGCCAACAATCGCTCTCGTTTTGTCATCGCCATGTTCGGTCAATCAGTTGTTGGTTTGAGCCGCGGATACTGGTGTGCTGGGAGTCGCTGAATTGGGAGTCGCGTCGGGCGTTTTACCGGCCCAGCGGCTTGTGTCGAGCTGGGAGACGAGATCCCAACCACGGCCACGCACAGTGATCGTTTCATCGATGCGCCAATGGTAACGGCCGAACAGGGGTGTCTCGAGCATGGTGGATTTCGAGCCAGTCACCCCATAATGCTCGTCGCGTAGTGAGCTTTCAAAGGCTTTAATCGTTAGCGACGAATCGACGGCCACCGGCATAGTAATGCGACCGCTCCCATCATTCAAAACCATGAAGGTGGGTTCGCCTATCAAAACCTTGTCCGAGGGGGGGATTCTCTCGGCCAGATAGGCCACTTCGTCGAGCCAATTTGGGGCAGCTTGCAGAAAGCGATCGATCTCTTGTACATGGGTGACGCGTTCTTGCGCCGTAGCAATAGCCGCTTTGCGACTCTCTATTTCCGATTGAAAATGCGCCAACTGATCATCGAGCTTGCGCTGCACGCTGAGCCACCATGTCAATCCTCCAACGAACAACAGCAAGGCAGCGACCGCAGCCAACACGTACGTGCGAGTGCTCTTCTGTGGCGGAGGTCGCTTCTTGGGGGCCTTGAAGTCGAGCTTCGAATCGCCAGCGGCCGTGGGCAGACTCAAACTACCGGCGATACCCGCCAGGCGATGGGCTGAGTGCTCGACGATCTGTGGTTGCTGCGACACCTCGGCGGAAAGCAAACTGGCTGGATCAATGAACGCAATTTGGCAGTCGAGCATTTCCGACAATAGTTCGGCTGCACTTTGCGTCGCTGCAGGAGCGGCGATCAGCAGCGCGTGCCTGACCGACTTGTTGGACAGTTGCACAGCGGCGGCCATCAGGCTACGCCGCAGTTCGCCACCGAGTGCGGCCTGCCATTGAGCTGCTTCGCTGGGAAGCTTGGTGCTGCGAACCTGAACGATTCGACCTTGTTCGAGGATGAGCAGATCGGCATGTTGCTCCGACAAACAGACGACCAACGCCGGCTCATTACCGGGCAGCTTTCCCGAGGCAATGACAAAGCGTGCGATTTCAATGGGACGTAGCACAATGTGGGACGGCGTGATACCAGCCTGCTCACATGCGGTTTCAATCGTTTGCAGCGTAGCTGGTGAAATGGCACCGACCAGGGCGGTGAGCATTTCTTGACCAGGTGCGTCGGGTAACAGCACGTAGTCAAGTGTCCAGGCGTCTCCCATGTTGGCCAATTGTCGCTGAGCTTGGAAACGAATCACATCCGGTAGCTCGGCAGCTTCGATGCGCGGGATCGAGAGCGTCCGCACTTCGACCAAATCTCGCGAGAGAATGATTGTTACGTCGCTCTTGCGCAGCCCCAGCTCATCGACGGCTCGAACTAGACCCTGCGCCGCATCGCCATTGAGTGGCAAGAGCTCGTCTTGCTCGTTTGCCGCGCTCTCCGCTGAGTGCCCGATCGCCTGCTGGCTCAGTCGGTCGATCACCACCGTGCCACTGTGGGCTTGCCCCACTGCCACGATCAAACTATCGCGCTGCCAATCGATGATGGTCTTTTTGGACACTGGATTTCGTCTTCTCTAAATTGGTGCATGGCTTGTGTCAACAAGGACCGCAAAGCTCTATTTTAATTGACCCAAGGTGCTTTGTAACATTTAATTCTAGGTTCAGCCGTTTTGGCGTTAGTGCTCGAGGCCTTGCGCTCCATCCGGCGTCTGACGCTAATTTGACGGCTCGGAGCCAATCTGATCTGATGAACCGCGCAGCGCGACCAATGCTTAGTCCAATTGCGACACCCATTGGGGCGACCACCGGTGCAACAGGGGCTGTCTTCTCGGTCTCAATCCACCATGCGGCGCGCTACGCGGTTAAACAATCGATCGCTTCGGCAAGCATACCGCGCTGCCGAAGAACTTAAGTGAACTGCAATTCATCGTATCGAGGGCCCTGTCGGTAGGTTAGCGTCGAATCTTTGTCCCAAGGTGTGAATATCAAACCCACGTCCCAAGTGATCCATGCGGCGAAAAAACAAAATATTCGGAACGTCCCCAGCGCCGCTGATGATCGCTTCGATGCGTGAAAAGGCTGCACCACCTTCGATATAGCCGACAATCTGAGCTTTGAATACGTCGCCGCCACAGGTCACCAGCGGCAGGATAGCTCGCATTTGATCCATGGTCACAATTCCTTCCACCGCTAACCAAGTCTCAAACTGGCGAGTTGGACTATCGGAGCCATCGCCACGAGCCTCGAGGATCTGGTCTACCATTTCGTCGGTAAGTCCAGGAATGCCACGCAAGATCTCCTGTGGACATTCCATGATGTTGATCCGCCCAGGGATTGCCGGTGCATCGACGGTGGTTAAGTAGTCCATCAATTGTGGCGTCGAATTGGCCAAGTCGAGCGGCAAGGAGCTCAGTGGCGAAGCGTAGGTCACCGCACCGGCCGACCCATTGATGGTGACGGTTGCGTCAATCAGGTCGAGCACCTGATTGAACTTTACCGATCCAGTTTGCGTGAGATCGATCGAAGAGATTTGGTCAGCCGTCCAACGCGGTGGGGGCGCACCATTTGCTTGGCTACCACCAGCTCCGGTATTGCCAGCGCCACTATTTCCCTGAGCGGCATTGTTCAAACCTTGTAGCTGAGCCCCCAGGGCACCATCGGTCTGCTCGCTGTCCGCTGCAGCCATGCTGGCCAGAGCCAACAGTGGGCTCGTGCCCGCACCACCCGGCTTGCCTCCATAGCGATAGGCCAAGATAAAGCTGGACCAATCTTCGCTCTGCAACACGGTGGAGAGGTCTTCCGCCAGCAGTTCCATGTCATCCGAGTTAATGTTGACGCGCTGCGTGCCATCAGCAGCCACATTTTTTTCTAAGCTTTGCAACGTAAGGTAGGGGGCCCAGCCCAGTGGCGGAGGCGGTGCGATGTTCGGATCGCTCGACATTGCGGGGAGAGATCCGGGCGCCGATCCGGCAGGCGTGCCCCGGCTCATCCGAGTCGACTCGGCCGCATCGAGCACTCCATTGCGATTTTCGTCGTACCCAAACAGCAACTGCGGTGTGACGCCACGCACCAACAGCAGTTGTTCAATCGACTCGATCGGACCATTGGCGGGTTTATACGGGTTTGGCAAGTGTAGATAGTAGTCGTCGAATTCCGCCCCCATCGGTCGTGGTTCTTCGTCTTTATCGAGCCAGTCGAGGATGGCATCGGCGACATCTTCGGTCATGCCTGGCAAGGCCATCAACATGCCACTAGCCATCGAAGGCGACGTGCCGTCGGCGGCTGTGCTGGCCAGTGACGACATGGAGCTGCCCAGGCCGCTCCCCGCACCACTTGTCTCACCACCGAGGGCACCTCCACCAACGGCTGCGGCAGCCATGGTTCCGGCCGAGGCGAGTGCGTCGAGCTGGGCGAGCGCGTTGAGGTTCAGTTTGGCCGATTCGTTTTGCAGTCCATAACGCAGGCCGGTGTAGTAGCCCGCTTCATCGAGGCTGGGGGAGATGATCGTATAGTGAGCACGCCGCGCCGGATCGTTGTCGGGGATGACATTGATCGCTTGGAACATGGCCGCGTTGTCCCAGGTGCCCCCCATGCCCAGTCGCTCAGTGTGCGGATAGGCGAGCATCAAACGCACGGCCTGTGCACCCGATTCGGCGCACATCCGCGTTTGCAGTTGCCCAGTTGAAATTCGCGCGGCTTCATGCGTAATCAACATCGACCGCGAGAAGGTTAACGTGGCAAGCGATGCAATCGCCACTACGACGAGAACTAATAACAGAATAAAACCGCTTTGCCGACCCATCGTGCGATACGCAATTGCGCCGCGTCGTGGCAGCATATGTCGATCGTCATAAGTTCTTGGTGATTTCATAAGCCCATCGACTCCATTCCTGCCGCTTGATCGGCCGATGCGGCATCGACGGCGTGCAATTGCGCGCCGGGTATGGCGACAACCAATTGATAAACTTCGATTCCGTAGGCTTGGCGATCCGCATGGGGGAGCAGGCTAATGGAAACGCCGGGAGTGAACGGCGTCGTCTCACCGGCTGTAGCGGTTTGCATGGCTAGCGTAATTTCGACCAACCACGGCAGCGACTGCGTGGACGAGTCCCACTCAGTCAACCAATCGACCCCATCGAAGTAAGCGAACTCGAGCGCGACCACTTCGGGGGCAAGCAAATCGCCCGTGCGCTGCAAGCGTTGCGTGTTTCCCATCTCTTCGGCATAAGCGGTGACGGCCCGATCGAGCTGGCGGCGAACCAGTCCGCTGGCTTGCCCGCTGGACGAACCATTTGTCGTCTCGAACTGCGCCAGCGTATCATCGACTCCCATATTTGTCGGCGATTGGATGAAGTAGGTGACCGTCTTCATGTCGCCAGGCACATCGGCTATGAAGGGATCGGACATGCTCGCCGTTTGCATGTTGTACTCGTCGGGGCGTGGAATGCGGCTGACGTCAACGATCAATGAATACTGGTCTCCGTAGATACCCGGCGGCAGGCTGGTGGTGACCGTCGTGGACAGCTCCCCGCCGCTGGCTGGGGCTGTCGTACTGGACGAGTCGGTCGGGCTGGTGGAGCCAGCCAGAGAGCTAGTTGAGTCGGTGGCGGCTTGCGCGTCAGCGGCACTCGATCCACCGCTTGCCCCGAGTAGTTGTTCTAGCACGCTCGAGTCATACTCTTGAGGAAGGATAACGGCGCGGACGTCGTCCGCAATCTTGCTGAGTAGTGCCCGAGCTAATTGTTCACGACGAATGTCATCGCCGCGCGTAGCGAAGTTGCGAGAGAACATCTGCATCAACGAGCCTACCAGAGCCGTCGCCACCACAATCAGCGCAAGCGAAAGCAGCAATTCAATCAGCGTGAACGCGCTGCGCGAATTTTTATGTTGCATTGCTGCTGACTCTTTCGAATGGTTGTGGGATGCGACGCTGGTCTTAAGGAAGTGTCAAGAATCAAAAATAGGGGGTTGTTCGAAGGCCTGCGCTCGGTGGCAGCAAGCGCTCAGCAATTGAAAAATAATAATTGAAAAGCGCAAAATGCAAATTCTCTAAATCTTCGATGCTTCTCTCTGAACTCCACTATATTTTCCTGACAATTGACGACCAGTGGAATCCTTTTTTGACAAATTCGGCGGTGTGTTCAGCGGCACGTGTCAAATTTTCGTTCTTTCATTTTGCATTTTTCCATTTGCATTTTTCAATTATCAATTCGGAATACGTTAGAAGACAGAAAACCAATGCCCTTTCGGGAAGTTCGTGCGAACGTCGAACGTCGCCATTCAATCAATTGAGGCCGCCCGGACCAAATCCACCGCCCGCGCCACCAAATCCTGCCCCGCCCCGTCCGCTCCCGGCGCCTCCTCCTGCCCCGCCAAAACCTCCACCCGCGCCACCGCGTCCGCTCCCGGCGCCTCCTCCTGCCCCGCCAAAACCTCCACCCGCGCCACCGCGTCCGCTCCCGGCACCACCACCTGCCCCGCCAAAACCTCCACCCGCGCCACCGCGTCCGCCGCCGGCACCACCACCTGCCCCGCCAAAACCCGTGCCCGCGCCACCAGCGCCGCCGCGTCCTCCACCAGCGCCGCCGCGTCCTCCACCAGCGCCGCCGCGTCCTCCACCCGCGCCGCCGCGTCCTCCACCCGCGCCGCCACGTCCTCCGTCAGCGCCGCCGCGTCCACCGCCAGGGCCACCAGCCCCACCGCGTCCGCCGCCGGCTCCTTGCGCGCCACCCATGCCGCCCGTGGCTGCTCCGCCAAAGGCCGAGGCGCCAGCCGCGCTGGCTGCCGTGTTGGCTGCCGCTGAACTCCCAGAACCACTCCCCTGCTCGCCGCCTGTCGACTCGGAAGCAGCTTCCTCTTCGGTTGGTTCCGGAGGTACGTCGAGCTCCAAGGCGGGATCGATGATCCAGCGATTGGCAAATAAATCATATTGCGTTTGCACCAAGCCGACGTTGGGATCGCTCTTCTGCACGGCTACTTGGAGCCCCACCATGCCATCGATTTCGGTCGGTATACTGCGCAATTCGTAGAGCCACTCGGTCAACCCGGTCGAGTTGTGATAATTGGTCCACGTGACCGGCTTATTGGGGATCACTCCGGCGATGACTTGGTTCATCACACTCTCGGCAACCAATTCGGCTTGCGTCAATCGTTCGGCGCGCAGCGCGTTGTGCGTTGCCAACTGCATCGACTGTGCCAGGTAGGCTGAAGCAATCGCCAGAATGGCCAGTGAAAGAACCACCTCCAACAGCGACAGACCCAGACCCCTGCGAGCTAGACTCCAACCAAATGGCCTCACGCCCCTCATTTTACACCGCCTCTCTCGTCGCTATCCGAAACGGCGCTGGCACTGGCGACTTCGATCACGCGACTGTGACCCGTCAAACCTCGCAATTGAACCGCGCGCATATCGCCGCGTTCATTCTGAATGCGCACCTCTGCGGTGCTGGTGCTGCCGTCGGGATAGAAGAGGACTGCTTGACCAACCGTCTGCGAATTGACATCGTTGTTGCCACTGACTTGCGCATCTTGAGCCACTGCGTAAGCGCGCTGGCTGCCGACGACTTGGCAACTGACAAACGTAATGCCTTCTTCGAGCTTTTTGGCGGACTGCGATGGTGGGTCCACTGCGGTGAGAAAACCGTTGGACTGCGTTTCGGCTTGGGCACCACCACTGAGCATGATTGTCGCGCCAGCTCCCGCGCTGGCAGTGTCCGATTGCAGCACTAACGGAGCGACGCTGTACGAACCGCTCTCGGGTAAGCACTGAAAGACTTGAGATTGTCCCGTGCGCATGGCGTCCAGCCGAGCGGTATCCCATATCAGCCGCAGTTCATTGGCCATTCCTCGCAGCTTATATCGCTCGTAAATTGCCTCCATGCGTGGTACGGCGATCGCACCAATCATAGCGACGATTGCCAACACCAGCATGACTTCTAGTAAGGTAAAGGCACTGAGGGCGCGCCACTTGAGCCGCAACTCAAAGGGACTCGTAACCTCGTCCACTACAGTGAAGGCATTACGGGCTTGCCGCATCGGCAGCAACCTATCAGGTGACATCATCTTCATTGCCGCTCTGGCCATCGGGGCCGAGGCTTCTCAGTTCGAATTCGGCACCGTTGAGGGTGTACTCGTACGGACGACCCCAGGGATCTGGCTTGATCGGCTCCTTCGAGATTTTCATCCATTTGGTAGGATCGGCTAGGTCGGATGGCTTTTCGTACAGCGCCGAGAGCTGTGTCGGGTAGCTGCCCACTTCCAGCTTATAGCTATCGAGCATTGTCTTGAGGTTGCTGATCTCAGCCGCAGCGGTGCGGCGATAGGCTTTCTCTTGAAAGCTGCCGACATTGACCACAGCAATCCCCGCGATGGCCGCGATGATGACCAGCACGAGCATGACCTCGAGCAACGTAAATGCTCGCTGCCGGTGTTGACGGCACAATGGACGCCGCAGCCGATGCCGTAGTTGACGTGCCGCGTTGAGCTGAGTCGGTTTGGCCGCAGCCTGAGTTGGCTGATATGTTTCCACCATAGTTCGTTTCATTTCCTTTTGCATATTGAGCTCGCTTTCTTCATTTGCGTCGGAGTCGAGGAACCAAGAACCAAGAACCAAGAACCAAGAACCAAGAACCTATTAAATTAAACCGCGTCGGCGCTGCTAAGTAGCGGCACCATTAGGGCCAATACGATAAAAAACACAACTCCGGCCATTACCAGCAACATCAACGGTTCGAGCAAGCGCACCAAAATGTCCAAGCGACGAAAGGTGGTCCGCTCCAAACTGTCCGAGATGTTGACCATCACCTTGTCGAGCGTGTTGGACTCTTCGGCCACCGAGATCATCTCGACGACTTGATTCGGAAAATGCCCTGACGCGGCCAGCGGGGTAGCCAGCTTTTGACCGGCAGTCACATTTTCGCTCGCCTTCTTGATCGCTGCCGATAGGATACGATTGCCCGCTGCATTGCGGCTGATGTCCAGCGATTTCAAGATGGGCACCCCATTGCTCAGCAGCGTTCCCAGCACGCGGCAGAAGCGAGCCACCGCCAAGTTCAAGAAAATAGTCCCGAACAGGGGTGTCTTTATCTTCGCCCAGTCTAGCCACCAGCGGCCCTCGTCCGTCTTGAGAAAGGTCCACAAGGCGAAGATGGCCACTAGCATGGCTCCCAATACCAACCACCAATAGGCACCTAGGATAGCGCTAAACGCGAGCAGCAGGTCGGTTGCATAGGGCAATTCACCTTTTTCGCGTAAGTTCGAAAATAGCGATTCAAATTTGGGGACAAAGAAAATAATTAATACGGAGACGACCCCAGTACCGGCCAAACCCAAGAACGCCGGATAGGCCAATGCACCGGCGGCGCGTCCCTTCATGTCCTCTTGTTGTTCAGTAAACGCCGCCACGCGCTCGAGAGCATCCTCCAAGAAGCCACCTTCGGTACCGGCCCGCGTCATGTTGACGGCCATGTCATTGAAGACTCGTGGGAAGCGAGCCATGGCGGTCGGTAGGGGCTCTCCCTCTTCGACCTTGGCCTTGATCTCTTCCAGCACTAGCTTCAAAGCTGGCTTGCTGGCCTGAGTGCTCATCACCGTCAGCGCTCTGAGCAGCGGCACACCGCTGCGTAGCAAGGAAGCGAGTTGATTGTAGGTATTGGCCATGACCTGGCCACCGACGCGCGGCGAACGACCAACGCCAGCCGACTTGAGCGACTTGATTTCGACCGGCATCAACCCCAGACCATCCAACTGCGCCAGCACCTCATGCTGGCTGTTAGCATTCAACGAACCCGTCTTGCGATGGCCGCTGAGATCTCGAGCAATGTAAGCAAATTCAGGCATGAATGGGAAGTCTAGAATATGAAAGCTGAAATGTGAAATCTAAAATCTGAACCCTACGACAACCGATCGCCTTTGGTGACGCGAATAACTTCTTCAACACTGGTGCGACCCTCGATGGCTTTGTCCCAAGCATCCATGCGCAAGGTTCGCATGCCGGCCTTCAATGCGGCCTGCTTGATCTCCCAAGTGCTGACACGATCGTGGGCTAAAGTCTTGATCTCTTCATTGGTTACCAACAGTTCATAAATCCCCATCCGACCAGCGTAGCCGACGTTGCGACAATTGCGACAGCCAACATTGCGATACAGTGGCTGGCCTGCCAGCTTCTCCCACGGAAAATCACTCGGAATATCCTCGTTGGCAGGTGTGTAGGGGACTTTACAAGCGGGGCACAACTTGCGCAACAAACGCTGGGCCATAATCCCTTCCACGGTGCTCGACACCAAGAAGGGTTCGATCCCCATATCGACGATCCGAGTAAAAGCACCGGCTGCGTCGTTGGTGTGCAGCGTGCTAAATACCAAGTGCCCCGTCAGGGAAGCTTGAATGGCATTTTCGGCCGTCTCGGCATCGCGGATCTCACCGACTAGCACAATGTCGGGGTCGTGACGCAGAATACTTCGCAGAGATGCAGCAAAGGTCAAGCCGATTTTTGAGTGAACTTGGATTTGATTGATGCCATCGAGCTGGTACTCCACGGGATCTTCCGTGGTAATGATTTTGTTTTCTGGACTGCGAATTTCCAACAATGAACTGTACAGCGTGGTGGTTTTTCCCGAGCCGGTTGGGCCAGTGACCAAGACAATGCCGTGGGGTAAGCGTATCAATTGACTAAAGATGCCGTAGGTGTGAGGGTCCATGCCGAGTCCCTGCAAGTCGAATTTCATCGAGCCTTTGTCGAGAATACGCATGACCAGACTCTCGCCGTGGATCATTGGAATGGCCGACAAGCGAATGTCGATCTCACGGCCATGGACTTTAAGTTTGATTCGTCCGTCTTGCGGCAAGCGTTTCTCAGCGATATTCAAGCGGGCCATGATCTTCAGGCGGCTAATAATCGCAGCTTGAAAGCGATTGATCTCCGGTGGGACGGGCTGATCATGCAAAATGCCATCGATGCGATAACGCACGACAATCCCAGTAGATTGCGATTCGATATGTACGTCGCTCGCCCGCGAATCGACGGCCTCCACCAGTATTTCGTTGACCAGCCTTACGACCGATGCCTGCTGGGCCATCTCGCCAAGCTCGCTACCGTCGGACTCGATGTCCTCGAGCAATTGGATTTCGTCATCCTCACGGGCGGCCATCAATCCTTCGACCGTCTCCGAGCCGACGCCGAGATGCTTCTTCATCAAGCGGGCTATTTCGGCTTTCTCCGAAACCACCGGCACAATCGACAGGCCCGTAGCCGCGCTCGCTTCATCGAGCGCGTATACATCGAGCGGGTCGCTGGTTGCAAGGGTCAAGGAGCCGTTGACGCGACTGAGCGGAAAGAGCGAGTGGCGATAGATTAGCTTTTGTGGGAAGTTCTTCACCACATTCAAATCGACGTCCGCATTGCGCAAATCGACGAACTCCATACCGAGCACATCGCCCACGGCGCGCAGCGCGGCCTCTTCCTCGACCAGCCCTCGATCGATGGCAGTGGAGAACAGTTCGCGCCCCCCCAGAGCCTGAGCACGCAGTTCGTTGAGCTGCTCTTGGTCGAGCAACCCACGTTGCAAGAGTATTTCCCCCGCATCAAAATTGAGCATTAGTTGCCACCTCGACCACCGCCACCGCGACCACCACGACCACCGCCGTCACCACCGCTATCACCACCTCGTCCGCCTCCGAAGCGAGATCGCATCATCTCAGCAAAGGCGGCGCGACGCGCCTGCGTGGCGGCATCATCGCTACCACCTGGTGCCGCAGCAGTTTGAGTGGGCTGAGTAGCGTTATTGCTAGGCGTTGCGGTGGAAGAAATATTAGTAACCGCCTTGGGGCCCAAAATACGAGTAATGCTATCCTTAAACAAGGTGGCGCTGACGACACCGTCCAACGAGGAGTAAGCAAAGTCCTCCTTTTCAGCCTCCCCCACTTCGTCAATGTCTTCCACCAGTCGTCGCAACTCTTCGATCTGATTGGGTTGTGCCCGTACGATTAGCGAATTGGTGTTCGTATCCGCGCCGATCGAGATCTTCGGCTCGACCAATTTGCTCTGTGCGCCTCCGCCGCGTCCACCGCCGCCACCGCCACGTAGGGCAGCAATAATCTCTGCTGGATTGGGCTGTCCACCGCCACCGCCGCCGCGCCCTCCGCCTCCGCCGCCACTCGAATTGCCCTCGATGCGATCGCCGTAGAGCTGCTTAATCATGTTCAGCATTTGATTGACATCTTGCGAGATGACGGGAATCATGGCCAATTGCCCTTGAGTCTCGATCGACAACGGTCCTTCCGCTTGATCGATGACATGCAATAGTTGTTCGATCAATTGCATGTCCGAGGGACTGGCTTTGATCACCAGAGCATTGAGCCAGGGGTCGGCGGTAATCGTGTAATCGCCCGAGGCAATACCGGAGCTTGAAGAGACGCTACTCCCACCGCTGCCACCGAGCATCGAGCCGAACATGCCTCCACCGAAACCGCCCAAGACTGCGCCAGCCATGTCACCCAGCAGTCCGCCACTGCTACCGGAGGAGCTAGAACTGCCGCTCAAGATGGTTTCCAATAGCTCTTTGGCCGCCTCTGCGTGGCGATGTTTCAAATAGACGATCGTAGGTTCGCTATCTCCCAAAGCCGCTTGATCGACCAGCAATCGCAGCAAACTATCGAACTCGGCCAAGGCCTGTTTGTCTTCCGATTGGATGATCAATCCACCGGGGCCTTGCATAATGATGATTTCGCTATCAGATGCTGGCGCGTCGTCGCCAGGCACAGGAAATGGACTGTGCCCCGACGCTCCGCCGTCGGATGTTCCCGACTCATCTTCTGCATTTGGAATGTGGCCCGACGCTCCGCCGTCGGATGTATCCGACTCATCATCTCCATCGCCTTGAACCAATTCATCCGAAGCCGAAGCCTCTTGCTGTGGAAACGCGACCAAGCGTCCCGTTGGAACTATGCTGCGGGGAGCGATTCGCGTTTGCGGTGCAGTCGACTCGACTGGTGCCGTAGACTGTTTGGCGGCGGCTTCCGCCTTCCCAGATTCCAGCGTTTGCGAAGTTTCGGACGGCTGGTGCCCCGGTGGACTTGGGCGCACGCGTCGAGCCTCATTGGGCGAACGAGAAAAAGTCTTCTGCTGCAATAGATTGGAGGTACTGCTGGTCGATGGGGCGATTACGCGGATTGGATTCGCCCCCCCATTGTGCGCCTTCCACAGTTTTTCGACTTGTTCGAGCGTCTGCCGCGCGGACGATCCGGTGAGCGGAATCATGCGGATCGTATCCCCCAGCAAGTCGTTGCTGTTGGCGTTCTCTTCCAGTTTTTCGAGCAGTTGTTGGATCTGCGAAACCTGGCTGCTGGAGCCTTTGATCCACACTTGCCGAGCCAGCAAATCGCCATCGATGACGGGGCCACCACTTTCCGCAGTCGGAGTATCGGGCAGTGCGAAGAACTTCTTGATCGCTGCAATGGCCATGGTCGGATCGAGCCGCTTGAGCTGAATGACGACGAAATCCGAAGTGTCGCCGGCCAATTCACCGAGCGCCTCTTGGACCAGTTTGTGCTCCGAAGGACGCGCCTGCAACACCAATTGTTTGGCCACAGCGTCCTGCGCCAGCTTGACGTCGGGAGAACCTGCCAGCAACTGCGACACGATCTCGTAGGCTAACTGCATATCGATGCCAACGACCTTGTGCTTCTGCAATACCAGTCGCTCCACTTTGTCGATCGTCGACTCCGATTCATCAGGCGGGACGTCCATCAGATCGATCAGATCCTTGAGAATCTGAACCTTGTCCGGCTTGCCACGCGCGAAAATGGTGGTTCCAAAGGTGTTGGTCGAGATGCTGATGTCGTCGTTGGAATTGGCATCTTCCTCCAAGCCGATTAGCGGTCGCACCACGCTCAGTATTTCTTCGGCGGTAATCGCTTTCAATGGGAAGATCTTCACGGTCGAGGCACCAGAATCTTCCGCGCGTCGGATCATCTCCGCAATGGCGCGCACATTGCCTGCCATGTCGGTGACCAACAGTTGCCGCGACGTAGGGAAGCTGCGAACCGAGCCTTGAATACTACGCAGTTGTTCAGCTTCTTCCTTGAGCGTGTCTGGATCGAGCCGCTCGAGCGTGAACATGTGTTTCACCGGCTCGTAGTAACCGCGTCGCGCCAATTCATCTTCGTCAACATAATCGGCCAGCTCATTCAGCAGTTCACCGCTTTTCTCTTGATCGGTTTCAAAGTCGATCACGCGCAACATGCGTCCCTGACGCAACAAAGTGTAGCCCGCGTTCAGAAGCGATGCGTTCATGATGTCCATCGCTTCGGTAACCGAGTACTTGCGCGAGCGATCGCGGTAGGTAAACGTGCCGGGTAGGGCGGTATCGTTCTGCAGCGACAAGTCGCCTTGCTTGGCCAGCCACTGGACGACATCATTCCACGGCTGAGCTTGGAAATTCATCTCAAGCTGTACTTGGTCGACCGGCAATTCCGAGTTGTCGACTTGCGATTCTGTTGCGGGCTGGTCGGCGGTGGCTGCCTCGTCCGGCTGCGCTAGCTGATCTGCGTCAGGTCGCTGTGGCGGTGTTGGTGGCCCAGCCGTCGATGTTTCGATCAATCCGGCGGCTAGCTGCCAAGCTGCCCATTGGCTCTCCGACAGCGCTTGCCGAATCGATTGCTCGGCCGCGCTGCGCGTCTTTGCCACAGTGGGTCCCCGTCGATTGTTGCGGACTTGCTCTAGCCAATGGTCGACGACCTCATGTTGCCAATCGGCCAAGTTCAGGGCCGTCGCGACCTGTTCGTCCCCCAGCGAAAGCATCCCCATCCAGCCGACGCGGTACTTGGCCAACAAATTCTGTTGCTCCGAGTCGAGCAGGGCAAATCCGAGCCGCTCTGACTCTGCGTTGAATTCGCTTCGCAATTGATCGTGGGTGTCAGCCGGTGCCTCGCGCAAAGCTTGACCGAGACCAATGACCGCACTCATGCGCGCTCGAATTAGCTGCTGAATACTCTCTCGCTGTTCTTCGGACAGCCCCAGTTTCTGTGACACTTCGGGCTTGAGCATTTCCGGCAGGACACCCACGTAGTCTTGCCCTACCCCTTGAGTCGTGAAGGCGCAAGTCAGCATCAGGCAAGCTGCAAGCCAGCCGGCACGCGGTATTTTCACTCGCTTGAGGTTCAACAGGTTATCGTTGAGCAACATAAATCGGTTCAGTTCTGGTTCCAGAGGACCGTGTATAAAAAACACTAGTAGCCTTAATTTAATTGAACGTGCCGCCAGACCACTAATGAAAGCATGTACCAATCCGTAGAATCAGGTTAAGAAGCCTGCAACTTCGTTCATTTCCAACTATTCGAACACCTGCGTATGCCCAAAGTTCCGCCACGGACCACCAGCCCACCTCTGCTTGTGGTTGGATTCTCTGCCAGAGCATTGGCAGAAGCGACTATGGCGCATTCACCCCACCCTTTGGTGGTGGATCGGTTCGCCGATCACGACTGCCGGAAAACGGCGAAGATTTGCTTGGAACTTGACCATTGGGGGGGGCTGCTGGATTCGGAGTGGCACGTCTTGCCACAGTTAAAGGCAGCCGGTGCCCAGCCCAGCAGCCCAGTTCTGCTCGGCGGCGGTACAGAGAATTGGCCCGAGTTGGTCGAGCTGCTACACCAGCATTTTACCGTGTTGGGGCCAACTGCCCGCCAATTGCAACAGCTTCGCAGCCCCGAGTACTGGCAGACTTGCGCGAGGGCCGCTGGCGTGGCTTTCCCGGAGACACACTGGAAGGGGGCTTCTGCCGTCGATGACGGTTCGATCGAAGCGGGTGTGATGCGCGAATCCGCCGAGGGACCGGCGGGCCACATTAAAGACTGGTTGATCAAGCCGCGACGTGGCGCCGGTGGCCACGGCATTGGACGAGTCAACGGCTACCACGCCAGCCTCCAATCAGTTGAGGACTCTCACTACTGGCAGCGCAGAATTAGCGGCCGGTCATTGGGTGTCTATTGCAATCTCACATCGGACGGCCA
This sequence comes from Pirellulaceae bacterium, assembly GCA_020852965.1. Classification (GTDB taxonomy): domain Bacteria; phylum Planctomycetota; class Planctomycetia; order Pirellulales; family Pirellulaceae; genus Aureliella. Next base: position 23,645 of record JADYZV010000026.1, on the reverse strand, counting down.
AGCCGAATTGCTGGGTGCCACCGAGGCGTTGTCAGCCGAGCAATGGCCGGGCCCGAGCGAGTTCATCTATCGCGGTTCGCTCGGTCCAATCTCTTTGTCCGACTCGCAGCGACTACAAATCAATCAGCTCTGCCGGGTCATCCAAACCACGAGCCGTTGTCGTGGCTGGCTACAATTCGACTTCATCGAAGATGCCGCTGGCGTACTGTGGTTGCTTGAACTCAATCCGCGCTGGGCCGCTGGGATGGAAATCCTCTTTCTCGCCGGCATCAACCCCGTCGCGCATCACTGCCGCGCATGGCAAACTTCAAGTGATCCTGCAAGCTTCGAATCGAGTATGGCAACACTTAGCCCTGGCGATACTCACTTTGCCAAGGCGGTGGTCTATGCCGATCGCGAGCTGACATTGACTCGGGAACGCATCGAGCGCCTACACAGCTTACCGCCAGCGTCCTTTGCCGATTTGCCGAGCCATGTTGGCTCGAGGAGTGAACCAGCAACGAGGGTTGTGTCTCATGGCGAGCCCTTGTTGACCGTGCGTGCCAGCGGCCCGTCCTCGAGCCTACTCGAACAATTGACACAGCTTCGCGAAACCGCACTCATGCTTTGCCGCAGTTGAATTGTGGAAACGGAGTTGAAATAGCCGGTTTTGTTAGCCTAGGGTGATTGCGGCGGCAAGGGCGATGGGAAGGTGAGTGGGACGGATTGGCCGCCGGCTAGCTAGAAAACTGATTCACCAGCGAGGCAAGCTCGCGGGGGTCTAAGGACCCGTTTTACGGCGCCGGCGAGGCAAGCTCGCCGGGGGTTTAAAGCCTCGGCTTTGCGAGCGAATCAAGTCGACAGCGGGCTAGAAAACGGCATCACCAGCACGGGTTGACTGGCTGGGGGCGAGAAATCTGTGCAATCGGGATATTCCCAGAGCGGTGGCAAGCAGTTGAGTTCGGCTTACGGTCAATTGTCGAGCTCCGCTAGGAAGGGTAAACTGCTCTTTTCGCAGTTTGTGCAGCCTCGCTTACTTCCTGAGCGCTGCGGCCCACCCGTTTCGAGCTTTGCTTCGACGACATGACACGTGTCGTCTTCACCGGAGATGATTGATGAGTTCCGCTACACCGCCCAAAACTCCCCCGACACAAACCGCGAAGCTTTCGGTGGCAGGCTATGATATCGAGCTGCCGGTGGTGGTTGGGACGGAGGATGAGCTGGGGATCGACATCTCCTCGCTTCGCAAGGAAACCGGTTGTGTGACGCTCGACGAGGGCTTTGTCAACACGGGCAGCACGACCAGTGCGATTACCTTTCTCGATGGCGAAAAGGGGATACTGCGTTATCGGGGCTATGCGATCGACGAAATTGCCGCCAACTGCGACTTTGTGGAAACCATGTACTTGCTGATCTACGGCAAGCTCCCCAACGCCCACGAGTTGAGCGATTTCCGCGAGTCGATTCGGCAGCATACGATGATTCACGAAGAGATGCGTTCGTTTTACAATGGGTTTCCCAAAGATGCGCACCCCATGGCCATCCTCTCATCGGTCGTGGGGGCCCTGTCGACGTTCTACCAAGATTCGCTCGATCCCCACGATGCGGAGCAGGTCGAGGTGTCGATCCATCGCTTGTTGGCCAAACTGCCGACGATCGCTGCCTATAGTTACAAGAAGTCGATTGGCCAGCCGTTCATGTATCCTCAGAACGACTTGAGCTATTGCGAGAATTTTCTGCGGATGATGTTTGCCGTGCCGACCATGGAATACGAGTCGGATCCGGTGTTGGTCGAAGCGCTGAATCTGCTCCTGATTTGCCATGCCGATCACGAGCAGAACTGCAGCACCTCGACGGTGCGCATCGTCGGATCGTCCAACGCCAACTTATTCGCTTCGATTTCGGCTGGCATCTGCGCTTTGTGGGGCCCGCTGCACGGCGGTGCCAATGAAGCCTGCGTGAATATGTTGCAACAGATCGCTGCTGACGGCGGCAACGTGAAAAAATATGTGGACATGGCCAAGGACAAACGCGACAACTTCCGCTTGATGGGTTTCGGGCACCGTGTATACAAGAATTTCGATCCACGCGCGACGATTATCAAAAAGGCCTGCGACAAACTGCTGGCTAAACTGAGCTTGGACGATCCACTGTTCGAGGTAGCGATGAAGCTCGAAGAAACCGCTTTGCGCGACGAATACTTCATCGAGCGCAAGCTGTATCCCAACGTCGACTTCTATTCGGGGATTATCTATCGCGCGATGGGCTTGCCCACGCAGATGTTCACCGTATTATTCGCTATTGGCCGCTTGCCAGGCTGGATCGCGCATTGGGTCGAGATGCACCAATCACCGACCAATCGCATCGGTCGGCCGCGTCAAATATATACTGGCCCCACGCTACGCGAAGTGGTCCCCATGTCCGAGCGCGAATAGCGCTTTATTCGCTGGTCGCTCCGCCGTCCGTGCTCTTGGCGAATGGTGCATGGGTAGCGCAACGGTTACGAAAGACGCCCAAGCGACTGAGCGGCAGAGCGAGCAGCGACTGAGCGAGCAGCGACTGAGCGAGCAGCGACTGAGCGAGCAACCGACGCCGACGTACCGATGGAGTTAAAGATTATGGCCAGCTCGATAGTGGACGAAGCTATCAGGATGCTCAGTCATCCGTTGAGTCAACCTATCAGTGAACTGAGCCTGTTGCAGCAATCGTTGTTGTTTGGCGAGATCTCGAAAATTTCCTATTACCGCCCCGACATCGTTTGGGAAGCTGTCAGCTCTGTCGGCTTCGAAGAGTATGAATTCTTCGATCGCGACGGTGCCCAGGCCTATATCGTCGCCAATCAACACGACTGCGTCGTCGTCTGTCGTGGTACCGAGCCCAATGAGTGGAATGACATAAAGGCGGACGTGAATGCCATGACGGTCATCGCCGAGAATGCTGGTCGAGTTCATCGCGGATTTAAACGCGAGGTCGACGACTTGTGGCCCAAGCTCGAACACGCATTGCGCGAAAATCAAAAGCCGCTGTGGTTTACCGGCCATTCACTCGGCGGTGCGATGGCCACCATCTGTGCCGGTCGTTGTAAGTTGGCCGAGATCTCCTCGAACCCTGAAGGGTTGTTCACTTTTGGTAGCCCGCGCGTCGGCAACAATCGTTACATCAACTTTGTGAGCATCCCGCATTATCGCTGGGTCAACAACAACGACATCGTGGCCCGCGTCCCACCACCTTGGCTGGGCTATTCCCACTGCGGTCGCGAGATGTACTTCAACGCTTTTGGAAGATTTCGAAAATATACCCCTTGGCGACGCTTTCGCGATCGCTGGTACGGATTCTTTCTTTCGCTGCGCAATTGGCAGATCGACCACTTGGCCGATCACAATATGTCCAAGTACATCGAGTCGCTGCAGCGGGCTCTCGAAGATGAAGCGGCTGGTCGCATCAAGCCGGTGTTGAAAACGCCACCCAAGTAGATTTTTGGTACATTATTGGCAACCGTTCACAAGTTCGCGAACGGTTACCATTATTAATTATACTGGGTGCTTGCTACTTCCTTTTTAAAGACTGACTTCACAGAAATGATGAATCCTTTGCGTTTTACTGCATGTTTTTTGCTTGCCTTGAGCTGCCCATTGTGGCTAGCAGGTAGCCCGTTGGGCGCAGGGCTCGCGGTAGCTCAGCCCCCTCAAGAACAAGAGGAAAAAGAACCGCTTCCGGTCGAACCCGAAACGGCCGAGTTCAAGGCGGCGTCCGATGCGTTTCGCGCGCACTTGAAGAAAATGCGCGAGGTAATGGTGCGCTTCAATACGACTCCCCCTGGACCGCAGGATCGCCAGATGCGCAGCGAATGGTTTGCGTACCATCGCGAGGGATTGCCACTCTATCAACGCATGCTCGACGCGGCGGCAGCCGAGTATCAAATGGCACCCAGCGAAAAGATTCCACTAGCAGAAATGCTGTGGGGGATTTTGAAACGCAATGCCGAGCTCGACCGCTATGAAGGGATGTTGCCGATCGCCCTAGCTCTGCTGGAAAATGGCTTTGAGAACCCCGAGCTTCGTGGGATTGCCGCGCGTACCGCATTTGCATTGAACGAGTATGCCGTCATGCGTAAAGTAGCGACTGAAATGATCGACGAAGGTGTCGCCAGCCCCCAATTGCAAACGCTGTCCGACGAGGTCGACGAGCTTGAATCGGCCTGGGCCGAAGAGCTGGCTGCCCGCGAACAAGACGCACAGGGACCTCCGCTACCTCGCGTACTGATGCATACCACGAAGGGTGACATCGAGATCGAGTTGTTCGAGAATCAAGCCCCCGAGACGGTCGGCAATTTCATCAGCTTGGTCGAGTCGGACTTCTACGTCGGACGCGTTTTCCACCGAGTGATCGAGAACTTCATGGCCCAGACCGGCTGCCCCATCGGCGACGGTAGCGGCGGTCCAGGCTACACCATCTATGGCGAAACCGATCGCCCCGGTGCCCGCAAGTACTTTCGCGGTACGGTGGGAATGGCCCTGTCCGGTCATCCCGATTCGGGTGGCTCGCAGTTCTTCATCACCTTTCTACCTCGCCCCGATTTGGACGGTCAGTATACCGCTTTCGGACGTGTCACGGCGGGCATCGACGTGCTCGGCGACCTAGTCCGCGTCAATCCTGAATCCGAGGACGAAGAGAAAAAGAAGCCTGCCGCGATGCTCGACGAAATCGTTTCCATCGAGGTGCTCTTCAAGCGAGACCACGAATATCAGCCAAACAAAGTTAAATGATCGATGAGTTTGCTTTCAAAATATGCGCGCGAGCTGTTGCGTTGCTCAATCTCGTTTGGCATTTTCTCACGTCATGCGTTCTCGTTGCTCTGGTTGTTGCTGGTGATGAGCTTGCTTGGGGCCGGTGCTGGCTGTGTACCACGGGCCGAGAATTCGGTGGTGATCTATTCGGCCGCCGACCGCGAATACGCCCAACCCATCTTGGCAGCCTTCGCTCGCCGCCATTCGTCTACCGAAGTGGTTCCTCAATTCGATGTCGAGTCGACCAAGACGGTCGGCTTGGTAACTCGTATTGAAAGCGAACGCGAACGTCCAAGGGCTGATGTCTTTTGGAATAACGAGATCCTACACACGTTGCGTTTAGAACAAGCCGGCTTGTTGCAGCCCGTCGCCTGGGATATCCCCAGCGATTGGCCCAAAAACATGCGCAGCGCGCATGGCAATTGGGTCGGCTTCGCCGCTCGAGCTCGCGTGCTGCTGGTCAACCGGGAACTGCTCCCTGACGGTGAATCGCGACCCGACTCTGTATTGGACTTGGGCGATCCTCAGTGGAAATCCCGCTGTGGTGTGGCCCTACCGTTGTTTGGCACTACGGCAACCCACTTCACGGTCTTGCGCGACCGCTTGGGACAAACAGAAGCCGACCTGTGGTTCCAGGCAGTCAAAGACAACGCCGTGGTGTTGGGAGGCAATAAACAAGTCGCCCAAGCAGTTGCGTCCGGACAATTGGCTTTCGGCCTAACCGATACCGATGATGCATTAATTGAGATCGACGCTGGCTTGCCAGTCGAGATTGTCTTTCCCGACCAACGTCCCGATCAAAGCGGCACGCTGCGCATTCCGAACACGGTGGTCGTACTGGCTGGTTGTCCACACCCCGTGGCCGCCGCGGAACTAGCCAATTACCTCGTATCGTCCGATACTGAAGGGAGATTGGCCATGGGAGTCAGCGGACAGTTTCCCGTCCGCCCAGGGCACGAGCAGAGCTCGCGAGCTCAAGCAGGCAATCCCGTGCGCTGGATGGACGCGGATTTCACGACGGCCGCCCAGCAGTGGGATGCCGCTGCAGAAAAACTGCGGAGCATCTTTCGCTAGCGGTTCGACCATATTTAATTGGATGGTTGTAGTGGACGAGGTTACGAGTCCCAAACGGTTTGCGAGTCGCTTTGAATCGTTTGCCATTAGGGACTCGTAACCTCGTCCACTACGATTTTCCGTGACTCTCGGTGGGGGACCACCGAGCTACTTTTTAACTTCGGTGGGGGATCGCCGAGCTACTTTAAGACTCTGCGAGGGCGGAGACGAGCTGGTCGATGTGCTGAGGCGTGTGCGACGTGGAGAGACTAACGCGTAAACGACAGGTGCCTTCGGGAACCGTAGGGGGACGGATTGCAGGTACATAGATGCCCCGCTCCCACAACTGCCGGCTGAGCGCCAATGCGCGGGACTCACTGCCAACCATAACTGGGATGATGGGGCTATCGCCTATGGGACTTCCAAGTCCGAGATCGTGCAATCGCTGGCGCAACAAGCGGGCTGTGCAGCGCAGCGATTGTCGCTCGTCTTGCATGTTGACGAGTAACTGTAGGGCGCGCTGAGCAGCCAGTACCACTAGGGCTGGTGCGGCGGTACTGAAAAGATAGCTGCGGCAGTGATTGACCAAGTAGTCAATCAACTTTTCTTCTCCGGCCACATAGCCGCCAACACAGCCCAGCGCCTTGCTGAGCGTACCGAATTTGGCGAGCACGTGCGATTGCAAATGCAGCTCTTCCAGCAAGCCGCCGCCGCGCTGGCCGTAGATGCCCACGGCATGCGCTTCGTCGACGACCAAACCCGTGTCGTACCGGTCCGCGATCTCGGACAAACTCACCAGCGGTGCGGCGTCGCCATCCATGCTGAAGATCGATTCGCTCAGCAGTAACACTTTGTCAAATTGGTGACGGTGTTGTTGTAGGTAGCAGCGAACAAAGTCGGCATCCGCGTGCGGGTAAATGACCGTGGAAGCGCGACTCAGTCGACAACCGTCGATCAGGCTGGCGTGGTTCAGTTGGTCGCTAAGAATCAAATCGCCTGGGCCAGCCAAGCATGCTACGCTTCCTGAGTGGCAGGCAAAGCCGCTGCTGAAGATAATCGCTGCAGGCGTACTAGAGAATTCGGCCAGCGCACGCTCGAAATTGGCATGTTGCGCGCTGTACCCCGATAATACAGGGCTGGCACCCGCTCCCCACCGCGCCCCTGCGAGCTGGCTGGCATGGTGTAAGCTGGCAAGTACGTCGGGGTGGCTGCGCAGACCAAGATAGTCGTTGCTGCCAAAGTCGATGAGTCCATCGAGCTCAAGCGGTCGGCGAACTCGAATGCGTCGAGCTTCGGCGGTGCGTTGCAGCGAGTGATCGAGAAACGCCGTCCAACTCTGGGGCATGAAACCGCTTCCTACTTTGATTGGATGCCGGTGAGTTTTAATAGTCGCTGATCAGGGGAGCGAGGGGTGGGGGCGAGTTCTATATTACAAAACTTTGCTCCCTGCCAGGCAAGCTAGCAGGGGAGCGAGAGGTGGGGCTAGCTTTTGCTGCTCGGCGGCAGGTGGCGCTGCTTCCATTGGTCGATTCGCTGCTGTTGCTCTACGTCAGCATCGGCCGGCGAGGCGAGCGAATGGATGAAGAAGCCGAGCTTATCGTGCTCTTCATAACGCGGAAAGACTTGCTGCGGATTTTCACCCAGGAGTAGGATGGAGGTGACCAGCGCCAGGTCGTTGATGCGCACGACCAAGTTGTTTCCAGACACTGGCTCTGCCGGTGCGAAAGGGGGGGGCGTGTTGCTCTCGTGGACTTCGCCCATGGGGGCACCTATGGCGATTTGATCGACTACCGCACGATCTTCGAGGAAAGGTGCGATCCGTTCTACATCGGTCTCGTTGCCGAATCTCGCCAAACAATAAAACGCGAGCTTGCGGGTATCGTAGTCGAAGTTGGCGGTCAGACAGCGTCGCGCAATCTCGCTGCCTTCGACCAAATCATAGTTCAACGCGCAGTCCATTGCGGCAGGAGCCATGGCCACGTGTGTTTTGGGAAGCCATGCGCCCAATAGCTTGCGCAAACAGTTTCGATAGCCCTCTTTGTGAATGTTTCCTTCAAACGAGCGGCGCTCGCTGATGGAAATGATGTCACTTATTTCAACGGGCGTCTGCGATGAGAGAGTCGCGGCGACCATCAGCATGGCGACTGAGTCACCAATCTTGGGCTCACGCAACAAATACAATTCGTCTCGCAAACGCGAGGCTTCCATCGAGGCGAGCTTGGCCAAAGAGCTAGCCGCCGCAGGCGAAGCGTTCTCCGCACTGGCCAGCTCGATCAACTGAGCCACTTCGGGTTGTTGCCGAATCATGTCCAAGAATAGGAGCTTGCAAGTTCGCGTGCTACCGACCAATTGGCGATAGCGGTCCCAGCCAGGTAGACCGTACGACTTGCTACCATCTAGATCGAGCAAAAAACTGCGCGATAACATGCGGAACTTGTCGTCTTCGATCTGCTGCTGAATCAGTCTTGCGCGATGGCGAACTTCATAAGGGGCCGAGTTGGGGACGGCACGCAAGCGCGGCAAGGCGACTTCGCCCTGGCTAAGCAATTCGGCGGTCGCCTGCTCGCGCGAGTCAAAATCGGTGGCACCGAGTTGCCCTACCAATTGAGCAATGTGCTGCTGCACCGGCGCATCGGGCCCCTGCCCGCAAAGACTAGTCGTTGCGGCGCAAACAATCGCCATCGTCCAGCCTAGTCCCGGAAGGGATCGTCGCAAACTTCGATCGAAAGTACCTGTTGTCATGGACCGACGGTGCTTTTTGGATAGAACTGGGGTCGAAAACCACCTTAAAGCGGGGTGTAGTGGTCACCACTTTTCGTGGACACATAGATCATTGTAATGCAGTGGCGAAGATTTCGCATCCTCAACTATGCGAGGATTCATGAAATGGGAGGTGGTGTTAGGTAAGCTATGCTAGCAAAACTAGCATTGCTAGCCCCAACAGAGGCCTTCAGGCAATCGATTGAAATTGACAGGTTCTCCACTAGTAATGACGACCATATCTTCGACGCGCACACCGCCAAAGTTGCGGCTGTACAACCCAGGCTCGATCGTTAAAACCTCGCCGGCCAAGAGCGTGCCACCGTTGTCGTCCAATAAAATCGGTTCGTGGACTTCCAGCCCCACACCGTGCCCCGTGCCATGCGGCATGACGGGCAAATCGGAGATCGCCCCCCGTTCGAACTCGTAGCCATGAGCTTTCAAAGTTTGTTTGGTGGCACGATGCACATCGTCGGCGGTAGCTCCGGCGGTGGCAGCAAGGATGGCAGCCCGTTTGGCATCGACCACGGCAGAGTGCATCCGCTGCATTTCTTCGCTCGGCTCCCCATGCACGACGGTGCGCGTGCAATCCCCCCAATAACCGGTGGCTAGGCATTGCGGGAAAATGTCGATGATCACCCCCTGGCCTGTTAACAGTGGACCGCTGCCGCGCTCGTGACAATCGGCCGAGTGAGGCCAACTGGCGACGATCGAATCGTGCGGGTTGCTAAAATCGCGATCAAGCAAAAAGAGGCTGATCATCTTGCGTAGCCGCTGGCTGGTCAGGACTGAGCCTCCATGCTGCAGCTCGCCCTGGGCATTGGCCGTAGCGTGGCCGACAGTTTCGCAAGCCATGCGCATGGCGTCTTCGGTCACACGCTGTGCCTCGGCCAACCACTCGAGCTCCTGAGCGTCCTTTACGCGTCGATCGATTACACCCAACTCGGGCGAGTACTCTATTTCAATCCCAGTTTGCGCGATGTGCCAAGCATAGATGTAGGGAAGGGTGCGGTCGGTGGTTACACGCGTCACGTTGGCTCGGTGGAGGCATTCAGCTACAGCTTGGGCCGTGGCCGTGCCGCGATCTCCTGACAAACCGCCCGACGGGGAGTAGTCGGCGGGGCAAGCGATCGAGTCGACGCGGACCGACTTGCGAGCGCGATCCATTTCGATGTCGCGCACAATGAACTCAGTCCGTTGCTGGCCATCCAAATTCAGCGCTATCCAAGCGGCTGGGTCGCCGACGCGAAAGCGAACGCGATGATAGAGGGCTGGGTTTTCGCTGGGAACTCCAGCCAGCAAGACGGCTGTTCGCGACACGTGGCTCACTACTCCCATTCGATCGTGGCAGGTGGTTTGCTACTGATATCATAGCAAACGCGATTGACCCCGCGCACTTCGTTGATGATGCGACTACTCATGCGCGCAAGCAGATCATAAGGCAGATGGCTCCAGTCGGCTGTCATGAAATCGTCGGTGTTGACCGAGCGAATTGCCACCGCATTTTCGTAGGTCCGCGCGTCTCCCATAACTCCCACACTTTGAACTGGTAGCAATACGGCAAAGGCTTGCGAAGTCTGACGATACAAACCAGCCGCTTTGATTTCGCTGACGACAATGTGGTCAGCTTCGCGCAGCACGTTGAGTTTCTCTTGGGTTACTTCACCCAGGCAGCGTACTGCCAGCCCTGGACCCGGGAATGGATGTCGCCATACCAATTGCTCCGGCAGTCCCAATTCCAATCCCAGCTTACGGACTTCGTCTTTGAACAGATCTCGCAGCGGCTCGACGAGCTCGAAGCCGAGCTGTTCGGGGAGCCCACCGACATTGTGATGCAGCTTGATCGTCGCAGCGGGTCCGTCCTTCGCCGCGCCACTTTCGATGACATCGGGATAGAGGGTCCCTTGAGCCAAGTACTTGGCACCGGCAATTTTGGTCGCTTCTTCTTTAAAGCAATCGATGAACAAATAGCCGATGCGCCGTCGCTTCTCTTGGGGCTCGCTGATTCCAGCCAACGTCTGCAGGAAGCGATCTTCGGCCTCGACGACATGCAAGTCGGCTTTGAAGTGATTGGTAAATTCGGCGATTACGGCCGCCTGCTCGTCTTTGCGGAGTAAGCCGTTGTCGACCAAAATGCAGCTCAATTGCGAACCGATTGCCTTGTAGAGCAACGCCGCTGTGACCGCGCTGTCGACCCCGCCCGACAATCCACAGATGACGCGATCGTCACCAATCTCCGCCCGCAGCCGCTCGATCGTTTGCTGAGCGAAATCCGCCAAGTGCCACAGGCCCTGACAACCGCACACGGCATATAGGAAGTTATGCAATATGGTGCCGCCCAACGGCGTGTGCGTGACCTCGGGGTGAAATTGTAGGCCGAACACCGGCAGACGCGTGTGTCGCACGGCGGCGTAGGGGCAGGTCGAAGTGGCCGCCAGCGGCTCGAATTCGCTCGAGACCTCGTTGACTTGATCTCCATGACTCATCCACACATCCATGCTGGCAGGCAGCCCAGCTAATAGACCGGACGAGTCGCCGATCTTCAGCACCGCGCGACCGTACTCGCGCGATTCGCAGTGCCCTACGCGGCTGCCAAGCGCCTCGCAGGCCAATTGCATGCCATAGCAAATCCCCAATACGGGAATACCCAAGTTGAAAATGGCTGGGTCGCACTTGGGAGCACCCTCGGCATAAACGCTGGCAGGACCACCAGAGAGGATGATGCCTACCGGTTTTTTTTCTGCAATGGCTTCCGCCGACAAATCGTGCCGAATGATCTCGCAGTAGACATTCTGCTCGCGGATTCTACGCGCGATGAGCTGCGCGTACTGCGAGCCGAAATCGAGAACGAGAACGCGTTCGTTGGAAAGAGCTGTTGCGTTAACTGAAGAACTATCGACCACCATCCATCCCTTCGCGGATTCGCCTCTGGGCAGGCCAGAAAACCAAACCGCGTAGTATACGTGGGACGGGCAATTCTAACCAGTGTGGCTATCGCTACGTGAATCCCTGACCGAAGCCAATACTAGCGTATGCCTGACCAACCTTAGTGTCGATTTTTCTACCAAGTCACGACGATGTCGGATGCGCAAATGAAGTTCTTGGTAGAGCGGACCAAGCGGTGGCTCGCAGAGTCCAAAACCCGCCACCGCTGCGCTATGTTGCGCGATCCAATCGGTCTGATCCGTTTAATTTCCAGGATCTGCGGGTTGAGGAAATTGCCGCTCAATGCAAAGTTGCGCATGCGCTACGTAGCCGTGCTGGCTGATGAAGAACTTGCACGCTGAGCGACGAAAACCGACGGCGGAGCGTCGGGCCACATTAAAGCTACTTCACTTCACCAACCGCATTCCAATCGATGGCGTACCGCACGGCTTGTCCGGCATGCACTACCGTTAGTTCTATCCTGGCGCCGTTGGGCTGCAGCGATAAACCAACGACAGGCTCTGCGGTGCGAAAGTGATCGATGATGCGACCGTCGGCTCGCAACAAGTGTATCGTCTGCGTGCCGGACAACACGGCCCACAAGACTTGGCCAGTGGTGGGATCGATGGCCACGCTGCATGCAGTGGGCGACGGCCCTGGCTCGAGCGGCATCCGATAGTGCCAATGCTGCTTGCGCTGTTCGTCGAGTAGAAACAGCGCAGGCTCGTCTGCCGCCAACCAACCGCGGGCCAGAGTCCAAGTTCGCTCACGCTCATTCCCCACCATCCATGGACCCTGTTTGGGTTGAAACGCCAAAAGCTGCTGGACGGAATCGCTGGCGGCAACACCTGCCGTCGCGCTAAGCTGCAACGGCTGTATGCTGCGATCGGCGAGCACCACGTAGCCGGCAATGCTCGAATCGCTCGGGCTGCCCGGCAATAGAGCCAGCGGTTTCACGGAACTGTAGCCGCTGAGCTGCTGGCGATCGGTGGGGTCGATCAGCAGTGTTTGCCCTTCCGAGGTGATGACTGCCAGCCGAGCCTTGCTCCCCTCGCGTCTGGGCAACCATCGCATATCGATCAGACGTCCAGCCACGTCGAGCTCTATGGTGCGGTTTTCTTTGGTTTCGCAATCGATCCATTGGATCGCCGTGTCGCCATGCGAATTATAAGCCACGAAATTGGACGCGGGCGAAACCTCGATACGTCCCGTATCACTCGCCTCATTGCGCCAGCGCGTGTCGAGCCACTGGGTCGCATTCGCGTCGGGCAGGGCGAGCGTCGACGCAGTATCTTGGCGCAGTTGTCCTGTGTTGTAGAGCGTCCACATACTCCCTTGCTCATCACTGTCGGCCGCAATGGCGATTCCCTTCGAAGGGCTGCGAGTCAATTCGCGCAAAGCAAATGTCTCTGGCGGATAGGGTCGCCCCGTGAAGGGATCGCCGGTAGGGCGCGCATCGATCGCTGCTGCCATTCGTAGCTCTGCGCGATGTCGCTGAGCCAACTGGATCTGTTTTTGCACCAATTCATCAGCCAAGTTCTCGCCGTTGGAAACGCGCAATAGCAATTGAGGCAACACTTGATCGAGCAGCGGATTGCTGCGCGATTCGCGCAATTGCAAGCGATTCTGATGATCGACGACTACGAGCGTCGGGGCTTCTTGTACATTGAATAGGTCGCGTCCCATCGCTTCGCGGTCGAGCGCCAAGATGCCTGGTAGTTTCCATTGTTTCGCAAGAGTTTCAAAGGTACTACCGGCCGGCGGCTGAGGTTCGGCCCAGACCATCACGAACTCGACCGCTCCTTCAGGCAGCCCCAGGGCTGGCAGCGATTCGCGCACGCGCTGCATCTGCTCGCAGGCCATGCGACACGTCGGATGATCGGCCAACCAAACGAGCACCGTCGCTTTGCGATGCGGCGATACCTTTTCGGAACTGTAAACCGTTTCGCCCGTAGGCGATTCGAGGTGAAAACCGGGAACCTGTTCTCCCAACCCAGATGTATCGATCGGTAGCGGCGCTGGGACAAAGCGACTGACCCGCAGTTCCTCAGGCTGACTCGCCACTTCAAACGAGGTCCAGTCGGTGTTCTCGTTGCCACGAGCGCCTGCGAATTCAATGGTCAAATCAACATTCGAAATACGGCCATCTTGGAGCATCGTGGGAGTGAGATGCGAACGCGGTAGACGCAGACGACGCAGCAATAGCTTTTCCTGGTCGATCCAGAGCATGAATTCGGCCGCACCACGCTCGACGCGAATAACCAGGCACGTGCGGCCGTCGACCGTCTCGGGATGCGAGAACGATAGGGCTACCTTATCGTCGATGAGCCCCTTGAGCGGTTTGGGCGCGAGCAACAGATCGAGTTGCGGTGGGAAGCCGGCGAGTCCAGCCGACAAGCGCTCGGCCACCAGTGGATCGCCCAGCAACCAGGCAAAGTCAACACGCGGCGGAATGGCACGGCTGAGCACTTGCTGCGGCACGATCGCCTCCGCTTCGGGAAGACGCAAACGCCAACGCCCCGAGCTGGGATCCGTACTAGGTCCCGCTTGGACGGAATAAACGCGCAAACCCAACCGCCCCCGATCATCCCAAGCGATCGACAGCGGTGCGCGGTCTTCCAATCGTTTGCCATCCAGGTCGTAGAGTAAGCGGACATACGCTTCGTCTTGGTAGCTGTGCAATTGTTGATAGTTCCGCACCATCTGCTCGATCGTCGCGCGTGGTGAAGCGGATGTGCCTATCGGGTGCCCTCCGCTTGGACCGCTGTCGGCAGTGGGCAGCAGGGCGTCGCCAGTCGTATCGCAGCCGGTTGCCATTAACCATGCCAGCAGCCCTCCAACCAAGGCGACGGTACGCAGCGAGCGGTGCATGTGAATCAACATAAACGATATACTTGAGTTAAAAATGGCGAAGGCGGTCCAGTGGTCTGTGATAGCTAAGAATTTGGGTGGCTCGTAGTGGACGAGACGTTGGTTTACAATCCATTCGCTACTCAGTAGCACAAATAACAGCTCAAAAGCAACGGAAATAGGCCCGATGACCGCATTGGAAATTCACTTCGGCAAGAACTCGACCTGGACACTCCCCAGCGATCGGCGTTTTGCTAGCACGCCCAGATCCGCTGCGGTGATCGAGGACTGGAGGGAAGCGGTCAATACGGCCCTCAGCTCGCCACTCGACTTCCCGTCGTTGGATCAAGCTCTCGTGCCTGGTGATCAGTTGGTCCTGGCCGTCGATCCCGCCACGCCGGCATTAATTGATGTCGTCTCGGCCACTGCCGAATGGTTTTGCGAGCGAGGAACGGTTGAGGCAAATATACGCATCGTGCTTGCCGGTGACGGACAATGGTCGTGTGAGGAACTCGCCGAGCGGATCAACCAGCGATGCGGTTTAACCGTCGTCGTCGAGCGACACGATTTGGACGACTCCGAGCGGCTAGCCTACGTGGCAGCCAACGAAGCCTCCGATCCAATCTACCTCAATCGCAGCCTGGTTGACGCCGACGTGGTCATTCCCATCAGCGCCGCACGGCCTCGAGGAAGCGTGGACTATTTTGGCCCATTCGGAATCTTTCCGCTGCTCTCCAATCGCGAGACTCGTGGCAAATTCCATTCGCTCCCCAGTCTGGAAGATTCTCATTGCCATGCCAAACTGACCGGCTGGGCCGATCAGGCGGCATGGTGGGTTGGAGTGTTGGTGGGTATCCAAGTCATCCCAGCCGGCGACGATCGGGCCAGCGGGATTTTCGCCGGACAATTGGAGTCGCTTGAAGCCGTCGCACAAGCAACCCTTGCACAGCAGTGGAATGAAACGCTGGCCGATAGCCCGCTCGTCGTCGCCGTGATCGACGGCCCCCCGCAGTCGCAAAGCTGGCTCAGCGTAGCTCGGGCGCTGGCCACTGCTCAAGGGCACGTCGCGCCCGGGGGGGCGATCGTGTTGGTGACCCAATTGTCGCAATCTGTCGGCAGCGGATTGGGCCGACTGCGCGATCCACATCAAACTCCCGAGTCGATCGCCAAGAAACTAGCTCAAGACGCCAGCGACGATGCGCTGGCCGCCGCGGTGCTACTGCAAGCCACCAGCAACTATCACGTCTACTTGATTTCGAGCTTGCGCAGTGATACGGTCGAAAGTCTCGGCATGGGAGCCATTGCCGATGGTGGGCAGCTAACTCGGTTGATGGAGCAATTCCCTTCATGCACAATCATAGAAGCGGTCCAACATCACGGGATACCTGCATAATGGCTTGGTCCAGCCTGCATCGCGTAGTGGACGAGGTTACGAGTCCGTTTGATTCGGCATACGCCTGGGACTGGTAACCTCGTCCACTACGATCCGCTCTAGTGCTTAGCTGCCACAGACCACCAAATATTTCTATCACCATTCAAACCGTTTAGGAACGAGCAACATGACACGACTGAATCGACGAACGTTTATCCATCGCTCGACGACTTTAGCAGCCGCCGCTGGGTTGATGGTGCATAGCTCGGTGCGTGGTGCCGCAGCCAACAAATTGCGGGTTGCATTCATTGGAGTCGGCGGACGCGGTGGAGGAAACCTGAACACGGTGGCTGGCGACCCTGACGTCGAAGTGGTTGCGTTGTGCGATGTCAACCGCCAAAACCTGTCAGCAGCGCAAAAGCAATTCACCGCCGCGCGGACCTACGTCGACTTTCGCGAGCTCTATCAACAGGCCGATGACATCGATGCGGTGGTCGTCAGTGTAGCCGAGCACACGCACGCCTACGCCACGCTTCCCGCGCTGCGCATGGGAAAACACGTCTACTGTGAAAAGCCGTTGACGTATAACATTGCAGAATCGCGCATCATCACTGCGGCGGCGGCTGAGGCCAATGTGGCCACGCAAATGGGCACTCAACTCCACGCTTCCGATAATTACCATCGCGTGGTCGAGCTGATCCAAAGTGGTGCGATTGGTTCGGTGCGCGAGGCGCACGTCTGGGTCGGTCGCTCGTGGGGGCTGCAAAGCAAAGAGGACGCGGAGCGCTTCCACGATCCGGTGTTCGTTACCGAACGCCCTAGCGAAGTCATGCCCGTCCCCGATTACTTGGAATGGGATCTGTGGCTTGGGCCTGCACCTGAGAGGCCATACAACAGCATCTACTTCCCTGGTCCGGCCTGGTATCGCTGGTGGGACTTTGGCAATGGGACGATGTCTGATTTGGGGAGCCACTGGAACGATCTCCCCTTCTGGGCATTGAAGCTCGACGCACCGCAGAGCGTTCGAGCCGACGGGGCTGAGCCGCATCCGGAAATCGCCCCCGCTTCG
Organism: Pirellulaceae bacterium; assembly: GCA_020852965.1. Lineage (GTDB taxonomy): Bacteria > Planctomycetota > Planctomycetia > Pirellulales > Pirellulaceae > Aureliella. Next base: position 6,850 of record JADYZV010000026.1, on the reverse strand, counting down.
ATGAAAGCGGTCTATCAGTACGGTGAGCGCGGTGACTTGCCCGCGTGTCAATTGACCTGGTATCAAGGCAAGTACAAACCGCCGCAATGGCATGACGGCTCGATTCCACAATTCGATTCGGGCGTTCTATTCGTCGGCGACGATGGCATGCTGCTCTCCGACTATGGCAAGCATCTGCTATTGCCGGAAGAAAAATTCGCCGACTTCAAACCTCCTGCACCGTTCATCCCTGACGTGGCCGGGCATCACCAAGATTGGCTCGCCGCTTGTCGCACGGGTTCACCGACCGGTAGTCCGTTCAGTTACGCCGGGCCGCTAACGGAAGCCAATCACTTGGGTAATGTCGCTTTCCGCAGCGGAGCACGGATTGAGTGGGACGCGGCCAACATGCGAGCCATCGGCAATCCTGCGGCAGCTCCCTTCATCAGCCGCACTCCGCGAGAGGGCTGGTCGCTGACAACCTGAGCACTAGGACGTGGGGGTGCCTTGTTTCCCCTACTGGGCCAAACTAGTGTAAACTGGTTTAACAGGATGACGTCATGCTGACGCTACTCACTCACATCCGCTAGGAGCCGATGACGATGTTCAGCCGCAAATCAACTTTCGCGAGCCAGACCTTTGCTCGCAATGCGGAGCTGGCAGAACAGGCCGGCTATCATGGCTTTCACCCGACGCGTCGTACCTTTATAGCCGATGCGGCTCAATCGCTATTGGGGGTTGGCTGCGCGGCGGCACTTCAGTCTTCCAGTCGCGGCTCGCTGGCCTATGCAGCCGAGACCGTGGGCGATGCGGGCCTAGCTGTAGGTAAGGCCAAGAGCGTCATCTTTCTGTTCATGAATGGGGCCATGAGCCACCTCGATACGCTCGACCCGAAAGGGGGGACGACCAGCCAAGGTGAGACGCTCAGCGTGTCGAGTCGACTACCCGGTGTGTCGCTATCGGCGAAACTCCCCAAGCTCGCCTACTTGATGAATGGTATCACGCTCGTACGGTCGATGACTACCGAAACCGGTGCTCACGAACAGGGAACGTACATCATGCGGACCAGCTACAAGCCGCTCAATTCGATGCGGCATCCAGGCTTGGGGGCTTGGGCTGGACATCTGCTCAAAAAATCCAATCGCAACTTGCCGGGGAATGTGTTGATCGGTTCTGCCACAGGGCATCCTGCCGCCGGCTTCCTCCCAGCCTCTTTGGCCCCCGTTCCGGTTACTAACGCCGCTGTCGGACTGGAAAATACGCAGAGCCCCAGCTACCTTAGCCAAGAGCAGTTTCTTAAGCGCATGGCCCTGGCTCGACAATTCGACGCCAAATTCAAAGCCCAGTATCAGAGTCAATTGATCGAAGCCTACGACCAAACCTATCGCGAAGCGGTCCAGCTCATGGGATCGAGCGAGTTGAATGCCTTTGACATCAGTCAAGAAAAGCCCGAGGTGCGCGAACTGTATGGCCACAATCGACTTGGGCAGGGTTGTTTGCTCGCCCGGCGACTGGTCGAAAGTGGCGTGCGATTCGTCGAAATCGATTACGGCAATTGGGATCATCACAGCGATATTTACAAACATCTACCCGACATGACCACCGAGCTTGACAATGCGTTGGGTGCTTTGCTCCGCGACCTCGCCAGCAAGCAGATGCTGGGGGAGGTACTGGTGGTACTCTCTACCGAGTTTGGACGCTCGCCGCAGATCAATGAGAATGCAGGTCGTGATCATCACCCCGCAGTATTCTCCAGCCTGCTGTGTGGTGCGGGTATTCAAGGAGGTGGCGTCTATGGTCAGTCCGACGAATTGGGACAAGCCGTCGAGCAGGACGGCGTAACACACCAAGACATGAATGCCACGATTGCGACCGCCCTGGGGTTGCCGATCGATCAAGAGTTCGTCGCTCCTAACGGCAGACCGTTTCGCATTTGCGATGATGGTGTCCCGCTGAAAAAACTATTGGTTTAGCGATGTATGGCTCGGCCGTGGTCTCACACTATCTAATCCACTATTGCCCACAGCCAAACTGGCGACTAGGCCATCCAATGGCTTGTCTAGTCGCGTGTTGCTGGATTGGCTTGAGCATGCACTCCCCTCTGTTTGCCGACGATAATGAAGGGGCCATCCCACCGCAGCTCAAAGCGGCCCAGGAAAACGCCTTGAATTGGTGGCGAGATTCAGACAATCACATAACCACCGTCGAATCGACTCACACCAATCGTGATGGAGTACGCGAGCGTACGGTGGTGTTCATACTGCGCGATCCCCATGGGCGTTCATTGGCCGTTGGTCGCGCTGGTAGCATCGAGTTGCAGGCTTTCTTCGAGCAGCGATTGCTCCAACGACTAGCGCAGGCCGCGCAACAACATCGACTGACTCAAGAGCAGTTAGATAAGCTCAAGCTGGCTGCCAACTTGGATATAGGTCGCTTCAATCGTCGCGTTCAGGAAGCCGAACAAAACTTGAACACTCCCGCCGCCCTCGATGACGTGCGAAGTTTCAAACGCCACCTTTCGTCGATTGCGCAGGATTGCAACGGTGAACTGTTTGGGGGGCAATCGCTCTATGGCCGCGTTCTGGCGACGCTATTGGTCGCAGAATAAACTAGCCTTACGATGCATGCTCCGGCCTTGCCAGCCGTGCTAGCCTAGCGAATTAGACGAGGCCTGTGAGTCCGTTTGAATCGTTAACCGTTTGGGACTCGTAACCTCGTCCACTACCGCCATCCCCAAATTCTAATCTGGACGGAGCGCTAGGAGCGAACCGTCCACTAAAACCTTTCGAAGTCAGTTTCCCGTGTCTTTTGCGCGGGTATCGGGCAGTTCGCCGCTAAGCGTTTTTAGAAATGCGGTCAATCGACGAACGTCCTCGTTGTTTACCGGTTCGCCACATTGGAATTCAAGCATGATCGCCACGACCGCTTCGAGCGTCTCGGCCCGTCCGTCGTGTAGGTAGGGAGCGGTGGCCGCAACATTGCGCAGCGCTGGAACGCGAAACACGTGTCGATCTCGCTCGCGCTGGGTGATTGCGAAACGTCCCAGTCCTGTCGGATCAGAAGGCGATTCGAAGTAATTTTTCGCAACTCCCAGCTTCTGAAACATCGATCCGCCAACACCTTCACTCTGGTGACAGTTGACACATCCATATTTTTTGAAAAGGTGGTAGCCTCCAAACTCATCGCTGTTCAGGGCGCTCTCATCTCCAGCCAACCATTGATCGAATTGTGAATTGGGAGTGAGTAGCGAACGCTGGTACGAAGCCAGAGCAGCAGCTACTAAATCGCGTGAGGGCTCGCCTCCGAAGGATTCGATGAACTCCGCTCGGTAGCTGGCATCGCCGTCGAGGAACTTCAGCACTCGTTCCCAGCTCGACCCCAATTTGTCGGGGTGAGTGATCGGGTCGTCAAGCTGATCTTCAAGGGTAGCGAAGCGCCCCTCCCATCCATACGTAAAACTCAATGCGGCGTTCAGCACGCTGGGGGGATTGAACTTGGTTTTTTGTCCATTAATACCGCGAGGTAGGGCATCGCGGCTGGTTCCCGCCTGAGCCAAGCTATGACAATTGGCGCACGACATGCGACCATTTCCTGACAGAGCAGGTTCGTGAAACAGTCGCCGACCAAGGTCAACTACCGCTTGATCCAGGTCGAAGGGAAACAGTGGCTTGATTAGTTCGTTGCGACGATGAGTCGTGGCAAACAAACGGACCGGCGACGAAGCACTCGCTTTGTCGGGTTCACTGCTGACCGGCGGCGAAGACTCGACCGCCGCAGGCCTAAATGCCAAGTAGCCCAAACTGACGCCCATCAGTAGGCTCGCCACACACCCCGTTATTAGCAACGCATGGGGGGCGATGATAGCCCAGCAACGCGGGAGCAGGCTCAGGTTAGCTGACAGCGGTTGAGCGTCTGAGTGGTTGTTGTGCGCCGTATTTTCGTCTGCCACATCATCATCAGACTCGCTCTTCGTAGGGAGCGGGCTCGCCGCTTCGATAGAGAGAGCCGAGTTACCACTCTGCGCGCCGGCGTCCAACGAGGCAGGACTTCTCGGCGACACCTGGACAACTTCCGTTAGTTTCGTGTCTGTAGGGAGATCGTCTTGAGCGTTTGAATCAGCCGCAGGATTTTCAGGCATGGGGCAAACCGAAGAGGGCAGTTTCTGTGAGTTCGAGAGTGGCCACGAACTGCTCTAATGTAGCTCAGGATTTTTGCCCATGCGCGCCCCTCAAAAGCATCGCCGGAGGTCCAAGGCAATTGCCTTGGAGGCAAAAAGTAAGAACCGTCAGCGACGGCACAACCCGACTCCCTGCGGGGTCAAGTGCGGTAAAGCTACTTGCGCATGGCCTCAGCATGAGAACCGATGCTCCGTCGCCGGTTTCCATGCAGGCTTCTATCGCTTGCGTTTCTTGCTCTTGGCACCACCTTGCCGGACTTTGAAACGCGGATTGCTCTTGCAAATCACGTAAATGCGACCCCGTCGACGGACGACTTGGCAGTCAGGATGGCGGAACTTCAACGCACCGATCGACGATACAACTTTCATGGCTGGCAGCCTTCACATTCGTTGGATTAAAAATGCTATCTTTACTGCTCGGAGGCAAGCTCGCAGGGAAGCGGCTCGATCCGTAGTCTGACTATTCTGATTGGTGGGTATTCTAGGATGCTTGGCCAAATTCGCAACACCAAATCCCCCCTGGGCAAAGCTTCGCGCAGGGTTACGATGCCTGCATGTCTCACGGCCTCAACCCAGAACAGCAAGAAGCTGTACAAACGCTCACTGGTCCCATGCTGGTTCTCGCCGGTGCGGGCTCTGGCAAGACGCGTGTGGTGACCTTTCGCATCGCCAATCTGATCCGCCATGGCACCCGGGCAGACCGCATTCTGGCAGTCACCTTTACCAACAAGGCTGCCAAGGAAATGCGGGAGCGGATCACCAAGATGATCGGTCCCAAGCGACGCCCCCCACGTGGTGCAACTGCTCCACCCGCCCCCGTCATCGGCACGTTTCACTCGAACTGCGTCCAGATTCTTCGGCGTCATGCGCGCAAGCTGGGCTACCCCGAACGGTTTGCCATCTACGACCGCAGCGACCAAGAATCGACGGCTCGCGAGGTGCTTAGGCAATTGCGAGTCCACACGGGCATGCTCAAACCGGCCGAATTCCTGTCACATGTCAGCCGTTGGAAGAACGCTGGTGTGCGCTTCGATCAGGCACATGAGCTGGCACGGACCGACGCCGAGCACGTCGCGGCCAGCGGTTATCGGCGCTATCAGCAAGCGATCAAGCTGTGCGGAGCGATGGACTTTGACGATCTTCTGTTGTCGACGGAGCAGTTGTTCCGCGAATTTGACGAAGTGCGTGTGGCGGAGGCGGGACGTTTTGATCACGTGCTAGTCGACGAATACCAAGACACCAATCAATCGCAATACGCCATTATCTGCGCGCTGGCTGGTACCCATCGCAATTTGTGCGTGGTCGGCGATGACGACCAATCGATCTACGGCTGGCGCGGTGCGGAAGTGCGGCACATTCTCAGTTTTAGCAAAGACTGGCCCGATGCAAAAATCGTGCGACTCGAAGCCAACTATCGTAGCACGACCGCTATTTTGGAGGTGGCCAATCGCCTGATCGGCTTCAACAAAACGAGGCACGACAAGGTGCTCAAGCCGGCCCGCGCCGGTGGAACTCCGCCGCGCATTCTGCAGTTCAAGAACGAAGTCGAAGAAGCTCGTGGGATCACCGACGAGATCCGCAAGGTGCTCGAGCGCCGCCAGCACGAACCACGCGACTTCGCCATTTTGTTCCGTACCAACGAACAGCCGCGAGTGTTCGAAACGGAGCTGCGCAAGGCTCAGATCCCCTATTCCTTGGTCGGTAGCCAATCGTTTTTCGATCGCAAGGAAGTTCGCGACTTGCTCTGCTACTTGCGAATCGTCGACAATCCGCTCGACGAAGTCAGCCTGCTGCGCATTATCAACGTCCCCCAGCGAGGCATCGGTGCCAAGTCGGTCGAGGCATTGCTAACCCACGCAGTATCACAAGCCAAAACCGTTTGGGAAATCTTTTCCGACAAGGTATTTGTGCGTGGTCTGCCCGAGCCGGCCCAACGTGGTATTGAACGTTTGCAACTCCTCTCGGCCCGCTGCCAGAACAAACTCACCCAGCCCGAGGCCGCTTTGGCGGGCGTCTTGCGGGAGCTGGTCTATGACCTGGACTACATGGCTGCGCTGGAGCGCATGTACCCTCAAGCGGACGAGGCGCAGGCTCGTCAAGCTTCGGTCGAGGAAGTCATCAACGCCCTCGCCGAGTATGAAGCAGATGCCAAGAGCCCCAGCCTGGCCGGCTTTTTGGATGACGTCACCCTAGCCGGTAAGGAGTTTGGAAGCCCCAAAGACAAAGAGCAACAGCGCAACGCCGTTTCGCTGATGACCTACCACAGCGCCAAGGGACTCGAGTTTCCGTTTGTGTATATGGTCGGGATGGAAGAAGGTATCTTGCCTCACCGTCGTTCGTTGGCTGAGAACTACGACGATGTCGAAGAGGAGCGTCGCCTATGTTATGTCGGTGTGACGCGAGCCCAAGATGAATTGACGCTCTGCCTGCCTTTGCAGCGGATGAAATGGGGACGACCGCAAGATACCTTCGCCAGTCGTTTTCTGTATGAAATGACCGGACAAGCGGACAATCCCAATCGCCGCCGTTCCATCGACTCGGCCCGCAAGCAAGTCGCCGCCTCCACGCGCGCCGCTGCGAAAAAGTCCGCCGCCAAATCTTCCAAAAAGAGCTAGCGATCTGTCCACATTTAAATTTAGAGTAGTGGACGAGGTTACGAGTCCCTTTGGATCAATAACCGTTTGGGACTCGTAA
>JADYZV010000025.1 GCA_020852965.1 Pirellulaceae bacterium | reverse complement strand
GTGGGCTTGCTCCACCGGTGAAGAAGTTTTGGTGGTAGAGCTCGACCGATCCACATTTAGCGCATCCATAGTGCATCGCGACCCCGATGTGGGCTTGACCCACCGGTGAAGAAGTTTTGGTGATAGCGCTCGACCGTCGCGCGCGCGAAACGTTAGCGGAGGGGGCGCACCGCGCGGCTTTCTAGCTAAAAAACTTTCGCTCCAGCCCGGCAAGCGGGCGATGGGGGCGGGACGCGGTGCATTCTGCTAGCTAAAAAACTTTCGCTCCAGCCCGACGAGCGGGCGATGGGGGGTGGGAAAGAAATGCGAGGGCGCGGCAGGATGAAACCGACGCGGAGCGTCGGGCCACATTAACTAAAGATTGAGTAGCTTCAAAGAGTCACGGTGAATCATGTCATGAAGCGACTGCTCGTTGAGCCGAGGAAGGGACGTGCCGGTTAACATCGTGTTCAGATTGCATAGTCCCGCAATCGAGTCATTGACGTTGGTAAAGGGGTAGTCGGTGCCGAACAACACTTTGTCCCACACCCCATATTCTTGAACCAACATCAGCGAGTGGTAGAGTTGGAACGGACGATAATGCAGCGCCGAAATGTCTGCGTAAACGTGTTTGTGTTTACGGATTATCGCCACGCACTCGCCTTCGTAAGGGTGTCCCAAGTGGGCCAGAATCATGCGCTGTTCTGGAAATTGCATGGCCACACGATCCAAGCGTCGGGGCAATGTATGTTCGATCGGAGCCTGCGCGATGAAGGTCGTTCCGGTGTGCAACAGAACCGGCAACCCGTGCTCGGACGTGTATTGCCAGAACGGTTCTAGCGCATCGCTATCGGGAGAAAACCCGGCATACATCGGCAGTAGTTTTACTCCTCGCAGACCTAATGTCAGATGCCCGTGACGGAGTTCCTCCATCCAGTCCGGCTGCGTGGGATCGACCGACAAAAATCCAATCAGCCGGTCGGGATGTTGAGCCACGTAATTGGCAACGGTCTGATCGTCCACCCATAACCCCGAGCGCCGCGCCTTGCCTCCAAAGACAATGGTGGTCACGTCGCTAGGCGCAGTCGCTTGGTAGTCTTCGAAGCGAACGGTCAAATCGACTTCTTCGCCACCGCGAGCACGCGCCGCCTGCTGCCGAAACAGGTCATCGAAGTGAGTTGGGTATTCCCAAACATGGCTGTGGACATCAATGATCATGTAGTTGCCTCCCAAGTGCTTACCACGCGGTCCAGCCACCATCGATGACTAGATTGTGGCCGGTGACATAGCTCGACGCGTTACTGGCCAAGAAGATGGCTGGGCCGACTAATTCTTCCGCGTTGCCCATCCTGCCCATAGGCGAATGCTTTTTCAGGTTTTCAATCAGTTTTTCGTTAGCCGGCGTCGGTGTCGGGAACGGTCCAGGTGAAAGACAATTCACCCGTATGTTGTCAGCGGCCCAATAGACTGCCAAGTGCCGCGTCATCTGGATGAGTCCCCCTTTGAGGGCGTGATAAGCTACCGGACTGGCCGGCCTAATTCCGGCATAGGCATCGGGGTACGAGCCAACTAGGCCGTACATGGAACCGAGAAAAATGATGCTGCCGCTGGCAGAGCGAGATACGAGGTGGTCTCGCAACAACCGCGCTAGCATGAAATAGCCCGTCGCATTTTGTAGCTGTTGATTAAACTCATCGCTGGTCACCGATTTCCAATCCGCCGCATTGCCCTGGTGCCCATTGGCAATCAAACCATCGATCGTTCCAACTTCGGCGACCGCTCGCTCGAAGCCTTGTTGCAGTGAGTCTTGATCAAGTTGATCAATCTGGGTCGCCATATGGCGCATCCCAGATGGCGATGCCAACTCCTCGGCAACCTGCTCTGCCGAAGCCATCGACCGGCTGCTCACCACCAACCTCGCACCCGCATGGGCGAGTCCGTGGGCCAGCGCCCTGCCCAGATGGCCAGTTGCCCCCGTCAGCAAGATGGTCGTGCCGCTAAGGTCAAACAGATTGTTTTCTACTGACATCATGATCCCTTGCGATAGTTGTCGATCGATTGCCATTGCCCAGTCCGCCAGCTCGCAATCGCCGCGACATTCACGCGTAACGTTTGCAGTCCATCGCGCAAGTCACTCAGCGGTACGGCCTTGCCTTCGATGGCATTAAAAAACGAGTCTGCCTGGCGAATAAATAATTCGTCTCGAACCAAAGGTGTGGGTAGAGAGAAATCCTGCCAAGCGGTGTCCGGCGCAGTACAAGCTCGCCAGCGCTGCCGATGACTTTCCCACCGCAATTGCCCTCGTTCGCAGACGATCGTGACGGTCGTTTCGTTGGCTGGCTGATGTTGATTCAACACATAGCTTGCCATGACTCCGTCTTGATGCCGGGCCAGCACATGAACCGTATCCTCGACTTGTACCCCGTCGAGTATTTTGTGGTCTGCATCGACGACGATTTTTTCCATCGGTCCCACAAGCCACAGCCCGACATTGAACAAATGTGTCAATGCGTCTTGAATAGCACCTCCACCTGCGTCATGGCTGCGATAGTATGTATCGCGATAGGCGGGGCGATAGGTGGGGAAGTGCTGGCCACCATAAACGATGAACTCCAACGGCCTACCGTATTCTCCCGAACGAAGCGCATCTCGCATTTGCACCAACAACGGGTTCGCTCGATAAACATAGGCCACCGCAACCACTTTGGGTTGCTTTTCCGCTCTAGCCAGAAATGCCTCTGCCTCCTCGATGTCAATGGCCAGCGGTTTCTCGATCAACACATGCAGTCCGTGCTCGAGCATCTGTGCGGCGTGAGTTAGATGCTGTGGGGCTGTCGTGGCAATCACGGCAGCGTCGAAACGATTCCAGTCAGTGACTTCATCCAGCGTGGCGAACGAAAGCGTCTCAGGATACAGCGATGCGATTTCCTGTCGGATCTCGTCACGAGGTTCGACGAACGAAACGGCAGTCCGCTTGGTTTCCAGAAAGCAGCGGATATGCCGATGGCCAATCGAGCCGGCACCAATGACGATGGCGTGGTGGTCCCTCTGTTTCATATTCATGGTGCTGGTCCGAACTGAATCGAGTAGAGATCAGCCTTCTTCATAGAGAAACGCAGGCGAACCGTGCGTCCCTGAAGCGATTGAAGATCCGCCCCCTCCAGCCATTCGACTGAATGAGCAAGCTCGTCGCCGGTGAGCTCCCGGGATTGGGCCAGGGGCTCTCCCTCCGGCGATTCTACACGCACGCGAATTTGGCCACCATCTTGCGTCAAGAAGTTGAGCTTTAGCGACTCGCCAGTAAACGTCAGTGTCTTGGTTAGCAATTCCCCCCCCTCCTCGCCAGCACGTACTGAGACGAATCCATCGACGCGGTAAGTGAACCGACGTAGGCGACTATCGGGGCCTTCGTAATATGCCTCCGTCGCGTAAACCGAATACTCGCGGTCATTGTCTGGAAGCGATACCAGTGCATTGGCCATGTAGTTACTTCGATTGCCCATGCGGTCCTTGGGAGCCGACCCTGGAATGACCGCTTCATCCCAGCGATGAAAATGAACTCCATCGCGACTGGACATGAACAGCGGCTCGACACGACTTCCTTCATTCGGAAGATAACGAGTCGGGAATCCAATGCGGATGTGGTCCGCTCTGGGGTAAAGTCGTATCGCGTTGGTGTACAACTCCTGTTCAGGTGAACCAAAGTACTCCAGCGGCACGGGTTCGGTCCAGTTGAGATAGTCTATCGAGCGACTCATCACGATCGAACGCTTGCCGTTGATGAATGAACGGTGATAGTCGACGTAATGTTTCGTGAACGAATCCCAAAACGCGAGATTCTGCGAATCGAAAGCGCCGTCAGTGATCACCGGTTTATCTGCGATCAACGACCAATGGATCCCGTCGGCGGACTTGAACACATACAGTCCTTTTTCTCCGGCGGGTCGGCCGCGAGAGATCCCCTTGTATTTTGATTCCGTTGGGCAGTTGGGGCTCGTGTCCTTGAAAGCGACAAAACAATGGGAGCCGAGGCCTTGTAGGATGATATTGTTGTGCTTGGAACCATTGAACTCTACGATACCGAGATCGGGTTTCGTCCAGTGGATTCCATCGGTGCTCTCGGCATAGCACGTGAATTCGGGGTGCTCTGCATTCCCGTTGTCTTTGCCCGAGTGCGATCCACGATAGACCATTCGATAAAGATCATCGTCCTGAAAAATTGTGAAGTAAGCACTGGTGTTTCCCTCCCACGGTTCACCGGTGACCAACACGACTTCGCGCGGCGTTGGTTGGTGTAACTGCTGGTGTACATCACCACTCATTTGCGAGATCAGATAATCGTCGACCAATGGCTCGAGACGCGAGCCAATCTCTAGCGGCTCAGCGGCATGAAGAACGGTGCCGAGCGCGAGGGCGACGCCGAAGCAGCGAGCGAATAGCATCATGGGTATCACCTGAATGATTGTGTTAAAACCGAATGAATGTGACGTTAGGTCAGCGTAGCGGTCGCCCACGGCAAGTCAACGGGTGCCTGCCAGAAGTCCCCCGTATTGCATCGAAACGACCCCGCTCGGAGGCTTGCTCCGCCAGTGAATAGGTTTTGTCGATAGAGTGTGATTACTGGTGGTACGGCTCTAGCTGCAAAACTTTCGCTCCAGCCCGCAAGCGGGCGGTGGGGGCGGGAAGGAAAAGCGGCAGGCGGACGAAGCGGGCGTTGGGGGCGGGAAGGAAAAGCGGCAGGCGGACGAAGCGGGCGGTGGGGGCGGGAAGGAAAAGCGGCAGGCGGACGAAGTAGGCGGTGGGGGCGGGAAGGAAAAGCGGTAGGCGGAAGAGGAAGGCGATGGGGGGAGGAAAGAACAATACCTCTAACGAAAGCGGCGTGAACTACTTAGAATGGGAGACAGCCATCGCCCCTTTTGTCGTTTTTTGAGAGTTTTTCGGCTCCATGTCGTCCATTCCAGCTCGTGCTACGATCCACCCCACACAAGAGAAACGCTCGGTTGCTGTCATCGATATCGGGGCGACCAGCATTCGCATGGCAATTGCGGATATTGATGCCGAGGGAAACGTGCGTGTGCTCGAGAGCCTGTCCCAGGCAGTGACACTGGGGAAAGACACCTTTACGCAGCGACGAATTCGCAAGAGTTCGATTGAAGAGTGCGTGCGCGTGCTCAAGAGCTATCGCCGCTTGTTGCTCGAGTACGGTATCTCACGCCCAGATCAAATGCGTGTCATAGCGACCAGTGCGGTGCGCGAAGCGGCCAATCGCTTGGCATTCTTGGATCGCGTCTACATCGCTACCGGAATGGAGATCGAGCCGCTCGACGAGGCCGAGGTCAATCGCATTACCTACATGGGGATTCAGCCGCTGTTGCAGTCCGATCCGCGCCTAGCGACCAGCAAGTGTGTGGTGGTTGAAGTGGGTGGAGGAAGCACGGAAGTGTTGGTCGTGCAGTCGGGCAATGTCCTCTTCTCCCATACCTACCGACTGGGGTCATTGCGCTTGCTGGAAATGTTGGAAAAGTACGATGCCCCACCGACCAAACAACGGGCGATTATGGAGAGTCAGATTGAACGGGTGGTAGCGCAGATCCGCGAGCACGTCCCGCGCGACACTCCGCTAGAAATGGTGGCCATCGGTGGCGATGTCCGCTTTGCTGCTGCCAATCTGCTCGAAGCGTGGGACCCGACCAAGTTGGCCTACCTGTCGGTCGATCAGCTCAGCGCCTTCACGCGGAAGATGCTGGTCATGACCGATGACGAGGCGGTACAGAAGTACGGCGTCAGCTTTCAAGACGCCGAGACGATCGCACCGGCATTGTTGAGCTACGTGCTGATCGCGCGCGGCTTTGCGCAGACAGAGATTGCCATATCCGATACGAATCTGCGCGACGGCCTACTCCAAGACATGGCCATTCGCGATGTGTGGACCGCCAATTTTCGCAGCCAGATTATTCGTTCGGCCATCAGTTTGGGGCGGCGATTCGAGTTTAACGAAAAGCATGCACGGCACGTGGCCACTTTGTGTCGCAAACTGTTTTCCGAACTGCAGAGCGAGCATCAGCTCGAACCCAAGTTGGAATTGCTGTTATATCTGGCTGCCTTGCTGCACGAGGTGGGAACGTACATCAATGCGCGCAGCAATCACAAGCACACGATGTACCTGATCCGCAACAGCGAGCTGTTTGGGCTCAGCCGCAAAGACGTGCTCCTGGTTGCCCTGGTCGCACGCTACCATCGTCGCAGCAGCCCTCAGCCACAACACGAGGGTTACTCGGCGCTCGACAGGTCCGATCGCGTGATCGTCTCGAAACTAGCGGCGATACTTCGGCTGGCCATTGCCTTGGACGATTCTCGCAGCGGGCGGATCAGTGATATACATTGTCGCAGCGATAGCAAACGATTGGTGATAATTGCCAAGGGAGTCGAAGACGTATCGGTCGAACAGCTTGCGCTGCGCCAGAGCGGTAGTCTATTTGAAGAGACGTACGGCCTGCCCGTACAGATCCGCGCCGCCAGAAAGTAGCCCTTGGAGTGCGGCGATTTATCGCCGCTTTGGCCGGCTGTCGGGCCCACACTACCCCTAACCCTAAAATTAAAAATGGATGAGGCGCTAGTCCTCCGCGCTAAATCCATCGTTGCAAGCTGCCGTAGTTATTCCCTACTTAGCATCGTGCGGAAAACAACTGTCGGATTTCGACCGCGCGTATGCTTCCAGCTTGCATTTTTCTGGACCGCAAGTTGGAAGCTTTCACCGCTCATTTTCCGCACCATGTTTATTAGGCGGCGCGCTCAATCCCATTGGGTTTCACCCCATGACCCAGCTCGGCTGCACGCAGCTGCCACTGCGGAAAAGTCGGCACGACAACATCACTGCGGCGTCTTAGAATGTGGCTCGACGCTCCGCCGTCGGAATCCCTCATCTGCCGTCCAACACACCAATCGCGGCCGCGTTTGATCGCTAGTCTTAGCAGTGCCTCTGCCGTCATGCGAGCTTTGTAGCTCCACGGGGCATCGCTACGATGCAAGTTGCGGAGTTGTTTCCAGCAGCCGCGTGCAAAACCACCTTTGGCTGCGATCCTCGCCCACTTGCCAGGTCCCGCAGCAGATCGCGGTGCGTCGTTGGCCGAGATGACCGAAGCGGGTGTTTCTAAACCGCGAGCCGCGTAGGCTTCACGCAATAGGTCATTCATCAGTTGTCGTTGTTGCGCCGCGCGTTGCCAGCAGACGCTGCCTGCATGTTGGCGGTAGCACAGCACCGGCTCGGCCAGGTTTGTCAAGCTGCCGCGCTGGGCCAAACGCAACCACAGATCGTGGTCCTCAACCCACTGATACTTACTTCGATAGCCGCCCACCGCCTCGAGCGCTTCGGCGCGAATCATGGTGGTTGGATGAAAATGGCCCGTGCGGCGATGTAGCAGATTGTCGACGATCGCGTCGTGCTCGCTGGGCAACCGACTCAGGTTCAGGGGCTCACCATCGGCATCGATCTCCACAATGGCTCCGCCGACGACCGTACAATTCGGCTGCCGACGCATGGTCTGCGCTTGTCGTTCTAGGCGATCGGGCATGGCGATGTCGTCAGCGTCCATGCGACAGATCAAAGGTGCTCGCGCGATAGCGCAGCCGCCATTGAGCGCAGCCACAATTCCTAGATTGGATTGGTTGACGACGCGGATACGATTGTCTTGCTCGGCAAACCACTCCAAGATTTGGCGGCTGGTATCGGTGCTACCATCGTTGACGCATATCAGTTCCCAATCCCGCGAGGTCTGTTCGATGATGCTGGCCACCGCTGAGACCAGATACTTGTCCGCATTGTAGACCGGCATGACGACGGAGATGAGTGGATCGTGAACGCGTCGAAAGTTCATAGTTTCTTTCCTTGGACTGCGGGGATTTATCCCCGCTTTGGTCTTTCCCACAGCGAACGCAACTCAGGACTTTGGTGAGAGGCTTCGGTGGACACCATAGGGGGCAGCGGCAAGCTTCAATGATTCATGGCTGGGGCCGCGATTTTGGATTGGTAACAAGCATCGCCCGTTTTGCAGAATTCACGGATTGAATTGGCTGAAGTACAAACCAGACAAAGGCCAAAGCGGCGACAAGTCGCCGCACTCCAAAGGCTAAGCGGCGCGGCGGAGGCTGCGGCTGAGTTGTTGGATTACTAAACTCGCGCGGTGCGACTTGGGTAATAGCTTGGTCATCTGTGCTCGGCGTGGCACTAAATTCTCGCGCCAGTAGTGAGCCAGCATGGCAAACAGATTGTATTTACCAAGCACCAACTGGCGTGCAATGGCGATGGAGGGGATGGCTGTTTCGTAGGTAGGCATGTCTAGCAACTCGCGAATGATGGCCAGCGATTGTTCGGGTTGATAGATGTCGATGGCCGTAAAGCTCCCTTCGGGGAAGCGATGATAGGCCTCGTTGCTGCCAAAGTAGATCGGGTAGCTCCAACCCAAGAAGGCGTCGGTCAGCTTCTCCGTCATGAAGTGGTCGCTGTGATCATTCTCGAGCACTATGTGGTACTTGTAGGGCCAAATGGCGTCGGCCTTGTCAGTCATCTCGCACCAGCCGCGTCCGAATATGTCGAGCTCGCCGGCGAGTTGCGATTGGAGATAGCGCGTGAACTCGATGCGTTGGCGCTGATCGGGCGTGATCTGCTTGTTACTGCAAATGACGCTCAGAAGTTTGGTTTTTACGGGGCGGGCTAGTTCACGCAGCTCATCGTAGCCCAGTGCTGCCCCATGCGCCTGACTGCTGCACATGGCGTAGTGCCAGGGTTGCCCTTCATTGCGATAGGTGACGTACGGGTGTTTGATTTGGCTCTGCGCGGTCCAGACTTGCGCAAATTGACTGGTGAAGCGGTTGCGATAGCGCCGCACGCTGGCAGGCTCACCGGTTAGCAGCAGCGTGTTCTCTGGGGGGCACAATTGCTCCAGAGGTTGCCTGAGATCGTCGTATACGACCCAGCCATCCACGGGCTCTGACGTGGGGGAGAAGATGAATTCGAAATCCTCCCACAGACCGCTGCTGTCAGGGGTCTGGCGCGCCAGCTCGGATTCGGGAAATGAAGCGGATACGAGAATACGTGGCATGGTAGGTCTACGGGTTGCGTCCTACGCTCGACGTAGGAGTCGAATAGAATTGATGATATCGCGCGCGGAGGCCGTAACAGGGCTGCGCTCGTTTATGGCCTGCGCTATGCTTCATACCCGATTGGAACGGTTGCTATCAAGAGCAATTGGCGGCGATGTGTAGATCCTAGGCCGCGTCTAGGTCCTTCGCTTTTCGAGTGCGATAGGTTGATCGAACTCGAAGTATTGAGGCCGAGAAAGCATGTGCTTTAAGGCAGCACCCGGGTTGTAAAAACGAATTCCTTGCGATTCATGGCCCAAAACGGGGGCGTGTGTGTGTCCAAAGAAGATACGTTGGACCGGTATCTCCGAGGCGGCTGGCAGAGTTCCAACCAAGCCGAGCAAGCGACGACAGGTTAGTTCGGGGCGGTGACGCACCAGTGGCACTAGTTTGTGCAAACGCAGCGCGACCACGCCATCGTAGAGTTTATGTTTGAGACCGGTTTGGGGGTGCTCATGATGAAACTTCGCGCGGTAGCTGTTTAGATTACCATGGGCGTCAAGAATATCACCATGCAGGAACAGGGTATCGCCGAGCTGGAAATGGTGTTCGTGCCAATCGAAACGCGGCTCGCGCTGGGCCAACTGAGTAAGCAAATGCAGGAATTCGGGGTGACAATCGTGGTTGCCAGGAATGAAGCGAATATGGGCTTGTTCGGTGCGCTCCAGCAGTTCTTCCAACCAATGTACGGCGGCAGCCAGCGTTCGTTCGTGGCTGCCTTGAACACTCCAGCGAAAATCAAAGATATCGCCCCCCAGCACGATACAACGATCCTCAGATTTCGTTTCCGCCAACTTGGCGGGAACGTAAGCCGCATCGCTGCGAGGGCTGAACAGGTGTAAATCGGAAACGAAGACCCCTCCGCTCGCCGCGGCAATCGTTTCAGTAGGTTCGACATTCATGCGGCTGCTGGATCGTGTAGGAGTGGTTTTCGGATCGGACCGCCCTCTGGGAAGACGCGGATTGTGCGAGGAAACATGTGGCTGGACCTATTCGCTCCGCCAATCTCGATATAATAATGCTGTGGCTGGGGTAAAGGGGTCCGGAGTCAATTGTGCAGAGCACCCGAAAGGGCCGCTGGCGGCAATTGACTCCGGACCCCTTTACCCCAGCACCTAGTATAAATCACTTTGGAGTTGGGGATAACGTGGGCAACGGACAGAACCATCAGCAGGCGGCAGTGGCCGGAGATGACGAGGCGGCGCTGCGCAGGCTGAGCGAAAGTTTGCAGTCCATTCGCGTCGAGCTGGCCAAAATTATCGTAGGCCAAGAGGATGTCATCGAGCAACTGCTGATTGCACTCTTAGCGGGCGGTCACTGTTTGCTGGTCGGCGTGCCGGGGTTGGCCAAAACACTGATGATATCGAGTTTGGCCAAATCGATCGCACTCGACTTTCAACGCATTCAGTTTACCCCAGACTTGATGCCTGCTGACATCACGGGGACCGAAGTCCTCCAAGAGGATCGCAGCAGCGGGCAACGCGAATTCCGTTTTATCCCCGGACCGATTTTTGCCAACGTCGTTTTGGCCGACGAAATTAATCGTACTCCTCCCAAGACCCAAGCCGCTCTGCTCGAAGCCATGCAGGAAAAGCAGGTCACGGCCGGTGGACGTCGGCATAGTCTACCCACTCCTTTTTTTGTATTGGCCACACAGAATCCGATCGATCAAGAAGGGACCTATCCACTCCCCGAAGCGCAACTCGATCGCTTCATGTTCAATGTGCTGGTCGACTATCCCAGTCAGGCCGACGAGCTCGAGGTCGTGTTGCGCACCACGAGCGACGAGCAGGCGGTATTGGAAACGCAGATCTCTGGCGAAAGCCTACTTGAACTGGCCCACGTCGTGCGGCGAATCGCCATTACTCCGGCTATGGCCTTGGTGGCCACGCAAATTGCGAGATTGACGCGACCGGCCGATGCGCAGTCCAGTGAGCGTGTACGGCGCTGTGTGCGTTGGGGGGCCGGTCCGCGAGCCAGCCAGTACATGGTGCTGGGGGCCAAGGCGCGCGCCGCCCTGCACGGCAGCCCCGTCGTGCGCCGCGAGGACATCGCGGCAGTGGCTCCCCCCGTTCTGCGGCATCGCATGAAGCTCAATTTTCAAGCCGAAGCGGAAGGGACCACGGTCGAGCAGATCATCCAAGAGATTATTCATAACGTCGATAGCACCCTCCAAGACAGCCATTCGCGTGAACAAATCGCAAAAGTACTTCGATCCTGAGACGCTCGCGCGCATTGGACCACTGGGGCTCCGCGCCCGCACCCTGGTCGAAGGGCTTGTTTCGGGCTTACATCGAAGCCCGCTGCGCGGACATTCCATTGAATTCGCTCAGCATCGAGAGTACGCACCCGGCGACGATCTGCGTCAAGTCGATTGGAAAGTCTACGCGCGCAGCGATAAGCACTATCTCAAACAGTACGAAGACGAAACCAGTTTGACCTGCTATCTACTGGTCGATCATAGCGAAAGCATGCTGTACGGCGATCGCGGCTTGAGTAAACTCCAGTACGCTCAGTTGATCGCATTCAGCTTGGCCTACCTGGTGATCGAGCAACGCGATTTTGTGGCCTTGATGACTTTTTCCGATGCGATCGACGATTGGCTCCCACCCAGCGGCAGCCCGGTACAATTCGAAGATATGGTCAGTCTCATGGAGCGGGCGGTCAATCATCGCAAGACCGATCTTCCGAGCGTACTCGAACAGGCCGCCCAGCGATTGTCTCGGCATGGCTTGGTGGTCTTGATCAGCGACTTGCTCGATGACGGCGACGCAGTGCTGAAATCGTTGCGACTACTCCGATTGTCGGGGCATGATGTTATGCTGATTCATGTACTCGATCGCGACGAAGTCGATTTCCCGTTCGATACGATGTCTCGCTTCGAGGGGCTCGAGGACTTGCCGCACCTGGTCACCGACCCGCGGCTGATCGCAGCGGCCTATCGCCAAGCGATGGCCGGCTTTTGTCGACAATTGGAGGTGGGCTGTCGCCAGATCGACATCGACTATTTTCGTGTGTTGACGGACGAATCGCTAGCCGCTTCGCTCCCCCGCTTGCTCGCGGCCCGCTCCTCTGCCTCGCATTGGATGAGAGGCTATTAGATGTTGAGCGGTTTACCGATTGCCGTGGCTGGATTTGCCAGCGGCTGGATGTTGCTCTGGGGTTTGGCGGCGGCGATCCCGATCCTGTTGCACTATCTTTATCGCCGCCGTCAAACCGTGGTTCGCTGGGGGGCGATGAAGCTGCTTCTACAAGTCATCGAGCGCGAATCGAGGCGAGTTCACTTCGAGCAGCTCTTGTTACTGATCGTCCGGACGCTGGTGCTGATAGTGCTTGCCCTAGCTTTGTCGCGACCGTTTTGGCTCAGTGAGGATGGCGGCTTGGGGAGTGACGCCGCAGAGCCACCGACGAGCTGGATCTTGGCCATCGACGTTTCCTATTCCATGGGCTACCGCGTCGACAATGAGACCCGCTTGCAAGCTGCTCAGCGTCGCGCTGTGGAAATCATTGACGCGGCGAACCCAGGGGATCCTATCGCGCTCATTTCACTCGGACAACCGCCTCGCGCAGTCGTAGCAGCTCCTTCGTTCGATCACGCTGCGGTAATGGCCGAAGTCGAGCGATTATCGTTCAACGATGCGGGCTGTAACGTTGGCGGCGGTTTGCAACTGATTGGGGAAATTGCGCTGCGAGCGCAGCAAGACCCAGCTCATCCGGCGCGCGTTCGCGTGGTGATCCTCAGCGACTTCGGTGCTGACCATTGGCAAACGGCCGTGCGCGGCCCCGAAGCCAAACGCCTACGGCAGTTGGGAGAAAAGTATCCGATCGAATTTGAATCGATGGCCGATGGGGAGGCCAATAACTTGGCCGTGACGGCGGTGCGACCTGCCAGCAGTCGAACGCTTGCAGGGCAGCCCGTTGAGGTCGATGTCACCGTCGCCAACTATAGCGATTCGAGTGTCAGCGAGTTGCCGGTGCAGCTTGGCATCGAAGACCATACGTTGGCATCGCAGCGCGTCGACATCCCAGCGCAATCCGCGCAGACGCTTCACTTCAGCGTGGTGCCAACGGCATTGGGGCTGAGCGTGTTGTCTGCTTCCATACCCAACGATCGATTAGCGGTGGACAACCGTCGCTACCAAGTGATCGAGGTGCGGGCGGACTACGATGTACTGTTTGTCGAACAGCAAGCCGGTGACGCTCGTGTTTTGCAGCTCGGTTTACGCCCCGAGGGTGCAAGCGAAACGACTCGCGCGAGATCGACTGTCTTAGCCGTGGAGCTTTCCACATTGGACCTGACGGAGTGGCAAGTCATCGTGCTGTGCGACTTGGAACGAATCGACAGCCTGCAGCTCGAACGACTCGATCACTTCGTACGCCAAGGAGGCGCGTTGATCTGCCTGTGGGGCCCGCGCACGGTAGCGGCCAACTGGAACGATCAGCCACTAGCGAGTGAACTGCTCGGCTTTCGTCTGCTGGAACCTTCGGTCGAGCAGAGCTGGGGGATCGATCCGCTCGAGTATCGCAGCCCACTGGTCGCACCGTTTGTTGGTTTTCCCGACTCGGGGCTGTTAACCACGCCGATCTTTCGCTATTGGGAAATTGAGCTGCTTGCGCCCAAAATGGCAGCGGCTGACAACTGGCAGGTCGACTTGGCGATCGACACGGGCGACCCACTGGTTGGTCGTCATCGCTTGGGCGGTGGCGTAGTGACCAGTCTTTTCTCGGCGCCGGTAACGGGTTCGAGCGAAGCGCACCCGTGGAATGCCATGGCGGCCTGGCCGAGCTTCGTTCCGTTGATGCAGCGCCTGGTTCAAACGGCCATGGACCATAGTCTGGACAATCATAGCGTGTTGGCTGGCCAACCACTGGTTGGCCAGAGGCTGGCCAGCCGAGTTGCCAGTCAAGCGGCCAACTCGGTTGCCAGCGGAGCAACTCGCACAGTGACCATTACTAAGCCCGATGCCAGCGAGAGTCAGCTTGCCATTGAAGAACCTCGTGTGGGGGCAGCGGTCCCATGGACCTTTAGTCAGACAGAGCAAAGTGGTGTCTATTGGGCCAGTTTGGACAATGACAGCCGGCGGCAACCCTACATTGTGAACGTCGATGGCTCGGAGAGTGAACTGAGGTCGGTACAAGTGGCTCAGTTTCCAAATTCGACTGCGACCCTCCCGCTTGCTGTAGACACACCGCCGACACGATCGCAAGTGGCCGAGAGCAGCCCCTGGCTCACTCGCGGCTGGCTGCTGGCTTTGGGGAGTCTGCTCCTAGCCGAATCGTGGTTGGCTTGGGCTCTGGGGAGGCGTAGCGGATGAACCCAACGCCTCTCGTAGCCAACGCCGCTGCAGCACCTACGTCTTCGCTGCCGCTTTCACCGTCGACTCCGTCGGCTTCACTGCCGAATGCGATCCCCAGCGAGGCGCATAGCACAGTCGAATCGATCTTGCACGTCGCTTGGAAAATCCCTCTGTGGCTCATCGTGCTGTTGGCACTTGGCTTAGGGAGTATGGCCTTGTGGCTATATCTATCCGAGCGCGGGCGGAGCGGTAAGCCAGTGCGATGCTTTCTGGCAATCATTCGATTTGCATTGTTGATGTCGGTATTGTGGATGTTGGCGGGTTGGAGCTGGTTGCGATTTCGAAGCGATCATCCCGAATTAATTGTAGTACTCGATCGCTCGGCGAGTATGAGTACTCGCGATGGTTCGCTCAGTGTTGAGCCGGAATCGGCGAGCGAAGGGCGCACGCGGCTGGACCGCGCTATGGAGCTCTTCGACTCTTTGGGCCGTCGGGAACGCGATCGCTTGAAGCGGCAGTATCAATTGCAGTGGTTCACTGTTGCAGAAACGCTCGATCAGATCTCCGCGTCGACGGGCAGCGACGGTTGGCCACTGGGGCAGATCACCGCCGATGGAACGAGCAGCCGACTGGGGGATGGGCTGACGCGTCTCATTCAACGTCAAGCGGGTAAGGGAACGGCGGCAGTCATCTTGGTCAGCGATGGTATCAATACCTCCGGTACGACGCTCCGTGAAGCGGCCAAGGCAGCCCGTCGCGCCGCGATTCCCATTGTCGCTGTCGCCGTGGGAAGGCAAACCGAGCTGCCCGATCTGCGCTTGGCTGACCTGTTGATCGATCGCGACGTCTACTTGGGAGATCAAGTTACCGCTGAAGTTTCAGTCATTGTCAGTGATGTGCCTTCCGCTCAAACCCGTATCGTATTGCGCGATCAAACTACGAATAAAGTACTCGATGAAACCCACGTCACCATCGCCGGAGAGCAGCGTCAAGTCACGGCGAGACTGAGCTTTGTTCCCGAAAGGGCAGGTGAATTGGCGCTCCGCGTCGAAGCGACGGCAATCCTCGGCGAACAGGAGCTTGACAATAACTTTGTTGACGAAACGGTACGCGTTCAAGACAAGACGGTTCGCGTCCTGTTGGTCAGCGACACGTCGAACTACGAGTTTCGCTTTCTCAAGAACTTTTTGGAGCGTGCCACGCAGCCTGGCTCCGCAGCAGCAGCAAGTTTTGAAGTGCTGACAGTTTTGCAGGACGCCGATCCGCTGTTTGTGGACCAAGACAAGTCGGCCTTGCGCTTGATCCCCAGCCAGCCCGAACAGATTCATCAGTTCGATGCCTTTGTGTTGATCGATTTCGACCCTCAGTTGGTCAGTCAGACTTCGCAACAAGCGATCGTAGATGCTGTCGCGCTGCATGGAGCTGGCTGCATCTTTGTCAGCGGCCAAGGCTCCATCGCTAGGCGTCTTGAAGGTTGGCCACTCGCCAAGCTGCTTCCTGTCGAGCGTAGTTCCACTCCCGCCGTGGCCGCAGCACAGTCCGTTGGCAGCCAATGGTTCTGGCAACCGACCGCGTTGGGAAGCAGCGCGCTGCCGATGCAATTGGCCCCATCGATCGCTCAGTCGCTAGCCGTATGGCAACGCTTACCCGGCTTTGTCAGTCTCACGCGCGTGGAGCGCGTCAAGGAGGGCGCACAGTTGTTGGCGCAAGCCGTCGACCGACCGTCGGCAAATGACAGTCTTTTGCTGATCACGCAATTTGCCGGAGCTGGGCGCACGGCGTTGCAAGCTACCGATGAAACCTATCGTTGGATTAACTTTCTCGGCTCAGACTTGTACTATCAACGCTACTGGGGACAGATGTTACGCTGGCTGAGTCGTGGCAAGCTGAGTGGCACCGCCGCGCCAGTCGAATTGCTCGTAGAACCCAAGCAGGCAAACGTCGGTCAGCCAGTGCGCTTCCATGTCACGCTGGGTGGTGCTCAGGCACTTGGCGCAAGCGATGCCGTTGTTGAATTGGCCATCGAGGGAACCGGTGGTCGTGATCGGATACTGAACCTAACACGTGTCGACCCATCCTCGCAGGACTATCAACAACTCGCCAGCGATCTGCCCCCGGGCACTTATCGTGCGAGGTTGGTTCGCCCTATCATGGAAGCCCCGCCGAGTGAGGAGTTCACCATCACCGCTCCCCCTGGCGAACAAGCCACGTTGAGGGTCAACGTGGAAGGGCTGCGATACTTGTCAGAACAATCGCGCGGTCGATTCTATTTGGAAGCCGACGCCGAGCGTCTGTTCGATGAACTTCCGCTCGGCAAGCCGACTCGCTTGGGCGCGCTTCCCTCACAACCCATCTGGAACTCTTGGTGGGTCGCTGCCCTGTTCATCACCTTGCTAACCACCGAATGGATCGTGCGTCGCAAGTGCCAAATGTTGTAACGTAGTCGTTGATCGCTCTGTCGCTCCAGGGTATTCGCGACTTCGTATCGGTAACGTCAACGCCCCGGGCGAAACAAAAGCGACTGAGCGGTAGAGCGATCAGTAACCATCGCCTGCGGACGTGTCGCAAAATCGTACATCTTTTGCGCAAACCAGTGTCGAACACGGGGCGTGTAGAGCTAAAATGGCCCTTGAGCAATCCATAAGGCGATCGAATGAATCTACCGAAGATCTGCCGCTAACCGGGAAGACACAAGAAAGCTCACGACGCGTGGCTTTGTTCTATTGGGGATTTCGCATGAACGAGAAGAGAACTATCAAACGCAATCGACGGGAGCTGCTCAAGGATGCGGCGGCCATTTCACTGGCTGGAGCCGCCGCCGGGGGCCTAGCCGCTTCTGCGCAAGATGGCACAGCGCAGGAAACCGAGGCCGCCTCATTGGCTCGCAATCCGTTTATTCGCAATGAGAATGCGCGGCCCGGTGCGCGCGATTGGCAACTGACACGGGTGCAATTGGACAAGGTGGGTGGCCTCAGGAACCCAGCCATTGAGGGCTATTGCTCGAAACAGAGCGTTGAAGCGGGTGAGCAGATCGATTTCATGGTCTCGACCGAACCGGCTCAGAAGTTCACGATCGAGATTTTCCGAACGGGCTATTATGGTGGCAGTGGTGCGCGGCTGATGACTAAGCTGGGTCCTTTTGCAGGGCAGCCACAGCCCTTACCTGAGATCGGAGAAAAGCGAATTCGCGAGTGCCATTGGAATGCAGCCACCACGTTTACGGTCCCCGATGACTGGCCAAGCGGTGTCTACCTCGGCCGCTTGACGACCGACAGCGACGTCAGTGGATTTGGGTACTGGCAAAACTACATCATCTTCATTGTTCGCGATCAGCGACCTGCCGACATTCTATTGCAGTGCTCCGACAATACCTGGCAAGCCTATAATCAATGGCCCGACGGTTATTCGCTGTACACGCATCCCAAAGGGATTCAAGGGCCCTGGGCGGATGTGAGTTTCGATCGACCCTATGGAAAGTATCCACAGATCTATGAGAACCCGCAGTCGATCGGCTCGGGAGAGTGGCTGTGTTTTGAGTTCCCTTTGGCGTACTGGCTAGAGCAACAGGGATACGACGTCAGCTACTGCTCCAATAGCGACATGCTGACTCCCGATCGAGCCGTCAAATGCAAAGCATTTATTAGCAATGGGCACGATGAGTACTGGGACATCCGACAATTCGAAAGCGTCGTCAAGCTGCGAGACGCAGGCGTCAACCTATTGTTTCTTTCTGGAAACGCGGTTTGTTGGCGCAGTCCGTATCGCGACAATTCCAGCGGCAATGCCAAGCGGATCATATATCGCGAGGGCCCATACGGCGGTAGATACAAATGGTCGAAAATGCGCAATACCGAACATGGGCCCTTTGCGACGCATGGCCCAGACGAAGGTTACCTAATCGGTTCCCGCAATGTTGAACCTATCAACGGTGGTGGTGATTGGATTTGCACCAATCCCGATCACTGGGTCTTTGCCGGTACCGGAATGAAGCAGGGAGAGGCGATCCCCGGCCTGATCGGTTGGGAGTACCACGGTGATCCGCCGACCGATATTCCTGGGCTTGAAATCTTGGCGGAAGGGACGGCGTTGCAGAGCGGGATCAATCCTCAGCATTGGACGTCGACGATTTACCCTGGGCCCAAAGGCAACTACGTGTTCAACGCGTCAACCATTTTTTGGTGTCAGGATTTATCCAGCCCGCCCGGCCACTGGTTGCCATGGTCGCATTGGTCGCGCCCACACGGACCAGACCGGCGCGTTCAACAAATCACGCACAATTTACTACGCAAAGCGATAGCTTAGTTCTTGATTCTTGGTTCTTGGTTCTTGGTTCTTAGTTCTTGGTTCTTGGTTCTTGGTTCTTGGTTCTTGGTTCTTAGTTCTTGGTTCTTGGTTCTTAGTTCTTGGTTCTTAGTTCTTGGTTCTTAGTTCTTGGTTCTTAGTTCTTGGTTCTTAGTTCTTGGTTCTTAGTTCTTGGTTCTTAGTTCTTAGTTCTTGGTTCTTAGTTCTTGGTTCTTGGTTCTTGGTTCTTGGTTCTTAGTTCTTAGTTCTTGGTTCTTGGTTCTTGGTGTCGGTAGGAAGTGGAAGAATCGATGGGTTGGCCGCGACGCGTGACCCGAGTTGGATGAAACACAAATGGAACCATTGCCAGCGAATTAGATTAATGCATTGTCCGAAAGTACAGACAAAATGAAGGCCAAAAAATTGTTCAAAAGCTATCGATCCTATCTGCTACTCGTCGCCTTAGCACTGGTCGCGACGAGCGTTCAGGGGCAACAGCAGCAGCCCAGGGAAGCGGCGAGTGGGCCGCTTCGAGTCGACCCTTTAAACTCCCGCTACTTCACCGATGGGGCGGGCAAAGCCATCTACCTCACCGGCTCGCACACTTGGGCCAGTCTGCAGGATTGCGGGCTCGACGTGGGGCGCTCGGAATCATCCGACCCTCCACCGGAATTTGACTTTGACGCATATTTGAAACTCCTGACCGATAACAACCATAATTTCATACGACTGTGGCGCTGGGAACTTCCACGGACTGTTTATGGGTCGGGTGCCGACTTCTTTTCGCAGCCTCAACCGTGGTGTCGAACCGGCCCAGCGGTGGCCAACGATGGCAAGCCCAAGTACGACCTGACTCAGTTTGATGAGTCCTATTTCGATCGCATGCGGAGTCGCATCATCGCAGCGGGGGATCGAGGCATCTACGTCAGCATTATGTTGTTTGAAGGATGGTATCTTTCAGGCGCATCGAAGTCATGGCAGTATCATCCAATGAACAGCAGCAACAATGTCAACGAGATCAATGGAGATGCGAATGGCAATGGAGTGGGAGAGGAGACGAATTCCAATCAGATTCCTGCCGTAGTCGAACTGCAGCGGGCTTACGTTAGAAAAGTGGTCGATACGGTCAACGATCTTGACAATGTGCTCTATGAGATTGCCAATGAAAGCGCGGTCCCAGGCTCTACCGAATGGCAATACGATTTGATTCGAACGATCCAGTCCTATGAGGCGGGCAAGCCCAAGCAGCATCCGGTCGGAATGACTTGTCAAGCCTTTCATCTGGCTGCCAAGCACGATCTACTGTGGGATAGTCCGGCAGATTGGATTTCGTTGGGCCAGGTAACAACCTTCGACAATGCGGCTGACCCATACATCAACGACCCGCCGATGGCCGTCGGTGGAAAGGTGAGCCTGTTGGATTCGGATCACCTTGGATGGAAAGTCTACGTCGACGATGCAAATCTATCGCGGGCATGGGTGTGGAAGAGTTTCTTGCGCGGCCACAATCCGCTGCTCATGGAGAACCTCAAGGACAACAGCGGTTGGATCGCGGCTCGTGCCGCCATGGGGCACACTCGCTCGTTTGCAAACAAGATGGACATTGCCGAGATGACTCCCCAGGACAACTTGGCGACGACAGGCTATTGCCTGGCAAGCGCAGGGCACGAGTATTTGGTCTATCAACCCGACGAAGGGGAGCTGTCGGTCAACTTGGCCCCAGGCAGCTACGAGGTAGAATGGTTCAATCCGCTGACGGGTGTCGTCGTGTCAACGGCTTCCCTTTCCGTTGCCGGCGATAAGCAGACCTTCGTTCCTCCGTTCACTGGACCTGCCGTATTGTATCTGAAGCAGGCAAGTGTTGAGCAGTCCACCGGGTCATTCAAGTAGCGCCCCAGTGCTCTGTCAGGGTTAAGACTAAGAGTTGAAGGTAGTGGACGAGGCCCGCGCGTCCTTTCGACTTAGTAGGTACCAGGGACTCGCGGGCCTCGTCCACTACACCAAACCCTAAGATCAAGAATGGATGAAGCACTAGTCGGTGGAGCAGGCTGCCTGGATCTATGCGGATGGGCCGCGCATCTGTCGGCGATAGGCTGTGGGGGTCATGTTGAATTTTCGACGAAAGTCCACAGACATATGGCGAAAACCCGAGTAGCCAGCTTGTTGTGCTACCGAATCAATCGACAGATCGGTACGAGCTAGCAGTCGGCAGGCGCGCTCGCGATGTGCGCGGCGAATCTCTTCTGCCAAGCCCCAGCCTAGTGCGGCCAAGCAACGCCTTTCCAGCGTGCGACGCCCCAAGGCGACCTCGCGCAACACATCCGACACGTCGATTGGCAAGTGGGCATGTTCGCGGATGAATCGTACGGCGGCAATCACTTCGACGTCATCGATGGCCAGCACTTCCGTAGACCGGCGCGTGGCGATTCCCGACGGGGGAATGAGGATCGGTGCATCGGGCGGTTTCTCACCGGCCAAGAGGCGATCCAGCAGGGACGCCGCTTCGTAACCAATCTGCACTGCCGGAACGACAACGCTCGATAGCCGCGGGCGAGCCAATTCGCAGTTCACATCGTCGTCATCGACACCGAGTAGAGCCACATCTTCGGGCATGCGCAAATCCACCTCGTGACATGCCTGAGATAACTGAAATCCCCAATGGTCGCTTGGAACAAATAGACCGATTGGCGTGGGGAGCCCCCGTAGCCAACGGTAGGTCGACAGGTCGATATCCCAACGTCGATCGAGCTGATCGTAGGGACGTTCTGGGGGCGAAAAGTGGCACGAAACGCTATAACCTGCTGCCTGCAATACATGACAAAACGCGTCGCGCCGCTCGATGGAGAACAAGGAATCAGGCGAACCGAAAAAGGCAAAGTGGCGTAGGCCGCGTTCCAGGAAATGCGCTGCGGCCAGTTGTCCCACGCACGTATTGTTCACTCCCACTCGCGGTAACAGCGAGCCTGGCAAAACACTCGACGCGTTGACCACCGGGCAGCGCCAGTTAGCGAGCGTTTTCATCGTTGATTCTGAATGGATCGAAGCGATCAGGCCGTCAGGACGAAAGCGACCGCGGGGAGCATTGGACGACTGTTGCGCAGGGATGATCGAGGTGAAAACCCATTGAGGCCGCGTCTCGGCGAATTGTGCAACACCGCGAAGTAGGCTGCGGTAAAAGGAATAGCTATGGTTGACCGCGAGGCCTATCCGGATCAACTTCATCGTCGTACCACGTCTGCTGGGCTTATCGCTATTGCACTACTTTGGTTACGACCGCCGCTTGAGCATCTTCCCAGCGACGGACCACCAACCGGGTTGCTCCAATGTGCGGTAGGGCGATTGGCTAGGAAGAGTTCGCATCAAATAACTGTGCGCACGTGCCAAATTATGGTAGGGCATTGAGGGGAACAGGTGATGCAACGCGTGGTACTGAATGGCCATCGGAAAGAGTAACCATGTTAATGGGTCACGCCCCACATAGTTACACGAATCCAGGATGTGATCGGCCATACTTAACCGATTGCCCCGACTTTCGAAATGGTGATCGGCCATCTGGCGCAGTTGATTGAGCGTTACCACGGTCGCTCCCAACAAGTAAAGTTGGAACATTCGCGACCAAGGAGTCAATCCAAGCAACACGGCGGCTGGAATTGCCAGTGCGCGAAGGCTGCAAAGCAGCTCGAGCCCGGCAAACACAGGTCGGTTCAGCCGGCTAAGCGGCCGTTCGTAACGCCAATTGAAAGTGAAGGCGGACCAGTGACGCAGCACATACTCGCGCACCCGCGGATGGACAAAGGTGAGTGGCGCAACCAAAAACCGCACAAACACCAGTAGTGGGAAAATGGCGACGAATACGAAATAACAAGCGAACTGCAAGGCATTTCCACGTTCGCAGACATTGATGACATACTCTGGGTCTTGGGGGGTGCCGTAGACGCGCTGCGTATGATGGTCGCGATGATGACCGGTGAAAAAAGTCGACGGCGTTAGTGTGGGGACGCCTACCAAGATATTCCACGCCACTTTAAAGCCTGTCAGCTCGTGACCGCCCAGATGAGCTACTTCGTGGACCATCGATCCAATGCGGTATAGCCAAAACACGGCGAAGACAAAGCTGACACACTGCAATAACGAAAATGCCGGCGCGGCCAAGAAAATCGTCGCTGATGTGTAGGCGATCGTCGCCCCAATAAACATATCGCGCCAGTAGATCCACGGTTTTACGCGATGAAAATTGCGAGGCGATTCTTTGAGTGTGTGGCGTACAGCGCTTACCCAATCGAGCGCGGGAGGTGCCAACGGGGCGAGTGGAGCGGGCGTTGTAGTTGTTAGCACAGGCGTTCCAGTGGTGGATAAGATTTTCAAGCCCCCTGGTTGTGACGCATACCCGTCAATCTGTCAACGCTTGCGCTGGGCTAAATCGGCAAACTTGCCATCACCTTTTGCTAGCTCTTCCAAAAGAGGTGCGGGTTCCCACCACGGACCGTGTATCTCTTGGTAGTGACACGTCCGCTGGTAGATCTTTTGTAGTCCTGCGGTATCGGCAAACATCATCGGGCCACCGCGCCAAGCTGGAAAGCCGTAACCGTAGACGTAGGTAATGTCGATGTCGACCGGTCGCTCCGCAATGCCCTCGGCCAAAATGCGCGCCCCTTCGTTGACCAGTGCATACAAGGTGCGTTCCAATATCTCAGCGTCGGTGATCGTGCGCCGCTCGATACCCGCAGCCTGCGCAGTCGATTCGATCAACGTTTGTACGGCCGGATCCGGGAGAGCTTTTCTCCCTTCATAGCGATACCAGCCCGCACCGGTTTTTTGTCCGTAGCGATTGAGCTCGTAGAGCTTGCTTGACACCAACGGTTGCCGCAGACCCTCTGGGAGCGAGTCCTTGCGTTCTTGGTCGACGCGCCAACCGACATCGATTCCAGCCAGATCCATCACGGCGTTGGGGCCCATCGCCATGCCGAAATCGGCGAGTACTCGGTCGACCTGTTCCACGCTGGCACCTTCCTCAAGGAGGAATTGAGCTTCGCGTTGATAGGGCCAGAACATGCGATTGCCGACAAAGCCGAAGCAGTTGCCGACCAACACCGCCACTTTACTCAAGCGTTTGGCCAGCGCCATCGAGGTGACGATCACCTCGACGCTGGTCGCACTCCCGCGCACGACTTCGAGCAGACGCATGATGTTGGCCGGGCTGAAAAAGTGATGACCGATGACACTCTCAGGCCGACGAGTGGCCGAGGCAATTTGGTCGACATCCAAAGTCGAAGTGTTCGTGGCTAAGATAGCGGATGGTTTCGCTACGCGATCCAACTCGGCAAAGACTTCTTGTTTCAAATGCATCGCTTCGAATACCGCTTCGACAATCACATCCGCCTTGGACAAGTCCTGATAGTCGAGCGTTGGTGTGAGAGCGGCGAGCTGTTGTTCCGCTTGAGCTTGCGTGATCCGTCCACGCTCGACCGAGGCGGTGAGTTGCTTCCGGATGGTTTCAACGCCGCGCTGGAGTTGCTCCGCAGCGACTTCCTTGAGCACCACGGGGATACCTGCGGCTAGGTAGGTCAGTGCAATGCCACTTCCCATCGTCCCCGCACCAACGACGGCCGCCGATTTGATTTCGCGGCTGGTTGTGTCGGCAGCGATGTTGGGGATTTTGGCGACGGCCCGCTCGCCGAAGAAGACGTGTACCAAAGCCCGCGACTGATCGCCGAGCAACAGCTCTTGGAATATTTCGCTCTCGCGCTCGATCGCTTCGGTAAAGGGGAGCGTTGCGGCCAAGCCTACCGCCTCGATGGCTTTCTGTGGCGCAATCTGCCCGCGCGCTTTCTGGCTGACCAACTGCGAAAGCTTTTTAAGGGCGGCTTCATTCTCAGTCGCCTCTCCCAATCGATCGGTCATGTCGCGCGTCTTGCGCAGTGGGTTGGGTGTAGCTGCCATCTCTTGAGCAAAGCTAATTGCGGTCGGAAGCAAATCTTCTTCGGTTACGCGATCGATGATGCCCGCTTCGAGCGCTTCGGCAGCGCCGCACATACGACCCGTCGCGCACAGCTCGGCTGCTTTGGCAATACCACACAATCGCGGCAGACGCTGCGTTCCCATGGCACCGGGTATCAGTCCCAGCTTAACTTCCGGTAGACCCAACTGCGTACGGCTGTCGGCGATGCGATAGTGGCAACCCACCGACAGCTCGACGGCACCGCCCAATGCCGAACCGCGCAGGGCGGCCACAACCGGTTTGGTAGAATCTTCGGCTGCGAAGATCAGCCGATGCAGCCCATCGTCAAAGGGCTTTTCCCCCGAGGCATACTTGAGGAATTCGGTGATGTCGGCTCCGGCTGAAAACGTTTTGCCCGCACCGATGAGCACTATGGCTTGAACACTGCTGTCCGCCTGCGCTGCGGCTAAGTGCGTCATCAATGCCTCGATGACTGGCGGGCTGAAGGCGTTCACCGGAGGATTGTCGATTGTTATTACCGCCACATCGGAGTGGATCGCGTAGGTTGCAAGGGCTTGCGTCGGCATAGATTTTTTTCCTGGATAAAAACTAATATCGTAATGCACTTGACCGACGGAGCGACCAGCGTATGAATGTGGCCCGACGCTCCGCCGTCGGTCTTCCTGAATTGCGTGAATGTGGCCCGACGCTCCGCCGTCGGTCTTCCTTAAATTGCACGAATGTGGCTCGACGCTCCGCCGTCGGTCTTCCTTTTCAGCCCATCCGCTCTAGGGTTCAGAGACAACCGCCCCAACGTCGACAATTGCACAGAGTGTTATTGATACCGTCTACCGCTTCTCGACGCGCGTTGCATTTTCTTCCATCAGTTCGTGAAACTTCTTCCAAGTGACTTTGTAACCATAGTTGGCGTAGGGCGGGAACCAAACCAATGACCCGTTGGAAACCTCTAGCGTACCAAATTTTTTGCCATCGCGTTCGACGTCGAACTCTGCATCAGCGCGTTTCACCTCGCGCGGAGGTGTTGACATCATAACTTTGTGTTTTGCCATTGCTTACTCACAGATTCTTCTAAAGAGCCAAACAAATAGGTATACTTGCTATTGTTGCAGATAATTCGAGGAAAAACACGTAGGGCTATCTCATGAATGCAATTCACAGCCTATTTGATTCCGTGGGCGAATGCTTAACGATTGACACCGCTGGCAGATTAAATTCGTTTTCCATTTCAAAAGAGCTACAACAGCAACTCGATGAGTGGGCAGATACCAACCAGCGTGGTGAACTTGGAGAGGACGATAGACGGCAATACGAAGCCACTTTGCGCGCCCTCAATTTCATATCGGTATTGCAGTCTCGAGCTCGGGTGCTCCTGGCGGGTCATAACCCCCAATGAGTATGTCGGCCGCCTTGCGGCGTGAAGTGCGCGGTCGGGCGAATGATTGCTGCGAGTACTGCCAACTTCCTCAGTCTCGCTTCCGTTTGGTTGCATTTCATGTTGAGCATGTAATCGCAAGGCAGCATGGTGGAAGCGATGATGCATTGAACCTTTGCCTAGCTTGCCACTGGTGCAATCTATTCAAGGGACCAAACCTTTCGTCACTCCATGATGGTCAGCTCGTGAGGCTTTTCAGTCCTCGTGAAGATGAATGGAAGGATCACTTTCAGTTGATTGATGGTGCTATTATTGGTTTAACGCCGATCGGCATCGCAACCGTGAATCTCTTGAATATGAATGATCCCGATAGAGTTGAATTGCGATCGTAAAGTTCTTCGCGTCTTGCCAAACCAAAGCTTGGCGACTTGGAGTGCTTCGAGTTCTCGGAGCTTTGGCCTGGAACGTGGTCCACAGCGCATGGACACTGACTGGTGAAATCCAGGTTAGCAGCACTCTGGGTGACCTACTTGTGCGAAGTTGTATCGCGGTGCAGGCTGTTCTTGCGTCGTTCCGCTCTGGTAACATCAAATTTCCGGTTGATGTGGACTTTGGGGAGGGCCAAAGCGGTGATGAATCCCCGCACTCCAAAGTTTTGCTCTTCGGCCGCGCGTAAATGTTGCCGAAGATATCTACTTAATAGTTTCCAGAAGCACGTTGATTTCTTCTGGTGTAAGCAAATCGCTAGCGGCTGCGGTAAACATTTGCCGCATGTGCTCCAGCGACTCAGGCGATGGATCGGGCGATCCGATATTGCCAATGGGAGCTTCGCTGGTAACCAAAATCTCGCCAGCATCGTCGAGCATCACGTGCCAGGGGATGCCGCCATGTTGCTTGAGTTGCTCGGCGACCTCCTGCCCATAGAGGTCACGAAGCGCATCAATTTCGACGAGTACGAATGCCTTTTCGATAAAGCTGCGGTGGTCCTCAAGCCAATTGGCCATGCTGATACATGGCCCGCAGCGCGTTCCGCCAACACATGCCCAGACACGGCGCCCGGAGCTCTTGGCCTCGGCAAGTGCATCAGACAATTTCTGGCGCGCGTCCTGCTGCTCGATGCGGTGCTGGGCTAGAAATTCTGCGATGGATTGCGAGGCTGAGTGCGCGGGCAGCTCCGCTGACAGCACGAGCTGGCCTAGTTCGTTGCCCTCCCAATCGACGGCTACAAGCAACAACTCGCTCTCACTCGGAAGAGTCCAGTTGCGGCGTTCGAGCAATTTCCGCTTGTCTTCTAAATTCGCAGCAGCATTTTCTCCGTCGGCTGTTACGTCGATCAAAAAGGGCAAGAACCACAAAACATCGGCGTGCTCATCGTAGTCGAGCGCTTCGTGGCGTAATTTTTCGACAGCTTTTGCGTTTCCGCCAACAAGAACCAATCCGTGAGTGTGCATACACTGACAACTGCGCAAGAGCTTGGAGAAAAGATCTTCGATATTCTCGTTTTTCTTGGCTTTGGGGCGATAGACATTGTCAAGTCGCGATTCGCCGGGCTTGAGGAACACTTCGTCCAAATGGCGAACTCTGCCGCGTTCAATATGTTGCATGTCGAGAATAATTCGCACGCCGACCTGAGTGGGCAATTGCTCAAATAGGAACTTGCCATCTTTGTCAGTCTTTGTTTCTAACCGCACAATATTGATGCTCATCGGCCAGTTGTCGCCCACGTCGTCCGGTTTCTCGAAGGGTCTGATCGTAGCGGATACGTAAACTTTCCTACCTTCGATTGGAATGCCTTGGTCGTCGAGGACTTGCCCACCGACCTGTCCGACTTTGAGCATTTCAATTTCGATTTTACCTTCGCTGGTGGTAAACTTGGCAGCACCTGAGTAATTTTCATCGGTGGTCACGGCGTAGGCGTATCCGCGCGCGGCGTCGACCTGGGCATCGAATTTTCCATCAGCCGCTGCGATGCCTGCAACTGAGGTTTTCAACGAGCTGGATTCGGCTGATCCGATGAAGATCTCTGCGTCTTCGAGAACGGCACTAGGGTCTTTAGAAGTTAAGAGTCCGTTAACATAAGCCGAGCCAGCCAGCTCACGATGAATTTCAAATTCGTTGTTACCCTCAGCCTTGATCTCGAAGGTCTTCTCGAGCATGCTGGAACCGAAGTAGGATCGCACTTCAAATTCGCCGGGATAGGCCCGAGTATGCACTATGCCCTCTGAGTCTGTGACGGCGTGCCAAAGTCTGCCGCCGCTCCCGTGGTGCGTTTCGCCATCTTCCTCTTTCCATTGAAAGTCATGCGGCGTTGTCAGATTTGTCGTCTTGCCAGCCAGCGGAGTATGATTGCGACCGGCTGTTAATCTGACAGTGATATCGGTTCCTCGGACGATAACGAAGTCCAGCGGCAGCGGTTGATGTGACTCTCCATCTACCAAGATTTGGGACAGCGGTTTGCTGACCCACTGGTCGTCGTTGATGCTCAAGTGGTACGTGTATCCAGGTACGATCGGTGCTTCGAAGCGACCTTCGGAGTCCACTCGCGAGGAAAACAACGTCGCACGACTCTCCCTGTTGCTCTGGAAAGAATAGCCTTCGATAAGTAATCCACTCGGGCATCGTTCTGGAAGCGACATTTGAAATTTCGTTTTGAGTGCGGGCTCGTAAGCTCGGAGTGTGTAGACGTTGACGCCGTCGATGACTTCCGGCTTCCGCTCGATGAAGCGATCAGAAACGTCTGCATTCAAAAAGTGCCGCTCGTCTTCCCAGTTGGGAAAGTAGTCGAACGTCGCCTCGCCGTTTTGGTCCGAGACGGTTTCGAAGAGGCCTGAGTCGATCATCCATTCGGATTTGGAATCGCTCACCCCCAGTCGAATCGGCAAATCGCTCTGCGGCGTCCCCCTTTCATCGACGACTCGCACTGTAAGCGGCTTGCATTCGATCAGCTCAACCGTGTGCAGCGTTTTCTTTCGTGTGATATCTGACGAGTTGCGAAAATCGACAGAACCAATTTTCTTTTCCGCCGTCCATGCGCGGATGTAGCTGGGGAGTTGTCCGTTGGGAAAGTAGATGCGGGCGATGCCATCTTTGCCTGTGCGACCGTCAATCTCTAAACCGCAGGCGAGCTGCACGAGTACTTGTGCGTCGGTGACGGGTTGCTGCTGATTTAGAACGCGCACGGCTAGCAAATGGGCTGGCTCCATCTGCACTTCGATACCCGAACGAGCGGCTGAGGCAACATCTTGCGCCGCGATCATTTCCAGTGCTTGTTGCGTACCACCCTCATTGGCAGCCCAGACGACCAGCGCACCCGTACCAATACTGTCGAATGAGAACGAGCCATTGTGGGGCTGAACGTCGCGGATTCTCGGATGTTCGGCCAGCGGATCGGGCCGATCGAGGACTTGCATGCGCGTCACAGCGGCTGAGCCATTCGCGTTGGTGGCTTTCCCAGTGAAGAGCAGCTTGAGTCCTTCGTCGGTACGCTCCATCCAATTGGCCGGCGGCGCGTCGGCTGACTGCGAAAAGCCAACTGAGGAGAAGAGTGAGCAGAGCACAAATGCAGATAGCAGCCAGCGTGACATGTTACGTTCTTTCCAGAGCGGTGTTTGTACTATGACAGCAGTATAAACGAAATCCGTTCGCCTTTTCAAACGGTGAGGAAAGCAAAGTCGTATCTGGTGTAGTCTCGCAGCAAGCGCCGCGCGGTTGCGGTAGGGGCACTTTGTGCAGTTCAGCTCGCGCTCACCTCGCGACAACTGTTGAGGTTGAGGTCACACCCGCGCTACGCGGTTAAACAGTTTAGTCCTCCGGCCACGCGGAAACGCTGCCGAAGAGAATTACTGTTTAACCGCGCAGCGCGGACGCTAGGCTCAAGCTGGACTGAGTTTCAAAACGGAGTGTTCGGTGTTGGCGGCCCTTTCGCCAGATTGTTTCCTGTCCAAGCCGAGCGGAAAGCGTTCCTCAAGACGGAGGAACATGCAGCGATCAAGAAAATGATTCCTTCGATCACCGGTGACGAGGAGGGCGACTCCGAGCTGCCCAGTGGCAAGTTTGTCGTTCGTGTGCCCCGATCAATGCACTCGGCACTACAAAAGGAAGCGTCCGAAGAAGGCGTCAGCCTCAATCAATTGGTGGTCGCCAAGTTGGCCATTGGTCTCGGAAAACACACCGTCTTGAGCTCGTGAGATTCGATGGAGGTGAGGTATTGGGAGACGGGTATCCGGATCGGACAAAGAAATTCGCCCGCTAAGTAGTGAATCTAGCCGTTGGTGCCAAAATCTTGACAGCGCTAGGGTAAGACGTTATCTTACATATCATGAAAACACAACTTTCGTCCAAGGGACAGATTGTCTTGCCCGCAGAACTGCGGGAGGCAGACCATTTAGTTGCGGGGCAGGTATTCGAGATTCGACGATTGTCATCGGGCGAATACCTGCTAAAGAAGTCTGCGGAACCGGGTCGACCTGGATTGCTTCAATGGCTCGCGAGTTGTCCATCGCAGGATTGGTTCCAACCAATTAAGTCTGAATCAACGGACGCGCTGCCGTGAAGTTTCTTGTCGACGCCAATGTGTTAAGCGAAGCGACAAAGCCGCAGCCTGATGCAAATGTCGTGGCTTGGCTTGCGCACCATGAGACTGAGTTAGCCATCAATCCAATTATTCTGGGAGAGTTACGATTCGGTATCCTCTCATTGCCGAAGAGCAAGCGTCGTAGCGGATTGCTAGAATGGCTTGATACGGGCGTTCGCTATATGGCGATGTTGGATTTGGATGCCGAAACTGCGGGACATTGGGCGCAACTGTTGGCTAATCTAAGGCTTAAAGGGCGAGCGATGCCGGTTAAAGATAGCTTGATCGCAGCCACCGCCCTACAGTTCAGCTTGCCAATCGCGACGCGCAACACCAAAGACTTCGCATTCGCGAACGTGAGAGTCGTGAACCCGTTTTCACCGTGAGCTGCGGAAAACTACTAAGCGGTCTAATCTTCCCTACGGGCGCATGATCCCACACACGGGGGCGGGCCAGGCGAGTTGTTGGTGCTCGGCGATGAGTCGATCGAGCGGCTGGGTGATCTCGGGAGGGAACGCAGCCATGCGTCGCGTGCGCATGTCGATGTAGGCTCCCACCGCTTCAAAAGTTGCCGCCACGTCTTGTTTGTGATCGTTGATCATCGCGTGTAGCACATGATAGCGTTTGGAGCTGCGCCCGAGCAATCGAGTGTGTACCTGAATCGAGTGCCCCACGCGAACTTCGGACAGGTAGCGAATGTGGCTCTCGAGTGCGAACGAACCACCGTGTCGCTGTTGGACATGTTCGGGAGTTAATCCGATTAGCTGAAACATGCCACCCATGGCCATGCTAAATAGATGCGTGTACCACATGACGTTCATGTGCCCCATGTCATCCAGGTAATCGCCAGGAATCGTGGCTGTATGCGTCGTAGGTAATTTTCTGACGAGGTTGATATCGAGGTGGATTCTGGGCATGTTGGTTTGTGTTGTTTGTTGCAGAATTAGGGCGTTTGCCCCACCCCCCCAGCCCCTCTCCCCAGAGTGCTGGGGCGAGGGGAGCCGGAACTCATGTGGGTTTTGTACGAGTTTCGTTGGGTTGAGTTGATACGATTAGCTACACAATTCAAACAGTCCAGCGGCACCCTGTCCGCCGCCGATGCACATGGTTACGACGCCATAGCGTACGCCGCGACGTTGCATCTCGTTGGCGATGGTGCCAACGAGCCTCGAGCCGGTCATGCCATAGGGGTGACCGATGGCGATCGAGCCACCGTTGACATTGAGCTTGTCCGAGTCGATCCCGAGCACCTGCTGGCAGTAGAGGACTTGCACGGCGAAAGCTTCGTTCAGTTCCCACAAGCCGATGTCGGATACCTTCAATCCATGACGGTCGAGCAACTTGGGGACGGCGTAGATGGGGCCGATTCCCATTTCATCTGGCTGGCAACCGGCCACGGCCAGCCCGCGGTAGGCGATTTTGGGTTGCAGGCCGAGCGCCTGTGCGCGCTGCCGCGACATTAGCAGACAAGCCGATGCGCCGTCGGACATTTGCGATGCGTTGCCCGCAGTGACAGTTCCTTTGCCACTCTTGGTATCGAATACCACTGGCAACTCGGAGAGACCGGCCAGGGTGGTGTCGGGACGATTGCATTCGTCCTGTTCGAGCAACACTTCTTCCTCACCATCCAACTGTTTCGTTTGCCTATTGATTAATCCTCGACGCACACGCATAGGGGCCAGCTCCTCAGCGAAAAGCCCCGTAGCCTGCGCACGGGCCGTTCGCAGTTGGCTCTGCAGCGCGTACTCGTCCTGGGCCTGCCTGCCGATTTGGTAGCGCTGCGCCACGACTTCGGCCGTAACGCCCATCACCATGTAGAGGTCCGGTTGATGCTCGACAATCCATGGATTTGGATCTTGTGGGCGTTGGGCCGTCATGGTGATGCTTTCGACGCCACCGGCCAAGGCGATCTCGGCCCCTTCGTGCAGGATTTGATGTGCGGCCATGGCGACAGCTTGTAAGCCGGACGAACAGAAGCGATTGACGGTGGCGGCGGCGATCGAAGTGGGTAGGCCGGCACGAATGGCGGCTATTCTTGCGACGTTCATCCCTTGAGGGCCCTCGGGGAAACCACAGCCGACGAGTAGATCTTCGATCTCGGCAGGGTCGAGCTTGGGAGCTTTGCTCAGGACATGAGTCAAGCAATGTGCCAGCAGGTCATCGGGTCGAGTTATGTTGAACGAGCCACGAAACGATTTGGCCAGCGGCGTCCGCGAACTGGCAACAACAACGGCTTCACGCATCGGGTAGGGCTTTCCAGTGAAATTAAAGTAGCTCGGTGGTCTCCACCGAGAATCACGTTGGGGACCAACGTGCTACGCTATCTTTTCGAGCGAGACCACTCGTCGCGCAGCTCGCGTTTGAGGATCTTGCCGTTAGAGTTTTTAGGCAATTGGGGGACGAAGTTGACGTACTTGGGGAGTTTGAATTTGTTGATCTGGGGTGTGAGGAACTCGAGTACTTGTTCCCTGGTCAACTGCACATTGGCTTGGGGGACGATGTAGGCGGCAATCTCTTCTTGGTAGGTTTCATCCGGGACGCCCAACACGGCGACTTCGGCCACACCGGCCAATTGGCAAATGATCTCTTCAATCTCACGCGGCGAAATGTTTTCACCCCCTTTGATCATCATGTCTTTTTTGCGATCGGTGATGTACATGTAGCCACGCTCGTCGATATGCCCGATGTCGCCAGAGTGCAACCAGCCATCGATGATCGCACGGCGTGTAGCCTCTTCATTATTCCAGTAGCCCAACATGACGCTCGGCCCACGAAAGCACAGTTCTCCGGTCTGGCCGACAGGGATGATCTGATTGTCATCGTCTTGCACGCAGACTTCGAAGCCAGCCAGCGGTCGACCAGCCGAACCTTGCACGAAGGTCTCATCGTTCTCGTAGGCGCACACGGCGCAGGTGGCTTCGGATTGCCCATAACCGTCGTATACTCGGCAATCGAATAGCTCCTCGAATCTTCGCCTGACCTCTTCGGTCAGCGGTGCCGATCCTCCCGTGATTCTTTCCAGGCTACTAACATCGTACTTTTCGCGTTCGGGATGATGGATCATGCCGACCATCATGGTGGGGACCAGTGAGCAACGCTCGACTTCAAAATCTTGAATGGTTTGGAAAGCTTGCTCGACGGAGAACTTGCGAAGCAGGGCGTTGACTCCTCCGAGTACGGCACCGAGGTTCATGATCAAGATGCCGTACACATGGCTCATCGGCAGCACCATCATCGATCGCAGGTCGGGGGGCCAGTCCAGACGCTTGGCTGCCGCGAGGGTGTTGTCGATCAAATTGCCGTGTGAAATCATTACCCCTTTGGGATGCCCCGTCGTGCCCGACGTATAGACCAGCAGAGCTAAGTCGCGTTCGCCTCGCGCGCACAATGTCGTTAGTGGACTAGCGCTTGCCAATAGCGGTTCGAGATTTGTACAAGCTGGCAGGCCGGCCTCGTCGATCGTCAAGATCTGTCGAAAGCCATCAATATGCGCCGTAGCCTCGGCGATGCGTGGCGCCAAATCGGCTGAGGTGATAACGATTTTCGCGCCAGAGTTTTCGACGATGTAGGCTACTTCGCGCGCGAGCAACTGCGGCATGAGTGGCACGACGACCGCACCCAGTCGAGCCAGCGCATGAAAAGCGGCAGGAACCTCCGGGCAAGAAGCCATCATGACCACTACACGGTCCCCAGGCTTGATCCCCTGGTCTCGCAGGACGGAGGCTAGCTTGCAGTAGTCCTCCATCATTTGGAAATTGCTGTACCAGCGCCCCTCGAAGAAGAGCGAATTGTATTCGCCAAAACGGTCCAGTCCATCAATGGCAAGTTGTGCGACGTTCATTGAATAGCTTCTATGAGGTAGGCTCGCGGGTGCGCACCGCGTTGTTTCGCCACGGGTGCAGACAAAGCTACCACAAGCCGAGATCAAAGTCCAGCAATCGAGCCGATGCATGGCTACTTTGTATGCGGCTCCTCATGGACC
Source organism: Pirellulaceae bacterium (assembly GCA_020852965.1). Lineage (GTDB taxonomy): Bacteria > Planctomycetota > Planctomycetia > Pirellulales > Pirellulaceae > Aureliella. The sequence goes on along the minus strand of JADYZV010000025.1, from coordinate 38,105 downwards.
GTTCGCAAAAATGCTACACTAGTTGACCGCCAGACTCGGCTCGTATTTCGGCATGTCTACTTTTCTCAGGGAGCTCCTCCAATGTCCGACGATAGCAATCCATACGCTGCGCCCAAGTCAAGCCATTTTAGCCCAAGCCCACCGCACACCGGAAACATCGTTCCCACAGCCGTCGATGCGGGCAGCATCATCAGTTTTGCAATGGAAGTTTGGAAAGCAAACTTGAAGCTGCTGGTAGGTATTACTGTAGTATTCTTGGGAGCGACGTGGGGGTTGGCAATTGCGCAGTACCTCGTAACCCTAATCTTCGAGCAGCTTGGTCAAGAGTGGGTTGGCCTGATTCTTGGCATGGGAATTAATTTGGTGAGCGCGGCCGTTTCGATTTTCTTAGGGATTGGTCAAGTGCAGATCACTCTCAAGCTCCTCCGCGGTCAACCGGCACAATTTGGTGACTTGTTCGCAGGGGGACCGCGGTTCCTGCCCGTTCTGGGCGCTTCGCTGCTGGGCGGTTTCGCCGTTTGGCTCGGCTTTATCGCGTGCATCGTACCAGGACTGCTGCTAATTCTATTCTTCTGGCCGTTTTACTGGCTCGTTGTTGATGAGAGGACAGGCGTTATCGAATCCTTTGGAGTTGCGTATTCGATTGCCAAGGTTAACGTTGGTACCTCGGTCATAATCTGGTTGGTAAGTATGGGAGTCGTGATATTGGGAGCGATCGCCCTCCTCGTTGGTCTGTTGTTCGCCTTGCCTTTGGTAAGTTTGATATCGGGCACTGCGTACCTGATGATGGCTGGATTGCTGTCACCCCAGTCTCGGGCTGTTTAAACTCAGTCTGCGGAGCGATCGTAACCCGATGTTTTAAACCGGGATTATTCCTAACCCGCAGCGTCCGCAAGGACGGTCGGCTGCTGCGGGGGCCGCAGTGCGTGACAGCAGTGCGCATAGGGGAGGGTGCGTTGCGGATTGAATAGGTGCTCATGCACAATCCGGGTGAAACGGTTGGAGCGAGTGGCTGCAAATCGTTTAGTCCGGATCATAAATCCATTGCAGACTTTCTTGTGCTGTTAGGCAACGGACCGCCTGCTAGCGTGGAAGTCGAGTGCAAATGCTGAATTAGTTGTCGAGTGCGCATTGAATAGTATGCGCCAAGGCAACGCAGCAGAAGCTTGTTGGCAAGCTTTAGCTGTCCCGCTTCCAATTTGTTGCGGAGTTCGGCTGATTTGCGAATGGACAACGAGAGTTGGGAGTGAAGCCGAAAAGTGCTCAAGGTAAATCCCTCACGCGGCCGAATGGCCTTGAAGAGTGCGGAATGAATAATGGATTGCATCGATGGGCAATGCAATCCATATGGGAGACTCAAAGACGAGTGTCAGAGTTAGCGCTGACAATAGCCGTTGATCGCACCTGTGGCAACTTCAGTTTTCTACTGCTTCAGTTCATCTGTCGGGGCCTTCCCGAGCGGCCACAATTCGTAACGGCGGACGAACATTTCGGCTTGCTCGGTTTGCAGAAGGATCTTGCCGAAATCGGGCTTGGCATCGAAACCTTCGTTGACGACGACGCCATTGACTTTATATTGCAAGCTATCACCGTCAGCGATAACTTCTAGCCGCGTCCATTGTCCGGTTGGACTCTCGACGTCGTCCTTCCCACGGAAGCCAACTTTGTCACTCCAGTCCACGTCGCGGCCAAACCAATTGACGCGACCGCTGGAAAGTGTTAGCCGCTCGCCCCCTTTTTTCCAGACCTTTTCGCCATCGCGATCCTTCGATATTTCTGCCGTCAGCGACGTGGTGAGCACTTCGCCGGTAGTTGGGTCCTTGCCGCTCAGTACTAAGATGTCACCCACACCACCTTCAATGATCTGGGCTTCGATGGAAGCCATCCAGGTATCGCTGTAGCCGCCGTCTGGCCCCCAGGCATGCACCAAGACGCCGCTGTCCCGCGCGCCGTTCACGCGATCGCCCCACGTCTTCTCACCCCATTTGAACTCAACGATCAGATGGTAGTCCCGATAGGTTTTTTGGGTGATAAGCCCACCATAACCATCGCCGGATATGTGGATCATACCGTCCTGAATCGTGAACACATTCTTGGGATCTTCGTACTTGCTTCCTCGAATCCACGTGTAGAACCCGTCCAAATCGCGGCCATTGAAGAGTTTGATTGGGGCATCGGTGGGACTGATTGCCGATTCGCGGGTAGGAGCTACGGATGGCTCGTCGCCGTGCGCTGACGGGATCGCTGGCGAGGACGACTGGTGTGTGCCAAACATGGCAATCAGCACCACAACAGTCAACAAAGTTCGTCGCAAGTTTCGACTCATCGTTACCCTCTCAGGAGTGAGTTTCATTGGTAATTCTTCATGGCAACATCGATCTATATCCTATCTGCACCATCCCTTGATAGCAACTGCGCCTGCCTGCTCCCGTTGCCCGCTTGCGGGCTGGAGCGAAAGTTCTCAGCTAGAAGACCCGCGCCGCGCGCAATGCCTCTCTCCCGATTCGTTTCGCGCGTCGCCCCAATTCTACAATTCTACGGACAAGACTTTTTCACCGGTGGGACAAGCCCACGACGGGGTCGGGCGGGTGCAATGTGGAGAAGTGAAGCGGGATGGACCAGGCTCTAATTACAAAACTTCTTCACCGGTGGGGCAAACCCACCAACGGAGGCGTTTTTGGCGTATAATGGGTCGCAACGATTCTGGTTCGGGAGTATCAACCGAGCAACTTGCCTTCATCGAAATGCCTTCAACTGGGAGTCTTGGTAAATGAAAGTTCTATGGTCGGGGTGCGCACTGGCACTCGCATTGCTCGTCGCTCAGTTTGCTAGCGCACAGGCCCAGGTTGAACCGGTTCGGATGGGCTGTGGCTTGATGACCTTTGATACGGTTCCCGGTTGGGGCTTGCGTCCGGATGGCAAGTCGGCGCTGGGACCGACGCACGGTGCGGTGGTGATCGACAAAGCGGGCAACATTTACACGAGCGCCCAGGCGGGAGTGTTTGTGTTTTCACCCGAAGGAAAAGTCGTTCAAAGCTATCTGGGCCCCGACTATGCGAATGTCCACGATATGGAGATTCGCGATGAGCCAGGGGGCGAGTTCATCTACGGAGCGCGCAATAACAACGCCGAAGGAATCAAGTTCAATGCGGCCAGCGGTGAGATCGTACTCAAGCTACCTTTCCCCAAAGAGTCGGGGCTGGGACTGGAGAAATTCAGCCCGACCGCCATCACCGTCGCGCCCAATGGCGATATCTTCCTATCCGATGGTTACGCCAGCAATCACATCTTCAAGTTCGATAAAACGGGCAAGTACTTGATGCACTTCGGCACCAAGGGAAACGATGTCAAGGAGTTTAACACGGCGCACGGGATGACGCTGGATACGCGCTACGATCCTCCACGCCTGCTCATCTGCGATCGCAATCACGAACCCAAGGGACGCTTGGTGCACTACAGTTTGGATGGTGAGTTTATCGAAGTAGTGATCACGGGTTTGGGGATGCCCACGTCGGCAGCGGTGCAGGGGGACTATGTTTCCGTGCCAGACTTGAAGGGGCGTGTCGTCATACTGGATAAGTCCAACACGATCATGTCGGTGTTGGGGTACAATCCTGATCCCAAGCAGGGTGGCAACTACAATGTCCCCCAAGCGAATTGGATCGAGGGAATTTTCAGCGGCACGCATGGTTCCTACTGGGATCAAGCGGGGAATCTCTATGTGCAGGACTGGAATGTAGACGGACGAATTATGAAGTTAGTTCGCACGTCGGTGACTAAGTAGTCGAGCTCGCGGGGGGCTAAGCCAATGTGGCCCGACGCTCCGCCGTCGGTATTTGCTCGGACGGTATGAATCCGACTAGTTACAAAACTGTTTCACGTGTGCGGGCAAGCTCGCAGGGGTCTAAGGAAAAGCAGATGAAGAAAATGATGTGCTGGAGTTGGTTGGCCTTGCGCGATGCGTTGAGCGTCGTTTGTCTGTTGAGCGCAAGTTCACTTACGCACAGTTGCACATTCAGCAACTCGTTGTGGGCCGAGGAAGTACCGTCGGGCAATCAAGTGACCGTCTACCGAGACACGTGGGGTGTGCCGCACGTCTATGCCAACACCGAAAGTGCAGGAGCCTATGGGCTGGGGTACGCGCAAGCTGAAGACCGCTTGGACGATCTTCACTCGGCGGTGCGGACTGGCATGGGTTCGATGTCCGAAGCTTTTGGCTCGCAGTACGTGCAACAAGACTATCTGATGCGACAATGGCGGAATGCGGAATTGGCACAAACCTATTGGCAGACCGCCCCGGAGCACGTCAAGCAGCTCGTCGGTTCATTTGTGGCTGGCGTGAAAGCGTATCAGCTCAAACATCCCGATCGCATCCCCGCGCATGCGGTAGAACTCGAGCCGTGGATGATCCTCACGATTGGTCGGGCCATGACGCTGCGCTGGCCGGTGGGCACGATCATGGACGATTTGAAGGAAGGCCAGCGGCGGCGCGATGCAACGGCTCAGGGTGCGCAAGGGCCCGCCGAACGTTCCAACCAGTGGGTCGTGGCGCCGTCGCGTTCCGCAGATAATGTACCCATTCTATTGACCGATCCACACTTGACTTGGGAAGGATTGGCCGTGTTGTATGAAGCCCGCGTGCATGCAGGCGATCTTCACATGAATGGCTACTTTCTCATCGGTTCACCACTGGTCGGCATCGGGCACAATCAACATGTTGGCTGGGCGATGACCACGGGCGGGCCCGACACGTCGGATGTGTATGAGATCAAGTTTCGCGTCCTACCCAAACCGCAATACGAATACGATGGCGAGTGGCGCGACGTCGAAGTAAAAATGCTGAGCATCCCTGTCAAAGGAAAGGCCGCTGTCACTCGTCCGGCCTTCTATACACATCTCGGTCCGGTGATGAGCGAACCCGATATGAAGAATGGTCGGGCGATGGTAGGAGCATCGCCGTATTTCGAGCAGACAGGTTTGTTTGAACAGTCGTATCGCATGGCCAAGTCGCAGAGTATTCAAGAGCTCTTCGATGCCTTGGGGATGAATCAGCTCAACGAGCAGAACTTGATGTTTGCCGATACGCACGGACATATCGGCTATTTGCGTAGTGGAGCCACTCCGATCCGACCCGAGGGGTATGATTGGAGCGCACCGGTGCCTGGCTTCACGTCCGAGACGGCGTGGAAGGGACTGCACCCGCCGCAGGAACTAGTACACCTGTTCGATCCGCCGCAAGGCTATATGCAGAATTGCAACATCAGCCCACAAAACATGCTGGCCGATTCACCACTAACCCCCGACAAGTACGCCGACTATATTTACAACGTGAGCTGGGACTCGAACAACCCACGCGGACGGCGCACCTTGGACTTGCTCGCTGGCAACGACTCGGTAACCGAGCAGCAGGCCATGTCGTACGCGATGGATGTGCATGACGATTTAGCCGAGGTGTGGCAGCAGGAATTGCGCGAGGCGGTTGCCGGTATCGAGAAGGCTGGAGCTGAGGCTAATGGCACTGCCAATACCGAATTCGAATCGCCAGAGTTTAAACGGGCCGTGCAGGCAATCCTCGCCTGGGATGGAGAGTTCACACCCGAAGCGCAGGCTACTTCACTTTATAAATTCTGGCGACTGAAGTGCGGCGATGAACTCGACTTGTCGCCACTGGCCGAGCGCAAGCCGCTCGATGCAACTGCGCGCCTACAGATGCTTGAATTGCTCGCTCAAACGATGGTGGAGATGAAAGGCAAGTATGGTTCGTGGGATATTGCTTGGGGAGACATTCACAAAGTCGGTCGTGGCGGGAAGCTCTTTCCTGTCGGTGGGACCGATTTCCAGTCTGGAAATCGTCAAGCCAACTTTACCGAAACGCTCTTCGATGTGCGCAGCGTGCCGGATGCTGAGCATCCAGATCATTTCGTAGCCAATAGTGGTTCGATGGCGATGTTGCTCATGTTTTTTCACCCGGATGGGATTAAGTCGTATAGCTGTACACCGTGGGGGCAGACGACCGATCCTCAGTCGCCGCACTACATGGACCAAGGGCAGAAGCTGTATTCACCGCGAGCGATGAAGCCCACTTGGTGGAATAAAGCGGAGCTGATGTCTAACGTTCGGTCAACGACAACGCTCACTCTTAGCCCTTAGCAAACTTTTCGCAGGGTCGTAATAAAACATGCTTAGAATTAAGTGCCCACATTGCGAACATGCTCTGCAGATTCAAAGCCCGAAGGTCGGCAGATTCAAGCCAACCTGCTCGGGCTGCAAGCAGCCGTTTGTATTGGTGATCGACGAGCATGACGGCCAGACGCGGGCGCGCACGGGGAAACCCAAGCCCCCTGTCCATGATTCGACTCGCTTAGACACCAGCCCGGCCGAGTCTGTGGAAACGGATTCGCCAGCAGCAGTGACAAAGCCAGCACTCGATGGCGAGCAGACACTTCCTTTCGGTTCTCTTGGAACGCAAGCGACACAAGGGTTGGAGGAGAAGCCACCGATAAAAGAACAAGCCACCACCGGTTTTTCTTTCGATACCGTCGCCGCCAAGACGAACAAAGTATTGGAGGGGCACGACCCGTCGTCGCCCATTTTGGTTGGCTCTCAAGCCAAGACGGCTGTGGCTTCGCAGGTCCCAGCGGGCGCCTCCAAAGCGACCTCAGGCAGTGGGGCTGAAGCGAGCTCCAGCTTGGTGCCCAGTGGTCGACTGGGGGGCTACCGCATTGTCCGAGCGTTGGGTTCGGGAGGGATGGGCGCAGTATTCTTGGCCAAGCAACTGTCACTTGACCGCAATGTGGCCTTAAAGACCATTCAAGCTCGCTGGGCTAGCAATCCTCGTGCGATTGCGAGGTTTGTTCGCGAAGCTTACGCGGCTGCGCAGTTGACGCACCACAATGTGGCTCAGATTTATGATTTGGGCCAAGATCACGATACCAATTTCTTTAGTATGGAATTGGTGGATGGGGGATCGCTCGATGAATTGTTGACCAAGCACAAGCATCTTCCACCGCAGCGAGCCGCAGCGCTCATAGTCCAGGCGGCTCGTGGTTTGCAGTTCGCGCACGATCATGGCATGGTGCATCGCGATATCAAGCCAGCCAACATGATGTTGACAAAAGAAGGTGTGCTGAAGATTTGCGATCTCGGCTTGGTGAAGACACCCGACTATGTGGAGAGCGATGCGACCAATGACGCTGACAAAAACGTGTTATTAGCGTCTGCTCGCTCGCAAGTTACTGGGATGGGATCGACGATGGGGACACCGGCTTACATGGCACCGGAGCAAGCGCAAGATGCGGCCAGCGTCGATCACCGTGCGGACATCTATGCGCTCGGTTGTACATTCTTTGCGCTTTTAACTGGCAAGCCGCCATTTAGCGAAGGGACGGCGCTGGAAATAATCTCCAAGAAAGCGACCGAGAGCATTCCCCGCGAACCGCTGGCAATGCACGATGTCCCCAACGAGCTGGCTGCGATTGTCGAGCGCATGACAGCCACCAAGCCCGACCAGCGGTATCAATCGTTGAGCGACTGTATCCATGACTTGGAAGCCTACATCGCCGGTTTGGAACCATCCGCGAGTGGAGTTCCGTCCTCGCAGCATGTCGATCGCCTGGAGGCTGTGGTTGAACAACTGACAGCGGCCGGCCTGTCGAAGATGCATGCGTTGCTGCCCCCGATCTACTTACTTGCGGTCGGGCTACTATTTGTGATGGGAGTATGGCTAAGTTGGAAAGTTGGGCTGTCAGTGTTGCTATTCGGGCTGCTGACTCCGCCGCTGGTAAGTCTGATTAGTGGAATGGCGGGAGGAGAAAGTCCCGTTGGCAGTCGTCTGCGCTCACTGTTATTGACGAGCAGTTGGAGCGATTGGCTGATGTGGTGTGTGGCGTTGTTGATATCGGCTTTGGTGGCTTGGGTCACAGGCCTGGTCGGCAGTCTGCTGATCGCGGTATTGTTGGCAGCGGGAGTAGCTGCAGGGTATTATTTCGGGATCGTAAAACCGCTGAGAATGCAGCGTGAACCGGCACTCAAGGATGCGCGCCGATTGCTCAAAGAGCTACGGATGGGTGGCATGCCCGAAGAAAAACTACGCTCGTTCGTGGCGGAGCAAGCCGAGGGGGAATGGGAGCTGCTCTACGAATCGTTGTTCGGCTACGATGCGCTGCGGGATGCACGGCGGACTTTAAAGGAAAGGGGGTTGCTGGTAGGCAAGAAACGCCGTCAACCCTGGCGAGATATGATTGTCGATCGACTCGAAGCGATCGTTGACGCGCGTCGTCAGAAAGATGCGCAGCAAGTCTTGAGTAATATTGAATGCAAGGGGCTAGTCGCCGAGGGGGTCAGTCCGGCGGAAGCCAAGTCGCAAGCGCTGGCTCGCGCGGTGACACTGGTCGATGTGGCTTCGCAGGTTAGGCAATCGCAGAACATGCATGTAGCCGGTGAGACTCCCGAACAAAAGCGGCTTCGCATCAAACGCATGTTGGCCAGTGCGCGCAGTGGTGCGATCAAGCCCTCGATGGCTGGGCGGGCCAGTAGCCAACTGCTGACTTGGCTCCTGGGCGGGAGAACGCGTTTCGTTGTTGGCAGCTTGATGATTGCCGGTTGTGCATTGTGGATGCGTCAGAATGACTTGTTCAATCCCCAGTCCTTGCAGCAAGCTCAAACGATGGCTACCGATCTCGCTTCCACAGCCAGCGACCTAGCCTCGACTGCTCAAAGTGCCATCGCCGGAGATCGCGAGCAAGCAGCGAAGCATGCTGCAGACAAACAAGAAGAACTAGTGGCTGCTTCTAGCGAACTGAAATCGACGGTCAACAAAATGGCCAGCTCATTGGGAAACACGCAGCCGTTAAACGTGCCTGTGATCGGTCGACTATTTGATTCGTCCGCATCGGGGATCATCGGCCTATTGATTTTGGCGAGCTGTGTTCTCTCCGGCTGGCGATATAGCCTATTCGCACTGCCGGCCGCAGCCATTACGCTATTGGGTGCGCATGTTGGCATTCCGAGTCTTGGATTTCAGCAGGGCGCTCAGTGGTTGAGCGCTGCCTTGGGATTGGGCATCTTGCTGATGGGACTGTTATTCGGCCGCAGCCCCAAACATTGAGGAGCTCCGCCCCAGTTTCGTTCGGCCAAGAAACATATAAACTGTTCAGCGACACTCGATAACGACGATCACCAACTATTTGAGAGTACGACCATGAAATACGGAATGAACCTACTGCTGTGGAGTGGCGAAGTCGACGAGGGGCTGTTGCCTACGATCGAGAAACTCAAAGGGCTTGGCTACGACGGAGTCGAATTGCCATTGTTCAACCTCGATCTGGACTACGCGGGCTTGGGGAAGCGGTTGGACGACATGGGGCTCGAGCGCACCGCCGTGACCGTTCGCAATGTAGAAGATAATCCGATCAGCTCCGATGCCAAGGTTCGCGCCCGGGGTATCGAGCTGAATAAGAGGGCGCTCGATTGCTGCGCGGCGGCAGGAGCACAGACACTGTGTGGACCCTACCACTCGGCCATCGGTCATTTCTCAGGAGCCGGTCCCACGCAGGACGAATGGGCCTGGGGGGTCGAGAGCATGCGTGCCGTCGCCGAACATGCTGGAAAAGTGGGAGTGAAGTTGGGGATCGAGGCGCTCAATCGCTTCGAATGCTATTTGCTCAACGCGCACGCAGATTCCGCTCGATTTGCCCGTGAAGTCAATCATCCCGCTTGCGGAATGATGTACGACACCTTCCATAGCAATATCGAAGAGAAGGATATCGTCGGTACGCTCAAGGAGATCAAGGATGTTTTGTGTCACGTCCACATCAGTGAAAACGACCGTAGCACCCCAGGAGCTGGGAATGTCAACTGGGAGAAGAACTTTTCGGGTATCAGCCAGATTGGCTATGACGGTTGGATGGTGATCGAAGCGTTTGGTCTGGCACTACCCGAACTGGCTGCCGCTACACGCATTTGGCGGAGGATGTTCGATACCGAATTAAAATTGGCCGAAGAAGGTTTAGCATTTATGAAGTCGCAGGTGGCTAAATACCACGCTTGAGGCTGGAAGAGTATTTTGCCCCTCACCCCCAGCCCCTCTCCCCAGAGTACTGGGGCGAGGGGAGCCAGGGCTTGTCAAGTCCTTTCCCAGCGTACCGGGGCGAGGGGAGCCAGGGCTTATCAAGGATTTGTGAACGATTCCATTGGCGATTTGCCGGAGCGATCCGTGTCGCTAGATCCATGTGGCTATCTGCCCAATCCGTGCAGTAGAATGGAGTTATGGGTTGAAACACGCATTGGTGCGGGTTGAGGCTGTGATTGGTTACGCTGATGGGATTGCCACAATTGGCCAAGCTGCTCGAAGAAACGATCCTTGAAAAATCGGCGCGAAGCGATTCGCGAGGCAACTCCTCGTTGGATGAGATCCGGAGCGAGTTGCTCGACGGGGCAGGCAGGCTAGCTGCCGCCGCGAGGCGAGTCATGCGTTGGCAGGCCATGCTGACTTGCTTGGCAGTAGGGCTGGCGGTACTGCTGCTGTTGATGCTCGGAGATATGCTGCTGCGGCGCGAGGAACTCGGTTTGCGTGTCTTGTCGCTGCTCGCTTGGTTACTAGTTCTAGGTTGGTCGGTGAACAAGTGGTTGCGACCGGCTTGGAGGTTTTCGCTGACACCAGTGCAGGTTGCCCAATGGATTGAGGGGGAGCGACCTGAGCTGGAGCAGCGGCTTTCCACGGCGGTTGAGCTAGCTCACCTACCTGCGGCGGATACGCGTTTTGGCAGTAGTCTCTTTCGTGACGCGGCCCTGCGAGCGTGGAGCGCCAGTGGATCGGCTTTCGACTGGTCGCGGCATCTGCAGCAACGTGGCTTGCGCCGCGCAGGGGGGCTACTGCTCGCGATCGGTGGAGTGATCGCGGCTCTATGGATTGTGTGGCCGATGGAAATGCAGTTGGCTTTTGCGCGACTGGCTGTGCCGTGGAGCGCGCATGCTTGGCCGCATCGCGACCAGCTTCACATACTTCAATTGCCAACTGTCGTGGCCGCCGGTAGTGAGCTGCAATTGGAAGTGGTCGATGAGCGTCCGCCGCTACCAGATCGCGTGGAGTTGCAAGTTCGCGAAGTTGATGCTACTCCGACCACTCACATGCGAACGCTCGAAATGACGCTCATTGGCGATCTGGCTGTCGGCAATTTGCCATCGATCAACGCAACCTTTGAGGTTAGGGCCGTGGGTGGTGATGATCAGCGCATGCCCTGGCATCGCGTCGAAGTGGTTCAGCCGCCGGAGCTGACGGAATTCCAATTCACCGTCGAGCCACCTGCATATGCCGGTCTGAGGCGGTCCGAAGTGATTGGGCACCGCATCACAGTCTTGGCCGGAAGCCAAGTCGAATTCCGCGGCCGCTTCGATAGGCCCGTCGCGCAGGTTGTCGTGGAGCAGTTGCAGCGATCGGACGCGAGCACGCTGCCGAACGCGGAGCCCAATGCGGACGCCAACGCGCCGACTCAGCAGCCATGGACCGTTCGCTTGAATGACGATGGACGAGGCCTACATCTGAGTGGCAGCGCAGACGCGATGCTCGCAGTGCAGCAGTCGCTCGACTGGCAACTGTCGATTACTACGGCTGATGGTCTGGAAACAAGACTCGCCGAGCGTTGGTCGATCGAAGTGACTGAAGACACTCCACCTCGCGTGATTTTCCAAACCGCTGACCTGGCGGAGCTCGCCAGCAACGCACAGCTCATATTGCGGGGCTCGGCAGCGGATGACTTGGGGCTGGTTGCGGTTCGCGGGCGGCTCCAGTTGGCCGGCGATACGGCGACACCAGCGGCCAGCCTCTCGATCTGGCAGGCGGTACAGTCGGACGATGATAGGACGCCTACAGCCGCAATTCGCGAGTTTGCGATCGATGCACCGTGGAGCATAGCTCAAGTGGGCTCGTTTGTGGCTGGGCAGCACTTGGCCGTTTGGCTCGAAGCTTGTGACAACTCGGGGCAGTGGAGCCAGAGCCAAGTGCAAGAGTTTGCCATTCGAGACCAGCGCGAATTGATCGAGTCGATTCAAGAGAAACAGAATCAACTGTTGACTCAGGTCCGCGAGTTGGTCGATACCCAGCGACGCAATACTCAGTTGTTCTCCCGAACATGGGAGATGGCTCACCAAGCGGGCGAGCTTGGGCGCGAGCAGATCGACCTGTTTCGCAATACGGCGGAATTGCAGCGCGCGGTGGCGGAACGCTTGGGAGGCTCGAATGGTCCTCAAGGACTAAAGCAAGAAATTGCTAAACTGAGCGACTTGTTAACTCGCAATCGACTCGACGAAACCGAGTTGGCCGCAGAGCTGAATGTACTGGCTGGAGACTTACGGGAGTTGTCAGAGGGCGCTATGGAGGAGGCGACCACGACTACTGCGCTGACGGCCGTTCTGGCGGAGAGCACTTGGAAGGATGACGCAGCTATCGCGCCCAATCTAACAGCTAGCGCAGCGCAATCTCAGGTTGCTCAGTCTGCGGCTCTCCGCGGTTTGGAGAAACTGCTCGATCGTTTGGCTCGCAACGAGTCGTTGCAACAGATCGAACGTGAGTTGGCGCAAATTTTGAATCAACAAAATGCCATACGCCGCGAAACCAATCGCTTGCACTTGGAAGGTTTGGCTGACCGCTCTGAAGAGAGCCGTGCCCAACTGCAGTTGCTGCAATCGGCGCTGAGCGCCGATCAACAAGGCCTGGCGCGTCGTTTGGACGATTGGCTTTCGCGGGCGGGAGACCTGCTGCAGCCGGAAACTGCTGATCAGCAGACAGCCAAGTCCGCGCTGGCACGGGCTACCCAGTCACTTTCGTCGGCACAAGCAAGCGGGCTGATGCGACGATCGACCGAAGAAATCCGTGACGCGCAACTCGCGAGGGCCGCTACAACGCAACAGCAAGTGTCAGAACTGTTGAGCGATACTTTGCGACAATTGGGCGCCGGCAATCAATCGCAACTCGGTGGTTTACGCAATCGTGCCGAGGGGCTGCGCCAGCTCAGTGCCGAGTTGTCGGACTTGGCCACAGTACAATCTGCATTGTCCGAGCGGTGGCAAGCATCACCGACGGCCAGCACGCGGGAACAACTGCTTAGCGACCAAGCCAATGCTGAGCAACGCACCCGCGCAGCGGCCAATCAAGCGGATCAGGCTGGGGATGGAAGTCTATCCTCCGAGATCGATCGTGCCAGCGCGGCTCAAGAACAAGCTCAGAGTGCGGGCAGGCAGAATGATTTCCAGCAGGCCACACGTGCTTCGCAACAAGCTGCCCAGCAATTGGAGCAGACCTCGCAACAGCTCGAGCAGCGCGCCGCAGGTTTGGAGCAACAAGTTGCTGAGCAACAGATGTTTCAGCTCGCCATCGCTATCGAGCGGGTCTCGACGCAACAGAAACCGATCACCGAGCAATTCAATCAATGGGCCAACATCGAGACCGACGAGCTGCCACAAGCGTCGCGCCAATCGTATCAAGCCGAGGTGCGGCAAGCGGCCTCGCGGCAAGAAGAGGTGCGGCAGATGTTGCGTGAGGTGCGCGCGGAAACGTCAGCCGTGCCCACCTTCGATTGGACTCTCGAACAAGCCGAACTGTTGATGGGTCGCGCCGTAGCTGCCGCCAAACGCTATCGCGTTGCCCCAGATGCTGAGCAAGCATCTGAGGGAGCATTGCGATTGCTTCAATTGGCCGCCGATGCGATGCGCGAACAACGCCCAAGCGACACGAGCGATGCTTCGCCGCCAAACGATGCTGAAGAGAACCCAGATGGTGAGAAGCCACCTGCTGAGGTACCTCAGCGCCCCGCACCGTTTGTGGCCAGCCTCATCCTGTTACGAAGTTTACAACAGGAACTCAACGCACAGACAGTCAGTGCCCAAGGCATCGACGATTCAGTGCGCCGCGCAGGACAACTGAGTGAACTTGCTAACATGCAACAGGCGCTGGCAACGCAGATCGAACAACTGCTACGGGAATCTTCGCCGCCTACGCCCGCACCTTCAGAAGGCAATTAGTATGTTTTGTCGGATGACGACCTATCGCACGAGAGCTTGGTTGTTGTTGGTAGGAATTGTCGTGAGCCAACTCGCAGCGGCATACGCTCAAGATCCCCCATCGAAGGAACAGGCCGCGCTGGTCGATGGCCTGCTCGACCTACTTAGTGATCCCGCCCCTGCGCGCACATTGGACTCGCCGAGCGCCCCCAACCAAGTGCCCATTCCCGCTCAATCCGACCGCGAGCAAGGCCTATCGCTTGATCCGTCACTAGCCGATCATCCATTGCTGATCATTCGTAAGAATATGCGAGCTGCAGCCACGCACCTGAACCAAGGGGCGGTCGGCAATGAGACACGACAATTGCAAGTCGATATTGTGCAACGGCTGGATAGCCTAATCGAAGAGATGCGCCAAGCCGATTCGTCGCGGGCTTCGCAACCACAACCACAACCACAACCGCAGCAGCAGCATTCGCCTGAACCGCAGACCTCGGAGTCATCGAGCTCTTCGCAAGAGCAATCTGCCAGCAGTGACGCAGGCGAAACTTCCGACCAACACGGAAGTGGGCAGCCTACGGGTAGTCAATCAGCGCAGAATAGACCCTCGCAGGCTGGCCCCACTGCCGGTGTGACCATTGATCTAGCCGATCCCGAAAGACTGCAGCAAGACGTGTGGGGACAATTGCCCGAACAGGTTCGGCAACAAATGCAATCCAGAATGGTCGAACGATTCTTACCCAGCTACCGCCCGCAAATCGAAGCCTACTTCCGCGCGCTGTTGCAGAGTGAAAAGCGATAGAGAGTTGAAAGAAGGGGGCGCGTAGGGCTGGTCGTATCTAGTTACAAAACTTTGGCCCATGTCAGGCAAGCTGGCATGGGGCCGCTCTACTTCAATTGCGGAAGCTTCGCGGTGCCGTCGCGGTAGAGCACATTGTAGGCACAAAAGGGAATGATGTGGCCGCTGGGGAGTACGTGGTGCGTGCAGCACTTCATCACTCGTCGGACATCAAAATTGTACACGTCCAAAAACGAGGTGATGGTGATGCGCAACATGTCGCGCGCACCGATCGATTGTCGAGCGACCTGCTCTAAGAAGTCGGCCACGCGATGGGAGTCGCGGTTGGCTGCGTCTAAGATCGGTAAAACGCCGAGTTGCCTGCTGACAGTATTGGCCTCGGTTGACATGCTGCCGCTAGGTGCGCAACACCCTGAATCCCCACAGGCCAAGCGCGCGATGGCTTGCTGGGCCAGCGACTGAGTTTTCTCACGTGTAAAGCTGATGCCATTAGCCAGTAGATCTAGATTTTGATGCACGTCGACCAATTGAGTTAGTGGAACCAAGGCGTTTTCATCGCGCGCGGCCAAGCTGATCCAATGGCAGTTGGGATGTGCGCAGGGGAGCGGAAAGAAATCTTGAGCTTGATACTCGTTGCGTGGATCGTCGACGATATTGTCGATGACGTCGGGGAACGTGATGCGTTGTTCGAGTGCTGCCGGGAGGAAGTGTCGGCCACTGTAGGTGGCAGGTTGAAAGCTCAGCCCCGTGACTTCCGGTCGCCCACGGGCGAACTCGACCAATTCGGCAGGTGCCGAATCGTTGACACCTCCTTGCAGCGTGCTGACGAGCGTCACATTCAAGCCTGCAGCGGCCAGGCGATCGAGTGCTTTGAGTTTCGTTTCTAACAGGCCCGCCTGCCCACGCAGTTGTTCGATCTGGGCATCGACGAGTGAATCGAATTGGAAGTAGATTTCTACGCGCTGGCGATGAGCCGCAAGTTGCTCGACCAGTTCGGAATCGTGGGCCAGCCTTATCCCGTTAGTATTGATCATCACAAAGTCAATGGGTTGCGCCAACGCGTACTGGACCGCTTCCATCAACTGTGGATGGAGTGTCGGTTCGCCGCCAGAAAGTTGAACTACTTCCGCGCGCCCTTCGGCGAGGACCAGCCGATCGATGGCCGCTTTAATGTCCGATAGCGATTTGTGCTTCTGCCCAGGACCGCTGACGGCATAGCACATCGGGCACGATAGGTTGCAGCCATCGGTAATCTCAATGACACCGATACATGTATGCTGTTCGTGCTCGCTGCACAGCCCGCAGTCGTACGGGCAGCCATGTTCGGTTTCAGCGAACGTGTGAGCCGGCAGTTTGGCCGGTAGGCTCGTTTCGGTTCGATCGTAGCGCGACACATCGCTGCAGATGAAGTCATCGCGCTGACCATGCGTTGGGCATGTTTTGCGAAAGTAGACTCGTTTTCCCTTTGCGATAATCTTCGCTGGTACCACACTGCGGCATTCGGGGCACAGACTCTGCGTCAGTCCCAAGAACGTATAGTCGCGATGTTTTACGACCGACCGAGTGGAAGAACTGATGGGCGCGTTCATACGTGCATCCTTAGCGACATCCGAAACAATAGGACATAGACGAACAGGGCGATCAAAACGCACAGGCCGAATACAATCGGTATCGCGTAACCCTCACCGTCGACAGCTATAGCAAAGAAGCCCATGGGTACGCAAACTACACAGAAGGCAACCAGCGATGCAGCACCGATAACTAGGCTGAAGCCCCAAGAGGTGAGCAACATCACCAGAGGATTTGGGCGATCGACGGTCGACATCGTCGGCAAGCGGCGCTGGAGCAGCGGTACGCGGATGGCCGCTGAAATGAGGGCAAACACTGCCGGCACACCTAGCCCAGGTGCCACAAAGCTCAGCAGTGTGAAGCTGCCGAAAGCCACGAGCAAAGCGACCCAATACGCCAGCGGTAAATCCATGCTGTACGCTGTTTGGGCTGTAGTTGCGCTCGCCGTGGGAGCATAGGGATTCTCTAGATCATTGGGCACGGAGGTAGCCGGCCTCAGTTGAGAATCATCGGGTAGTATGGGTGGTTCGGTCATGATGTTTGCAATTGTATCACACAACCGCCAGCGAATCGGCCCTCGGTAATGTGGCCCGACGCTCCGCCGTCGGTTTCCAGGTTCGTGGAAGGCTGGAGGAGTTTATCGTTGCGGTAGGAGTCGCATTGCCAACTCGGTCAACTCTCCTCGGCGAATGATTCCTAGGAAACGATGTGGTGCCTCGCGCGCGACGACGGCTAAGGCGTCATCGGTTGTTTGTTTGAAAAGGTCTAAGGCTACCGTCAACGGATCGTCGGGGTAAAGTACATAATTGGGTGGACTCGATAAGTCCTCGGCGCGAATCAAGTGATCGTGGGAGGAGTCAAAGAAGGTATCACTTAGCACATCGTATCGAATCACTCCGACCACGCATTGCCGCTCGTCAACCACCAGGTATGTATTATCGTGACTACGGCTAATGTGCGCAATGACTTCGTCGAAGTCAGCCGTTTGTGGTACGCCACTGACATTACTTCGCAACAAGTTGGCGACCGTCAGCTCGCGAACGTCGATGGCCCGCGGCGGCTTGAAGCCCATTGCCTCGCGCCCACGATGCCACATTTTGGCGGCTTGGCTCTTGGGGGTTACCGTATTGTGAGTTATGGCATGCGCCAGCGGCACCTCACCAGCTTGGAGCACGCTCTGGCGGATGAGGACCGGACCGATAATTTCGAAGAAGACCACCGAGCCGAGAATAATGGTTTGCAATTGATCTCCGAGTCCAGGCCAACGCTCGGCAGCGAGTGTGGCGAGTGCGATGGCAGCGCCCGCTTGTGCCAACAAGCAATTTCCCAAGTAACGCCGCACGTTCGCCGGCTCGCCTCGGGCGCGAGCGGCCCAATTCGCTCCCAAGAGTTTTCCTGCTGAGCGGGCCGTTATATAGACACCTCCCAATAACCCGGCGGTGAGGAAGGCCGACAATTGCAATTCCGCTCCGTGAACGGCAAAAAACACGACTACCAAGAGGCCTGCAATCTTCTCCTGCTCGGATAGAAGGTCGGGCGCTGATTCGGACGTATTGACTAGCATCACACCGGCAATCAAAAACGACAGCATGTAGGGGAGGTGCCATGTCTCGCACAGTCCCAACATTAAAATGGCGACCGCCAACACCATGACCAGCCAGCGGCGACGATTGAGTAGTCCACTGAAGTAGCCGATAAATAGTCCACCGCAGATACCCAACAAGCAAGCTCCGCCCAGATCGGCCGTCAGCCGTCCGAGTTGCGACCAGAATGATACCACTGTTTCGTCGGACAACATCCGCGCCACTAGAAACAGCAGTTCGAAGCTCACGATAGCTACGATGTTATTGAGTGCGACCAATACGCTCGCCAACTCAGTGACAGGTCCTTCGGAACGCGACTCTTTCAAGACCAAGACTGTCGTCGCGGGAGCGGTGGCCAATGCCAATGCGCCTAGCAGAACAGCCATAGCCGGGTTGCCGCTAAAGAGCCAAATTGCCAGTGTGACCAGTGCAAAGGTGGCGGACATTTCCCCCACGCCAAGCCACAATGCGCGTTTCAAGATCGGACGTAAACGGGCCAGGGGGAAACGACATCCGAGCTCGAGTAGAACCAGCGCCATAGCTAGTTTCGTGAACGGCTCGAAGTTCTGAATGTGCTCATGGTTGATAGCGTGCAAGACGCTTGGACCGACAAGCATCCCAGCCAGCAAGTAGGCGGTAACCTTTGGGATGCGGACGACGTCGGCTGCGATACCACCTACCAGCGATGCGAGTAGCAGAATACCGAGCGAAACAGCCGAATGGAGCTCGTTTGGAAGCGATTCAGGCATCGTAAACCTATTTGGCGTCTGCCATGGCTTCGAGCTGGGTCAACGAACGCGACTGTTCCTTGGCCAAGTACTCGCGACCGTACTTGACGTTGACGTGATCCCAAGGGAGCTTGTCCATGAGCTCGTAGGGTTCGTGCATTTGTTTTTCAATGTCGATATTGGTGTCATGCAGGGCCTTCCACCAGCGTTGAGGGTCGAGCATCTCGGTCCAGCCATCCATGCGCGCTCCGCGTTGCCACGCCAGCTCGACCGCATCGCACGTGCGTCGATCGCCGCGGCTGAGCACTCCTTCCAATAGACTCGTTTCCACGTTGTGACACTTGATGTTCACCGAGCGAATGGTGCGCTTTTGCCAAAGGTATTGGTGGGCCCGTTGAAAGTATTCGCGACGTTGCATACCGTTCCACTGATAGGGCGTGTGCGCCTTGGGGACAAAGTTCGATACGCTGGCGGTGACTTTGGGAAAGCGTCCCTTAACCTCCTTGCCGATGCGGGCGATATGCTCGGCCATCTCGACGATACCGTCCAAGTCGACGTCGCGTTCACCGGGGAGTCCACACATAAAGTAGAGCTTCACCGTTTCGTAGTTGTTCTTGAACGCGGTGCGGCAGCCTTCGTACAAATCTTCGTTCTTGATCTTCTTGCGAATCTGCTCACGCATGTCGTCGCGAGCTACTTCAGGTGCCAAGGTCAATCCACCTCGCCGACCGTTGCCTACCAAGTCGGCCAAAGTCCGCAACTGCTCGTTGACCCGCAGACTGGGGACCGAGATGTTCACCCCCATCGGGTTGAAGGTGGCCTTCATCCGTGTCACCAACTCTTCAAAGTGCGGATAGTCGCTACTGGATAACGACAAAATGCTGATTTCGTTGAAGCCGGTGTTCTTGTAACTCTCCATGGCCGCGTTGATGATCGTGTCGACCGAGCGAATGCGCAGCGGGCGCTTGATCACCGTGCTTTGACAGAAGCGACATTGCCAGGGACAACCACGCATGATCTCTATGGCAATGCGGTCATGCACACACTCGACGAACGGCACGATGGGAGCCGTAGGGATGGCGATGGAATCAAAATCACGGATTACACACGGCTCGATCGTTTCGGGCACGTCGCTGCGCGAGCGATGCAGGGCCACGATGCGGCTATTACGATATTCTGGGACGTAGAAGCGCGGGACGTAAGCGTAGGGAAGACGCCGCGCCAATTCAGCCAAAGCCTGTTCGCGCTGCGCGATGCCTGCTTGACCGCCGAGCCAACCACCATTCTCTCGAGCAGCACTACGCAGTTCCAGCCACAAATCGCAGATCTCTGGTAGCGACGGTTCGCCATCGCCTGTCACAAAGCAGTCGATGAATTCGGCCATCGGTTCCGGATTCTGCGCGCACGGCCCACCGGCAATGATCAGTGGATCAGCCATGGTGCGCCCGCTAGTGCGCAGTGGAATCCCTCCCAAATCGAGCATCGTCAATACGTTGGGAGATGATATTTCGTACTGGAGCGTAAATCCGACGACGTCGAAGTCGCGCAGCGGTGTAAACGTCTCAAGCGAATATAGTGGCAGACCTTGCGAACGCAACTGCTCTTCCATATCGGGCCAAGGGGTAAAGCAGCGCTCGGCGGCCCAATCGTCGCGGCGATTCATCAACGAGTAGAGTACTTGCAGCCCATGGTGGCTCATGCCGATCGTATAGGCATCGGGAAAGCACAAGCACAATCGCCCTGCGACCGCGTCTCGATGTTTGACGACAATATTGCGCTCGCCGCCGACATACTGCGCCGGCATTCTGACTTTGGCCAAAACGTGCCGAACCAAATGCTCTTTGAGGGCTGTATTGATCATTGCTAGCCTTTGACGCCAACGGGGGACGAGAGTGGAAACGGTCAACGGAGCCGTTCAGTTTAAACTAATTTCAGGCTAGCGGTAATGGTCCATCGCTGCGCACTCCTCTGCGAGATCGACTCGAATAGCCTGTGCTTAGCGAGCACTGACTGCCTCACTGGTTGGAGTGTAGACTTTAGGCGATTTTTGGAAGCCACGAAGATCGGCTAAGGCCTAGACTCCAGCGCTTAAGATCGGCTAAAGCCTTAGCTGAGGATGTCGCGCAGCACGTGACCGTGTACGTCGGTCAGGCGGAAATCGCGGCCACCGTAGCGAAAGGTGAGTTGCTGATGATCGATGCCCAATTGGTGGAGCACTGTTGCCCACAGGTCGTAGATCGTACAGGGATTCTCGATCGCATAATACCCGAGTTCGTCCGTTGCTCCGTAGGCAGTCCCGCCACGCATCCCGCCACCGGCCATCCACAGGCTGAAGCCGAAGGGATTGTGATCACGGCCATTGGAACCTTGCGAAAAAGGTGTTCGTCCAAACTCGCCGGTGAACACTATTAGCGTTTGTTCGAGCAAGCCGCGCGAGGCCAAGTCTTCGATCAGCCCCGCGATGGGCTGGTCGACCTGGTGCGCCATGGCGCGATGCCCTTTTTCCAGATCGGAGTGTTGGTCCCAGGGGTTGGCAGCGCCACCTGCTCCAATACTGTGAGTCAGGCACGACAGTTCGACGAAGCGCACACCTTGCTCTACCAAGCGCCGCGCCAGCAGTGCTTGGCTTGCGTAGGCTGCTTTCTTGGGCTCGGGATCATCCAGACCATACAGGTCGCGAGTGGCTTGCGTCTCACCTGACAGATCGCAGAGCTCTGGAATCGCGGTTTGCATTTGGAATGCCGTCTCGTAGTTGGCGATGGCCGCATCGACATGCGAGTCAGCCACACGCCTTGAAAAATCGCCGTCGAGTTGTCGGACGAAGTCGAGTTCTCGACGTTGGCGTGCGACATTTTGCAGTGGATGAATATGTGCGATTGGCTCAGGTTCGTCGACTTGGACAATACTGGCTTGATGCTGTGCGGGGAGAAAGCCGCTTCCAAACAGCGCTTTGCCACCGTGCGGAGCGACGGCACCACCGCTTTGCAAAGTGACATAGCTGGGGAGCTGCTCGTTGGCCGTCCCCAGACCGTAGCTGATCCAAGCACCTGCGCTCGGATGTCCTAGAAATGGAAATCCAGAGTGCATGGCGAAGTTGCCTTGCGCGTGTTCGTTAACTTTGGTAGTCATCGAGCGGATGATCGCCAAACGGTCAGCCAAGCGCGCTAAGCAGGGAAACAAGTCGCTGATCTCCAAGCCACTTTCGCCGCGCGGTTCGAACCGAAACGGGCTACCAAAGATCGAACCATTCTGATTGAACTGGGTGCGCTCGACTTTGACTGGCATCGGTTGCCCATGATCGCGGACCAAGCGCGGCTTCGGATCAAAGGAGTCGACTTGGGAAACACCTCCCGACATGTAGCACAAAATGACACTCTTCGCCGGTGCGTTGGGTAGCTGCATTGCACCGTGAGTCGTCTTGGCCAACAGATCTGCCAGTGCTAACATCCCAAAACCACTAGAGCAACGCTGCAACCACTGGCGGCGAGAGGCAAGAGCTGCGCCCCGATTGCCGTTCGGCTCAACGGACCTCGACTCAACGGACATAGATGAATTCCTTTAAGTTCAGCATTGAATGCGCCAGCTCGATCCACGCGGCTTCGGCGGTGTCGCTGGGCTCGTGAGCCGTGCTGAGGAATTGCTCAGCCGCTTCCAATTCGTGCGAGTCGGGCCGTCGTCCCAACGCAATGCGCCACATCAGTTCGATCCGCTGACGATCTGTCTCGGCTTGCGGACTCGACAAGCATCGCTCCGCCAAGTCTTCTGCCGCTGCAGCCGTCAATGGACCATTGATCATGATCAATGACTGGGCAGGGACATTGGTCACATCTCGATTGCCCTGGCACGAGAAGGGAAGCGGTGTGTCGAAAGCGGCTAAGAATGGATCGGGTTCATTGCGCAGCACCTGCACGTAGATTGAACGGCGAGGAGTGGAGCCGGCTACTGCTGGACCAAACATCGTCAAATCGATCTCGCCGGAGACAGACAAAAGCGAATCGCGAATGGCTTCGGCAGTTAGACGTTGCGTTGAGAAATGCGAGAGCAGTCGATTGTCGGGATCGGTCGCGCGCGCGGCAGCCGACTCAGTCGATGATTGTTGCCAAGCCTCACTGGTGACAATACGGCGAATCAAACTTTTGAGTGACCAGTGGTCGACTTCGCGGAATTGATAAGCTAAGTAGTCGAGTAGTTGAGGATGTGAGGGGAGCGTACCGAGTTTTCCAAAATTATCGCAGGTAGAGACGATGCCCTGTCCGAACAAATGGTGCCATATGCGATTGGCAATGACTCGGGCGGTCAGAGGATTGTCGTCGCGCAGTAGATCGTCGGCCAACTGGCGGCGGCCACTGAGAGGTGAGTTATAGGGGCGCGAGTCGATAGCTTCCAAGAAGCGTCGTAGCACGATCTGCTGAGGCTGCTTGTGATTACCACGTTCATACAATCGCAGATCGCTGCCTTGCCATTCAGCTAAGGTAGGTATACGTGTAGCGACTGGAATGTCGTTTTCTAGTTCGCGGTAGCGTATTACCAGAGGGCTGGCCGATGGGAGTGCTTCGAGCGTGTTGGGGAGTAGTTCGGCCGAAAGAAAGTCGTCGATTAGCAGCGCTTGCGCGTCGCTCAGGCAACCATCTCGCCAATCCAAAATAGCTTGACGAATCGAATCGGCCAGCAGGTCGGCCAGTTCCATTGTCGACCGAGGGGGACGATGGGCGGCTGCTTCAAACACCGTCGTCCAACTTTCGCGAAAGTTGGTATCAGGTCTAACCTGCGGAGAGTCAACCAGCAGCGCGCGGCGAATGCCGAACCAGGAGCGCGGTTGATTCCTGACGAGCAGCGGTGCATCGTTGGCGGTTGTCAGCTCGACGTGCAGTGCATCCCCTTGCCAATATCCCACGTCGTAGGCCTGCCAATACCAACCTCGCTCGCGTTTCAGTTCGGTGACCGGATAGACCGTACCGTCGCGAGGGAAGTCCTGTACCACATAGCGACTCATGGCTTGCCCATCGCCGCATACTTGCAACCACAGGCGTTGTCCTGGACCGACCGTGAAATCTGGCGAGGTAAACCGCCCGCCATGTTTTGTGCTCAGCGAGTGGGTGAGCACGCTGGCAGGGAAAACTCCGCCAATCACTCGTTCACCGTCGGCCTCGATGGTGAATTCACCTGGATGCCCCGCTCCTCCGCCTTCAATGTGGCCCGACGCTCCGCCGTCGGAAGTTCTCTTGGTTTCCTCAATGTGGCCCGACGCTCCGTCGTCGGAAGTTCTATTGGCTTCTTTAATGTGGCCCGACGCTCCGCCGTCGGAAGTTCTCTTGGTTTCTTTAATATTGCCCAACGCTCCGCCGTCGGAACTCTTTCCCGCACTCTCACCCACTCTCTCTGCTAGCCGTTCCCTATGGACTTCTGTGCCAACCTTCCCTGCGCCCGACACTCGAGCAACTAGTCCCGAACCATAACGATACCAATTGCGCGATTGAGCATCATCAGCCAAGTTCCAGTTTGGACCCAGCTTGGATGCGAGAAAGCTTGACTGATTGGCTTGAGCCTCTTTAAATTCTTTGACCGATTCGAGCCAAGCGCTGGCTGGATCATTACCGTCGACCGGAGATTGTTCGAGCTGACGAAGTTTGTATAGCGGATACAACCAGTGTTGTTTTTCGCTGGCCTCCGGGTTGGCTGCCAAGTTATCGATTAGCCGAGTTGGCAAGTCCTCCAGGCTCTCGAGCCACTGCGCAGCGATAGCAGCTTGTATGGTCGGTTTGAGTTGTTGGAGTTCGTCACGATTTTTGTCGAGCCGCTGGGGCAAGTCGATCTCCGCGCGGCCGGGACGTGTTGAAGATAGAATCCCAGCCAGCGCAGTATAGTCGGCTTGGCTAATCGCATCGAACTTGTGGTCGTGACATCGCGCACAGGAAACGGTCAGTGCGAGGAAGGCTTTGGTGACCGTATCGAGTGCGTCATCGGTAAATCGCACTTTCTCGTCGAGTGCGTCGGTAGGAGCAAAGCCATGAAAAACCATTCTCCAATGAGCTGTCCCGATCAGCGACTCGTTGATTCCCAGTTGCTGATCTACTCGTGGCACTTCGAGTAGGTCGCCAGCAATATGCTCGCGCAGCAATTGGTCGTAGGGGATGTCTGCATTCAACGAGCGAATGATGTAGTCGCGATAGTGATGCGCACCGACGATTCGCGGATCGCCTTCGCTTCCATGTGATTCGGCATAACGAATCCAGTCGAGCCAATGTCTCCCCCAGCGTTCCCCAAAACGAGGCGATTCGAGCAGCTCATCTACCACACGTTGGTAGGCTGCTGGGCTGGGATCCTGTGCAAAGTCATCGAGTTGTTCGGGGGTCGGCGGCAGACCGAGCAACAACAGATGCAGGCGACGAAGCAGTGTGGCTGGATCGGCTCGCGGATTGGGGCTGAGCTGGTGAGCTGCCAATTCGGCTTGGTGCAGCAGATCGATGCCATTGCTGCTGAGATTGAGCGCCAACGACGCACTCGAGTTGGCTACGTCGGCTGCAATCGATTCAGGACCAGGGAGCGTAGGCGGGGCGATCGGTTGAAAACACCACCACTGGCGCCGTTGCTTAGAGATAGTGGCCCATGATGTTGCTTCGGCAAGCTCGGCGGCGCTGGGGGGAGTCGAGCGTGGGTCGTACGCGCCCGAAGCTATCCACCTAGCGAAGTCATCAATGATGCGAGGTTCGAGCTGCGGGCCTTCGGCTGGCATCTCGAGACCCTCGATCTCGTGCCGCAAAACTCGTAGCAACAAGCTGTCTTGTGCGGTAGATTTCGCCGAGTTTGTGGGATTGTCTGCGTTGGTCAGGCTGTTCGCGGTTGTTGGTTCGAACAGAGGACCCGAGTTGCCTCCCAGGCGTAGCCCTTCGCGGCAGTCGAGCACCAAATCTGCTTCGGCATTTTCGTGGCTATTATGACAAGCGTAGCAGTGCTCGACCAACACTGGGCGAATGCGCTCTTCGAAAAACGTTTGTTCGACGGTTTCGTCGGCCAACAGGCCGTGAGCGGTGAGCAGCATCCAGCCAGCAGCTAGCAAGGAGAAGCGATTCACGTAGGCATCCCACGTTCGAGGAAGCGGCTTTCGCAGCTATTTGGCGTGTAGTTGCTACGGGCACCTTTTGCAGAGTCGTAGATCAGCGCGGCCATAGCAATTTGCATCTGAACTTGAATTATGATTCATTCCAACCTTCATCGCAACCTTGAGCTCGGTGATCGCATGAGGGGGTGAGCAACAAATGTAGTGCTGTCCAATCAATTCAATCGTACTGGAACTTGAAGCGTGAGTGCCTACGAAAAAAAGGCGTCCTTCCGAAGTCGAAAGAACGCCCCTGGTGGGAGATGCAGTATTCACGATTGCGGTGAGGAAGTAAACGAATACAGCGGCTCTCCGAGAGAAATCGTTACGTCAATAGGTAGCCTCCTAGATTGCGAGTTCAGTTAGATAAATTGGCAATCACGAGTCAAAGGGTTACCTCCAGGCTACGAGTTATGAAATAATGATCGAATGTGATCACGAGTCATTGAGAAACCTGCTGAAGAAATTGAGAAACCTGCTGAAGAAAGCGCTCAGTGAACCAGCTCGGATGCCCCCACGTCGGTTGTAGCTGGAAGACTTTGCAACGGAAACTGCGCCTCGTAGTCCACCGATTTCAAAAACCATTTGGCGGACGCGTATTGGCTCAATGTGACGGTATTGATATTGGACTTGAGCAGCATCTTCATGCCGTCGATCAACGAGGCCAATTCACGCTGGGATGGACTCCCATTCCCGCTGTTGTCGGGAGTGCGATTGGAAACGATGGCATCAACCCGTTCGCGGAAAGCCCGGTATTCCTCGGTACGCAGAATATGCGGCCAAATCAGTTTTCCAGTAATGGGATCAAATTGATCGGAAGTTAGTCGATCGGGGAGCGAAGCTTCCGTGACCCGCTGCCACTCCTCTGGGGTTGGTGCCGATGGCCTGTATCGCTCCCGAAATTCATGCACCATCTCGCGACTCTGTATGGCGTTACGGACATACAGATCATGGTTCTCAATCAACTTCCGAGTTGCTTCCTGGTAATTGACGGCGGCAATTGAATTCAAGTAGTTGGCCTGTCCGGCGGACTGAATCACTGCTGCCGAGCCGCGAAGGTAGCCTTCGCCAGCGGTGCTCGAATGCCCAACGTAACTCCAGTTGACGATCGGGGGGGCCGTAACTGCCCCACCTTGGGCAAACGCCAACGATGCGACCGTGAACGATAACAATAAGCCGAAACAGCTTGCCTGGATAACTCTCATCTCACTCCCTCCCAAAACAACCAGCCGCCTGCGCCCTCGTCTAGTAGAACCGATAACTACTACTATTAATTATACGATACGCGCTGTTGCCACGTCTGGCGCGAGTGCCGAACTAGCAGTAGCAACGCAGGTATCAACTGTGCTATTAGCGTGCCAAGACGCTAAATTTCGTGGTATAGATCGACAAGCCCCATAAATCATTGCCAATCAGCCTGTTTTTCGTGAAAGACGAGGCATTGCACGTGTGTGGAATTGATACGATGATTGCTCAAGTTGATCAGTAGTGAGACGGTCTTCTCAGTCTGAGACAATGGCATGCGCCTATGATACCCTACCACACCGATGCACCGCTGTACCATTGGCCTATCGCAACGGTGGTGCTGATGTTGCTCAACGGCCTGTTGTTCATTGTCGTACCGCATGAACGGCTCGAATCGCAAACGCCCGACCATCGTGTTGTTGGTCCCGATCCGTTTAATCCCTTGGCACCCGCAGCACCTGAAGGAGGGCCGGCCGCAGAGGCCCAGTGGAATGCTGATGCGTTTCGCATTGTGGAACAACCCGAGCCAGCCGAACCAGGGCAGGTGGTCAAAGACCGGCCCTTGCTTGAACGCGATCACGTTGGGCGAGATTGGAATAACGACAACGGGGATGGCAAAGCCGGCGTGGAGCGGGGCGCCGATGCAGATGCCGCTTCGCCGCCGTTGGTGCTGGCGCTCGAGCATGGGGCGGGGCTCAAGCCGTGGCAATGGCTGACCGCCATGTTTATGCACCACGATATCGTGCAATTGATCTTCAATCTCATTGCCTTGTGGGCCTTTGGCCTAGTTGTTGAAGGCAAAGTTGGCGCGCCGGGATTTCTGACAAT
This sequence comes from Pirellulaceae bacterium, assembly GCA_020852965.1. Taxonomy (GTDB): domain Bacteria; phylum Planctomycetota; class Planctomycetia; order Pirellulales; family Pirellulaceae; genus Aureliella. Next base: position 10,262 of record JADYZV010000025.1, on the reverse strand, counting down.
CTTTCTTGGAATTGGAATTACCCAAGCTGGCTTGGAACAGACGCTGACTCTTTTCTCGACTTCGTCGGTTTCGATGGGGGCCAACGCGGCATTGTTGGGATTGTTGGGAGTCGCTGTCGTATGGGCTCCACGCAACGAGTTCGATGTTCTATGGGGCTTTGGCATTCGCGGCGGCTCGATCGAAGTCCCAATTCTCATGTTCGGCTTCATACAATTCGCGGTGGAAGTGATTGGAATTGCCACGGGCAGCTTTGGGTTGTCGCGCAGCATGATGCATATGATCGGGTTGATTTTGGGTTTAACAGTCGGTTGGGTCTGGCTACGCCGCGGATGGGTCGACTGTGAAGGCTGGGATTTGATCAGTGTTTGGAATGGCACTGAGACTGGCATTGCTCGCGACGAGCAGGTCGATGCCGAAGCGCGACAGCTCGTCCGATCGAGTACTCGCACGCGAACGGGCACTCGATCGCCATCGGGAACACCTGCCTTGTCCCCGCCGCCAGTTCGCCCCCAGTCGTCCAACCAAGCGACGTCGCCAACGCGCAAGTCTGGCATGCTGGATACCAAGCGGGCGCGCCGCCCGAAATCCGTACACCCCCAACCGGCGGCAAGCAGTTCCAAGACGATCAGCCAGCAACGACTACTGGACGTCGAGCGGCTGATCGCCGAAGGGAATTTACCGCTGGCCTTAAAGCTCTTGTCCAAGCTGCGTGTGGATCATCCGGAGCTTCAATTGCCGCAGCCATCGCTGTACGGATTGATTCGGGCGCTATTGGCTGCCAAAGATTATCCGCGAGCGATTCCGCTTCTGCGCGAGCACATCGAGCGATTCGTTGAGCAGCGGATCTCTCTGCAGCTCAACTTGGCAAAACTACTGCTGCATTTGCAGCAGCCTCGCAAGGCATCGGAAGTTTTGCGCGGCATGCAGTCAGAACAGCTCGACGCCACCGCGCGTGGTACTTGGCAGCAGCTCGCAAAGCACGTACAACATCAAATTGACGAAGGGGTCATGGAAATCAGTGACTGAAATCTTAAAGTAGCTCGGTGGTCCCCCACCGAACTCTACACGATTCCCATAGCTAGATTACCATACTAACTCGTGAAAAGATGGTGGTCCCCCACCGAATTCCACTGTGCATTCCCCCCCTCTCCCCACTCTCCGCTCTCCCCATCGCAATCTACTTACCGATTTGTTTCTTCAACTCCGCCGCATTATAGACTTTGTCGAGTACTTCCAGCACGGCGGCGATGTGTACTGCCACCGCGCGTCCTTGAACTTCACTGTGATAGAAATCGGCGGTTAAGCTTTGAATATTGCCATCGAAGATCACCCCGACCAATTGTCCTTGGCGATCGACGACCGGTGAACCTGAATTGCCGCCGATGATATCGGCCGTGCAGACAAAGTTTAAAGGCGTGTCGAGATCGAGTTTGTCCTTGGCCGCTTCATAGCTATCGGGCAAGACCCAGTCTTCCAATCGTTGATGCGCGGCCTCGTGTTGGAACGCACCGCCGAGCGTCGTGCGCGGCGGAATCGACTGGCCGTCCTCTTCGTAGCCCTTCACTAGACCATAAGCTAGCCGTAGGGTGAAAGTTGCATCGGGGTAAACCGAGTCTCCTTCGGCGGCGAACTTGGCTTCGGTAATTTTCGCATACGCTTGGCGTTCGCGCTCGTCGAGCTCTTCGGTGATCTCTCGCAGCGCGCGGTACTCGGGCTCCAGGATCTTGGCCAGGCCAATCAGTGCATCTCGACTGTCTGCGATGCCGGCCGGTCCCAGTTTGGCCAAGGCTTGTCGGGCTTCGGCCGAAAACATGTTGGTGCCGGCGATCAATTCGGCTGCGCGTTCACGCGGTCCTTTACCAGCTAAGACTTGCTGTACCAGTTCATCGTTGCCGCCTCGGGTTTCGGTGAAGCGCGCCAGTTCATCGGCCAATTGCAGCCGCTCGAGATCGTCGTACAGCGGAGCAGGGGAGAACAGGCTCTGTTCGAGTGATTGTCGGTTCGAATCGCGGAACTCGCGCAGACGCTTCTCGCTGGGCTTGGTGTCTTCAGTCGCCAGTAGCACCAGCTCTTCGGCGAAACGGTACAGTCCGCTGCGCAAGCTTCCACTGCGATTCTGCAAACCAATACGAGCTTGCGTTACCTCGGCGATCGTCTCCCAGGGAGATAGATCGCTGACGGTCGATTTGAGTCGAGCTTCCTTGTTGCGCTTATCGGCTAAGAAGCTCGGGTCTTGCAGTCCAGCCAACATACCTGTGTAGGCTTTGCGAGAGTTTTGAATGCCGAACAGTTCGTCATGCCCACGCCGCGCTTGCTCGGGACCACTCAATCCATATTGCTGCAATAAGATTTCCTTGCGGCGCAACAAGTCCAATACGCGTGGCATGCGATGGTCGCGCTGGTACTCGAGCGCTGCCGTTGTTAAGATGCGCTGCGTTCGGCCCGGATTGCCACTGACGAAAACCAGGTCGCCTGCTTGAGCACCTGCCGGATTGACCTTCAGGAAGTTTTCGAGCTGTGCTGGCTTGCCGTCTTCGTACACGCGGAAGATCGTTACATCCAGGCAGTAGCGTGGGTATTCGAAGTTATCAGCGTCTCCACCGAAGAACGCGGCCTTGGCTTCGGGTGCCCATACCAAGCGCACATCGGTGTAGCGCTTGTAGCGGTACAGGTGATAGCGTCCTCCACCGTACAGGGTCACGACATCGCTGCGCAGTCCGGTAGCTTTTTTGGATGCCTGTTCGATAGTAGCCATGGCCGCTTGCCGCGCCTTGGACGCTTCGGCGACGCTCATGCTGTCGGTGACCGACGCATTGATGCGCTGCGTAACATCCTCGATCGATACCAGTTGATTCAATTCGAGGTCGGGTGCCGGCAATTCGTCAGCCAGCGTTTGGGCATAGTATCCGCCACTCGCCAAATCACGCTCAGGAGTCGACAACTTGTAAAGCGTATCGGAGGCGACGTGATGATTGGTCAATACCAGACCGTTACTTGAAATGAAGGATGCTGATCCTCCCGAATTGAAGCGGACGCTCGAAAGCATCAAGTGCTCGGACCACGCCTCGGTCACCGTGAAGTCGTGCTGCTGCTTGAGTTGTTGAGCGGGCAGAGCGTTGAACAACCACATCCCTTCGTCGGCGAACACGCTGCAGCAGAAAAGTGTGTGGGCACACAGGGTAGCGGTTAAGGTACGCATCGTAGGGGGTAGCTCCAAGTAGAGTGGTGCCCCCAGCCAGCTTGCATGGCAGGAGCAGTAGTTTTGGAACTAGAAAAGTCGAAGCACGTAGCGGCTTCGTTAGTTGGCTTGAACACAAAACTTATGCTCCTGCCGGACAAGCCGGCGAGGGGACGAACGAAAAACAAACTTAAAAAAAGCGTAGCAAGAGTCTGGACTCAGGTACAGGGTGGGATGTCGGTAGTTGGGGCAAGTTTGCGCAGTGCCAATGCTTGGTATACTATGCCACTGACGACTGAAAACCAATGCACAAATGCTGTTTGTGTCCGCCATACTTCCTGACCTTTCGCCTTAGAATTGCTCATGTCCAATCGACTCGCCAACTGTTCAAGCCCCTACCTACGACAACACAAAGACAATCCGGTCGACTGGTTTCCATGGGGTGACGAGGCTTTCGATCGCGCCCGAGAGCAGGACAAACCAATCTTTCTGTCGGTCGGCTACTCGGCTTGCCATTGGTGCCATGTGATGGAGCATGAGAGCTTCGAGAGCGAAGAGATAGCGGCGATCCTCAATCAGAATTTTGTATCGATTAAGGTCGACCGCGAAGAGCGACCGGACATCGATCAGATTTATATGCAAGCGGTGCAGATGCTCACTGGGAGCGGCGGCTGGCCGATGAGTGTTTTCATGACCCACGAAGGTCAGCCCTTTTTTGGTGGTACCTATTGGCCTCCGGACAGCCGCTGGGGGCGGCCTGGCTTTGGGCAAGTCCTTCTGGCGATCGTCGACGCATGGCAGACCAAACGTGAGCAGATCGTCCAGCAAGGTGCGCAGATCGGTGAAAATCTGCAGCAGGCTTGTCAGGGCCCCGCGCCCAGCCCATCGCCGCTCGATCCGCAGTGGATTGCGGCCGCCGATGCATGGCTGATCCGTCACCACGATCCGCAGTATGGTGGTTTCGGCGGGGCTCCCAAGTTTCCACACGCCATGGACCTCTCGCTGCTCGTCGAACTGTCGACGTTCCAGCCGAACGATGCGCGCACAAAAGTGATCCACACGACGCTCGACAATATGGCTCGCGGCGGGATCTACGATCACTTGGGGGGCGGCTTTGCGCGCTACAGCGTCGATGCGCGCTGGTTGGTCCCTCACTTCGAGAAGATGCTGTACGACAACGCGTTGTTAGCAAGCGTCTATGCCGACGCCTATCGGCTATGGGGCAATCCCGAGTATGCCCAAGTCGTGCGTGAAACGCTCGACTATATCTTGCGCGAGATGACCGACGCGAGCGGAGCCTATTATTCGACCGAGGACGCTGACAGCGAAGGGGTCGAGGGCAAGTTCTACGTTTGGACTCCAGCGGAAATCGAACAGGTATTGGGTGCCGAGCGAGCACAGCAATTCTGTGATTGCTACGATGTCACCGAAGCAGGAAACTTTGAAGAGAGCAATATCCTCAATCTCCCCAAGTCGATCAGCCAGTTCGCCGCGCTGCGACAACTGGACGAAATCCACTTGCGCGAGCAGCTCAGTCAGGATCGCGACAAGCTCTTGCAACGGCGAGCCACGCGTGTGCGTCCCAGCCTGGATGACAAAGTGTTGCTGAGTTGGAATGCGCTGATGATCGCCGCCATGACGCGCGGCTATCGAGCGGTCGCGGATCAGCGATACCTGCAATCGGCACAGGCAGCGGTCGAGTTCATCCGCAGCTCGCTGCGTCGAGCCGATGGTCGGCTATGGCACACATGGCGGCAAGGCACCCCTTCGCTCGATGCCTATTTGGACGATTACGCCTATCTCATTGAAGCGCTGACAGAACTTTTCCAAGTCGATGGTCGTGCGACGACACTTGCGCTGGCGATCGATCTGGCCGAGTCGATGATAGAACACTTTAGCGATCCGGCGGGGGGCTTTTTCTTCACTGCCGACGATCACGAAAAATTGATTGCGCGCAGCAAAGATTTGGCCGATAGTAGTGTCCCCAGCGGCAATGCCATGGCCGCTGCCGGGCTGCTCAACTTGGCGCGTCTGACTGGGCGTAACGATTTCTTGGACGCTGCCGAGAGTGCCTTGGTAGCCGCTTCGGGCGTAATGAGCAGCTCGCCGCAGGCATCCGCCCAGTCGCTGCGCGTGCTACTGCGGCACCTGCAACCGTCGCAAGAGTATGTGTTGGTGGCTGGCAGCGATGCGAGTGAATTTGCCGAGCTGCGCCAGCAGTTGCTCAAGCGAATCGACCCACGCGCGCTGACGATTTGCTTGGCGGCAGCCAGCGACGAAGCCGATCAATCCAATTGGGAAGAGCTGGCGAAGCTCTGTCCCCTAGTCGAACAGCGGCAGTCGGTCGAATCGCAAGCTACACTGTATGTTTGCGAGAATTTTAGCTGCCAACAACCGATAGTAGGCAAGTTGGCGATCGTCGCAGAGCTGCACTAATGCGGCGCAGTCCGCCTCAAAGCATAAGTTCAATCGAACCGCACACTATGAAAACTGGCCTAAGAATTGGAATGCATGGCAGCCTCATATGGGCTGTCGATGCCTCGCATGTGATCACTCTGGGTGGTGATTCTCGAGCCACTGTTTTTTCGACACCCAACATGATTTTGCTGATGGAGCGCGCCGCGCGCGAGGCGTTGCGGGAGTTTCTCGAACCGGGCGAGGAATCGGTAGGTGTGGATGTCAATATCCGACACTTGGCTGCTGCGCCGCTGGGAGCGACCGTGCGCGGAGTGGCCAAGGTGGTTGGCATTGACGAGCGACGTGTCAGTTTCGAGGTCGAAGCCTGGGCCGGTCCGCGGCTATTGGGGCGCGGGACGCATTCACGGGCCATCGTACCGATCAGCCGTTTGGTCGAGAACCTAGCGGTGCTGTCAGATGAGGAAAATAGGGCAATGGACTTGAACGCCAACCAAGGATCGCTACCAGATTTTCAAACGCTTCAGATAAGTGTTTCCGATCGTATCGCCAAAGTGACGCTAAATCGGCCGCAGTCACGAAACGCAGTCGATGACCAAATGACCGGCGAACTCGAGCAGCTTGTCGCGTGGCTCCTCGGCCATCCTCACGAGGTTCGAGTGGTATTGTGGACAGGGGCTGGAGCAGCGTTTTGCGCCGGTGACGATGTAAAGGAACTGCGCGGCATGTCGCTGGCCGCCGCGCGAGAGCTTAGTTTGCGCCAAGCGGAAGTGTATCTGGGCCTGGAGCGATTGCCACAGCCTGTAATTGCCTTGGTCAACGGAGATGCATTTGGTGCCGGTTGTGTGGCTGCCTATTCGGCCGATCTGCGGATAGCAAGTCATGCAGCTCGATTTGCGATGCCCGAAATTCGGCTGGGCTGGCCCCCCGGCTATGGCATCGCCCAGCTCACTGCATTGGTTGGCAAGTCACGCGCATTAGAAATGTGCATGATGGGTGAACCGATTTCATCGTCACGAGCGCTGGAGTGGGGACTGGTGAACGAAGTGGTCTCGGCGTCCATGTTGTGGCAACGCGGTCAGCAGCTTGCGGAGAAAATGCTACAGTTGCCTGCTGCAGCTCTGCGAGAAACGAAGCGATTGATTCACTTGGATGAAGGTTCCCAGCCGAAGGTCGCGTACAGAGCAGATACGGAAGCCTATCTCCGCTGCCTCGGGCTGCCCGACGCTCAAGAGGGATTGGCGGCATTTGCCGAAAAACGCCCGCCGCAATTTCGCGGAGCCTAGCCTCACAGGACGAGTCCGATGAAAGAGCCACCCATTGTTTGCAAGCCGCGCAATGCTCCGGCAGCGTCTGCGCCGCCTCGAGCATCGCGTTCCAAATGGCGTGCCTTGATCGACAGCCGCCCCGCCATGTTCGGCATGTTGTTCGGAGTCACCGGCTTTCTGGGCATTCCGTTTTTATGGATGAGCGATAGTTTCTCGCGCACCGAGAAGATCGTCTGGTCGATCGTAGTGACGATCTACACCTTGATTCTGATCGGAGTCGCCGTAGCCATCTGTTGGTGGAGCTATGCGCAAATAGCTCAAATTCTCGGCTGAAAATCTTTGTCGCGCTTTGTCGTCGCATGTTGTAGGCTCGTAACGAGTACCGCGAGTTACGGCAGACCGAAGCGAGTGATTCTAGTGCCACGTTCCATTTTCCAATTACCGGGGCAGGCTTACGCGTGGCGTTGGCGTGAGCTCAACCCCAACAGTTGTCGCGAGGCGATCCCAAGGTAAACAGCCAACGCGGCCCGTGCCGTAACTCGTGATACTCGTTACGAGCCTACTCCCGGAATGCAATGGGACAATTTAGGCGGCTCGGCGGCTCGGGTTAGCAGATGAACTATGTTCGCGATGGATGCGCAGCGATTGCTGAACAGAGTCTCCAGGGAACTGTTGTCGAGCGTGGTTCATGCGTAGTTGTGTGCGGCGAATCGTGCTGGCATCGCGTAGCCCTGCAGCCCAGGAGGCAGCGGTGAACAGTCGACCTTGTAGGCAGCCGCCAAGAAGGCTCTTGAGCGAATTGCCCCAGCCAGGCGTGACCAAACCGTGCGCGGCTACCAAGCTGGCCAGTTGTTTCCAGGCAGGTGAAGTCAGCTTACGCGATTGCGCTGCATTGATGGATACAAGCGTCGAAGCGTCGCACTGGCAAGCCAATCCGAGCGAGCCTAGGGCCAAGGCGAGCTCGACGTCGGCGGCTTGTTCGTCGAGGTCTTCGTTCCAGCCGCCGAGCGCTAGCAGGACTTTGCGACGGTAGAATCCACAGGCCAAGACGGGACCGATACACTCCGTTCGCGGGCTACTGACCTCAACGCGACCTGCTTGAGCAAAACTGGGACGATTCAAAAGCCTAGCGTCAATACCGTGAGAGGTCTGTCCGCGAGACGTTTGTACAGCCACAGCCACAGCAGCCGTCTCCGATTCGAGCAGAGTAGACAGAGCCGCTTCGCTCCAGGCATCGGTCACGGTGGCGCCGTCAAGCAGTACGCAGACCGCCGGTGAGCAGGCTGCCATGACACCCGCGTTGAGCAATTTGAGTGTGTTACTCGAACGCTCCTCCTCGATGAAAATCACTTCATCCACGAGGTGGTAAGGGTCGCTGTACGAGCCGTCATGCACGACGATGATCTCGCTATCGTCGGGTCGATTCTCCAGCAGCGATAGCAGCGTGGCTTCGAGCCGAGAATCTTCATGTCGATGAGGAACGATGATGGACAGACGTGGCACAGAGTTCTCCTCGTGGGCTGGCAAAGCTGGCCAATTGAAGAGGGACCGCAATTAAATACCAAGTGTCTCTTGGCGGCGTCCCTCCTTGGGAAGAAACGCCGCTCGGTCGAAACCAGCGTCATCTGCTTCCCTGCATAAACTGTCACACTGTCAAATCGGATCAACGGGGAGCCAAAAATCAGACAATTGTGGCCGCATTGGCTGAAAAGACTTGGGTCAAGTAGGACGTTTGGGGTGATTGCGCGAGGCTACGTTGGCCGGTTGAAGGGGATTTCGCCAAAAATGGAAAACTTTTCACTTGCTTTTGGGGACTGACTGGGAGAAGATAAAGGTGTCTGGAGCTTCGATGCATTCCAGATGACTTTCCGACGTCGCGATAACGCATCGCGACTGGCACGTTTCAGACTCGCTTTCAGACCCTCTTGGCTGAATTAGGTGGTTTGGAGTGAGCGGACCCTGTAGGAAATGGAGGTGATCGCGTGAGATGTAGTTTTACCAGCCATTGGGGTGATTCCCCGTAGGCAGCCGGCGGGCTGCAACTGGCAGTCATCCCACCCTCGTGCAGATCACCGAAGCACGAGTATCGAAATGGCGGGCGTGGACATCACCTTGTTGTCCACGCCCGTTTTTTATTGGCAGAGAAGGGGTTTTCCGACGCGGAGCGTCGGGCCACATTAAGAATCGAAATTAGTTCCGACGGCGGAGCGTCGGGCCACATTAAGAATCGAAGCTAGTTCCGACGACGGAGCGTCGGGCCACATTAAGAATCGAAGCTAATTCCGACGGCGGAGCGTCGGGCCACATTAATTGCTAGCTAAACGACTGCCGATTCTCTCGAGGGCTAGAGTTGCGATGAGCGCTGCGATGGCAAGCACAGCGACCAGAGGCAAACTAACGCTGCTGGCAGTCGGCCATAAATGCTCGTAGACTTGCTCCTTGAACGGCAATTGAGCGGTGGCTTCTGTCGCTCGTTGGAATGGCCAGATCTTATACAGTGAGCCGAACATCAGGCCGACTAAAAATGCCATGGTCGGGTCATGTCGGTGGGCCAACAGCCACTTGAGCACATGGCTGAACGCTAGCAATCCAACCAAGCAGCCACACCCAAACGAGCCGATGATCAGCAAGCCTTGCATCGTAAATTCCAGCCTCGGCAAGTCCTTGATCAACCCGGTGATCGGATGGTAGAGCCCCATCAACAGCAGGACAAACGCGCCGCTTATCCCTGGCAGAATCATAGCACAGATCGCCACGGTGGCTGCCAAGAAGGCGCTCAGTGGTGTCAGTTCAGCTTGAGTGGGCGTCAAACGGCAGATTTGCCAAGCTGCTAAGGTACCCACGATCAACAGCGCGATACAAGTTGCATTCCATTGTTTCAAACGTCGCGCTACCAGGTAGCTTGAACCAAGAATCAGCCCGAAAAAGACCGCATAGGTGTAGCCCTGTTGGTTTTCGAGCAGATAGTTCATGAGTGATGCTAGCCCGACGATTCCGGTCGCGATCCCCACCAGCAGCCCCAACAGGAACCGTAGATCCAAATACCGTGCTGCTTCTGGAAAGTCACCTCGGCGGACCAACCCCAGCAGCGTGCTGTCTACATGGCTGATGGCAGTCACCAAGCGCTGGTAGTGCCCGAGAATCAGCGCCATTGTCCCACCGGAAACTCCTGGCACAATATCGGCCGCCCCCATGCACAGCCCCCGAGCCCAATTGATCAGGTCGTCGGAAAAACCAGCACTTTTGTCAGACATAGAACAAACTCATGCGAACTGGACTGGGATATACGTCAAAGCCACCTGGCTTTTCCGCAAAGAATGGGCAGTAGCAACCATAATTGGAAACGGGCCAAAAGACTAGTGCATCATCGACGTTTAGTATGGGGGTAGTGGACGGGGTT